>NZ_FSRM01000001.1:2561678-3202098 GCF_900141745.1 Paraburkholderia phenazinium | reverse complement strand
CGTACCGAGGTGTTCGAGCATGGCGCGGATGTGGTGGCGTGCGTCGAGCGCGAAACCTCGGCCCACAAGGTCGTTCCAACGCCCGATACTTCGCCGCTGGCCAGTGCCCGCGCCTTGATCGACGGGCATTTTGCGCTGCCGGACATGAAGCAGATTCTGGCTTCGCTCGAAGCGGAACAAACCGGCTGCGAGGCCGCCGACTGGGCCGAGCAGACCATCGGCGTGCTGCGTGAACGCTCGCCGCTGTCGATGGCCGTTTCGCTGGAAGTGGTGACGCGCGCGGAGGGGGCGATGGCCGATTGTCTGCGTCGCGATCTGGATCTGACCCGTACGAGCTTTGAACACGGCGACGTGGTGGAAGGCATTCGTGCCCGCATCATCGACAAGGACAACGCGCCGCACTGGCGTTTCACCCGTATTGAAGACGTCGGCGCCGACGACGTTGCGCGGATGTTCGACAGTCCGTGGCCGGCCGCCGAGCATCCGTTGGCCGATCTGCAGGGCTAAACCCCCGAATCTCCGGAGTACCGGCGCCGCATCAGCGAAATCGCAGCCGCGCCGGTGTCAGCGTCATTCCTCGTCTTCGAACGCCATAAAGGCACGCATGAACACGAGCGCGCCCCATCCCCACATGGCGTTTGCCGCGAATCCCATGGCGAGGCGCGGCAGCATGTTGCCGCTCGGCCAGATGCCCCGCAGCGGATCCACCACGAAGACGCTTGCCGCGGTCAGCACGATGCCGCCGAATACGAAGGCCTGAATCCACGGCGCACGCCGCTCGGGCGCCACGCGCAGCAGCCACGCCATCAGCACGGCCCAAACGGCACTCCAGACGGCGTTGGCGATGAACTCCGGCAACCCTAGCGGCTGAAACGGCGCGGTCGAGAAACCTGCCGGATCGATCAGCCCGGCTGCATGCAGCAGTCCGAGGGTGGACTCATGAAAAAACAGCGAAGCCAGAAAGCCGGAGACGAACGGCAGGATGATTTTTTGCATGCAATGCAGCGCCAAGGACCCGGGCGCAACTGACGCGGCCCGCGCCGGATTATCGAAAGACGCGTCATTATATAGACGCTCCGGCAGGTTTCAGCCAAGCCGCTTGTATGCTTTAGCGTCAGGCTAATCACGAAAGTGGAAAACCTAAGCTAAAAAAAATCGTTCAAAAGCCTGGGGCCGATCCATAGACTGTTTCTCCATGTAGACGGCATGACTGCCGTCGTCCACTTTTCGTGCCCCGCTGAGGTGCACGTTTCGTCAAGGGAAGCTGTCGCGATGTCCTCTCTGAAGCCGATCTCCGCCATCCTCGCTGCGGCACCCGGGCGCGCCGAGCCTTGCTGTCTGGTCTGCCGGTAGCCACGCATCGGGTCCTAAGGCCGGCTCTGCCGCTAGTCCGCATCGCACGACGCTCGCGATCTTCGCGGTCCTGTAGACACGCTTTTCCGGTTTATCGCTCGACGCGTGCTCCGGCAACCGCCCGGGCCAGCGTCGCAGGTCCGGTCCGCCGCGCTCCGGTAGCGTGTGGCCGCCGGCCCTTTCGTCCTTCATCAATCCAGTCTCGAACAAGCAGGAGCAGCAAATGAATGTGTTCTGGTTCATCCCGACTCACGGCGACAGCCGATATCTCGGTACGTCCCAAGGCGCACGCGCAGCCGATTACGACTACTTCCAGCAGATCGCCGTCGCCGCCGATACGCTCGGCTACGAGGGCGTGCTGCTGCCGACAGGCCGTTCATGCGAAGACGCGTGGGTGGTCGCCTCGAGCCTGATCGCCGCGACGCGGCGTCTGAAGTTCCTCGTCGCGATCCGTCCGGGCATCACGTCGCCGGGGTTGGCGGCGCGCATGGCATCGACGTTCGACCGTCTGTCGGGCGGGCGCCTGCTGATCAACGTGGTGACCGGCGGCGATGCAGCGGAACTGGAAGGCGACGGCGTGTTCGTCAGTCACGACACGCGCTATGAGATCACCGACGAGTTCCTGCACATCTGGCGCAAGATGCTGGCCGCCGCGCATACCAACGATACGATCGACTTCGAAGGCAAGCATCTGCAGTCGAAGGGCGGCAAGCTGCTCTATCCGCCGGTGCAGAACCCGCATCCGCCGCTGTGGTTCGGCGGTTCGTCGCCGGCTGCCCATGAGATGGCCGGCGAGCATATCGATACGTACCTGACCTGGGGCGAGCCGCCGGAAGCGGTCGCGAAGAAGATCGCCGACATTCGTGCGCGCGCCGAAGCGCATGGCCGCAAGATCAAGTTCGGGATTCGCTTTCACGTCATCGTGCGTGAGACGGAAGAGGAAGCATGGGCCGCCGCCGACAAGCTGATCAGCAAGCTGGACGACGAAACCATCGCGCGTGCGCAGGCGTCGTTTGCCAAGATGGATTCGGAAGGACAGCGCCGCATGGCTGCGTTGCATGGCGGGAAGCGCGGCGGTCGCGCAGATCTCGAGGTCTATCCGAACGTATGGGCAGGCGTGGGGCTCGTACGCGGTGGGGCAGGAACGGCGCTGGTCGGTAGTCCTGAGCAGGTTGCCGCACGTATGAAAGAGTATGCGGATCTCGGCATCGACACGTTCATTCTGTCCGGCTACCCGCACCTGGAAGAGTCGTACCGCTTCGCCGAACTGGTGTTCCCGCTGTTGCCGAACCGCAAGCGCACCAGCGCGAGCGGGCCGCTCTCCGGACCGTTTGGTGAAATCGTCGGCAATATCCATTTGCCCAAGGTCAGCGCCAGCTAATTGCGTCCCGGCGTGGCCCCTGTATCAAGAAGGAGTGGAGTAAGCAATCATGGCTCGATCCAGTGGAACCGAAAATGTTTGGCGGCGTATCGGCGGGCATGCTGTGCCGTGGATTGCCCCGCTTGTGATCCTGCTCGCGTGGGAAGTCGCTGCGCGCAGCGGTCTGCTCTCGACGCGCGTATTGCCCGAGCCGCTCGCTGTGGTGAAGGCGGCCTGGTCGCTGATCCAGTCCGGCGAAATGTGGGCCGATGTGAAGGTCAGCACCTGGCGCGCTGTGTCGGGTTTCGCGGTCGGCGGTGGTATCGGCCTTGCGCTCGGGCTGGCGACAGGATTGTTCAGGCCGGTCGAAGTCGTGCTCGACTCGACCGTACAGATGGTCCGCAACATTCCCGCGCTGGCGATGATCCCGCTCGTGATCCTGTGGTTCGGGATCGAGGAAGAGGCGAAGGTGTTTCTCGTCGCGCTCGGCGTGTTTTTCCCGGTCTATGTGAATACGTTCCACGGCATACGCTCGGTCGATGCCAACCTGATCGAAATGGCGCGCAGTTATGGCGTGAAAGGTTTCCGGCTGTATTGGGATGTGATCCTGCCGGGCGCGCTGCCGTCGATTCTCGTTGGCGTGCGGTTTGCGTTCGGCTTGATGTGGGTCACGCTGATCGTCGCTGAAACGATCTCTGCGCAATCGGGCATCGGCTACATGACGATGAATGCGCGCGAATTCCTGCAGACCGATGTCGTGGTGGTCGGCATTCTGCTGTATGCGGGGCTTGGGAAGCTCGCCGACCTGCTGGCGAAAACGCTTGAACGCGTCACGTTGCGCTGGCATCCGGCCTATCAACGAGGAGCGAAAGCATGAGCAGCCCGACCTTTTCGACGACGAGCTTTGGCGGTATCGCAGGTGTGGTGGACGCCGCTGGCGCCGCACCGCTTGCGCGGCAGGCACAGCGCGGCACCGATCACGCGGTCGAATTGCGCGGCGTCGGCAAACGGTATGGCGAACGCGCCGTACTGACGGACTTCGATCTGTCGATCGAGCGTGGCAGCTTCGTCGCGATTGTCGGCCGCAGCGGCTGCGGTAAATCCACCTTGCTGCGGCTCGTCGCCGAACTCGAGAAGCCTACTGCCGGTGTGCTGGAAAAGCGCGCCGAGGATGGTCAGCCTCTCGATACCCGCATCATGTTTCAGGACGCGCGTCTGTTGCCGTGGAAGAGTGTTTTGAACAACGTGATGCTGGGGCTAGGACGCGGCGCGCGCGAGGATGCGCGAGCGGTCCTCAATGAAGTCGGTCTGCTCGAACGCGCCAACGACTGGCCGGCGCAGTTGTCCGGCGGTCAGCGTCAACGGGTGGCGCTCGCGCGTGCGCTGGTGCACCGTCCGCAACTGCTGCTGCTCGATGAGCCACTCGGCGCGCTCGACGCACTGACGCGGATCGAAATGCATGCGCTGATCGAACGCCTGTGGCTCGAGCATCGCTTTACCGCGCTGCTTGTCACCCACGATGTGCATGAAGCGGTTGCGCTGGGCGACCGGATCCTGTTGATCGAAGACGGCCGTATTGCGCTTGATCAGCCCGTGCCGCTCGAGCGGCCGCGTGCACGTGCGTCGGCGGGATTCGCCGCGCTTGAGGATCACGTGCTGCAGCGCGTGCTGAAGACTACGTCGAACGACGATGCACTTCCTTATCGTCCCGATCCGCATCACGACGACCGCCTCGTGCGGCCTAGCGAAGTCCGTTGGGCTGTCTGACAGTCCTTGCCTGAGCTTTTTTCTCGATTTATCGATCTACTGGAGTCACTCGAAATGAGCATTTCCGCAATCAACGTACGTAATCAGTTCAAGGGCAAGGTCAAGGAAATCATCCGCGGATCGGTGGTGTCCGAAGTCGACGTGGAAACGCCGTTTGGTATCGTCACCTCGGTGATTACGACGCGTTCGGTCGACGAGCTCGACCTTCAGGTCGGCTCCGAAGTGGTGGCGCTGGTGAAGTCGACCGAGGTGTCGATCGCGCGGCTCTGAGGCCACGCAGTTTTGCATTCGCGCGGCAGGGGTAGTCGTGCGGCAGGGATATGCCGCATCGCTACCTTTGCCGCGTTTTATTTGGCGACGGCTGCGCTGGCAGGCGGCTCATGCGTCATCTTGTCGTGCGTAGGGGCGGGAGGACGTTTGACCGGCATGTTGTCGGGATTCGCCGGATTGGTCGTGCCGGCCGCGTCAGGCGGTTTTACCATCGAAGCGCCGCTATCCTTCGGCGGCGTCTGCGCGAGCGCCCCCTGGGGTGCGACGGTCAATACAGCGAGCGCGCAAGCCGCTGCGAGCAATGCAGATTTGCCTGGTTTCATCCGATCCTCCTTGGCCGTGCCTTGCGGTGCCTGATCAGCGGCCGCGCCCGGCCCTGTCAAGCGATCCGCTGTCCGTCTCGGGTAGACCACGGCCTGACAGGAAAATTCGCTTCCCTTTCAGATTCCTCGCGGCGGGATTTTCCGCGGATGCCGTTTTTATAGGCTGAGGTCGGCTTAGGTCGATCCAGCCCGTCCTATGCCGCCTTCGGCGGTGCCCGCAAAACAGGGGCGCGCCCACAAGTCACGTTGGGCTTACTTGGTCGGGCACGGAAACGCTGCCTGCAGCGAGCGCAGGATCGCAAGGCCGACCGGGAAGTCGTCGGAGAGGCCCGGGTGGTTGGTGAAAAACTCATCCAGCAGCGGGTACACGGTCTGCGCGCCGATAGGCAGCTGTTCGGGCGGACAGAAGAGCGGAGGGCGCTTTTTCGCTATCAGGTCGCCGTTTGCCCAGCCCAGTTCATTGATCGCGCCGGTGATGTAGGCGGCGTAGACCGAGCTGTTGTCCGCGTGCGCCCACTTCTTGTATTGGTCCGCCGTCATTTCGGCTTTCGCGTTGAGCGTGAAGCACGCCGTGAGCAACGTCAGCGCGAGCGTCCGGGCGTGTGTTCTGATTCTTGACTGCATGTGCTACATCCTCATACCAGATCGATTAGCCGGCTATTGTAGGGCAGGCGCCCGTATGCCTGCAGGTTTTGGCAAGGGCAAAAAAAAGGCCCACCAGGGGAAGTGGGCCGCAAGAGTGTGAGAGACAAACCCTCTCAGGGAAGAGGAGTACCTAGTGTAGAGCCGGTGGCGATGCCGCAGGTTTCACCGCAGCTTAACGCGCCTTACGGCACCTGACGCCGCGCGATTCTGTGGAGAGCTTTTGTTTACCCCGTGCCGTCCCGACGTGACACCGCGAGGCGGTGAAGGACTGGAACGGATACCGGGTTGACGAGGCGGGATGTAGTCGCATCACTTGTATGAATATACAAAGGAATCCTGATTGAGTGGAGCGGGCGGGCGCCGCGAGCAATTGATTGAAGGTTAGTTGTCGATCGACGGTTTATCTCAGGAAAGCCTCCTCATACGAACGACGCATGGACCATGCGCCCAACCCCGCGTCCCGAGTGCTGGGAACGGTTATTGCTGCCCGGCACATAAGGCATTACCAAGGGAGCGTTCGCATCATGCAGGACGTGAAGATAAATGAATCACAGGGGAAGGGCGATGCGAAAACGAGTCGTTAGCGGATTGCTGGCCGGCGCTGCCGGCCTGTTGACCTTACCAGGCGTGGCGTTCGCACAGTCGCAGGCTTACACCAATAGTCCGGTGAATCTCTATGCGGGACCGGCGGATGATTACCCCGCAGTGTCCCAGTTACCTCCCGGCGCGCCAGTGACGGTGATGGGTTGCGTCAGCGGGTATAGCTGGTGCGACGTGGCGGCGCCGGATGTGCGTGGCTGGGTCTACGCAGGCAGTCTCAGTTATCCGTATCAGGGGAGCAACGTGCCGATCCTCACTTATGGAACGGCGATTGGCCTGCCTATTGTGACGTTTTCGATCGGCTCATATTGGGGCAGCCATTACCGCGGACGGCCCTGGTATAACGACCAGCAGCGTTGGGCGCATCACCCACCGCCGCCGCCCGGACGCGGTGGGCCTCCGCCGGGCCATGGCGGCCCGCCCCCTGGGCATGAAGGACCGCCGCCTGGGCATGGTGGTCCGCCACCCGGACACGAAGGACCGCCGCCTGGCCATGGTGAGCCGCAGCCGGGACATGAAGGGCCGCCGCCTGGGCGTGGTGAGCCACAGCCGGGACATGAAGGGCCGCCGCCTGGCCATGGTGGTCTTCCTCCGGGAGCCGGCGCGCCTCCGGCGCATGTCGCGCAGCCGCCGGTCCACGCGGGTCCGCCGCCGGAACACGGTGGGGCGCCCGGAGGGCCGCCCGCGCAGCACGCTGCCCCGCCGCCGCAACACGCGGGTCCGCCGCCGGCCCATGGTCCTGCTCCACAGGAGCATGGAGGCGGTCATGAGGGACATGAGCAGCACAACTAGGGTGGTTGGCTAAACGAGGAAGACGGTAGAGATGCGGTCTTCTTTGCAGTGGCTTATGTCGCTGCGGTCAGCCGACTTACATGCGCCGCGTTGGTAGACGATGCCATCGCGGCGTATTTCGTTTGGGAGATGAGTTTTATCGCAGACGCGATGGAGTGCGAAATGAATGCAGAGGAATAAAGCGGAAGGTGTACGTGCGCGAGTTTTATCGCAAGGACAAAAGCGACAACTGGGTTCTGGTAACAGGCGCGAATGATGAGCTTCGCCGGACGACAAAAAGCCATAACGAAGTCGCAAGCCGAAAAAGCTCAAATATCCCTGACGGAGGAACTAGCACGCAACAGCTTTGGGGAAAGTGGGGTGGCTGATGGGACTCGAACCCACGACGACAGGAATCACAATCCTGGACTCTACCAACTGAGCTACAGCCACCACTGGAACATCTGCTTGGCTCACCAAGAACTGGCTTGCCGATCAAGAAGCGAGATTATACAAACATGATCTGTATTTGCCTAGCCCTTTATTCAAAGATTTCGGCGGGCTCGCGCAGATGCTGTCTTGCTTCGTCGAAAATCGCGAGATCGCGCGCGGCCAGTTTTTTGCTGTCCGAAAGCACGCGACGCCAGCCGCGTGCGCCGGCCACACCGCGGTACAGTCCAAGCGCATGACGCGTGATCGCACCAAGGAACGTGCCGCGCGCGAGTTCAGCCGCGCAATATTCGATCAGTTTCGCTTCGGCCTCTTCGCGTGTCACCGGGACAGCGGTCGAGCCATAAAAGCGCGCGTCGACATCGGCCAGCACATACGGGTTGTGATAAGCCTCGCGGCCCAGCATTACACCGTCGACGTGTTGCAAATGCAGTTCGACTTCGTCGAGCGTCTTGATACCACCGTTGATGATGATCTCGAGCTGCGGAAAATCACGCTTTAGCTGATACGCGAAATCGTATTTGAGCGGCGGAATCTCGCGATTCTCTTTGGGGCTGAGGCCTTTCAGAATCGCATTGCGCGCATGCACGATGAACACTTCGCAGCCGGCCTCGGCAATCGTGCCGACAAAATCGCGCACGAAGCCATATTCCTCCACCGCGTCGACACCGATCCGATGTTTGACCGTCACCGGCACCGAAACAGCGTCGCGCATCGCCTTGACGCAGTCGGCCACCAGTTGCGGTTCGTTCATCAGGCATGCACCGAATGCGCCGCGCTGCACCCGCTCCGACGGACAGCCGCAATTCAGGTTGATTTCGTCGTAGCCCCACTGTTCGCCGAGTTTTGCCGAGCGGGCGAGATCGTCGGGTTCGCTGCCGCCCAGTTGCAGCGCAACCGGGGCTTCGTGAGGCGTGAATGCCAGATGGCGGGGGACGTCGCCATGCAGCAGCGCGCCGGTCGTCACCATCTCCGTGTAAAGCCACGTATGGCGCGACAGCACGCGATGCAGCGAACGGCAGTGGCGATCAGTCCAGTCCATCATCGGCGCAACACTGACGCGACGTGGATTGGCGGGTAGGGCGAGAGACATGGGAAACGGCCGGCGGCGGAAATCAAACCGCAATTTTACCGCAAGCCGGCAAGAGTCCGAGCGGCGCGCCGCCGGTGTTGCGGAGCCGGCTTGTTGGGGGCGTGACAGATAAAAGAAGGGCCAGAAGAAAATTGACCCTGACATCTTTTTGGGTAGTCCTGACCCCCTTGTCATCCGCCTCAGGTAAGGCGCTGACGGATTGTTTCAGCCACAAGAAAAGTTATTTCGGATTATCAGTATAAATTCTCGATAGTAAGGGAATACACTTATTCCCATCGATGTTGCAGACAGCCTTAGCAGCACCATGTCGCGACGTCTTCCTGAAACGAAATCCGAAACATTTATTGGAGTCATCATGAAGAACAAGCTTATCGCCGCCCTGTTGGTTGCCGCTTCCGCCTCGCTCGCAGCACCTGCTTTCGCCAGCGGCTACGGCCCGGCACCATTCTATCGTCCGGGCGTTGGTGCTCCGGCTTCGCAACAAGGCCAAAGCGTGCAAACCGTTGCCGCCGAGCGCGCTGCTGCAGACCAGAACGCATACGGCGGTGTGAACGCAACGTCGTCGCAATCGGGCTCGCATCAGGTTTCGAACGGCCAGCAAGCTCAGTAATTGCAGTAATCGGGTAACGCAAGGCGTTCGCAAGGAACGCCTTGTGAAGAAACGCCAGACTCTGGAGGCAATCGCCGGCAGAGCCTGGCGTTTTTTATTGGCTGCATGCAATTTTATCCTGGCAGCTACCGCATCCTCACGTCGTGTTCGCCGCTACCTCACACCGTTACTCCTCCTGTAACAGTTTGTGAAATTTGGAAATCAAGTTCTGACGCATTCCTGCTAAGTTCGCGCTCTATTGGTACGACGTACGCCGCCCGCCGCTCAACGGTGCTTTTAGTCGCGATTTCTGGCCGTCCATGACGCAAGACAAACAGCTGGCAACAGCGGACGACTGGTTCGCCCGTGGTAACGCGTGCGCCGAACGCGGTGAGTTCGAGGAAGCGCTCGCGTGCTACGAACAGGTTCGACTCGAGCGGCCGGCAGACCCCGGCGTCTACAACAACCTCGGCTCGACGCTCGCCAGAATGGAGCGCCTCCCGGAAGCGCTGGAGCGTTACCGCCAGGCGCAGGCGCTCGACCCCAACAACGCGGACATCCATCACAACATCGGCTGGATTCTCGAGCAGATGCATCAACTCGAAGAGGCGGTGCTCAGTTATCGGCGGGCGGCGCAACTGGGCACGCTGGTCGACGGTTCGTACAACAACATGGCGAACTGTCTCCAATCGCTGGGTCGTTTCGACGAGGCGCATGCGGCTTACCGCCGTGCGATCGAGATCGCGCCGCACAGCATGGTGTACTACCGCAATTTCGTTCAGTCGAAGCGCATGACGCTCGACGATCCATGCTTCGTCACGATGCAAAAGCTGGTGCGGCACGCCGCTGCGATGACCCCGGACAATCAGGCGCAACTGCATTTCGCCATGGGTCACGCGCTAGGCGATCTCGGCCAGCATGACCAGTCGTTCGAGCATCTGCTGAAAGCCAATACGATGTATCGCCGTGGCGTGAACTACAACGAGGCCATGACGCTGGACCTGTTCGGTCATCTGCCTCGCCTGCTGAACGCAGAGGTGTTGAAAGCCAAACGAGGTCTCGGCGATCCGTCCACGTCGCCGGTTTTTATCGTTGGGATGCCGCGTTCCGGATCGACGCTGATCGAGCAGATCCTGGCGAGCCATCCGCAGGTCTTCGGTGCGGGAGAGCGTCCGGATTTCGGCAAGGCGTTGGTGAACGCGCTCGCGCGCAGCGAGGCGGACAAACACAAGCTCAACTTCGACGACATGCGTTCGGCGACTGCTGTGCAGCTGGCTCCGCTCGGCGCGGACTACGTGCGCCGCATTGGCGTCGAGGTGCCTGACGCATCGAGCTACGGGCGCATTACCGACAAGTATCCGTTCAACTTCATCAACGTCGGCCTGATCCATCTGGCGTTGCCGAATGCACGGTTCATCCATAGCCGCCGTTCGCCGGTAGAAGTCTGCCTGTCGATTTACTCGCGCATCTTCCAGGACGTCCCGTTTGGCTACGACCTGGGCGAACTGGGCCGCTACTACCGTGCGTACGATGCACTGATGGCCCACTGGCGCGAGGCGCTACCTCCGGGCGTGATGATCGAGGTGCAATACGAGGACCTCGTGAACGATCTCGAGGGCAACGTGCGACGCATGCTCGCGCACTGCGGGCTCGACTGGGACGAACGTTGTCTCGCGTTCCACCAGACCCAGCGTCAGGTGAATACCGCGAGCGCTTCGCAGGTGCGCAAGCCGTTGTTCCGCACCTCGCTCGAACGCTGGCGTCCGGCCGCGGAACTCCTTCAGCCTCTCTACGATGGCCTTGGCCCCGCGCTGATGGAGGCAGATCGCAAGCGGAGTGCCGTCTGACGCGGGCCGTCCGCCTGCGACTGAAAAAATTTCCCTCTTTGGCCTGTTTCCGCGATACCTTTCGACAACTCAAACGAGGGTAGGGGTGACAGGGCAATGCCAACACTGTCGATCAGCAAAACAAGGTTAAACGTCGAGACAGTCATCTGGGCGGCCGATCTGGCCGGCACGTTTGTATTTGCAGTCGAGGGGGCGGTCAGCGCGATGCGCGGCAGTCTCGATCTGCTGGGGGTGATGGTCATATCGTTCGTCGCCGCACTCGGCGGCGGCGTGATCCGCGACCTGCTGCTCGGCGCGACACCGCCAAGCGCCATCCGCGATTGGCGCTATCCGGCGCTGACGTTCGCAGCGGGTCTGCTCACCTTCGTGCTTCATTCGTTTGTGCCGCCGGTTGCGGGTCTGGTGGTGACCGTGCTGGACGCCGCGGGCCTCGCGTTGTTCGCCGTGGCCGGGGTTGAGAAAGCGCTGCTCTACAAGATCCGTCCGTTTGTTGCGATGCTGATGGGCACCATCACGGGGGTGGGTGGCGGCGTGATCCGCGATATCCTGCTGGCCCGTGTGCCCCTTGTACTGCGGGCGGATATCTACGCGAGCGCGGCTTTTTTCGGTGCGCTGGTGGTGGTGCTTGCGCGTCGCGCCGGCGTGTCGCCGGGTTGGGCCGCATTCGCAGGCGGGTTGGCGTGTTTCGCGCTGCGAATGGCGGCCGTCACGTTTGGCTGGCATCTTCCGAAGGCTTCGGGTTACTAGGCGCAACGGAGTTGATAAGGATACCTACGGACAATCTTCCTTCGCTCAAACACCGGCGACTATCCGGCCTGACCGGCTGGCCGCGGCTTGGCGGCGTCATCGGGACGTGTGCGCACTGCGCGGACATCGGGATGCTCGCCTAGCGAAACGAACTTTGGCGGGTTGGCTGAACCGTCGAGAGCGTCAATTGCGCCTCGCTCGATGTCATACACCCAGCCGTGCAGGTTGAGGCGCCCTTGCGAGAGCGCCACCGCAACCGACGGATGGGTCCTGATGTTGGCGAGTTGTGCCTCGACGTTATCGCGCACCAGTGCGTTCAGGCGCGCCTGGGGCGTCGCATGATTGTGGGCGGCGTTGACGGCTTTGGCCGCATCGGCGTGCCGCAACCACGCATCCACGGCGGGCAGCTTATCGAGGTCCATGCAGCTCGAGATGGCGGTCATCGCTCCGCAGTCCGAATGCCCGCAGATGACGATGTCTCTGACGCCCAGCACCGCCACCGCATATTCGACGGTTGCCGAGACGCCGCCCGGTTCCGGTCCATACGACGGCACGATATTGCCGGCATTGCGAATCACGAACATATCGCCAGGCTCGCGTTGCGTCAGCAGTTCGGGTACCACGCGGCTATCGGAGCAGGTGACGAACAGCACCCCAGGTTGCTGGCTGCTGGCGAGGCGCTTGAAGAGCGCGGAGCGGGCGGGGAACACTTCCCGCTGGAACTTCAGAAAGCCTTCGATGATGTCCTGCATGTGTGTTTCTCCGGGCGTGGAACCATGACGCGAGCATGTCCCCCTTTGGCTACGGGGTCCAAGACCGGATTATGACGGATCGAATGAGTCAATCCTATAGCTGGGCGGTTATGTTGCAGTGCTAGTGCGTCACACTGATCGCTGGCGGTGGCAAATGCAACGCATGATGCAACATCGGGTACACGCACACGAGGAACGCGGCGTACAACGCGGCCATTGTCACACCGGCCGCCGTGCCCCAGACGTCGCGCGACGCAGCACCCTGGCGGAAGTGGACAGGCAGGCCCACGATGACATAGCCGAACATGAAGAATGCAATGACGGCCCATACGGGCGACATGTCGTGACCGATGTATTCCAGCAGATGAATGAGGCTGAGATTGTGCATAGAAGCAAACGGGATCTGAACTGAGAAACGGATCAGTGGTGCTGATTACAACGCGATGAATCCGATGGGTCAAGCCGCAAAACGTTAATATTTTTTACAGAAGAAACAGCACGCCCGACAGCTTTCATTCTGTATTGCTTTGGTGATGAAACTGTCGACTGATTTTGCAGAACTGAAAGCTCGACGATCAACGTTTGCGTAGTGGTTCGATTAACGACTTGAGGCCGTTGTGATCGATCTCGTGCATAAGCGCCAACAGGCGGCCGATTTCGCCTGGAGGGAAGCCTTGACTCGCAAACCAGTTCAAATAGTGACCCGGCAAATCCGCAATCAATCTGCCTTTATATTTTCCGAAAGGCATGACGCGAGTGACCAGCAATTCGAGGTGTTCTGGATTCATCGCGAGGGTTGAGGTGAGCTTACCGGAGTGACGTGAGGCCTGCATTTTAGCTGCGCTGCAAGCATTCTGCCGGCATGGTAACTTCGTGGCCTTTCGTACAATCAACCAACCAACAGGAACAGTTCGATGGAATACCGCAGACTAGGCAACTCCGACATCGAGGTCAGCCTGATCGGTCTCGGCACCATGACCTGGGGCGAGCAGAACAGCGAGCGCGAAGCGCACGAGCAGATCGACTATGCACTCGACCACGGCGTTACGCTGGTCGATGCCGCCGAAATGTACCCGGTGCCGCCGCGTCCGGAGACCCAGGGCGCGACCGAACGCTGTATCGGCACCTGGCTCGCGCAGCATCGCAGCGCGCGCGAAAAAATCGTACTCGCGACCAAGATCGCCGGCCCGGCGCGTCAGCCGCATAATCCACGCCATATTCGCGGCGAGGGTAATCAGTTCGACCGCAAGAATCTGACTGAGGCACTCAACGACAGTCTCAAGCGCCTGCAAACCGAATACGTCGATCTGTACCAGTTGCACTGGCCCGATCGCAGCACGATGACCTTCGGCCGTAGCGCGTATCCGTGGGTTGAAGATGCCTATACGGTGCCGATCGAAGAAACCTTGTCGGTGCTCGCTGAGTTCGTCAAGGAAGGCAAGGTGCGGCATATCGGTGTGTCGAACGAAACGCCCTGGGGCGTCGCGCAGTTCCTGCACGCGTCCGAGAAGCTCGGCTTGCCGCGCATTGTCAGCATCCAGAATCCGTACAGCCTGCTGAACCGCACGTTCGAAGCCGGGCTGTCCGAGTTCACGCATCGCGATGGCGTTGGTCTGCTGGCGTATTCACCGCTTGCCTTCGGCTGGCTCTCAGGCAAGTACGAAGGTGGAGCGCGTCCGGCGGGTGCCCGCATCACGCTGTTCGAACGCTTCCAGCGCTATAGCAAGCCGCAAGCCGTGCAGGCGACCAGCCGTTACGTCGAACTCGCGAAACAGCATGGCCTGTCGCCCGCGCAGTTCGCGCTGGCGTTCGTCAATAGCCGGCCTTTCGTGACGAGCAATCTGATCGGCGCGACCTCGCTCGAGCAGTTGAAGGAGAATATCGCGAGCGTGGACGTGAAGCTCTCGCCGGAAGTGCTGGCTGAAATCGACGCATTGCACGAGCGGCAGCCGAATCCTGCGCCGTAAGTTGCGGTAGGAAAAGAAGCGGGCCCGGTTGCGTATGCAAGCGGGCCCGTTGTTTATTGTGGCGTGCTGCGTGCTGCGTGGCATTGTCGTGGCGCCGTCCTGGCGCGGTCCTCGCGTCGACTCGGCAAGTGCTGGTCTCAGGCGCTCGCTGCCGGCACCTTGGGTGCGTTCTCGCCGAGGTCCCAGAACAGCCCCGCCATGATCTGCAGTCCTTCACGCGCCACCGGTCCGAGCAGATGCTCGTTCGGCGCATGCTGCGAGCAGGCCGGATATGAGTGCGGCACCCAGATGGTCGGCAGGCCTAGCGTGTCGGCGAACACCTCATTGGGCAACGTGCCACCGAGGTTCGGCAGGACCGCCGTCTTTTTGCCGGTAGTGCGTTCGAGCGATGCGATGGCCCACGTGACCCACGGGTCGTCAGGATCGAGTCGCGTGGCCGGCGCGCCGCGCTCGACTTTGATCTCGACCATCGGAAAGCCGTGTGCATCGAGATGGGTGCGCAGATACCCAGCGAGGTTCTGCCAGTCGGTGCCCACCACGAAGCGCAACTGGCAATACGCAAAGGCGGACGCGGGAATCGCATTGACTGGATTCTCGGGATTGCCGGCCTTGAGCGCCAGCACTTCGAAGCTGTTCCAGCCGAACACGCGTTCCGGCGGGGTGAGGCCGGGCTCGCCCCAGTTGTTGTCGACGGCGGGGTCGCCCGGACCGCCGCCTACGCTGATATCGGCGAGCGCGCGGCGTACCGCGTCCGGAATCGGCGGCGGTCGCAGGCCTTCGACGGCGATCACGCCGCGTGCGTCCACAAGGCTTGCCAGCGCATTGGCAAGGACCGTGGCGGGATTGCGGAGCAGCCCGCCCCAGTTGCCCGAGTGATGCGCACCCTCGCGCAGGTTCAACTCCAGCCGGAAATTGATCGAGCCGCGCGAGCCGAGAAAGACCGTGGGGCGCCGCGCCGCGAGGCGCGGGCCGTCCGAGGCGATCAGCACGTCCGCGCCGAGCGCTTCCTTGTGCGTGTGACAGAAGGCGTCGAGTCCCGGCGAGCCGGTTTCCTCGCCCATCTCGATCAGCAGTTTGGCATTGAAGCCGAGCTTGCCGTCGCGTGCGTCGAGCACGCTGGCGAGCGCCGCCAGATTGATGCTGTGCTGGCCTTTGTTGTCGGCGGTGCCGCGGCCGTACCAGCGCTCGCCCTCGACCTTCACGGTCCATGGCGTCAACGACTCGCGCCACTGGTCGTCGTAGCCGCGGACCACGTCGCCGTGGCCGTAGATCAGCACGGTCGGCAGGTCGTCGCCTTCGTGCCGCGTGGCGATCAGGAGCGGGCCGGCGCCAGCCACCGGGTTGTCGAAGATGCGCGTTTCGAAGCCGAGGCGCTCAGCCTCCGGGACGATCTCGCCGGTCAGATAGGCGAGCAGGGTGGCAGCACGTTCAGGCTCCTGGCTCTCGGTGCGAAAGCCGACGCGGCGATTGAGGTCGGCGAGAAACGCGCCCGAATCGAAGTGGTGGGTTGCGTGCTGGATAGCCTGGTCGCGGGTCACGGTCGTCTCCGGTGGGGCGATAGAGGGCAGGGGTGCGATCGATTCTAGGAGGGTGCCTGTTTTGTCACAATCATTGTCTTTAGAAGCTTGCGTTGCCGAAATGGCAAAGCCCGGGGCGTTTGACGAGATTGCCCGATTGCAGCGCTCAAGGCGTCCCTGCCGCCGCCCGTCCACCCCATGCGATAATTCTGGCTTGCCGATTGCCGCCATTCCGGCTATTTCATTCGAATTCGGCCCCTCTTCACGCGTCGTTCAATTGAAAAATCTGCTTGTTCCGCTCGATCAACTGGCGCGATTCGATGAGATCGTGGACGTTCGCACGCCGCTCGAGTTTGCCGAAGACCACATCCCGGGTGCGATCAACGCGCCGGTGCTGAGCAACGAGGAGCGCGTGATCGTCGGCACGATGTACAAGCAGGTCTCGCCGTTCGAGGCCACTCGCGTCGGCGCGGCAATGGTCGCGCGCAATATCGCGGCGCATCTCGAGACGACCTTTGCCGAGCGTCCGCGCAACTGGCGCCCGCTGATCTATTGCTGGCGCGGCGGCAAACGCTCCGGCTCGATGACGACCTGGTTCAACCTGATCGGCTGGCAGGCGCGTCAGCTCGACGGCGGCTACAAGGCCTATCGCGGCTCGGTGGTCGCGGCGCTCGCGAGCTTGCCGGAGCAGTTCGAGTACGTCGTCCTGACCGGCCATACCGGTAGCGGCAAGACGCGGCTGCTTCAGGCACTGCACGCAGCCGGCGCGCAGGTGCTCGATCTGGAAGCGCTTGCGTGTCATCGCGGCTCGTTGCTCGGCGCGTTGCCCGATCAGCCGCAGCCCGCGCAAAAGGGCTTCGATACCGCGCTGATCGGCGTGCTGTCGGGCTTCGACGTGCGCCGGCCAGTGTTCGTCGAAGCGGAAAGCCGGCGCATCGGCACGATCACGCTGCCTCAAGCGCTGTTCGAGCGTTTTCATCGCGGCGCCTGTGTGGAAGTCGACACTACGCATGACGACCGCATCACGTTTTTGCTGCAGGACTATGCGCATCTGTTCGACGACCCGGCATCGTTCAAGCATCAGCTCGAACGACTGATTGGCTTGCATAGTCGCGAGCAGGTCAGGCACTGGCAGCAGTTGATCGACGCGGGCAGCACGCCTGCCATGGAAGGCGTAGACCGCGCGGATATTGCAGCCACACGCGCCGAGCTGTTCGGGGAACTGATCGAACGGCACTACGATCCTGCTTATCAACGTAGCAGCCGGCAGCATTTCAAGCGCCTCGGCGAGGCGCTGCACTTCAGCTTCAGGCCAAACGCGGCCGACAGCGTCGGACAGGCAACGGCGTTGCTGGCGAAACTGGCCGCGACGGAGGGAAAGGCGCTCGCGGGCGCGCAGCAGGGCGCTGAGGCGGTTGTTCAGGCCGCCTCAGCGGTCTCTGCCACGTCGGCGGCATCGTCAGCAAGCGCTTCGACGAATGGCGCTACGCCGCGTCCTGTGGCCATCAAACCCGGCTAGCCCGAGTTTCCAGTTTAAACCCAGGTAGCCCAGTTTCCGGTTCAAACCCAAACAAACGATAACAATGAACACCACACGCTCAACCCAACCCGCCTCAGGATGGCTGATTTTTCTGCTGGTCGCCGTCGCCGGGCTCTTTTATGTGAAGTGGTTTCCGTACTATCACCGCGCCTTCACGGCCGCGGAGACGCATTCGATCGGCAAATCCATCCTGATGGGTACGGACGCCAGTCCGCCCGCGCCGTCGCTGGCGGCGGCACTCGGCTACGCGCTCGCCTACGGCAAGGCGATCTGGCAGGCGATGGTGCTCGGCCTCGTGCTCGGCTCGGCCGTGCAGGTGCTCTTGCCGGTGCAATGGATCGCCCGCGTGCTCGGCAAGACCAGCTTCGGCAGTGTGGCGGCGGGCGGCCTGCTGGCCATCCCCGGCATGATGTGCACCTGCTGCGCGGCGCCGGTGGTGGTCGGCTTGCGGCAGCGCCAGGCCTCGCCCGGCGGCGCCATCGCCTTCTGGCTCGGCAATTCGGTGCTCAATCCGGCCACGCTTGTCTTCATGGGTTTCGTGCTTGGCTGGAACTGGGCGGCTCTGCGTCTCGTACTGGGCGTACTGATGGTGTTCGGCCTCGGCTATCTGGTGAACCGGCTCGTGACGCCACAAGAGGCCGCCGCGGCCGACGGGCAACTGGCGCAACTGGCTGCATCGCAGGAGCAGCAGCGAGGCAATCCCTTCGTGCGCTGGCTCAGCCTGTTTGCCCGCATGGCCGTGCGCCTGATCCCCGAATATATCGTCCTGATCCTGCTGCTCGGTGCAGCGCGCGCCTGGCTCTTTCCGCACGTCGGCCCGGAGATCGGCAACCAGTTTGGCTGGATCCTCGCGCTGGCGGTCGCCGGCATGCTGTTCGTGATCCCCACCGCGGGCGAGGTGCCGATCATTCAGGCGATGCTCTCGCTAGGCATGGGCGTCGGCCCCGCAGGTGCGCTGCTGATGACCCTGCCGCCCATCAGCGTCCCTTCGCTGGCGATGCTGGCACGCTCGTTCCGGCCGCGTCTGCTGACGGTGGTGGCCGTTTCGGTGGTGCTGTTTGGCTTGCTGGCGGGTGGACTGGCTGTCGCGCTCGGATTCTGAGCGCGAGCGGGCGCTCGCCCCCATTGCGGCCGACAAATCCCGCTGCCAGTTGTCGAATCACGACCTAAACTGAGGAACTGGAGGTGCCGGGATCGAATGCGCGATGGCCTGGATGTCATGGCGATGCCGACTAGTGGTACGATTTTCAGCCCAAAAAACAATAAGCGAAGCACAAGCGGCGTGCACCTTTGTCACCGGTGCGCAGGCGACCCGCCGCATACACTCGAGCAATTGCAATCAGGAAATCGAATGGCCCAACAAAAAACAAATCCGAAGCTTGAACAGGCGCTGACGCGCGGGGACCTCGCGATCCGCCAGGCGAACTCGGCGCGCGCTACGGCGCTGTTGCGCGCCTTGGGCAAAATGATCGTCGACGCCTCGGCGACGATCGGCGTCGACGCCTTCACGCTGATTCCCGATGGCGATCGCATTTACGATCCGGCCGACGGCCTGTGGCCCCAGGAACTGCTGGTGTCGTTCGACGGCCCGGTAGAAGAGTCCGATCCCGACGAAGTGCGCACGGTTCGCCTGATTGCCGATGATCCGGGCACGCTGTTTCGCGTCGAGTGGCAGCGCGCGGACGGCAAGATCGGCCGCCAGGAAGGCGGACCGTTCGCGACGGTCGCGTTCATCTCCGACGTCGATATACCCTGGACCGACGACGAAGACTGAGCGCGAGCGAGATGCGCCTTAGCGCATCATCCGTCGACGAAACAGCACGGCTGCGATACAGAACGGCACCACCACGTAGGCGGCCAGTACGGCGACGTGCAACGCTACGTGGTCGAGCGGCCGGCCAAGCATCGCAGGGCGGATCAGATCGACCGCATGCGCGAGCGGCAGCAACTGCGTGACGAATTGCGCGACGGGTGGCAGCTGGGCGATCGGAAAGAACACGCCGGAGAGCAGCAGCATCGGCGTGAGCGCCAGCGTCTGATAGAACATGAAGAAATCGTACGACGGCGCGAGCGCCGTCACGATCATCGCGACGCTGGCGAAGGCGAGGCCGGTGAGCGCGATGACAGGCAATGCCAGCAGCATCGACGGAAAGCTCGCATAGCCGAGCGCTCCGGCGACCAGCATGATCGCCACGCCGGACAGCATCGACTTGCTGCCGGCCCACATCACTTCGCCCAGTACGATATCGCCTAGCGTGAGCGGCGTGTGCATGATCGCCTCCCACGTTCGCTGCACGTGCATGCGCGAAAAACCCGAGTACATCGATTCGAAGCTCGCCGACATCATCACGCTCGATGCAACAGTGCCGGCCGCGAGAAACGCGATATACGACACGCCGTCGACGTGGCCGACCATCAGGCCGAGTCCGAAGCCGAGACCGAACAGATAGATCATCGGATCGGCGAGGTTGCCGAACATCGACGCAATGGCAAGCTTGCGCCACACCAGATAATTGCGCCGCCATACCGCGATCCAGTTGACCGCGTTCGCGGGCAGGGCCGCGAAAGGTTCGCTCGCAGGCGCAGCCTGGCTGGGGGTGTCGTAGGTGCGTGCGTCCATGGCGGGTCGGTGAGTGATTGAGTCGAAACTTGTGTCTATGCGTGGGTCGATGCAATGGCTGTTTTTGTTTGCCCGTGCATTGATGGCTCAGTCCTGCATTTCACGGCCTGTGAGCCGCAGAAACACATCTTCGAGATTGGCTGGCCGGTGCAGATAGCGCAGATCCGCGCGCTGCTTGAGGCGGGCATGTACCGGCTCCGCGTCGGTGACATAGCAGAACAGCGTCTCGCCGCTGATCTCCGTACGTTCGGCAAGCGGCGCCAGTTCGTCGCGCAACGCGACAGGGTCCGGTCCATAGATTTCGATCACATCGCAGCCAATTTCCGAAACGATCAATTCATTCGGTGCGCCTTCCGCGATCTTGCGTCCTTCTTCGATCACGCACAGGCGATGGCACAGCCGCTCGGCTTCCTCCATGAAATGCGTGGTCAGAAGAATGGTTTTGCCGCGCGCGAGCAGCGAGCGCAAGCGTTCCCAGATCAGATGGCGCGCTTGCGGATCGAGCCCGGTGGTCGGTTCATCCATGATCAGCACGTCGGGGTCGTTGACGAGTGCGCGGGCCAGTGTGAGACGCCGCTTCATACCACCCGATAGCTCTCCGACCCGCGCATCTGCCTTGCTTTCGAGCCGCGCGAATTCGAGCAGCGACGGCACCATGGCGCGCGTTTGCGCCGCGCTCAGACCGAAGTAGCGGCCGAACACCAGAAGGTTTTCGCGCACGGTGAAATCCGGATCGAGGTTGTCGAACTGCGGCACTACGCCGACTCGCGCGCGGGCATACCTGGCGCGTGATGGAATCGGTTCACCGCCTAGGCGGATCGTGCCGGCGTCCGGAGCCGCGATGCCGAGCAGCATGCGCAGCGTGGTGGTCTTGCCTGCGCCGTTTGGGCCAAGCAGGCCGAAACACTCGCCGGGATGTACATGGAACGACAGGCCGTCAACGACAGTCTTACCACCATAGCGCTTGTGGACCTGTACGAATTCGATGGCGGCTTCTGGCATGGGTCGTTGTGGATTCCGAAAGATGTGAAGGGCCGTAAAGCTGCCCATTTTAGGGCATCGACGGCTTCATGTCGGCACTCGTGCACTGCTCGGGTGCGGGTTCCTGCGCTGCGGCATGATGCGCGAGGTGGCTGGGGACAACGGATGTGTTGTTAGCGTGCTGTTAGTACCCAGTTAGCGTTTTCCAACCCTTGCAAGCTGAATTGCGGCGCACCATGATTCATGACAGAGACCGCGATCGACGCGGTAGGGAGAACATCATGGCGAGCTACAAGAAAATCCTGCTGTGCTACGACGGCTCGCGCGAAGGCCGCAAGGCGCTGCGCTGCGGCGCCGACCTGGCGCTGGACCTGAAGGCGGAAACACATCTGCTGTCGGTTGTCGACATGCGCTCGAGCATTGCGCAAAGCGCCGGTCTCCTGACCGATGTGGCCTGCGGCAGCTTCGAGAAAACCGCTCGCGACATCCTGCAGGAAGGTGTGGAGTGGCTCACGGAGCGGGGCGTCACCGCACAAGGTCATTTTGCGTTCGGCCATCCCATAGACGAAATCGCCAATCTCGCCAACGAGCTGCATGTGGATCTCGTGGTGGTCGGTCACCGTTGCCGCACCGGCCTCTCGCGCTGGTGGATGGGCGCGGGCAATACGCCGCTGCTCGACCGCATCTCGTGCAGCATTCTGGTGGCGTGTTCGTCGGCGCAAGAGCAGGAGCAGGCCGCTGCACCGGCTGCTGCAGCTACCACTGCGGCCTGAGATAGAGCGGAGTGGCAGAGGCGCGCCTTTGCGGGTCGGGTCGTGCCTTGGGTACAGTCAGGCTGCGCGGGAGCGGGCGGCCTGACTGGTGAAGGCGCATTGCTTCGCCGCACGGCGAGCGCTAGCCGTTCAGATCTACCGCGGCCAGCTTCCATGAGAACAATCCTTCGCGCCGCAGAATCGCGGCATAGCGCGTATCGCCGACACCGTGCTGATACGTGACGACGAATTCATTGATGCCACGATAGGCGGCCGTTGTCTGCGGCGGTTGCGGCGGGGTTGTCGGTGAGCCAGCCGTCGCGGGAGCGGGCGCCGTCGGCGTCGAGTCTGCGCTGCCGGCAGGCGCATTGGCTGGCGCGTTCGCCGGCGCATCGGGCGGTACCGGTGGCCGTTGGGTCGGATCGCCGCGCGGCGGCATTCCGTTCAGGAGTGCGGCGACGCCATCTGGGGTTGCGTAAGCATCGACCAGCGGGCCAATGAGTGCGACGCCTATCATCGCGCCGAGGGCCGCGAGCGGATTGCCGTTGGCACGCGCCTGGATCTTTCTCGTCAGCAGACCCGCAATCTGATCCTTCAGGCTTTCGCGCAACGCGGGATAGTCGACATATTCGCTGACGGTTTGCGCGTCACGTTCATCGGCGGCGCGTTTCAGGCGATCGAGTGCGAGATACGGCGACGCATAGCCGTACCCGAGTACAGCCACGACCACAATGACAAGCACTGTGACGATCAGCGGCCGCGCGACGCCGCGTTTTGCAGGTGTTGAAACAGCCATCGGGCGAGCTTCTCCGTGAGGTGTGATCAAACGTGGACCGCATTCGCGGGAAAACGATCCCCATACGACCGATGCACGATTATCCCTGAGCCAACCGCGCGCAACCTCACGTAATGATCTTTACCGGGTGCGCGAACTGCCTGACGGCCGGTTCACCCACCTCTGGGCTTTCTTCCGGATGCTTACTCGAACATCGCATTCTGCACGCCGGCCGTTTCTTCGGCGATGCAGCGGTCGATCATGCGGCACACGGCGTCCACCGTGCCGACCATGATCAGACGCGACGGCCCGTGGTACACCCGCACCGGCGCGCGCCGGGCTGGCTCCGCCGTATTGAGCCCTGAATTTAGCGACACCCGTGCGAAGGCCGGCAGCGCCGACGGCAAGGTCGAAGCATGCGGCTGCGGGTCGTCGAACAGCGAAGCAGTAACACTGGACGCCTCGATCGGCGCGCACGGTACGAGATTGCGCAAATGGCGCAGGCGACCGAACTGACGGAAGGGCAGCAGGCGGGCAAGGCGTTCCATGATTCTCTCCAGTCGTTGTTCAGGCAAGGTTCAGAACTCAGTGGGGCGGATCAGCCCCACTGCGATGCCTTCCAGTGCGAATTCCGCACTGCCGGCCTGAACAAAGATATTTTCGTAATCGGGGTTCTCGGCGATCAGCTCGATGCCATTCGGCCGGCGCTTGAGACGCTTGACCGTCACGTCGTCGCCCAACCGCGCGACGATGATCTGGCCGTCTTTGGCTTCGCTTTTCTTCTGTACGGCGAGCAGGTCGCCGTCGAAAATGCCGGCGTCCCGCATGGACAACCCGCGCACCTTCAGCAGGTAGTCCGGCTTGCTGGAAAAGAGCGCCGGGTCGCAGGCGTAATGCTGCGAGACGTGTTCCTGCGCAAGGATCGGGCTACCCGCGGCCACCCGGCCAACCAGCGGCAGCGACAACTGCATGATGCTGGCGTGCGGCAGCGTGAACTGATGCGGCCCGTCGTCCTGACTGGCCAGCAGTAGCCGGATGCCGCGCGACGCGCCCGCGGCGAGCTCGATGACTCCCTTGCGAGCAAGCGCGCGCAAGTGCTCTTCCGCCGAGTTAGCCGAGCTGAAGCCCAGCTCGGCGGCGATCTCCGCGCGGGTGGGCGGAAAACCGGTGCGTTCGATGGCCCGGCGGATCAGGTCGAAAACTTCTTGCTGTCGTGCGGTGAGTTTGGTCATGGGGTCACTGTATGGATAGACAGGTGACTGTATTTTTATACAGTATCCGGCGCAATTCAAGCTTTACTTTAAGTTCTCGACCCTGGGTGTCAGTGGAACGCCGTCAGACGGCGTCCTAACACCGGTTTTCGTGCCGCAACGCCGCGTCTGGCTGTCATTACCACTTTTGAGTATTAAAAAATGAAGAAACATTATTTTTAATGATGAAAGCCCTTCGATAGACTGGGCCTCGAGTCGACGCAGGCAAGACGCGCGCAAGACCTCAAACACCAAACACAACAGACAGGAAGGGGCACGTTGCCTCGCCTGACCACCACGCGGAGAAGCTGGATGATCGATCAGGGCACGGGGCTCGCACGCAGGACCAGGAAGCTCATCACGGTGCTGGCGCTTGGCGCCGCAGCGGCACTTGGGCTGGCCGGACAGACGCAGGCGGCGGACACGACGCTGCTGAATGTGTCGTACGACCCAACGCGCGAGTTGTACCAGCAGATCAACGAGGCGTTCGGCAAACAGTGGAAAGCCCAGACCGGCGACACGATCACCTTCAAGCAGTCGCATGGCGGCTCAGGTGCGCAGGCGCGCTCGGTTCTTGACGGGCTGCAGGCGGACGTCGTGACGCTCGCGCTCGCTTATGACATCGATGCGCTTGCCAGCAAGGGCATCGTCGACAAGAACTGGCAGAAGCGTCTGCCGGACAACGCCGCGCCGTACACCTCGACGATCGTATTTCTGGTGCGCAAGGGCAACCCCAAACACATCAAGGATTGGGACGACCTGGTGAAGCCGGGCGTGTCGATCGTCACGCCGAACCCGAAAACCTCGGGCGGCGCACGCTGGAACTATCTGGCGGCGTGGGCGTATGCCGAGCATCAACCGGGCGGCAATGATCAGAAGGCCAAGGAATTCGTCACGAAGCTGTACAAGAACGCGGGCGTGCTCGATTCGGGCGCGCGTGGGGCGACGACGAGCTTCGTGCAGCGCGGTATCGGCGATGTGCTGATTGCCTGGGAAAACGAAGCGTTTCTGTCGCTCAAGGAGTTTGGTCCGGACAAGTTCGAGATCGTGGTGCCGTCGGTGAGCATTCTGGCTGAACCGCCGGTGTCGGTAGTCGACAAGGTGGTGGACAAGCATGGCACACGCAAGCTGGCTGAGGCGTATCTCAACTTCCTCTACAGCGAGCAGGGGCAGGAGATTGCCGCGGAGAACTTCTACCGTCCGCGTTCGGACAAGGTGCCGGCCGCGCTGACCGCGAAGTTTCCGAAGCTGAAGCTGTACACCGTGGATGACACGTTCGGCGGCTGGACGAATGCGCAGAAAACGCACTTCGCAGACGGTGGCGTGTTCGATTCGATCTACTCGCCGCAATGAGGCGTAACGAGGTAAGGCAGTCAGGCTGTCGTCCGGCGCGCCTCAAGGGGCGCGCCGTTTGGCCATTTAGCCTGGGCCAGCCGCGCGACCCGGTTTTCACCCTGAAAGAGCATCGAGCATGACAACGTTGACCTTCCGCAAGCCAAGCGCCTTACCGGGCTTCGGCCTGACGCTCGGCATCACAGTGGCGTATCTGAGCCTCGTGGTGCTGATTCCGCTTGCGGCGACCTTTCTCAAGACCGCCTCGCTCGACTGGACGCAGTTCGTGCACGCGGTCGCTTCGCCGCGCGTGCTGGCGTCGTACCGGTTGACCTTTTTTGCGGCGCTCGGCGGCGCGCTCGTCAATGCGGTATTTGGTTTTCTGGTGGCGTGGGTGCTGGTGCGCTATTCGTTTCCGTTCAAGCGTCTGGTTGACGCCGTCGTCGATCTGCCGTTTGCGCTGCCGACCTCGGTGGCCGGGATTTCGCTCGCGGCGGTTTACTCCGGTAATGGCTGGATAGGCCAGTTCCTCGAACCGCTCGGGATCAAGGTCGCCTTTACGCCTTTGGGTGTGCTGGTCGCATTGACTTTCATCGGTCTGCCATTCGTGGTGCGCACCGTGCAACCGGTGCTCGAAGAATTCGAGCGTGAGCAGGAAGAAGCGGCCGCGTGCCTCGGCGCGTCGCGCTGGCTGACGTTTCGCCGCGTCGTGCTGCCTGCGGTGATGCCGGCGTTGTTGACCGGCTTCGCGCTGGCCTTTGCGCGGGCGCTCGGCGAATACGGCTCGGTGATTTTCATTGCCGGTAATGTGCCGATGAAGTCGGAAATCACATCGCTGCTGATCATCACCAAGCTCGAACAATACGACTACGCTGGGGCAACGGCTCTTGCGGTCGTGATGCTGGTCGTGTCGTTCCTGATGCTGCTGCTGATCAATACGCTGCAGTGGTATCTGCAGCGTCGAACACGTCGTGGTTCGGCGGCGCCGGCGCTGCCTGTCCCGGGCGCTGCTATCGGTGCGGCAGGCGTGACAGGAGGTGTCCAATGAGTCACGATTCTGCTGCGTTGCAGCCGGTGTCGAGTACTGGCCTGAACGCTTTGCGCCGTAACGATCCGGTGAGCGAGCCGCGTCTCGTGCGCTGGCTTCTGACGGGCATCGCGTTGCTGTTTCTCACGCTATTTCTGGTGGTCCCGCTCGTCGCGGTCTTTTATCAGGCATTGAGCAAGGGCGTTGGCTTTTACTTCGCAGCGCTCGCCGACCCCGACGCGATCTCTGCAATCAAGCTGACATTGTTGACCGCTGCGATCGCGGTGCCGTTGAATCTGGTGTTCGGATTGGCGGCGTCGTGGTGTATCGCGAAGTTCGAATTCAAGGGCAAGGCGTTGCTGACGACGCTGATCGACCTGCCATTTTCCGTTTCACCGGTGGTCTCAGGGCTCGTCTACGTTTTGCTGTTCGGCGCGCAGGGCTGGTTCGGCCCGTGGCTGCAGGATCACGACGTGCAGATTATCTTCGCGGTGCCAGGCATTGTGCTCGCGACGATCTTCGTCACCTTTCCGTTTGTCGCGCGCGAGCTGATTCCGTTGATGCAGGCGCAAGGCAACGACGAAGAGGAAGCGGCCCACGTGCTGGGCGCATCCGGCTGGCAGACTTTTCGGCGCGTCACCTTGCCGAACGTCAAATGGGGTCTGCTGTACGGCGTGATTCTGTGTAACGCGCGGGCGATGGGCGAGTTCGGCGCCGTCTCGGTGGTGTCGGGCCATATTCGTGGGCAGACCGACACGATTCCTCTGCACGTCGAAATTCTTTACAACGAATACAACTTCTCGGCGGCGTTTGCCGTGGCCTCGTTGCTGGCGCTACTGGCGCTCGTCACGCTGGGCCTCAAGCTGCTCGCCGAGCGGCATCTGTCGGCAGAACTGGCGGACTCGCGCGATGTTCCCGCGCACGCCGGTCCAACCGTTTCGCAGTCGTCCGCGGCACTTGCGCCGAAGCAACAGCCGATCCAGTAAGCAATAAAGTTGCATGGGAGTAGTCAATGGGCATCACCGTTCGTAACCTGCAAAAGCGCTTTGGCGATTTCACCGCGCTCGATAACGTCTCGCTCGACTTTCCGCCAGGCGAGCTGGTTGCGCTGCTCGGGCCGTCGGGTTGTGGCAAGACCACGTTGCTGCGCGTGATTGCGGGCCTCGAATATGCGGACTCGGGTCAGGTTGTGCTACAAGGACAGGACGTCGCGACGGTGGGCGCCCGTGAGCGCCAGGTCGGCTTCGTGTTCCAGCATTACGCGCTGTTCCGTCACATGACGGTGTTCGAAAACGTCGCCTTTGGTCTGCGCGTGAAACCGCGCAAGGAACGGCCGTCGGAAGCGGTGATCCGCGAGAAGGTGCATGAACTGCTCAAGCTCGTGCAACTGGACTGGCTCGCGCAACGCTATCCGTCGGAACTGTCGGGTGGGCAGCGTCAACGCATCGCACTGGCGCGCGCATTGGCGGTCGAGCCGAAGGTGCTGCTGCTCGACGAACCTTTCGGCGCGCTTGATGCGAAAGTCCGCAAGGAACTGCGTAGCTGGCTGCGGCGTCTGCACGACGATCTGCATATCTCCACGATCTTCGTCACGCACGACCAGGAAGAGGCGCTCGAAGTGGCGGACCGCATCGTCGTGCTGAATCGCGGTCACGTCGAGCAGGTGGGCAGCCCGCAAGACGTGTACGATCATCCGCAGACTTCGTTTGTCTATGAGTTTCTCGGCGCGGCCAACCGTCTGCACGGCAAGGTCGACAGCAACGGTTTTGTGGTGGACGGCGCCGCGTTGCCGGTAGCTGCCGCCGCAGGCTTCGAAGGTCCGGCGTTCGCCTATGTGCGTCCGCATGACCTGCAGCTTTATCCGCAGGCGTTGGGTCATCGCGATGGGATTGTCGTGGATGTGCGTCGCGTCGTGACGCTGGGTGGTTCAGTGCGGGTCGAACTGGCCGGCCGCGAGGGCAGTGTGCTCGAAGCGGAACTGGATCGCGAAGCGTGGCGCGCGCTGCAACTGAATATCGGCGACGGCGTGACGGCGGTGCCGCGCGCGTTGCGCGTTTTTCCAGCGCATTGAACGTGCGCTTGCCTGGCTACTACTCTATAACTTAACTCTGGCTGAACCGGAGACACACAGATGAACTTTCAGCAACTGCGCTTTGTGCGCGAGGCCGTGCGGCAGAACATGAACCTGACGGAAGTCGCGAACGTGCTGTACACGTCGCAGTCGGGCGTGTCGAAACAGATCAAGGACCTCGAGGACGAACTCGGCGTCGATATTTTCATTCGCCGTGGCAAGCGCCTGACGGGCCTCACGGAGCCGGGCAAGGCCGTGCATCAGCTGATCGAACGGATGCTGCTCGACGCGGAAAACCTGCGCCGCGTCGCGAGACAGTATGCGGATCAGGATAGTGGCCACCTTGTCGTCGCTACGACCCACACGCAGGCGCGCTACGCGCTGCCCAAGGTAATTCGCCAGTTCACCGAAGTGTTCCCGAAGGTGCATCTGGCGCTGCGCCAGGGCAGCCCGCAACAGATTGCGCAGATGATCATCAACGGCGAAGCGGACATCGGGATTTCGACCGAAGCGCTTGACCGTTTCCCGGACATCGTGACGTTCCCGTGCTATTCGTGGCATCACGTAGTGGTCGTGCCGAAGGGGCATCCGTTGGTCGGGCGTGAAAATCTGACGCTCGACGAGATTGCCGAGTTTCCGATCGTCACGTACGACCAGGATTTCACGGGCCGCTCGCATATCGACCAGGCGTTCGCGAAGGCGGGTGCGTTGCCCGACGTCGTGCTGACCGCGATCGATGCGGACGTGATCAAGACTTATGTCGAACTCGGTATGGGCATTGGCGTGGTGGCGGCGATGGCGTACGACCCGAAGCGCGATACCGAACTGGTCGCGCTCGATACGCAGCATCTGTTCGAGGCGAGCACGACCCGTGTCGGCTTGCGCAAGGGCGCGTTCCTGCGCGCTTATGCGTATCGTCTGCTGGAAATGTTCGCGCCGCAGCTGAAGGAAGCCGAGATCGCTGCGCAGTTGCGCGCAGTGGATTGATGCTGGCGCGCTGGCGCGGCGCATCGCTTACAATCGCCGCCATGAATACTTCGACTCCTTCCTCATCCGGCGCGCAGGGCGCCGGCTCTGCCGCCGCCGCTTCGCCGGCCAGCGGCTCCCAGTCCGCCGCTTCCGAAGCCGCGCACGCGCTGCCGCGCATTGCAGTACTGGCGACGGGCGGCACGATTGCCGGTTCTGCCGCCGATGCCGCCAACACCTCCGGCTATCAGGCCGGCGTGGTCGGCGTCGACCGCCTGCTCGAAGCGGTTCCGGTGCTCTCGGGCGTCGCGCAGATTCAGCCCGAGCAGGTCGCCAGCATAGACAGCAAAGACATGGCGCTTGCGCTGTGGGCGACCCTCGCGCAACGCGTGAATGCGCTGCTGGCAAGCGATGACATCGACGGCGTCGTGATTACGCATGGCACCGATACGTTAGAAGAAACCGCGTACCTGTTGCATCTGACCGTCAAAAGCACCAAACCGGTCGTGCTGACCGCGGCGATGCGGCCTTCTTCGGCGCTCTCCGCCGATGGTCCTCTGAACCTGCTCAACGCCGTCACTGTAGCGGCGAGCCAGGCCGCGCACGGGCAGGGCGTGCTGGTGGCATTCAACAACCGCATTCACAGCGCGCGCGATGTGGTCAAGACCAGCACCTACGCAGTGGACGCGTTCCAGTCTCCGGAAGTGGGCGCGCTTGGCTGGGTGCAGGACGGACGCGTGGAATTCCAGCGCAAGGTCGTGCGTCCGCACACCGTCGATACGGAATTCGTGATCGGCACGAAGTGGCCGAATGTGGAGATTGTCGTGAGTTATGCGGGCGCATCGCGGATCGGCGTCGATGCTCTGGTAGCTGCGGGCGTGCGCGGAATTGTGGTAGCCGGCACCGGCAACGGTTCGATTCACGCGTCGGTGCAACAGGCGCTTGCCGATGCGGTGAGCCAGGGCGTGGTGGTGGTGCGCTCGTCGCGGGTCGGCTCGGGCCATGTGATGCGCAACGGCGCGGCCTCCGACGATGCGCTTGGCTTCGTCACAGCGGGCTCGCTCAATCCGTACAAGGCGCGCGTGCTGCTGATGCTGGCGCTCGCGGCGGGTGGCACCGGACCGGTGGCGCTGCAGAAGATCTTCGACACGTACTGAGGCGGCGACCTGCGAAGCGTGCGCGATACGGGTTGAGTTTCGAGCGCGCTTTGAAACGTCCGTGCAAAAAAGAAAACGCGGCGATAAGGGCTGATTGCCTTATCGCCGCGTTGTTTTTGCATGCTATCAGTGTGCACTATCCGACAGCCGGACACCCGACGACGACGTCTGACCGACCAAGGCTTCCCCGCCGTCGACGGGTGCCGCTGCGGACCCCACTTGCCGCTCTCAGCCCAGAGCGGCACGATTTGTCCGATGCGCTACGCGTGCCGCGCATCGCACCGGACGCCCCACTTGCCGGTTGATGTGAATGCCGTGAAACCCACGCACGTCAACCCATGTTGCTGCCGCTGAGCGCCTCCAAACCTGTGGTCATGCCACAGAGATGAAAAACCAGAGGCGCTTCAGCAGCGTATCCGTGTATCCCTGCAATCGCATCAAGCCGCTTTCGCTTCCTTGCCCGGTGCCTGAGCCACTTCGAAGTTCGCCATGATTTCGAGCGCGCGCACCATTGCCGAGTGATCCCATGCCTTGCCGCCGTTCGCTGCACACACGCTGAACAGTTGCTGTGCGCTGGCGGTATGAGGCAGGGCGATGCCCAGCTTGCGTGCGCCGTCGAGCGCGAGGTTCAGATCCTTCTGATGCAGTTCGATGCGGAAGCCCGGATCGAAGGTACGTTTCGTCATCCGTTCGCCGTGCACTTCGAGAATCCGCGACGACGCGAAGCCACCCATCAGTGCCTTGCGCACGCGCTCCGGATCGGCGCCCGAACGCGCAGCGAACAGCAGCGCTTCTGCAACCGCTTCGATGTTCAGCGCGACGATGATCTGGTTCGCGACCTTGCAGGTCTGACCCGCGCCGTTATCGCCGATCAGCGAGATGTTCTTGCCCATCAGTTCGAACAGCGGCTTGGCGAGTGCAAAGGCCTTTTCCGGACCACCGACCATGATCGTCAGCGACGCTTCACGTGCGCCGACTTCGCCGCCCGAAACCGGCGCGTCGAGATAATCCACGCCGAGCGCGTTGATCTTCTTCGCGAAGGCTTGCGTGTCGAGCGGGGAGATCGAGCTCATGTCGATCACGAGCTTGCCTTTCGCGAGACCGTTGGCGACGCCGTCGTCGGCGAACAGCACGTTGGCGACGTCCGGTGTGTCCGGCACCATGATGATGACGATGTCGGCAGCCTGTGCAACGGCCGTCGAATTAGCCACTACGGTGGTCGTCTTGCTCAGGTCTTCCGGCACCGGATACGCGCCGTTCACGAACAGCGAGTGGCCGCCCTTGAGAAGGTTGCGCGCCATGTGCGCGCCCATGATGCCGAGGCCGATAAATCCAATCTTTGCCATGTGTCTATGTCTCCAGTGGGTTTGGGGGCGAAGTGTTGAGGAGGGCGATCTGTTCGATCAGGCAGCGACATGCGCCGCGCCGCGTGCCTGGCCGGCTACGCGCTGCACCCAGTCCAGACCTTCGGTAGTCGTCGTGCGCGGCTTGTATTCGCAGCCGATATATCCGTCATAGCCGAGCGAATCGAGCAGATCGAACAGGAACGGGTAGTTGATTTCACCCGTGCCCGGTTCGTTGCGGCCCGGATTGTCGGCGAGCTGGATATGCGCGATCGACGCCAGGTTCTTCTTGATGGTGGCGGCGAGTTCGCCCTCCATCCGTTGCATGTGATAGATGTCGTATTGCAGGAACAAGTTGTCCGAACCGACGGCGCGAATCACATCGAGGCCTTCGGAGGAACGGTTTAACGCAAAGCCTGGGATATCGTACGAATTGCACGGTTCGACCAGCAGCTTGATGCCTTCTTTCTTCAGCGCCGTGGCTGCGAAGCGGAGGTTGTCGACCATCGTCGCGTGAGCGCGGCCGGCATCGACGCCTGGGCCTGGAATGCCGACGAGGCAGTTCAGTTGCGGTACTTTGAGCGCCTTCGCGTATTCAATGGCGCGGCCCACGCCTTCCTGGAACTCGCCAATACGATCCGGCAGGCAGGCAATGCCACGCTCGCCGGCTTCCCAGTTACCGGCGGGCAGGTTGTGAAGAACGAGCTTCAGACGGTTCTGCTGCAGACGTTCGGCCAGTTCGGCCACTTTGTACGGATAGGGGAACAGGAACTCGACGGCGTTGAAGCCCGCGTCCGCTGCCGCTACGAAGCGGTCGAGGAACGGGACTTCGTTGAACAGCATGGTGAGATTGGCTGCAAATTTTGGCATGGTGCTGGGGTCTCGCTGGTCGGTCAATGAAGCTGCTTCGATCTGGCGGTCGAGCGCGAATCGCACGCTGAACCGCCGGACCGGACAGGTGAAACGAGGCAGATTTAATCGAGCATGCTGATGGCGCTCGGCGCATCTTCGCGCTTGATGGCCAGTTCTTCGAACTCGTTGATGGCGTCGATTTCGGTGCCCATCGAGATGTTCGTCACACGCTCGAGAATCACTTCGACGATCACCGGCACGTTGAATTCGGAGAGCATCGATTGTGCTTTTTGCAAGGCAGGCTTCAACTCTTCGGGCTTGAACACGCGGATCGCCTTGCAACCGAGTCCTTCCGCCACTGCGACGTGATCGACGCCGTAGCCGTTCACTTCCGGCGCGTTGATGTTGTCGAACGCGAGCTGCACGCAGAAATCCATATCGAAGGCGCGCTGTGCCTGGCGGATCAGCCCGAGGTACGAGTTGTTCACCACCACATGCACGTACGGCAGCTTGAATTGCGCGCCAACGGCGAGCTCTTCGATCATGAACTGGAAGTCGTAATCACCGGAGAGCGCGACGATCGGACGTTGCGGGTCCGCGGCGCGTACACCGAGCGCTGCGGGAATCGTCCAGCCGAGCGGCCCAGCCTGGCCGCAGTTGATCCAGTTACGTGCCTTGTAGACATGCAGAAACTGCGCGCCGGCAATCTGCGACAAGCCGATCGTGCTCACGTAGCAGGTATCGCGGCCGAACACCTGGTTCATCTCTTCGTACACGCGTTGCGGCTTGATCGGCACATTGTCGAAGTGCGTCTTGCGTTGCAGCGTGCGCTTGCGTTGCTGGCAGTCTGCAACCCACGCGCTGCGGTCTTTCAGCTTGCCGGCAGCTTTCCATTCCCTCGCCACTTCGACGAACAGTTCGAGCGCGGCTTTCGCGTCAGACACGATGCCGAGGTCCGGCCCGAACACCCGGCCGATCTGCGTCGGCTCGATGTCCACGTGCACGAACTTCCGGCCCTTCGTATAGACCTCGACGCTGCCCGTATGGCGGTTCGCCCAGCGATTGCCGATGCCGAGCACGAAGTCGGAGGCGAGCATCGTCGCGTTGCCGTAGCGGTGCGAGGTCTGCAGGCCGACCATGCCGGCCATCAGCGGGTGGTCGTCGGGAATCGCGCCCCATGACATCAACGTCGGAATCACCGGCACGCCCACGGTCTCGGCGAACTCCACGAGCAGGTCTTCCGCGGCGGCATTGAGCACGCCACCACCGGAGACAATCAGCGGCTTTTCGGCGTCGTTGAGCAGCGTGAGGGCCGCTTCGATCTGCTTGCGGCTCGCCTTCGGCTTGTAGACCGGCAGCGGTTCATATGTGTCGATATCGAATTCGATTTCGGCGAGCTGCACGTCGATCGGCAGGTCGATCAGCACCGGACCCGGACGGCCCGAGCGCATCAGATGGAAGGCCTGCTGGAACGCGCGCGGCACCAGCGCCGGCTCGCGCACCGTCACGGCCCATTTGGTGACGGGCTTGGCGATCGATTCGATATCGACGGCCTGGAAATCTTCCTTGTACAGACGCGCGCGGGGCGCCTGACCCGTGATAGCCAGAATAGGAATCGAGTCAGCCTGAGCGGAGTACAAACCGGTGATCATGTCGGTGCCGGCGGGGCCTGACGTGCCGATACACACGCCGATGTTGCCCGGTTGAGCACGCGTATAGCCTTCGGCCATGTGCGATGCACCTTCGACGTGACGCGCCAGCACGTGGCTGATGTTGCCTGCCTTGCGCATGGCCGAGTAGAACGGGTTGATAGCGGCGCCGGGCACACCGAAGGCGGTGTCGATGCCTTCTTTTTCGAGCACCAGTACCGCTGCGTCGACGGCTCTCATCTTGGCCATGAATGTCTCCTGAATGTCTTTGAACGCGGATCGAGGGGGTTGAGACAGACTTTAGGCCTCACCCAAAGGTTTGATAAGATCAGTCCGGGTCGCTTATTTCGAAACAAAAAGTATGGAATGGCGGTGACCGGCGAGAGCCGGCAGCCCGGCAGGAAAGGAGACAAAAATGGACCGCTTCAAGCAGATCGAAACCTTCGTGCGGGTGGCCGACGCGGGCAGTCTGGCCGCCGCGGCACTGGAGGAGGGCGTGTCGCCGGTGATTCTCGGACGGCGCATCGACGCGCTGGAAAAGCGCCTCGGTGTGAAGCTGATGTACCGGTCGACGCGGCGTCTCGTGGTCAGCGAAGACGGCGCGGCGTTTCTCGAGCGCTGCCGCGGTCTGCTGGCGGAATGGGATCAGGCGGAAAACGAGCTCGCGGCGGGCCGCCGGGCGGTGAGTGGGCACCTGATCGTATCGGCGCCGGCAGCGTTTGGCCGCAAACATGTCGCGCCGCTCGCACCGCCGTTTCTTGCGGACAAGCCGGAACTGCAGCTGTCGTTCAATCTGACCGACCGGGTGGTGGACCTGGTGCGCGAAGGCTATGACCTGTCGATCCGGATCGGCGGCGCGGTCGATCCCAATTTCGTCGCCGTGAAGCTGGCCTCGAACCGCCGCGTGGTCTGCGGAACGCCCGAATATTTCCGCAAGCACGGCAGACCGAAGACGCTCGAAGATCTGCCGCAGCACAACTGCCTCGCCTTCAATCTGCAAGGGGGCCAGAACCGCGGCTGGTACTTCCGGCGCAACGGCAAGCTGGCGACAGTGCGGGTAGGCGGCACGCTCGATTGCAACGACGGCGAGTTGCTGCACCGCTGGGTCTCGGAAGGGCTGGGCCTCGGCTGGCGCTCGACGTGGGAAATCCAGCAGCAGCTTGTACGCGGTGAACTGGAAACGGTGCTGGATGAATTCGCGCTGCCCGACTACGACATCCTCGCTGTGTACCCGCAGCAGCGCTACGTGCCGGCCAAGGTGCGCTACTTCATCGACTATCTGAAAGAGGTCTATGCCCGGCCTGGATATTGGAGCGGCGAGGCCTGAGCGGGCGCGCAGCGCGTACCGTCAGGCGGCCGCGGAGCCCCCAGATGACCCTAAACCCTTGAAAATACACCCGAATCACGCGGCAAATTAACGGGATATCTTGCAACCCGTCCCCATTCGGGCTACAATCTTCGGCTTCTCACTTGCCACACCGGTTCAGACGCCCGGGTGGCTCTAATCCACAAGTCCACAGGAGTGTGTATGCGTCATTATGAAATCGTCTTTATTGTGCACCCCGATCAGAGCGAGCAAGTGCCCGCCATGATCGAGCGCTACAAGACCACGATCACCTCGCACGGTGGCCAGGTCCACCGCATCGAAGATTGGGGCCGTCGCCAACTGGCCTACATGATCGAGAAACTCGCGAAGGCTCACTACGTCTGCATGAACATCGAATGCGATCAAGCCACGCTCGACGAGCTGGAACACGCATTCAAGTTCAACGACGCCGTTCTGCGTCACCTGATCGTCAAGATGAAGAAGGCCGAAACCGGCCCGTCGCCGATGATGAAGGAAGTGCAGCGCGAAGAAGCCAAGAAGGCAGCTGCTACTACGCAGCCGTCGGAAGCGCAGGCTTAAGACACACTAATTTAAGCTACCAGGCAAAAGCGTCGCTCTCGCCAAAAGGTATATGAATCGGCTGCAACTTACGGCCAGCGTCGTTGAACGCGAACCGGTGCGGTACACCCCCGCCGGCGTTCCGATCGCAAGCTGCACGTTGCAACACCGCACTGAAGTCGTCGAAGCCGGCATCGCCCGGCAAGTTGAACTGACGATGCCGGCGGTGGCGGCCGGTGAGGCGAGCGGCAAGCTGGAAAGCTGTGCGATGGGCGTGGAAACGCTCTTCACCGGCTTCCTGGCGAAGAAAAGCCGCAACGCCAGAACCCTGGTATTTCACATCACAGCATTGCAGGACATTGGAAAGGACTGAACATGCCCCGCCCGACTGGTAAGAAATTCGACAAGCGTCGTCAGCAACAAAATCCGCTCTTCAAGCGCAAGAAGTTCTGCCGTTTCACGGCAGCTGGTGTCGATCAGATCGACTACAAAGACATCGAAACGCTGAAGGACTTCATCGGCGAAAACGGCAAGATCACGCCGGCGCGTCTCACGGGTACGAAGTCGCACTATCAACGCCAGCTGGATACGGCAATCAAGCGCGCGCGTTTCCTCGCGCTCGTGCCGTACACCGACCAGCACAAGGCCTAACCCGACGACGCGACAAGGAGCATCGGAATGCAAGTTATTCTTCTGGAAAAAGTCGTCAACCTGGGCAACCTGGGCGACATCGTCAAGGTGAAGGACGGTTACGCACGTAACTTCCTGATCCCGAACAAGCACGCACGCCGCGCAACGAAGGATGCAATCGCTGAATTCGAAGTCCGCCGCACAGAACTGGAAAAGGTTGCGGCTGAAAAGCTGGCAGCTGCTCAAGCTCAAGGCGAAAAGCTGGCAGGCTCGACGGTTCAGATCGCTCAGAAGGCTGGCGTCGACGGCCGTCTGTTCGGTTCGGTGACGAACGCCGACATCGCTGAAGCCCTGGTCAAGCAAGGCTTCGCAGTGGAAAAGGCGCAGGTGCGTCTGCCGGAAGGCCCGCTGAAGCTGGTCGGCGACCACGCAGTGCAAATCTCGCTGCACACCGACGTTCTCGTCGATGTGACGGTGTCGGTGCTGGGCGAACACGTCTAAGCTGACCGCGTCTAAGCCGACCGCGTCTAAGCTGACCGCGTAAGCATCGAAGCAATATTTGCCGGGTAGTCTCACCGGTGAAAGGCAGGGGCCGGGTGACCGGCCCCTGCCTTTTTTGTTGGCAGGTTTTGGCCTGGAAAGGCATATGTTTTAGCTTTCCCTTCGCGCTCATTTACCCCGATAATTCCATCCCATGAACGCACCGTCCAAAGATCCCCAGATCGAGTCGCTAAAAGTCCCGCCGCATTCGATTGAGGCCGAGCAATCGGTGCTGGGCGGCCTGCTGCTCGACAACGCCGCATGGGACCGCATCGCCGATTTTCTGTCGCAAAGCGACTTCTACCGGTATGACCACCGCATCATCTTCGAACACATCGGCAAGCTGATCGCGGCGACGCGTCCGGCCGACGTGATCACGGTCTATGAAGCGCTGGGCACCTCGGGCAAGGCGGAGGAGGTGGGCGGCCTTGCGTATCTGAATGCGCTGGCGCAGAACACGCCGAGCGCGGCGAATATCCGGCGTTATGCAGAAATCGTGCGCGATCGCGCGGTGCTGCGCCGGCTGGTATCGGTCGCGGACGAAATCTCCGCAGACGCGTTCAATCCGCAGGGCAAAGAAGTCCGCCAACTGCTGGACGAGGCCGAATCGAAGGTGTTTTCGATCGCCGAAGACGGCGCGCGCGGCACGCAGGGCTTCCTGGAAATCGGGCCTCTGCTCACGCAGGTGGTCGAGCGGATCGACACGCTGTATCACACCGCCAATCCGAGCGATGTGACAGGCACGCCGACGGGTTTCGTCGACCTCGACCGGATGACCTCGGGCATGCACGGCGGCGAGCTGATCATCGTCGCGGGGCGGCCATCGATGGGTAAAACAGCGTTCTCGATGAATGTGGGCGAGTACGTGGCAGTGGAGTACGGCTTGCCGGTGGCGGTGTTCTCAATGGAAATGCCGGGCACCCAGCTCACCATGCGTATGCTCGGCTCGGTTGGCCGGCTCGATCAGCATCGGATGCGTACGGGCCGTCTCACCGACGAGGATTGGCCGAAGCTGACGCACGCGGTGCAGAAGATGAGCGAAGCGCAAATCTTCATCGACGAAACCGGCGGTCTGAACCCGATGGAACTGCGATCGCGCGCGCGCCGGTTGTCGCGGCAGTGCGGCAAGCTGGGTCTGATCATCATCGACTATTTGCAGCTGATGAGCGGCTCGTCGTCCGGTGAAAACCGCGCGACAGAAATTTCGGAAATTTCCCGTTCGCTGAAGAGTCTTGCCAAAGAACTCGACGTGCCGGTAATTGCCCTGTCGCAGTTGAATCGGGGCCTGGAACAGCGTCCGAACAAGCGTCCAATCATGTCGGATTTGCGGGAATCGGGCGCTATCGAGCAGGATGCCGACGTCATCCTGTTCATCTACCGCGACGAAGTTTACAACCCGGATAGTCCGGACAAGGGCACGGCGGAAATTATCATCGGCAAACAGCGTAACGGCCCGATCGGTCCAGTTCGCCTCACGTTTCATGGCCAATACACGAAGTTCGATAATTTTGCGGGTGCGCAAAACTTCTACGCGGAGTAAGGAGCAACCTGCCGCGGCGGCTTTAGCGGCATTTTCGAGAGTGCGACCCCATCCCGGGGACGGTACAATATTGCGGTTTTATGTCAGTCGCAATGTGACCAATTCCCGGGATTCCAATGTTCGGTCGATTCATGCCCACCGAGGGCAAGTTCTTTGAAATCTTCAACGCGCACGCAAAGTGCATTGTTTCCGCGAGCCACGAACTCGAGCTGCTGATCGACAATCTGCAAGACGCCGAGGTCCATAAGCAAAACGTGCAAAAGGCCGAAAAGGCTGCAGACAAGCTCACGCACGAAACCATCGATCTGCTGCACAAGACTTTCATCACGCCGCTCGACCGCGACGAAATCCACAAGTTGATCACCACGATGGACGACATCCTCGACCTGATGGAGGACGTTGCCACCGCAATCTCGCTCTATGACGTCCAGATGGTGACCTCTGAGGCTAGCCAGTTGGCGCATATCTGCACCGCGACCGCCGAGCGTGTGCAGTTTGCGGTCAGCCTGCTGTCGGACATGAAGCAGGCAAGCCAGATCCTGAAAGCCTGCGAGGATATCGACCGTCTGGAATCCGAAGCCGACCGCGTGTTGCGCTCGGCCATCTCGAAGCTCTTTCGCGAGGAAGACAACGTCAAGACGCTGATCAAGCTGAAGGCGATCTACGAACTGCTCGAAACCATCACGGACAAATGTGAGGACGTGGCGAATATTCTCGAAGGCATCGTGCTGGAAAACGCTTAATGCAATCGATACAACTCGCCATCTGGGTGGTCGCCACCCTGGTCGCCGTGTCGCTGGTGTTCGACTTCATGAACGGTTTCCACGACGCGGCGAATTCGATCGCCACGGTCGTCTCGACCGGCGTTCTGAAGCCGCAACAAGCAGTTGCCTTCGCCGCGGCTTTCAACGTCATCGCCTATTTCATCTTTCACCTGAAAGTTGCGCAGACAGTCGGCAAAGGCACGATCGATCCGGCCATCGTCGATCATTACGTGATTTTTGGCGCGCTGGTCGGTGCGATCGGCTGGAACATCGTCACGTGGTATTACGGTATTCCGTCGAGTTCGTCGCATGCGCTGATAGGCGGTCTGGTGGGCGCGGCGCTCGCCAAGTCCGGCTGGCATTCGCTCAACCTGGATGGGCTGATGAAGACAGTCGCGTTCATCTTCATCTCGCCGTTGCTGGGTTTTGTGCTCGGCTCGTTCTTCATGTTGGCAGTGTCGTGGATCTACTTCCGCACTCCACCTAGCAAGGTCGACGGACGCTTTCGCCGTTATCAACTGATTTCAGCCGGCATGTACAGCCTCGGGCATGGCGGTAACGACGCGCAGAAAACCATCGGCATCATCTGGATGCTGCTGATCGCGACCGGCTATGCATCGTCGTTCGCCGATGCGCCGCCGCTGTGGGTGATCGGCGGCTGCTATCTTTCGATGGGGTTGGGCACACTGTTCGGCGGCTGGCGTATTGTCCGCACGATGGGGCAGAAGATCACCAAGCTCAAGCCGGTCGGCGGTTTTTGCGCAGAATCGGGCGGTGCGATTACGCTGTTTATTGCCTCATTCCTCGGCATTCCGGTGTCCACGACCCATACGATTACCGGCGCGATTGTCGGCGTCGGCGCGACGCAAAAACTCAGCGCGGTGCGCTGGGGCGTGGCGGGCAATATCGTCTGGGCGTGGATTCTGACCATCCCCGCATCAGCGGTGCTCGCTGGGGCGGGATGGTGGCTCGGTCACCGTTTCCTCTGATTCTGGCCTTTGTTCCGATGCGGGCTGGCGCGCCCGCACTCAGATGAGCGGCGCGCTGCATCCGTCCATCGGGACGATCGCGCCGGTTACGTAGCTCGCGCGGCGGCTCGCCAGGAACAGCGCGACGTCGGCAATCTCCTCCGGCTTCGCGAATCTCCCGAGCGGCACCTTGGCCTCCCCGCGTGCCAGCGCTTCCTTTGTGTCGATCCCTTGCTGGCCGGCTTCCAGTTGCAACGCTTCCTCGACGCGCTCCGTCAGCGTCGCGCCCGGATTGATCGCGTTGATGCGGATGCCATAGCGCGCGTAGTAATGCGCGAGCCCGACCGTTGCCAGCATCAGCGCGGCGTTGGCGGCGCCGCCGGCGATATGGATATCGCTCGCCATCTTGCCGCCCATGCCGATGATGTTGACGATCGTTCCCGGCTCGGCGCTGGCTCCCGATTTCACCCGTTCCGCCATGCGCTTCAACACTTCCTGCTGCGGGTAAATGTACGGAAAGTACTTGGCTTCCATCGTCGCCCGGAAGGCTTCGGCGTTGAGCGTTTCCGGGTCGTAGCGACGGGCGGCGCCGGCGCTATTGATCAACACGTCGATCGGACCGACCGCGGTGGTAACTTCTTCGACGATATCGGCCGCGCCGTGTGGCTCGTGCAGGTCGGCGCGTGTGAGATGCACGTGCAGTCCCTCGCTCGCCAGCTGTTCGCGGGCGCGGGCGAGATTCGCCGGATCGCGCGAGACGATTGCAACTTTGGCGCCTTCGGCTGCGAAGGCGCGTGCGCAGGCGAGGCCGATTCCTTTGCTGCCGCCCGTGACCAGCACCACTTTGTCTTTCAGTCCAAGTTCCATGGTGAGTACCTTACCTGCCTGTCTTAGGAATATCGGAGACGATAGCAGATAGCTTAATCCTGCGTGTCAGACGGGGGCGAGTGGCCTTCAGACCACCAGCTACATTTCCGGCGGTGTCTGTCAGAAGTTGCCGTTGGCGAAGTGCGCGATGGGATCGTCGCTGGACTGCGTGGGGGCGGGGATCGCGCGTGACCCAGTCGAGGCTCGCATGATCTGCACACCGCCGGCGGAGCCGGTCACGCCTGCCTGCTGTTCCTGGCGAACGGCGACGGAGGCGGGGGGCGGCGGTTCGAAAGCATCGGCCGCGGCGTCGATCGGGTCTGGTGCGTGGGCGACGCTCGCCGGCACGGGCGAGCGCACAGGTGCTTGAGAATACCCAGTGGAAGAAGTCGCTGCCATGGCGCCCGCGTCCGTCTGCGGCCGTCCAGCCTGAACCGCGGCCGGCGAAACCGCACCTGCTTCACGCGCCTGCATCTGTGCGGCGCTCATTGCCGGAGGCGGCGGTTCGAACGCATCCGCAGACGCTGCGGCGGCGGGCTGGTTCATAGCGCGAGCTGAGGTGTCCGCCAGTGGTGCCTGCATCGAGGCTGCAACCCGCTGCTGAGACACTTGCTGCAATGGAACGGCCGCAGGCGCAGTTTCCGCATAAGCCGGTTGTTGCGGCTCCGATAGCGGCCGCTGCTGCGTCGGGACCACAGCTGCACCGCCCGCCGTACCCGCATACGAAGACGAAGCCTGCGGCACCGCCGGAGCAACCTTCTCCGGCGGATTCGAAGCCTGATACGTCGGCGTTTCGAACGGCGCTGGCGCGCGAGCCGGCGCGGCGACCCGGCGAATGCCGTCAAACCGTTTGGCCCAATACGGATTGGTCAGATAGTCGATGCGCACCGTGCCGCCCGTCGACGGTGCATTGACGAAGCGCAGTTTGCCGACATAAATACCGACGTGCGAGTGTGGGCGCCCCGTGGTGTTGAAGAAAATCAGATCGCCCGGCGCAACTTCATCGGGCTCGATCGATTCGCCGCTTCCGCTCATATCCGCCGTGGTGCGCGGCAGATTCACCGAGGCTGCGCGCGACACGACATAGCGAACCAGGCCGCTGCAGTCGAAGCCGCTATCCGGCGTATTGCCGCCCCAACGGTACGGAATTCCGACCAGGCCCATTGCCTCAATAGAGATTTCCTCGCGTCCGACGCTGTGATCGACGAAGTTCGGGAAACCGGGCGGGGGAGTGCGATAAGCGCCGTTGGACGCCGAAGAAGAACCGTTTGAGTTGCGCGAAATCCGCTGCGGCTCGCTGGAACAGGCGGCGAGCAGCAGAAGGATCAGCAGCGAAAACCCAAGTCGGCGCATTGAGACAAGGCGAGCGTAAACACTCGCTTAAAGCGGGCGATGTCGGGATGGTAGCCCGTCCACCATGGCATGAGCAAGAGAAGTTGATAAATTACTTGAAGTTTACGCGCTAAGTGTGGCGCCGCCTGGACGTAACATCTGACCCGAGCAGGCCGACCTTACGAAAAAAGCCGCGCCCGGTGTAACCCGGGCGCGGCTTTGGAACAACTTTTAAGCCGTGAAACGGCAAACGGCCTGCTTCGAGCTCTGCTTACAAAATGTCCGACGCGTAATCGGCCAGACGCGAGCGTTCGCCGCGCGCCAGCGTCACGTGCCCGCTGTGCGCCCAGCCCTTGAAGCGATCCACCACGTAGGTGAGCCCGGAACTGCCTTCCGTCAGATACGGCGTATCGATCTGTGCGATGTTGCCAAGGCAGATGATCTTCGTTCCTGGACCCGCACGCGTGACGAGCGTCTTCATCTGCTTCGGCGTCAGGTTCTGCGCTTCGTCGATGATCAGATACTTGTCGACGAACGTCCGGCCGCGCATGAAGTTCATGCTCTTGATCTTCAGGCGCGAGCGGATCAATTCCTGGGTCGCAGCACGGCCCCATTCGCCGGCGGCGTCGTCGGTCTTCTGCAGCACTTCGAGGTTGTCGTCGAATGCACCCATCCACGGTTGCATCTTTTCCTCTTCCGTACCCGGCAGAAAGCCGATGTCTTCACCGACCGGCACGGTAGCCCGCGTCACGATGATCTCGTTGTAGCGCTTGTCGTCGAGCACCTGCGCAAGCCCCGCCGCGAGCGCGACGAGCGTCTTGCCGGTACCGGCCTGACCAAGCAGCGTGACGAAATCGATCTCCGGATTCATCAGCAGATTGAGCGCGAAATTCTGCTCGCGATTGCGCGCCGTAATGCCCCACACGTTGTTCTTGTGGTGGCCGTAATCGCGCAAGGTCTGCAGCAGGGCGGTCTTGCCGTTCAGCTCACGCACCAGCGCGTGAAACGCCGGTTCGCCGTTTTGCGGCTCCAGATACACGAACTCGTTGACCAGCATCGAGGCGCACAGCGGTCCGGTCACGCGGTAATACGTGGTGCCCGTCTTGGTGTCCTGCCAGCTTTCCATGCCCTTGGCATGCTTGGTCCAGAAGTCCTGCGGCAGCGCGCGAATACCGGAATAGAGCAGATCCTTGTCTTCGAGAACCTGGTCGTTGAAGTAATCCTCGGCAGGCAGACCCAGCGCATGCGCCTTGATCCGCATGTTGATGTCTTTCGACACCAGCACGACCTGGCGGTCCATGCGGTCGCGTTGCAGGGCCCGCACGACACCGAGAATCTGGTTGTCCGCCTTGCCCTGCGGCAGGCCTTCGACCGGTTCGATATCCGTCAGCTTGGTCTGGAAAAACAGACGTCCCGCAGCCTCCCGGCTGCCCAGGCGCGACAGCGAAATGCCGTCCGACATATTGCCGCCGTTGGCGACCAGCGCGTCCAGCGTACGGCTGACCTGACGCGCATTGCGCGCGACTTCCGACATGCCCTTCTTGTGGTTGTCGAGTTCTTCCAACGTCATCATCGGCAGATAGACGTCGTGTTCCTCGAAACGGAACAGGCAAGTCGGATCGTGCATCAGCACGTTCGTATCGAGCACGAACAGCTTGCGGGTTTCGACCTGTTCGGCTGCGCCGCCGCGCTTCTTGGCGCTGCCGCGGGTCGCTGCCGCCGGCGTGGCCGCCGTATTGGCCGCAGGCTGCTTGCCGGCGCGCGCCACCACGGGTTCCGCGGTGGCGGGTTGCTCAGGCTCGCCCTGCGCGGGCTGCTGACGGGCGGCAGGCGCCGGCACCGGTTGCAGCAACGCGGCGGTTTGTTTGCTTTTCCGGCTGCGTGCGGGTGCAGCCTGTCCAGCGGCGCTATCGGCAGAAGAAGACGCAGGAACCGGCCGCAAGGTGGTAGCGGCATTGGCGGCGCGCGCCATCGGCGTCGCGACGTTGGCTTGGCCGAAATCGGCCGACTCTGCTTGCTCCCCGTCAACCGCCTGTTTTTTGGCGGACCGGGCCGGCGTGGCTTTAGCCTTGTATTCGTCAGCCGGTAAGAGATTGCCGAGCTTGCTGGGTGCGGTAGGCAAAGGCATGGTTTCCCTCGAAATAATCGGGTCACATATCGTGCGCCGCCTGTCGCATTCTGCTGGTGTGCCAAAAGGCCCACGCAGTTTGCGCCCGGAGGCGCGCTTCGGTCTAAAAATGCCGGTTCGCCTGGTTTTCGATCGGCTCCTTGACGAGAGCGCGTGGCCGGGTAAAAGAACGGCTTCGCGCAATTAAAAAAGCCGCCGCCCCGGCAAACGGGGCAAGCGGCTCGACTTCGGTCATCGCGTTGCGCCTCACTGCCTCGACTACAGAGGCGTGACATGCGGCGCAGCCGCGGAAAGTATGGGGTGGACAGGCACTCATTGCAGCCCAATATAACGCGCCTCACAGCGCTTGTACAGCCTCCAGAATTTCATCGACATGACCTGGTACTTTCACGCCACGCCACTCGTGGCGCAGGACGCCCTCGCTGTCGATGACAAACGTGGATCGTTCGATTCCCCGTACTTCTTTGCCATACATTTTCTTCATTTTGATGACGTTGAAGAGCGCGCAGAGCGTTTCTTCCGGATCGGAGATCAACGGGAACGGCAGTTCAAGCTTGGCCTTGAAATTGTCATGCGAGCGCAGGCTGTCGCGCGAGACGCCGAGAATCTCGGCACCGGCCTTCTTGAACTTCGGATACAGATCGCGGAACTGCAGACCTTCGGTCGTGCAGCCTGGCGTGTTGTCCTTCGGGTAAAAATACAGCACCACCTTTTTGCCCCGAAGACTGGACAGCGTAATCTCGCCACCGGTTGCGGGGGCGGTAAAGTCGGGGACGGGTTGGTCGACTGCGATGGGCACGAGGTTCTCCGGTTGTTATGGTCAGGCGTCGGGCTACTCTGCCGCGCCCCGGCTCACGACGGCTGCACGATCAGTTCGCCGGAACGGCCAGGAATTTCACCCCAGGTGACAGGGTACGATGGCAGCGTGCTGCGGTCCAGCGCGGCATGATAGTCGCCCATCGTGGCGAACGTGTGGCCTTGAGCGCGCCAGCCGTCCAGCAGTTGTTCGAACACCGGCGCGAGCTTTTGCCCTTCGAGCTCGGCGTGCAGCGTGTACACCTGGTCGTGGGGATTGTTCTCGGTGCGCTTCAACATCCACGCGGCAACGTTGTCCAGATCGATGCCGTCGACGCCCAGCACTTCATCGAGCGTGGGCAGTGTGGTGGGCATCTGCACGTGCGAGAGGGTCTTGCCGTCCACGACGGGGAAGTACGGCGAATGACCGCGCCCGTCGGAGGCATACTGCATGCCCCACGCGTCGATCTGCTCGAACGCATGGCCGTTCATCTGCCAGCCGGCGGCGCCGTGCGTGACGGGCGGTGTGCCGAAGATTTCGATGAAACGGGAGTGACTCGCCTCCATCTGCGCGACGGTCCAGTCGCGCGCCCGCGAGCGCACGTTGTCCTGCCAGTAGACGTGATCCCACGTGTGAATACCGCATTCAAAACCGGCCTCGTGGATCGCACGCATCTCCGATGCAGCCCGCGCGCCGATGTCCGGCCCGGGCAGCAACACGCCATACATCAATTGCTTGATGCCGTAATGCTCGACCACGGAAGTGCGCGAAACCTTCTGCAGAAACCCCGGGCGCAGCACGCGGCGCATCGCCCAACCGGTGTGGTCGGGCCCGAGGCTGAACAGGAAGGTGGCGCGCGCCTTGAAACGGTCGAAGATGCGGGCGAGGTTCGGCACGCCTTCGCGGGTGCCGCGCAGCGTGTCGACGTCGATCTTCAGGACGATGCGAGCCAAGGATCAGCCCTTATTTATTGCTGTTCGACCAGAGCACGCGCTTCCGCGACGTGGCCGCGATACGCTTCGAAAATCTTGCGCAGCGCTTCGTCGAAAGTCGACTTCGGTGCCCAGTTGAGTTCCTGCATCGTGTTGTCGATCTTCGGCACGCGGTTCTGCACGTCCTGATAGCCCGCGCCGTAGTACGCGCCCGACGACGTTTCGACCAGTTGCACCTGCTTGGCCGTTTCCGCGTATTCCGGGAATTCGGCGGCGAGCGCCAGCATCTTGTGCGCGAGCTCACGCACGGAGAAGTTGTTGGTCGGGTTGCCGATGTTATAGATCTTGCCGGTGGCGACGCCGTCCTTGTTCTCGATGATCTTCATCAGTGCGCCGATGCCGTCGTCGATATCCGTGAAGGCACGCTTTTGCGCGCCGCCATCTACGAGGCTGATGTTCTCGCCGCGCACGATGTGGCCAAGAAACTGCGTGACCACGCGCGAGCTGCCTTCCTTCGGCGTATAGATCGAATCGAGGCCCGGGCCGATCCAGTTGAACGGACGGAACAGCGTGAAGTTGAGGCCTTCCATGCCGTAGCCCCAGATCACGCGGTCCATCAACTGCTTCGAGCACGCGTAGATCCAGCGCGGCTTGTTGATCGGGCCATACGACAGTTGCGACTCTTCCGGGTCGAACTGCTCGTCCGTGCACATGCCATAGACCTCGGAGGTGGACGGAAACACGAGGTGCTTGCCGTACTTCACCGCCGAACGCACGATGGGCAGGTTCGCCTCGAAGTCGAGCTCGAACACGCGCAGCGGCTGCTTCACGTAAGTGGCCGGCGTGGCGATCGCAACGAGCGGCAGGATCACGTCGCACTTCTTCACGTGATACTCGACCCACTCCTTGTTGATCGTGATGTCGCCTTCGAAGAAATGCATCCGCTCGTGATTGATCAGATCACCCAGGCGTTCGGTTTGCATGTCCATGCCGAACACTTCCCAGTCGGTCGTTTCGAGAATGCGCTTGGACAGGTGATGGCCGATGAAGCCGTTGACACCCAGAATCAGGACTTTTTTCATTGATGACGGGAAGATTGAATGAACTGGGAGAATTCGGCAGGGGAGACGACGGGCTGTTGGCCTTCGTGCTGGCGCCGCAATTCGTGGATGGCGATGGCGCGGCCATCGCCGCACACCGCAAAAAACGCATTATCGCTTACGTGGAGGCCGGGGGGCAAATCTGAGCGGAGCGCGCCGGGACGGGCAAGACGCGCCCGCGCGACGACGAAGCGCTGACCGTCGATCTCGGTGAACGCGCCGGGATAAGGCGGCGCCACGGCGCGGATCAGGTTATAGACGTCCTGAGCCGGCTGGCTCCAGTCGATCCGGCCGTCTTCGGGCTTGCGTCCGCCGAAGTAGCTGCCATGCGCCAGATCGTTCGGCAGATGTGGTGCCTCGCCGGCGAGCAGCGCCGGCAGCACGCGCCAGAGCGTCTGCTCGGCGGCCACGGTGACCTTGTCGAACACCTGCGCGGCGGTATCGTCCGGCAGGATCGGCACCGGCGTTTGCGCGATGATCGCGCCTGCGTCAGGTTTGGCGGCCATCTCGTGCAACGTGGCGCCGGTTTCGGTTTCGCCCTTCAACACGGCCCAGTTGGTCGGCACGCGGCCGCGATACTTGGGCAGCAGCGAGCCGTGCATGTTGTAGGCGCCGCGCGCGGCCAGCGCGAGCAGGTCGACCGGCAGCATGTGGCGGTAGTAGAACGAGAAAATGAAGTCGGGCCGCGCGGCGCTCACCGCGGCGCGCAGTTCGTCGCTCTTCGGATCGGCGGGCGTCACTGTGGGGATGCCATAGCTTGCGGCCACCGAAGCAACGCTGCCGAACCAGATGTTTTCGGTTGCGCTGTCCTCGTGAGTGACCACCAGCGCCACTTCGACGCCGCGCGCCAGCAGCACTTGCAGGCAGCGCACGCCGACGTTGTGATACGCGAATACAACCGCGCGTGGCTTCATGGATTCGGTCCCTGATCGATGAGCGGCGCCGGCTGAACGGCCTGCACCAGCGCCTGGCGGGGCGCCTCGGCGACGGTGGTGCCGTCGCGCTGTTCGAGAATCGTTTGCACCAGATAACGGGGACGGGCTCGCACCTGCTGGTAGATCCGGCCAATGTACTCGCCGAGCAAACCAAGCGCGAAGATGATCACGCCGAGCAGGAAGAACGTGATAGCGAACAGCGTGAACACACCTTGCACTTCCGCGCCGATGATGAAGCGGCGAATCAGCAGCAGCACGAACAGGCCTGCGGAGCCCAGCGAGAGGATTACCCCAATGAACGACAGCCATTGCAGCGGCACCACCGAGAAACCGGTGACGAGGTCGAAGTTCAGACGAATCAGCGAGTACAACGAATACTTCGATTCGCCCGCAAAGCGCTCTTCGTGCGCGACTTCGATTTCCACCGGATTCTGCGCGAAGGTGTAAGCGAGCGCCGGAATGAACGTATTGATTTCACCGCAGCGGTTGATCGTGTCGATGATGTGCCGGCTGTAGGCGCGCAGCATGCAACCCTGATCGGTCATCTTGATGCGGGTGATGCGTTCGCGCAGACGGTTCATTGCCCGCGAGGCCTTGCGGCGCCACAGGCTGTCCTGGCGCTGCAGGCGAATCGTGCCCACGTAGTCGTAGCCCTCACGCATCTTCGTGACCAGCTTGCCGATTTCCTCCGGCGGGTTCTGCAGGTCGGCGTCGAGCGTGATGACGATCTCGCCGCGCGCCTGCTCGAAGCCGGCGAGAATCGCCATATGCTGGCCGTAGTTGCCGTTGAGCAGGATCACGCGGGTCGTGTCCGGCCGGTTGCGGAACTGCTCGGCCAGCAGCGCGGCGGATTTGTCGCGGCTGCCGTCGTTGATGAAGATCACTTCATAGCGGGTGCCGAGCGCGTCGAGCGCCGGGTACAGGCGCGCAAACAACGCGGCCAGACCGGCTTCCTCGTTGTACACCGGAATGATGACCGAGACTTCCGGCGTATCAGACATCGGAGAGCGATGTTCCGTTTGACTCATTTCCGCTTATTTTCCGTATTGTTCGCAAATTTCGTTGACCGCCTGGCAGACCCGCGCCACGTCGCCTTCGTTCATCAGCGTGAACAGCGGCAGCGTGACCGTGGTGGCGCCGAAGCGCTCTGCATGCGGGAACATGCCTTCCTTGAAGCCGCGCGCACGGTACAGCGTGAACAGGTGGATGGCCGGATAGTGCACGCCCGAACCGATGCCGCGCTCCTTCAGCTGGCCCATGAAACCGGCGCGGTCGATGGAGAGCTTCTCGAGCGGCAGCGTGATCTGGAACATGTGCCAGTTGCTGTTATCGAAGTCAGCAAACGGCAGACCCATGCCGAGCTTAACCGCTGCACCGCCTTCAAAACCCGCAAAGTAGGCTCGCACGAGCTTCTTGCGCTGCGCGAGGAAACGTTCCAGATGCGGCAACTGGCCGAGGCCGACTCGCGCCGCCACGTCCGTCAGATTGTATTTGCCGCCGAGCACGTCGCAGTCCATGCCGTCGAAGCCCGTGCGGGTGACGCCTTGCAGCCGGTACTTCTGGGCGAGGATGGCTTCTTCCTCGTTGTTCAGCACCAGCGCGCCGCCTTCGATTGAAGTCAGATTCTTGTTGGCGTGGAAACTGAACGACACCATGTCGCCGAGCTTGCCGATGCGCTCGCCCTTCCACGTCGAACCGAACGCCTGCGCCGCGTCTTCGACCACGCGCAGCTTGTGGGCGCGGGCGATCTCATAGAGACGGTCCATGTCGACCGGCAGGCCCGACAGATACACCGGGATGATCGCCTTGGTACGCGGCGTAATGGCCTTCTCGAGCAGATCCAGATCGATGTTGCGGGTCTTCGGATCGATGTCGGCGAATACCGGCGTCGCCCCGGTTTCGTAGATCACGTTGCTGGTGGAGACCCACGAGGCGGGCGTCGTGATGACTTCGTCGCCTTCGCCCACACCGGCAATGCGCAGGCCGATCTCGAGCGTGGCCGTGCCGGAGTTGAAGGTGCGCACGGGGCGGCCGCCGCAGAATTCCGACAGCGCGGCTTCGAATGCCTGGTTCTGCGGGCCGGTCGTGATCCAGCCGGAGCGCAGCACTTCGGCTACGCCCTGGATGGTCTCTTCGTCGATTTCCGGACGGACAAACGGCAAAAACGGGACTGATGACTGGCTCATGAATGCTTCGCTCGATAGAAATAGGGCGGCAACCAACAACAACGACGTCCGGCAAGGATACTTCGGCAATCCGGGACGCGGTCAGCGGGTATAACGCTGCCTGCGCGGGGTGCTTACCACCTCTTACAGCCCGGCATGCCATGCCGGCCTCAACGGTAACAAACTGCTTGCGGTAACCGGCAAAAACCGGTTCACACCGGTTCAGAGCCTGACGGCGCCTAGCTGCGCGCCAGTACGACGACGCCAATCAGAATGATGCCGATACCGACGAGCCGCTGAACCGACAGCACCTCGCCGAACAGATACCAGGCGGCGAAGGCGTTGACGACATACCCGAGCGAGAGCATCGGATAGGCGATCGACACATCCACACGCGAGAGCCCGATCACCCACACCGCGACGCTGATCACATAGCAACCGAGGCCGCCAATGATCGGCAACTGGGTCGCCAGCTTGAAGCCAATGGGCAGGATGTTCGCACGGGTGAATTCGAAGTGTCCAACGGCATTCGTACCGGCCTTCAGCAGAAGCTGGGCGCAGGCGTTCAGCGTGACGCCGGCAAGAATGCAAAAGAGCGAAATCGGGTTCATCAAGGGTTCAGGTCCTGATATGGGGTCATTGCTGCGGATTTGCTATAGCGGGGCTTGCTGCGCCTGGCGCTGCGGCGCCGGCATTGCCTGCGTCGCCAGCCAGGGGCTTTTCGACGATCACCCGGCGCGGGTCGCGGGCGATGACCTGCATCGGCACATGCTCGGCCAGCAGCTTCTTGTACCGGTCCGGCGGAATCAGCGCGAGGGCGTAGCGGTCCGCGTCCCAGCGTTTGATCCACTCGTCGAACGTCGGGACCCACTTTTGCGGTTCGACGGACACGCCGAAGGCCAGTTCATCGGGATGTTCGACCATGATCATCGTGTGGTCGACATAGAACGGCAAGGTGTGATCGAGCACGCCGACCGAGTAGAACGGCGTATCGGGCGGCAGCCTGGCAATGGCAGCCTTGATGGCGGGGGCGAGCGGGGCGCCTGAACTCAGACGCCCGAACACGTCGTGACCGGTGCCGGCAATGGTGCCCATCAGCAGCCAGGCCGCGCCGAACGTGGCCGTGGCGCCAAGAATGCCGGCGCGGCTATGGCGGTTCAGCCACAGCGCGGCGAGCGTCAGCGCAAAGGCGACGCCGAGGGCGGCCAGCACCCAGACGCGATAGGCAATGTACAGCTCGGTGGGATTGCGATCGTCGCCGAGGTGGCTCATGAACAGCGCGCCCACCGCGGCGATCACCAGAAACACTGCGTAACCCGTCAGATGACGGCGCAGCATGGCCGGACTCACTAGCGGCAGGTACATGCCGATCAGCAGCGCGAGCGCCGGGGCGATCGGCAACGTGTAGGACAGCAGCTTCGAATGCGACGCGCTGAAAAACAGGAAGATGAACGCTGCCCACACCAGCAGCATGGCGACCGGCGAGAAGCCGTTCGGCTGGCGCGGCAGGCGCAGCGCGTGGCGGATGCTTTGCACGCTGATGGAGAGCCAGGGCAGGAAGCCCACCAGGATCACCGGCACGAAATAATAGAACGCGCCGGGGCGGTTCTGCTCGGGCGTCAGATAGCGTTTGAACTGCTGGACGATAAAGAAGAAATTCAGGAATTCCGGATTGCGTTGCTGTACCAGCACGAACCACGGCGTGGCGATCGCGAAGAACAGGATCAGGCCGCCGATCAGATGCAGGCGCTTCCAGAGCGCCCAGTCGCGGGCCACCAGCGTGTACAGCACCAGCACCGCGCCCGGCAGGATCAGGCCGACGAGGCCTTTGGAGAGCACCGCGAGCGCCATCGACGCCCAGCAGACCCACATCCACAGCCGCACCTGGCCAGTGGGCAAGTTAGGCCGCTGGGCGAGCAGCAGCGCGCAAAGTGTCAACTCCATCCAGAACGACAGGCCCATATCCAGCGTGTTGAAATGGCCCATCAGGTTCCAGTACGGCGAGGTCGCCAGCACGATGGCCGCGAACACGCCGGTGGCGGCATTGAAGACTCGCGCGCCGGTGAAGCCGAGCAGCAGGACGCCAGCGAAGCCGGTCAAGGCCGTGTAAAGCCGCGCCTGCCATTCGCCGATGCCGAACCATGCAAACGTCAGCGCATTCGCCCAGGTTTGCAGCGGCGGCTTCTCGAAGTATTTGTAGCCGTTGTAACGCGGCGTGATCCAGTCGCCGGTCAGGAACATCTCGCGCGCCATTTCGGCGTAGCGGCCTTCGTCGCTCGGCAGCAGGTGCCGCCAGCCGAGCGGCACGAACCAGACAAGGGCAAGTGCCAGCACCAGCAGCAGGATGGTGGTGCGGTTGAGCGGTAGCCGGGACGGCATATCGTTCATGGATGATCAGCCTGTTCTTTTACGATGCCGCATGGGCGGCATTTCGGTGTTGTTAGGGGTGCACGCCGGGTTGCGCAGGGCCGGCCGCCGAGAGCCGTCGCGCGGTTGGCGCTCAAAACGGCCATGGCCCAGGGTGCGCCGCGCCGGTCAGGCTTCGATCAGCAAGGCGGCCGCGACCTTGCGGCCCTCGGCCATCAGAATGTTGTAGGTGCGGCAGGCGGCCTTGAAGTCCATCGTCTCGACGCCGATCCGGTGTGCCGCGAGCGCAGCGGTCAGCCGCGGATGGGGAAAACGCAGCCGATCGCCGCTGCCGAAGATCACCACTTCCGGCGCCGGCTCGACCAGCATGGCGAAGTGCTCCGGGCTGAGGGCCTCGAAAGAAGCCACCGGCCAGGCAATGACAGGGCTTTCCGGCATCACGAGGATGCTGCCCACATGGCGCTCGAGATTGATTTCGACATAGCCGGCGCCGTAACCGGTCACGGTGTTCAGGGCGCCGCTCGAATCCTGGTGTAATTTCAAATTGGTTTTCCGAAGTCGTTCGTTCCGCGGCAGAAAAGCGTCGCGCAATGGACACGAAGCGGCCGAAAGGGCTTCTGCATGCACTTGGTGCATTGCGGAAGTCGGCCAAAATCCGCTAAATTATAACTTTTTAGCCGCCCAGCGGCGCCCCCCGCTTCGCGTGCCGCCATAAGCCGCGCCCGAAGCAGCTGCTGGACCCCGGTCGACGCGCCGGGCCAAGCGTGGTCAAACAGCTTATCAGACGCTCTCTTAAGGTTCGCTGAGTGATCCTTCGAGGGTGTCGATGGTTCCCTAAGCACCCGGCGCAACCCGCCGCAGGCGCCAATCAGACAAGTCCGCGGGAGCGCGTAAGAATTCGCCGCTTCGCATTCGGATGCCCGATAGCCCACAGCCCGTATAGTGCGGGCCAGCCCGACAGGCCCGAGCGGCCTGTTAATTACCCAGGATGAAGTGCCCGCCGTGAAACCGATTCTTAAATCCAACAAGCTGTTGAACGTCTGCTACGACATCCGCGGGCCCGTCCTCGAACATGCAAAACGGCTCGAAGAAGAGGGCCACCGCATCATCAAGCTGAACATCGGCAATCTCGCGCCGTTCGGTTTCGATGCGCCCGACGAAATCATCCAGGACATGATCCTGAATCTGCCGGGCTCGTCAGGCTATTCCGACTCGAAAGGTGTGTTCGCCGCACGCAAGGCGATCATGCATTACACGCAGCAAAAGGGCGTGCACGGCGTCGAGCTGGACGATATCTACATCGGCAACGGCGCGTCGGAGCTGATCGTGATGGCGCTGCAGGGGCTGCTCAACGACGGCGACGAAGTATTGCTGCCGGCGCCCGACTATCCGCTGTGGACCGCGGGCGTTAGCCTCGCGGGCGGTACGCCGGTGCATTACATCTGCGACGAATCGAACGGCTGGATGCCTGATCTCGACGATATCCGCGCCCGGATCACGCCGAACACACGCGCGCTCGTCGTCATCAACCCGAACAACCCCACCGGCGCGCTGTACTCGGACGAACTGCTGCTCGGCCTGATCGAGATTGCGCGCACGCACGGTCTCGTGATCTTCGCCGACGAGGTCTACGACAAGATCGTCTACGACGGCAAGCAGCACACCGCCATTGCGGCGCTGTCCGAAGACGTGCTGACGGTGACCTTCAACAGCCTCTCGAAGAGTTACCGGTCGTGCGGCTACCGCGCGGGCTGGATGTTTATTTCGGGGCTGACCGGCGAAAACCGTCGTCACGGGAAAGACTATTTCGAGGGACTTGGCATTCTCGCCTCGATGCGGCTGTGCCCGAACGTGCCCGGCCAGTATGCGATCCAGACGGCGCTCGGCGGCTACCAGAGCATCAACGACCTGATCGTGCCGAGCGGCCGCCTGTACAAACAGCGCCAACTCGCGTATGACATGCTGACGGCGATCCCCGGCGTGAGCTGCGTGAAACCGGATGCGGCGCTGTATATGTTCCCGCGCCTCGACCCGAAGATGTATCCGATCGAAGACGACCAGCAGTTCATCCTGGAGCTGCTGCTGGCCGAACGGGTGCTGCTCGTGCAGGGCACGGGTTTCAACTGGAAGACGCCGGACCACTTCCGTGTCGTGTTTTTGCCGAATGTCGACGACCTGGCGGATTCGATCAACCGGATCGCCCGCTTCCTCGACGGCTACCGAAAACGTCACGCGGTCTGAAAAACGCCCGCCGTTCCCGATTGACGGCGCAACAGACCCGGACAACCGTTTCCCTTAATCCTTACTCGAAAACACACGCTGCATGGAACCGATCAAAGTTGGACTGCTGGGCTTCGGCACGGTAGGCAGCGGCACCTTCACGGTACTGCGCCGCAACCAGGAAGAAATCAAACGACGCGCCGGCCGCGGCATCGAGATTGCGCGCATTGCCGTGCGCAATCCGGCCAAGGCCACGGCGGCGCTCGGCGCCGAAGCCGGCACGGTTGAGATCACCGATAGCTTCGCCGCGGTGGTCGACGATCCGTCCATCGACATCGTCGCGGAAATGATCGGCGGCACGGGCATCGCGCGCGAGCTGGTGCTGCGCGCCATCGCCAATCGCAAGCATGTGGTGACGGCCAACAAGGCGCTGCTCGCCGTGCACGGTACCGAGATCTTCGAAGCGGCCCACGCCAACGGCGTGATGGTGGCTTTCGAAGCAGCGGTGGCCGGCGGTATTCCGATCATCAAGGCGCTGCGCGAAGGGCTGACGGCGAACCGGATCCAGTACATCGCGGGCATCATCAACGGCACGACGAATTACATCCTGTCGGAGATGCGCGACCGCGGGCTCGACTTCGTGACCGCATTGAAGGCCGCGCAGGAACTGGGCTACGCCGAAGCCGATCCGACCTTCGATATCGAAGGCGTCGACGCCGCGCACAAGGCGACCATCATGAGCGCGATCGCGTTCGGTGTGCCGGTGCAGTTCGACAAGGCTTACGTCGAAGGTATCAGCAAGCTGGCGGCGATCGACATCAAGTACGCCGAAGAGCTCGGTTACCGTATCAAGCTGCTGGGCATCGCGCGCCGCACCGACAAGGGCATCGAACTGCGCGTGCATCCGACGCTGATTCCCGAGAAACGCCTGCTGGCCAACGTGGAAGGCGCGATGAATGCGGTGGTCGTGCATGGCGACGCGGTCGGCACCACGTTGTACTACGGCAAGGGCGCGGGCGCCGAGCCGACGGCATCGGCGGTCGTGGCGGATCTGGTGGACGTGACCCGTCTGCATACCGCGGACCCGGAGCATCGCGTGCCGCATCTGGCGTTCCAGCCGGACAGCCTGTCGAACACGCCGATCCTGCCGATCGACGAAGTGACGAGCGGCTACTACCTGCGTCTGCGGGTGGCAGACGTGACCGGCGTGCTCGCGGATATCACGCGCATCCTCGCGGACACGGGTATCTCGATCGACGCGCTGCTGCAGAAGGAATCGGAGCAGGTCGACGCCAACGGCAAGGGCGAGACCGACATCATCCTGATCACGCACGAAACGGTTGAAAAACACGTCAACGCGGCGATCAGGAACATCGAGGCGCTGAAGACCGTTGTGTCGCAGGTGACGAAGCTGCGCATGGAAGCGCTGAACTAGGCCAGAGACTTGATATGAACTACCTTTCCACGCGCGGCGCCGGAGCCGGCGAGCGCCATACCTTTTCCGACATCCTGCTGGGCGGTCTCGCGAGAGACGGCGGCCTGTACCTGCCCGCGGAATATCCGCGGGTGTCGGCCGATGAACTTGCGCGCTGGCGCACGCTGCCGTATGCGGACCTCGCCTTCGAGATCCTGTCGAAGTTCAGCGACGATATTCCCGCTGAAGATCTACGCACGCTCACGCGCCGCACCTACACGGCGGCGACGTACTGCAATGTCCGCGACGACGAAGGCGCTGCACAGATCACGCCGCTGAAAACGCTGGGCGTCGAGAACGGCGCGCCGCTGTCGTTGCTGGAGCTCTCGAACGGTCCGACGCTGGCGTTCAAGGACATGGCGATGCAGTTGATCGGCAACCTGTTCGAATACGCGCTGGAGAAGAACGGCGAGACGCTGAACATCCTCGGCGCCACTTCGGGGGACACCGGTAGCGCAGCCGAATACGCGATGCGCGGCAAGAAGGGCATCCGCGTGTTCATGTTGTCGCCGCATCAGAAGATGAGCGCATTCCAGACAGCGCAGATGTACAGCCTGCAGGATCCGAACATTTTTAATCTCGCCGTCGAAGGCAATTTCGACGACTGCCAGGACATCGTCAAGGCCGTTTCTAACGATCACACGTTCAAGGCGAAGTACAAGATCGGCACGGTCAATTCGATCAACTGGGCGCGTGTGGTGGCTCAGGTCGTGTACTACTTCAAGGGCTATTTCGCCGCCACGGAGTCGAACGACGAGCGGGTCTCGTTCACGGTGCCGTCGGGCAATTTTGGCAACGTCTGCGCCGGCCATATTGCGCGAATGATGGGCCTGCCAATCGAGAAGCTGGTGGTCGCGACCAACGAGAACGACGTCCTCGACGAGTTCTTCCGCACCGGCATCTACCGCGTACGCAAGGCGGCCGAGACGTATCACACCAGCAGCCCGAGTATGGACATCTCGAAGGCGTCGAATTTCGAGCGCTTCGTGTTCGACCTGCTGGGCCGCGATCCGGCTCGCGTGTTGCAGCTGTTCCGCGACGTCGAAGAGAAGGGCGGTTTCGATCTGGCGGCGAGCGGCGATTTCGCGCGGGTGCAGGAGTTCGGCTTCGTGTCGGGCCGCAGCAGCCATGCTGACCGCGTGGATGCGATTCGCGACGTGTTCGAACGCTACGACACGATGATCGACACCCATACGGCCGATGGCCTGAAGGTGGCGCGCGAACATCTGCAGCCGGGCATCCCGATGATCGTGCTGGAGACGGCGCAGCCGATCAAGTTCGGCGAGACGATCCGCGAAGCGCTGCTGCGCGAACCGGAGCGCCCGGCGGCGTTTTCGGGGCTCGAGTCGTTGCCGCAGCGCTTTGAAGTGCTGCCTGCGGATGTGCAGCGCGTGAAGGACTTTGTGGTCGCCCATACGGGCGCCTGAAGAGCGCCTGAGGGACCATGCGTCCGGTCTACAGTGCGCCATGTTATGGCGCACTGTTGTCTCCCCGACGTTTCCCGCAGACCGCTACAATATTCCTTTCGGTTCTGCGGGCCTTCCCCTCGATGTCCACGCCCACCTCTCCCACGTCCTCTACGCCGCGTGCCCCGATGCTGTCCACTTCCGACGCCCTCGCGACGCTGCTGGGCGCCGCTAACGCCGTTGCCGGCGCGGAAACACTGCCGACGTTCGATGCGCTAAACCGCGTGCTGGCCGCCGACGTGGTTTCGCCACTCGACGTGCCGCCGATGAACACCAGCGCGATGGACGGTTACGCGGTGCGCATCGCCGACCTGACTCAAGGCGAGCGCCGTCTGCCGGTCTCGCAGCGCATTCCGGCAGGCCACGCGCCGCAGCCGCTTGCAGCCGGCACGGCGGCGCGCATTTTCACCGGCGCGACGGTGCCGCCGGGCGCCGATGCGATCGTCATCCAGGAGCAGACGGAACTGGCGGGCGACACGGTGACGATCCTCCATCTGCCGAAGGCGGGCGAGTGGATCACGGCGCAGGGGGCGGACATCCGCAGCGGTTCGGTGATCCTGCCGGCCGGCACGCGCCTGACTCCGCAGGCCCTGGGGCTGGCCGCATCGGTCGGCTGCGCGGAACTGTCCGTGATGCGGCGCGTCAAGGTCGCGGTGTTCTTCACCGGCGATGAACTGACGATGCCCGGCGAGCCGCTCAAACCCGGCGCCATCTATAACTCGAATCGCTACACGTTGCGTGGACTGCTCGAAAAGCTCGGCTGCGAAGTGACTGACTACGGCATCGTGCCGGACCAGCTCGATGCGACCCGAGCAACCCTGCGCGAAGCGGCCCAGGGGCACGACCTGATTCTGACCAGCGGCGGGGTCTCGGTGGGGGAGGAAGACCACGTGAAGCCTGCCGTCGAGGCGGAAGGGCGGCTTTCCATGTGGCAGATCGCCATGAAGCCCGGCAAGCCGCTCGCGTTTGGCGCGGTACGGCGCGCGGAGGGCGAGACGTTCTTCATTGGCTTGCCCGGCAATCCGGTGTCGACTTTCGTCACCTTTCTGCTGTTCGTGCGACCGTTCGTCCTGCGCCTGTCCGGCGTGCGCGTCGTGACGCCACGAGCGCTTTCGCTGCGAGCCGACTTCACGCAGTCCAAAGCCGACCGGCGCAATGAATTCCTGCGTGCGCGGATCAATCCCGCCGGCGGCCTCGATCTGTTTCCGAACCAGAGTTCCGCCGTGCTGACTTCCACGGTATGGGGCGACGGGCTGATCGACAATCCGCCCAATCACGTCATCAGCGCCGGCGAGACCGTGCACTTCATTCCCTTTTCCGAACTGTTGAACTGACGCCGGCAGTGGACGGCGGCGACCCCGATGAAGATCGATCTGAAATATTTTGCCAGCGTGCGCGAAGCGCTCGGTACCGCCGATGAAACGGTGGATGTGCCCGACAGCATTGCCACGGTGGGCGACGTGCGGGCGTGGCTGCGCGTGCGCGGCGGCATCTGGGCGGACACGCTCGCCGAGGGCCGCGCGCTGCGCATGGCCTGCAACCACGTGATGACCGACCCCGGCACCCGGCTTACCGAGGGCTGCGAGGTGGCGTTCTTTCCGCCCGTGACGGGCGGCTGAGGAAAAGGCGATGACGGTTCGCGTCCAGACAGAAGACTTCGACCTCAGCACCGAGGTGGCCGCCTTGCGTGCGCAAAATCCGAAGATCGGCGCAGTGGCCTGCTTCGTCGGGACGGTGCGCGATCTGAACGACGGCAGCGCGGTCGAAACGATGGAGCTCGAACACTATCCGGGCATGACGGAGAAGTCGCTGGCGGCGATCGTCGAGGCGGCGCGCGGGCGCTGGCCGGGTATCGAGGTGCTGATTATCCACCGGGTGGGCAAGCTGGTCCCGCTCGACCAGATCGTGCTGGTGGCCACCACCGCGGCGCATCGTGGTGACGCCTTCGCGTCTTGCGAATTCGTGATGGATTATCTGAAGACCGAAGCGCCGTTCTGGAAGAAGGAAAAGACCGAGCAGGGCGAACGCTGGGTCGACGCCCGCGTGACCGACGAAGCTGCACTCGCGCGCTGGGGCGGCGTCCCGGTTAATACGAAGTCCGAATGACGCGCTGGCGCGGGGCAACCCGCTCGAGCAACGCCTGTTGCTCGGCAGGGATCTTGTAGTCCCACCCGAAACGGCTCAATTGCAGGCTCTGCGCGATCCGCAATGCAGGTTCCATGAAGCGGATCGCCGCAGCGGGTTCGTAGCGCGTCTCCACGGTATCGAGAAACAGATAGAGCCAGTGGCTGAAATGCCGGGGCTCGATGCCGGGCAGCGGCTGGTGCGCCTGCTGCACATTGCCGCGATACTGCTTCGCGCCCAGCACGAGGCTTGCCCAGAAGGTGCACATCTTCGGCAAATGCTCATCCCAGCGTCCTGCGAGTTTCTGCTCGAAAACCGGGCCGAGCAACGCATCGGCGCGCACCCTGTCATAAAACGCGTAGACGAGTTCGCGGATATTGGCGTCAGTGGGTTCGGCGTGTCGCGGCGCGGCGGACGCCGCGTCTAAAGTTAGGTTCATGCTGTGACCACGGAAAAGCGACGATGCAATGAGTAAGGCGAGAAATCCTCCCGCGTCATTGCATTAATCAGAAAAACAACGCTAGCCGCAAACGATACCATTCAGAATGACACAGTTTTACCGGCCACCGGCGCAATAACATGCGCAGCTCCCGCATGTTATTGCGATGCGTCGGGACCGGCAACCCTTGCGTCGACACGGTTTTTCCAGAGGATCGCGCTCGTCGCTCATCGTGACTTTGCCCTTATGAGACTGACCGACTATACGGACTACTCGCTACGCGTCCTGCTGTATCTCGCGGTGCGCAGCGAAGGATTGTCGACGATCCAGGATATCTCGGATGCGTACGGCATTTCGAAAAACCATTTGATGAAGGTCGTCCAGCGGCTCGGCGAGCTCGGTTGGGTCGAGACGGTGCGTGGCCGTAACGGCGGCTTGCGGTTGTTCGAGCACTCGGGCTCGGTGACGGTCGGTGAAGTGGTGCGTGCGACCGAGAGCGATTTTGCGCTGGTCGGCTGCTTCCCCGACGAGAAGGGTAGCCACCGGCATTGCGTGATCGAGTCTCAGTGCCGGCTTAAGGGTGTGCTCGAGGTGGCGCGACACGCCTTTCTATCTGCGCTGGATAGCCATACGATTGGTGAACTGGCCGAGCCTGCGGGACCGATGGCGGCGTTGCTCGGCATGCGGCCCATCATCCCCATTGCGCTGGCAGCGCCTGGCGACAACAAGGCTGGTCCGGCCGATTGAGCAGACCGGAGCGCTTGTGCGTCTCAATTGTTAAATAGTTGCCGCCGAGTGCAAAAAAGCGCTTGAAACCCGCAGAAAACGCCTCATTTTGGTGATATTCGAAAATTGGAGGTCTCTTGATGAGAGTCGACAAGCTCACCACTAAATTCCAGGAAGCGTTGGCGGATGCGCAGAGTCTGGCCGTCGGCCGTGACAATCAGTACATCGAGCCCGTCCACCTGCTCGCGGCACTCGTCGCCCAACAGGACGGCTCGGCGCGTTCGCTGCTATCGCGCGCTGGAGTGCATGTTCAGGCGCTGCAAACGGCCCTGAACGAGGCCATCACGCGTCTGCCGCAAGTGCAGGGCACCGATGGCAACGTCCAGATCGGCCGCGATCTGACCGGCCTGCTGAACCAGGCCGATAAAGAAGCACAGAAGCTCAACGACACGTTTATCGCGAGCGAAATGTTCCTGCTCGCGGTTGCCGACGACAAGGGCGAGGCTGGGCGTCTCGCGCGCCAGCACGGTTTGTCGCGCAAATCGCTCGAAGCGGCGATTGCCGCCGTGCGCGGTGGCTCGCAAGTGCATAGCCAGGACGCCGAAAGCCAGCGCGAAGCGCTGAAGAAATACACCGTCGATCTGACCGAGCGTGCGCGCGCGGGCAAGCTCGATCCGGTGATCGGCCGTGACGACGAAATTCGCCGCTCGATCCAGATCCTGCAACGCCGCACCAAGAACAATCCGGTGCTGATCGGCGAGCCGGGCGTCGGCAAGACGGCCATCGTCGAAGGGCTCGCGCAACGCATCGTCAACGGCGAAGTGCCGGAGACGCTCAAGGGCAAGCGCGTGCTCTCGCTCGATATGGCGGCACTGCTGGCCGGCGCCAAGTATCGCGGCGAGTTCGAAGAGCGCCTGAAAGCCGTGCTGAACGATATCGCCAAGGACGAAGGGCAGACCATCGTCTTTATCGACGAAATCCACACTATGGTCGGCGCGGGCAAGGCCGAAGGTGCGATGGATGCGGGCAATATGCTCAAGCCGGCTTTGTCGCGCGGCGAGCTGCATTGCGTCGGCGCCACGACGCTCGACGAGTATCGCAAGTACATCGAAAAGGACGCGGCGCTCGAACGCCGGTTCCAGAAGGTGCTGGTCGACGAGCCTTCGGTCGAGGCGACCATCGCTATCCTGCGCGGTTTGCAGGAGAAGTACGAACTGCACCACGGCGTGGATATCACCGACCCGGCGATCGTCGCGGCGGCGGAACTGTCGCATCGCTACATCACGGACCGGTTCCTGCCGGACAAGGCGATCGATCTGATCGACGAGGCTGCCTCGAAGATCAAGATGGAAATCGATTCGAAGCCCGAAGAAATGGACCGGCTCGACCGCCGCCTGATCCAGCTGAAGATCGAACGCGAAGCCGTCAAGAAGGAAAAGGACGAAGCCTCGCAGAAGCGCCTGCAGTTGATCGAGGAAGAAATCGAGCGGCTGAACCGCGAATATTCGGACCTCGAAGAAATCTGGACCGCTGAGAAAGCGGCGGTGCAGGGTAGTGCGCAGCTGAAGGAAGAGATCGAGAAGACCCGTGCGGAAATCGTCCGGCTGCAACGCGAAGGCAAGCTTGAGAAGGTCGCCGAGCTGCAGTACGGCAAGCTGCCGGGGCTCGAAGCGCAACTGAAGGAAGTCACGAAGGCTGAAGCGAAGGAGCAGAACAATCCGACGCGGCCGCGTCTGTTGCGCACGCAAGTGGGTGCTGAGGAAATCGCCGAAGTGGTGTCCCGTTCGACTGGCATTCCAGTTTCGCGGATGATGCAGGGCGAGCGCGAAAAGCTGTTGCAGATCGAAGAAAAACTGCACGACCGTGTGGTCGGGCAGGACGAAGCGATCTCGGCCGTCGCGGATGCGATCCGTCGTTCGCGTGCGGGCTTGTCCGATCCGAATCGCCCGTACGGCTCGTTCCTGTTCCTCGGACCGACGGGCGTGGGCAAGACCGAACTGTGCAAGGCGCTGGCGTCGTTCCTGTTCGATTCGGAAGATCATCTGATCCGTATCGACATGAGCGAGTTCATGGAGAAGCACAGCGTCGCGCGGTTGATCGGCGCGCCGCCGGGTTATGTCGGCTATGAGGAAGGCGGTTATCTGACCGAAGCGGTGCGTCGCAAGCCGTACAGCGTGATCCTGCTCGACGAGATCGAGAAGGCTCACCCGGACGTGTTCAACGTGCTGCTGCAGGTGCTCGACGACGGTCGCATGACGGACGGTCAAGGGCGTACCGTGGACTTCAAGAACACGGTGATCGTGATGACGTCGAACCTCGGCTCGCAGGTGATCCAGTCGATGGTCGGCGAACCGCAGGAAGCGATCAAGGATGCGGTGTGGGAAGAAGTGAAGCTGCATTTCCGCCCGGAATTCCTGAACCGGATCGACGATGTCGTCGTGTTCCATGCGCTCGACCGCTCGAATATCCAGTCGATCGCGAAGATCCAGTTGCAGCGGCTGCATGACCGGCTCGCGAAGCTCGATATGCAACTGGTAGTGTCGGACGAGGCGCTGGAATTGATCGGCAAGGTCGGCTACGACCCGCTGTTCGGTGCGCGGCCGTTGAAGCGCGCGATCCAGCAGGAGATCGAGAACCCGGTCGCGAAGCTGATTCTGGCCGGCAAGTTCGGCCCGAAGGATGTGATTCCGGTCGAGGTGGAGAACGGCAAGCTGGCTTTCGACCGCGTCGTGCATTAAGCGGCTTCGAGTCACACGCGTTGCATCTGTGGCGCGTGTGAAGCCGGTGGCACGTCTGACACGCGTGATGCCTTCGCAGGGCAGTCGCAATTGAACTGACGCTTACGGGCGAAGCAAAAAGGGCAACGAATTTCGATTCGTTGCCCTTTTTATTTTCCGCACCGCGTTTCGATCAGCGGGTAGAGGCTGATGTGCGATGCGCCCAGATGCGACGCGTTAGACGTTACGCGTTGCCCTTGCCGAACAGCGACTCCAGACCGCCGAGTGCGCCGAGCACGCTGGTTGCGTTCAGTTGGCCTTCCGCGGGAACTTCACCGGTGGGCGTCGCTGCATTGACGACGTGCGGCAGGACCTGCGACAGCAGTCCCGTGATCTGGTCGGGTTGCACGCCGGCCTTGGCTGCAAGGTTGGTGACGGTATCCGAGCCGAGGACGCTATGCAGCGCGTCTGCCGAGATCGGCTGATTTTCGCCGTTGCTGATCCACGAGCTAATGATGTCGCCGGCACCTTTGTCCTTGAACTGCTGGATCAGGCCGTTCAGGCCGCCCGGCTGGTTGTTGACGAATTCAAGCGCGGTGCTGATCAGGGCTTGCTGGCTGCCGCCGCCTTGCGGCGACTGGCCGAACACGGAACCGAGGGTATCGAGTAGGCTCATGACGGTCTCTCTTGAATGCCGGCGTTCTTTCGAGACGCCGACGGGTGAAAACGCCGCGCGGTTGCGCGGCACCAGGTGTAGATGAGACGGGCTTTCGTGACGAGGCTAGAAGTGTTCAGGCGCATTGCACAGTACGCCTGACCATCTGGCGACGATCACGTGCCCGATGCTGCGGCGGCCGATGCGGCCTTGCTCTTCTTGGCCTTCTTCTTCGACGCTTTGCTGCCCGATGCATCTGCCGGCGCGCTTGCAGCGGCTGCGGCGGGAGCGGAGGCGGCGGCTGCGTCGGATGCTGCGGTCTTGCTCTTTTTCTTCTTCGATGCCTTGCCGCCGGATGCTGCTGCGGGGGCGTTCGCTGTTGCGGCGGCGGGTGCTGCTGTGGTCGTAGCGGCCGTGGTGGCCGGGGCGGTTGCGGGTGGCGCCTTTGTTGCCGGTGTGCTCGTGTTCGTGCTCGCGGTGTTCGCGCTGCCCGATTTCGCGGAGGCCTTCGCGCCAGTCGGTGGCGTCGCGGAACCGTTAATCGTCAGGCCAGCTGTTTCGAGATTGGTCACCGACTTGGTGCCAAGACCTTTGACGCGTGAGGCGAGGTCGTCGGCATCCTTGAACGGGCCGTTCTTGGTGCGCTCGTCGATGATCGCTTTTGCATGGACGGGACCGATGCCCTTTACCGTTTCAAGCGTCGCCTGATCGGCGGAATTGACCTCGACCGCGGCGGCGGCGAAACCGGCTGACAGCGACAGGGCCAGGACGACGCACAGCATGAGCAGCTTCTTCAGCATGGCAGGCACTCCATTGAGGGCAAAAAAGTTAGCCGGGAACGGACGGCGCATTCAGTCAGCAGGCGCTGCGCTTAAGCATAGGATAAACCGTGCACCCTTTTTACTAAAAGCCGACGATTTATACCGATCGATTCGTGACAAGTAAATCACTCGGACAATATTTAAACTATTCGCCTATTGCGTAGGCGGATGTGATGGTATCGATGTGTGAGCGGCGGCCGTGGCGGTGTCGGCGCGTTGGGCGGCGTTGGCGCCGTTTCCCGTTCCAGTGCCAGTGGCATTGCCCGTGTGTTTGCTGGCGCCTGTGCCTGTGCTTTCGCCCGGGACCGCCCCGCGAGCCACAGCGCCGCGCACTTCGAAGCGCACCGAATCGGCGACGCTGCCGTCGACATTGAGCAGTTCCAGCAGATGACGCCCAGGCCAGGGCAGCCACGGCACACGCGGGGCGTGTCCGAGCGTCTTGCCGTCGAGACGCCAGGTGCTGAGCGTGGCGGCGCCGCTGGCACGCTCGAAAGCGATCCGCTGGCGCGCCGCGGGAATGTCGGGGTCGAGCGCGAAGATCGTGCCGTCGGCGGGCGAGCCGATCCGCACTGCACCGCGCGTCGACACGCGTAGTGCGGCTGCATTCGCGTCGGCGGCGAGTCCGACCGTCGGGGTTTCGGTGCCGCGGACAAACCAGTCGTCGCGCGCAGGTTCTACGTTGTTTTCAAATGTGACGTGCGTCTCGATCACGCCTGCTGGCAGGGCAGGCGGCTTGCTCGGCAAACGCCGGTGCAGATAGCCGACAATCGCGGCCCACACGGGCGCCGCGCCCGTCACACCGGAGACATCCCACATCGGTGTGCCGTCTGCATTACCGACCCACACGCCCACCGTATAGCGTGAGGTAAAGCCTACCGTCCAGTTATCGCGCATATCTTTGCTGGTGCCGGTTTTCACGGCAGAGAAAAAGCGCGTGGCGAGCGGGCTGTCGAAACCGAAAGTGCGGGTGCGTGCGTTGTTATCCGCCAGCACGGTAGTGACGATAAAACTTGCGTCGGCGCTAAATACGCGCCGTGTGGGCTCTATTCCGCTATCGCGTGGCGTGGACGGACGGTGCGGGAGATCGGCCGTAGGCCCGGCAACGCCGCCGTTCGCCAACGCCCGGTAGGCGTTGGTCAGCGCCAGCAGGGTGACGTCAGCGCTGCCGAGAGCGAGGCTGTAGCCGTAGTAGTCGCCGCTTTGCGTGAGCGGCAGGCCCAGCGCAGTGAGCGTCTTCGCAAAACGATGCGGCGTCACCATCACCAGCGTGCGCACGGCCGGCACGTTTAGCGAGGAGCCAAGGGCCGTGCGCACGCTGACCCAGCCCTTGAAATCCTTGTCGTAATTCTGCGGGATATACAGGCCGCCGCCGGCGGCGAGATCGAGCGGTGCGTCATCGAGCAGGGATGCTGTGGTGAGCCGCCGTTCGTCGATGGCCTGCGCATACAGGAACGGCTTGAGCGTCGAGCCGGCCTGGCGCAGCGCGAGCACGGCATCCACGTCGCGAGCGCCGGACAGTGCACCCGACGAGCCGACCCACGCCAGCACCTCGCCCGTGGCGTTGTCGAGCACGACCACGGCGCCGTCCTGCACGTTGCGCGGATGCGCGCGGGCGTTCAGTTCGATCAGCGTTCGCGTCAGCGTGTCGCGGGCAAAGCGTTGCAGGTTCGCGTCGAGCGTGGAAGTAACGCGCGTGCCGGCGACCGGATGCGCCTCGGCTGCTACGCGGCGCGCAAAGTGCGGTGCAAGCGTATCGCTATCGGGCGTGATGGAAAGGGTCGCGGGAGCGGGGCGTGCAAATGCCAGTTGCACAAAACTGCCGAGATTCGCGCATTGGCTGGCCGCTTGCATGTCGCGCAGGATCCGGCAGGCGCGTTCGCTGACCTTGACGTAGGGGGCATTCGGCGAGCGGATCAGCGCGGCGGCCACGGCCGCTTCACGCTCGTTGAGCCCGGAGGGCGCCTTGCCGAACAGCGTCATCGAAATGGCCGACAAGCCAATCGTCTCGCCACGAAACGGCACCAGATTCAGATAGGCTTCGAGGATCTGGTCCTTGCGCCAGGTGCGCTCGAGCCATAACGCGTTGACGGCTTGCCCGGCTTTCTGGGTGATGGAACGTTGTCCTGAACGTTGTGGGTCGTCGTCGAGCAGGCCGGTCAATTGCATCGTCACGGTCGAGGCGCCGCGCGTGCGGGTGTTCCACAGATTTGCCCAAGCTGCGCCAGCCGCGCCGCGCCAGTCGACACCGCTGTGCTCGTAGAAGCGTTTGTCTTCGGAGACGACGATCGCCTCGCGCAGCGCGGGCGAGACATTGGCGAGCGCGACCCAGTCGCCGCGGCGTTCCGTGTTGTCGATGCGCGTGCGCTCCAGCGGCTGGCCGTCGCGCGCGAGCAGCACCCAGTCCGAGCTGTGCCAGCGGGTGTGGACTTCGTTGAACGAAGGGAGGGCGAAGGCAGTGAGCGAGGCGGTGGACAGACTGATGCAAAGCGTGATGCGGGCGAGCGGTAGCGACGCGCGTGGAACGCGATTGCGAGCGTTGGCGAACCACGCGGCGAGTGTACGCATCGTTGCGCCTGCCGCGCCAACTACATCGCGTATGCCATGCCGCCGCCGGCGCACGCTTTGCGCGTGGCGGCGGGTGCTGGACAGTGTGTAGTGGCAGTAGCTCATTGCTTCGGTTCACGCCGCAATCTCAGCGCAGCTCATCTGGACGCCGCAGCGGCGGTGCCGGTGCCGGTGCCGGCTGCGGGCACCACCACGAACGGCGCATTCGGCAACGCACCGAACGTCGACGGTGCGTACAGCGCTTCGACCCGCGTCGGCGGCAGGCCGAACGTGCCGACGTTGTTGAGCCGCACCGTGTACTCCACTGAGAGTTTGCCCTTCGGCAAGTAATCGTAGTACGCCCGGTAACCGTCGAAGCCGCGTTCGATAAACGCGGGCCACGCCTGTTGATCGGCGTTGGCTGCGCTGTTTTCTCCCTGGGTTGCTGCCTCCGAATCGCGTCCGAGGCCCGAGCCCAGGATCGTTGCGCCAGCCGGCACCGGATCGTTGACGACCACCCAGGTCATGTCGGTCTGCGCGTCGATGTCCAGATGCACGCGCACCACATCGCCTCGTGTGTAGACGCCTTTGACGGCTGGGTCGATCGGTGTGATCGTTTTCGTGATGCGATAGCCGGCTGCGAAGGGAGCTTTTAGCGGCACTGCGGCGAGGCTTTCGATAGTCGCCCACGGTTTGCCGGTGCCGTCGTGCGTCAGCGTCAAAGGCGATGCTGTGCCCTGGTTCGCGGGCGGCCACGGCAGAAGCTGGCTATGGGTGTCCTTCGTTTGCGTGATAGGCGTGGCGTGTATAGCGGGCGTCGCAGGTGTCGCGGACGTAGTCGATCCTGCTGACGTCACAGCATTTGTCGCACTCGCTGGTGTGACTGCCGTGGCCGGGAGCGCGCTCGCGACCGCACCCGCACTCCACGAAACCGACTTGTCGAGCGCGCCGAGTTGCACCCGCGTTTGTCCAGTCACCGGTGTGCTCTCGAACACCTGCGAGAACCGTTCGACCGCGAGTGACCCCCACACGTTGGACGTCGTCGTCTCCCACGCACCGTTGCGTTGCAGCGCGAGCAAACCGGCGACGAGGCGCGGCATCTCGTCTTTCCACGCAGGCGAATCGACAAACGTCAGCGCGGTGCGGGCCGCGTTGTCTTCGGTGCTGGTCATGAGCCACCACAGGTCGTCGTTCGCCTCGGTCGAGAACGTGAGGCGCGTGCCCTGATACGTCAGGCGTGCGCGCAGGATCTGTTCGAGTTGCGCGAGCTTGTCGTCGCGTTGAGGAATGCCCGGTACACGCGACAGGATCGCGTAGTAATCGAGCACCGCCGAGGTCGGCCACTGGTTCGGCGCAATCTCGATCGACTCGAGCATGCCCGGCTGTGCCATCCCGAACCGCGACAGAGCTTCGAGTGCTTCGAGCTTGCGCAGGTCGAGATCCTTGCGCGGCGCCCAGATATCGCGCTGGATCTTGCCTTCCACAAAACTCACGAGGCCCGCTTCGAGCTTGCCGCGCAGATCGTCGGGCAGTGTGAAGCGCGGATCGAGCTTCACCGTTTCGTCGCTGACGGCGAGCAGATACGCAGACAGCGTCGTACTGCCGTGGTTGCCGCTGTCGTCGCTCGGTGGGAAATAATTGGCGAGGCCGTCGCGGTCGAGATAGACCGGCATTTTCGCGATCACTGCCTGCCATTGAGCCGGATCACGCAGACCGATGGCGCGCGAAGTCTGCTGCTCGAGGCAGTTGTACGGATAGCGCTCGAAAAAGCGCCGCACGCCGGGCAGGCCATCGGAGAGCTTCGACTGCAGCGATACTTCGATGCCGCCGCGAATTGCCCCGGCCTGGGTCGTGCTCGCATCTGGCGGTGCGGCCACCGGTAACGACAACGTGCCGTCGACTTGCGCAAGCGTCGCCTGCTGGACTGTCACAGGCACGACCGCGGTCACATGCTGCGCGATCTTCAGCGCGTCGCTGGCATGCGGGCCGCCTTGCTCGGCGGCCGCCACGTTCCACGTGAGCGCGCCGGATGGGGTATCAGCAAGGCCATCGGGCGTCGTGACGGTCCATGCGATTTCTTGCGCCGAATCCGCGGCGAGATCCACCGTTTGCGCGGCGAGCGTCAAGCCCGGCACGTTTGGCGTGAAGACCACTTTCATCGCGCGGGCCGTCGTATTGCGAACGGTGAACTGCGCGCGGAACTGATCGCCTTCGCGTACGAGCGGTGGCAGACCCGAGATCAGTTGCAGATCCTGAGTGCTGCGAATCGATGTGCTGCCGGTGCCGAACGTGCCCGGACCGACCGCCGCGATCGCGACGATCCGGAAGCTCGTCAGCGAATCGTTGAGCGGCACGTCGAGCGACGCTTCGCCGTTCGCGTCGAGCGTGACGCGCGGGTTCCACAGCAGCAGCGTGTCGAACAGTTCGCGGGTCGAGCTATGGCCACCACCGCCGCCCGCTGGCACCGCCTTACGCCCGAAGTGACGGCGCCCGACGATTTCCATCTGCGCGGTCGATGTCTCCACGCCGTAGGCGCGCCGCTCGAGCATCGCATTGAGCACGTCCCAGCTCTGGTTGGGCATCAGTTCGAGCAGCGCTTCGTCGACTGCGGCCACGGCGATTTGCGTTCCCGCGGGCGCGGGCTTGCCGCCCGGCATCTGAACGTGCAGCCTGATGTGCGCCTTGCCGCGCACCGTGTAGGATTTCGCATCCGGGGTAACCGTCACGGCGAGCTTGTGCGCCGCCGTGCCCACCTTGATTTCGGCCATGCCGTAGCGGAAGGCCGGCTTGGACAGATCGACGAGTGGCGTCGGCGCTTCGTATTGACGTCCCTCGTACCAGAACGCGCGCGCCCATTCGAGCGGCGCCTTCCAGCCCCACGTGAAGAACGAATACCACGGTACTTCGTGAATCCGTCCACGCAATGCGAGCACCGACACGTAGACGTTCGGCCCCCACGCCTCGTTCACCTTGAGCTCGACGGTCGGATCCTTGCCGTCCAGTTGAACCACATGCGTCTCGAGGATGCCTTCGCGTTCCACCGCGACCAGCGCGGTAGCGAAGCGGAACGGCATGCGCACCTGGAAGCGCGCGGTGTCGCCCGGTTCATAGGAGCTCTTCTCAGGCAGCACGTCGATGCGGTCGGTGTTCTCGCCACCGAACCACAGCTCGTCTTCGCGCGTGACCCACACCGAACTGCTTGCCGTCGATACGTTGCCGTCGCCGTCTTTGGCCGTGACGACGAGGTCGATGTTGCCTGCATCGCGCAGCTTCGCGTCACAGGTCAGCAGGCCGTGATCGTCGCTCTTGCCGCTGCATAGCGAACCGAGATCCTTCGCCTCGGTATGGTTGTCGTACGCGTAGAAGCCGCCGACCATGCGCTTTCTCGACGTGGTCGTGATGCGCGCGTAGCCGTGCACGTCGAGCGCCACGCCGGCGCGCGGCTTGCCTTGCAGGTCAACGGCGAGCGCCTTGACCGGTACGGTGTTGCCAACCGAAACCCATTGCCCTGACTTGATGCCGGCAACCACTGCGGCGGGCCACAGTGTCGCGCCGCCGGAAAGCGTTTGCACTTCGCCGTTCGGATCGGCAAACGTCGCTTCGAGTGCGAGGCGTTTGGGCGCGTCGACGTGCGGCAGATTCTTCAGTGTCAGACCACCGGAGCCGTTGCGATCGAGCGTGAGCGCTTCCTTGTCGGCGATCAGCTTGGCGCCGTCGTCGGCGGGTTGCTGTGTGTCACTGTCTTCGTCGTTGGCGTCCGAGGTGTCGTCGCCGGTTTGCGGTGTGTAGGGCGTGAAGCTGAAGTCAGGGAAATTGTCAGTGAAGTCGAGTGCCGTGTTCTTGAGCAAGGCTGACACCTGCACCGGCAGATTCGATGCAGCGCCACCCGAGACGTAGTCGATCTGCACGGCAAGCGGGGCCTGTTTCGCGGCAACCAGCGGATGCGTTTTTTCGTCACGCACGGCGATCGTGCCTTTGAATACCGGCAAGCGGAATTCCTCGACACGGAAGCTGCCGGACTCGTAGCTCATCTGCGGTGCGGCGCCGCTGTCGTCGCTGTTGTCTGCGTTATCGCCGGCGTCGCTATCGTCACTGGCGTCATTGCTTCCGCTACCACTGTTACCGCTCACGGCTCCAGTGGGAGCCTTCGCGTTCGGATCGCCGTCGTCGAGCGTAACACTGTATTCGCCCAGTTTCGCTGCCACCGGGATCGTGAAGGTCGAATCCGCGCTGTGGTCGGCCGCCCATTTGAGCGGCAGATGATAGGTCTGGCCGCTGCCGAGATGGCGAATCGTCACCCGCGTCGGATACTTCTGCGGATAAGCGAAACCAAGCAACGTCTCGACGCGGATCAGATGCTTCATCGACACTGTCTCACCAGCGCGCAACAGCGTCCGATCGAAGACCGTATGCGCGCGGACGGTCTGCTCGATGCTGGTGTCGGTCGGCACGTTGAAGCGCCAGGACTCGATGCCGCGATTCCAGTCCGAGCGCACGAACGCCATATCGGGGCCGGTCTTCGGGTCGTCGACGCGCGCCGAGACGAAGAAGCCTTCGAAGCTCTTTTCGCCGCATTCCTTGAGCGCAGCAAGCGGTTTGTCGATGGTCAGCACGCCGTGCGCGTCGGTCTTGCCATCGGCGAGCGGGGCGCCGTTGCAGTCGCTCACCTCGATGGTGGCATTCGGCACCGGTTGACCCTTGTCGAGCGAGGTCACCCACACCACGCTGTTCTCACGCCCCTGCTTGAAGTGCACGCCGAGGTTGGTGACGAGCACGGCAGTGCGCACGTACATCGGCGCTTTTCTGCTCAACAGCGAAGCGCCGAGCGCAGGCGAGGCCAGTTCGATCACGTAGAAGCCTGGCTTCGTCACCGGCACGCCGACGACTTCGAATGGCCTCAGCGCCTGCGGGTCTTCCTTGGGCAGCGCGAGCGTCTCCACGCCGCGCTGTCCCGCGAGCAGCGACAGCGAACGGATGTCGATCTGGGGGTCTTTCTTGTTGTCGTCGCTGGACTCATCCGGCGAGCGCGGCACGTACACCGGGTTCTTCACGTGCTGCAGCAGTCCAGGCATCAGCGAGTCGATGTTCGAACGGTTCATCGAGTAGCCGTCGAACTGGTCGACAAGGCGCATCCAGTGTCGGATATCGGTGTCCGCGTCGACGCGCAGTTTGCTGAATTGCGCGTTGCCGGCATTGAGACCTGCCACGTGCAGATCCGCTTCGACGTTGCGCAGCGTCACGGGCACGAGCGCGGGCATGTCCGGTTCAGCGAAGCGTTCGATGATGCCGAAGGTCCCCGACGAGAACTTGGCGAGCGGCGGCATCGGCGCCGTGGTGGTCTTGAGCGGGAACAGATCGGCGTTGGTGAGCGTGCGGCCACTGACGTCTTTCAGGTTTGCCGGGATGTCGATCGTGAGTTCTGCGTGTTCGGGCAGCGGCGCCGCGAAGTCGACCGTAGTTGTTTCGGAATCCTTGTCGTCAGGTTTGAAGGTCGGCGAGATCGTGCCGCCGGGTCCCTTGAGCGTGAGCTTTTCGGCGTCGGCGCGGCTGATCGGCGCATTGAAGCGCACTTCCACCGGACGCAGCGGTGTACACGGCGCCTTGGCGTTTTCACGCTCACACGAAAAGCTGGCGGCGAACGGGTCGCGTACGGTGTAGTCGAAACGACGCTCGACGTCATTGGCGATCCCGCTCGGGCTCGCCACGCCTGCTCCATACACCAGTTGCATCTTGGCGGAGGAGGGCAGCGTCTGCTGACACTGAAGCGTCAAGATGCGTGCCGCATCTTTCTTCAGGTGAAAGTGTTTGAGCAGAGCGGCACGCGCCGCGTCGTCGAGGTTCTTGACGGGGATACGGTTACCGAGGCCGCTCGATTCGCACCACACATGGTCGTGCACCGACGCAGCCGTAGCCGGCCCGTTGAGCGTCAGGACGAACGCCTGATCTTCTTCGATCTCGCCGGAGTCCGGACGTATGTCCTGCACGAATGGACCGCCGGTTTCAAACGCGTAACGATGCGGGCCGGTGATGGCGTGGCTGGCAACGGACTTCAGTCCGTCGTTGAGATCGACCTTGCAGCTCACACCCGGTGGCAGGTCTGCGGCAAAGTCCCATGCCCAGGTTTTTTCGTCGATCCAGCGGGCCTGGCCGTTGCTCGCGGCGGCGTCGTTGCAATGCACCTGCGCGGGAGCGGGGGCCGCGGCCGAACCGAACGCGATCATTGCTTCGTCGAACTTGACGACGACCTGTCTGACCTGCGTCACCTTGCCTTGCGGTGAGACGCTGGTGATGCGCGCTGCATCGGCTCGCCATGTGGATGCGCTTAGCACGCCGAGCGCTGCTACCGTTGCCCACATCCACTTCCGTCTGAGGGTGCCGCTTCGCATCGACCATGCTCCTGTCGCTTACAGAATGCTGGCGATTCTACCGGACGATTATCAGTATCCCCAACCTTGTTAAGTGTCAGAAGTTTCCGATGGGGATCGTGGAGGTGGAAGGTGATTCGGAGAGCTTGATGCACCTTGGGAAGCGGTGCACGTGGACCATCTGCGCGGCGTTATCCGGCTATGCCTCGACGCCGGTACGAAGATGCCGCCGGCTTACCGTGCGCAGGTAAATCAAAAGACCGGACCCGGCGATACCCAGGCTCGCCATGTTGGCGAACCAGAACCCGCGTGCGCCCGTGAGCCAGACAGGTATTGAGCCGCCAATGTCGAAGCCGAGCAGATACCCGCCGCCCAGCCCGACGCCCCACAGCGCGACCGCATAGATCACAGTCGGGATGACCGCCACCTTGTAGGCGCGCAGTACGAAGGCGGTGGTCACCTGCAGCGAATCGAACACGTGATAGAAGACCACGATCAAGACGAGCGGCATGGCGGCTGCCGCGACCTGTGCATTGGGCGTATAGCCTTCGATGATGAGCGGCCGCAGCGCCAGAACGATCGCCCCATAGCTGCACGCGATCATCACCGCCATCAAGATGCCGTGGCGTGACAGCGTGCGCGCCGCTTCTGGCCGATGCGCGCCGAGCGCCTGGGCCACGAGTGTGGAGGTAGCGATACCGATCGACAGTGGCGTCATGTACAACACCGCGCCGACGTTACCGGCGATCTGATGTCCCGCGAGCGTCGTCGTGCCGAAGCGTGCGATAAACAGCGCCATGAACGTGTACGAGGTGACTTCGATCAGATACGAGAGTCCCATCGGAATGCCGAGCTTGAGTTGCGCGACCTGACGGTGCCACTCCGGCCAGCAGAAGCGCGAAAAGATCCCAAAAGGCTTGAACACATCGATCCTGCTCATCAGCAGCATGCCGACGATCGCGAGCATCCAGTTAATGCCGGTGCTGGCGAGCGCGCATCCCGGACCGCCGAGCGCCGGCACGCCCAGGCCACCGAAGATGAACCACAGGTTGAGCGGAACCTTCAGCAGCAAGGCGCCAATCTGCAGGATCATCACGAGCCGCGGTTTGCCAACTGCATTGGCGAGCGAGCCGTAGACGCGAAACACGAGACCAGCCGGCAAACCGAACGCGAGGATCTGCAGATAGGCGAGCGTGCGTTCATACAGCGCGGCCGGCACCCGCGCGAGATGCAGCAGCGGGCCGGGGAAATACAGGATCAGGAAGCCGATGATCATCAGCGCGAAGGCGAGCCATAGCGACTGGCGTACCTGCTCGCCGATCTCAGGGTACTGGCGCGCGCCATAGAGTTGGCCCGCAATCGGCTGCAGCGCGGTGAGGATGCCGGTCAGGCCGATATAGACCGAGATGTAGATCGACGAGCCAAGGCCGAGCGCCGCGAGATCGACTGCTGAATAGCGGCCCACCATCGCCGTATCCATGACGCCGAAGGCGATGATGGCCAACTGGCCGATCAGCACAGGCCACGCGAGCCCGGCGATTTTGCGCACATCGGCGAACATCGTCAGTCCGCAGAGGCCGCGGCGCCGCGCTTCGGGCGCCAGGCGCGGTGTGTGACGGGCGGCTTCGGGCGGTCGATACGCACATACAGGCGGAAGCGTTCGTCGCGGTCGGCAACCCGGCGGCCTTCCCAAACCAGCTTCCAGACGAAGTTCGACATCGAACTGGGCTCGCCGTAGTCCTGGGTGTCCTGGCGCAGGATCACATCGCAGTCTTGATCGAACGCGAAATGCATGTGACCGAAGTAGGCGAACGTCGCGATCTGCGCGTTGCCGAGGCGTACCGGCGAGATGCAGCTATAGTCGTCAGGCAGGTGGCTGGCAATCTGCTCGGCCACATCCTTATAGGTCCGGCTGTAGTTGATGATGGGCAGCCACAGCGTCATCACCAGCACCCACATCAGCGTCGTGCCAGCGCTCGAGAGCACCACGCTGCGCCACAGCACTTTCGGATGACGTGCGAGGCGCCAGCGAACCAGCACGAACCAGCATACCGTCACTGCGACCGCACAGACGAACGAGATCATCTTGAACTGCGGAACGAACCCCGGCGCATAACGCGCCATATTTCGGGCGAGTGGCGCGGGGAAGCCGGTGAGACCCGCAATCCAGAAGAGCCAGACGGTGCTGCCGAGGATCGTGAAGCTGAGGAGCGCAAACCAGTCGATCGCATTGATGGTGCCGCGATTGAGCGTAGGCAGCGCGAAGGTCGCGAGCACCGCGAGGGCGGGCAGCAACAGCATGAACAGCAGGTTGGTCTGATGGCTCTGCAGCACCACGAGGATCAACAGCGGCGTGATCACCGAGACCGGAATGGCGACGTGCGGCGCACGCCGCAGACCGGACCAGCTAAACCACGACCAGATTGCCAGCGGCCAGGCGGGCCAGGTGAAAAGCGGCAGGTTTTTCAGCGCGTAGCGGGCCACCGAGCCGGGCGGGCCGGCGAAGGCGTTGAGACTCGTGCTCACCCATTGATTGAGATACCAGACGGCGTCGTCCGGGTAGGCGGAGAGGGCCGCTACCGGCCACGACAGCGACACCACGAGGGCAACCGGCAAGCCCGCAAGCATGAGCCAGCGCGTGCGTGTCTCGGGCACGATGATGGTCATGGCGAGCGTGCCCACCAGCAACGCGGCCACCAGCACGGGGTTGCTCGCCAGCGCGACGAGACCGAGTGCAAGACCCCATACCAGCGCGCCCTGGATCGGCTTATCGATCATCCGCACGAGGCCGTAGACGAGCATCGCGATGCAGACGAACTGCGCCAGTTGCGGCGTGGTTTCGTGGCCACGCTCAGCAAGGCCGAAGCAGGCGAGCAGGATCAGCAGCGCGCCGTCGGCGAGCGTGCGGCCGTAGTCACGCGGTTCCGGCTCGCCGCCGAATGCGTATTTGAACGGCTGAACCTCGGGGCGGCGGCCGAGCAGATAGGCCGCGTACCAGACGAACGCGCAGGCGCCGCAAAACAGCAGGCCGGTAAAGACGCGCGAAGCATTGCTTGCATCGACCCATGGCGCCAGCGCGCGGATCGAACTGGCGCCGAGCCAGTAGCCGAGCGGTCCGTTATCGGTGAGGTATTTGCCGACCAGGTTGGGAAACAGCCAGTCGTGCGCGTTGCCTTTGGCCATCGTCCACATGACGCCGAAACCGGCCGCATCCTCGTTCTTCCACGGATCGCGGCCGAACAGGCCGAACGCGGCGTAGATGATACTGAGGGTCAGCAACAGCCAGCGCGGCAGGGCGCTCGTGGCGGATGCAGTGAGGCGAACGACTGATCTCATGCGGATTTGTTGATCTCGGATAGGGGCGTCGGCCGGCGCGGGGCAGGGTGCCCGGCAGCATGGCCGATTCGCAGCATCCGGCATTGTAGACGTGGCGCAGCGCGCGCGTCACGACCGGTAACAGAGCGCAACGTTGTGCGAAGTGCTGTAACCATGCAGTGAACGTCCGGATAGGGCCATGGGTGGACGCGCGTGATGTCGTGTGGTCGTTGCGTAGTGGCAGCGTGGTGGCGGCCCGCTTGCCGTACGTCGGGTGACAAAGCCATTGACATTAGCAACGCCGGTGACAAAAAAGGGCAGCTTACGCTGCCCTTCTGTGCTGGTGCCTGAGCACCCGTCCGGCCTATGGCCAGCGACGACGCGGGTATTACTTCGCTGCCTTGCCGGTAGCGCGCGTGCCGAACTTCTTGTTGAACTTCTCGACGCGGCCTGCCGTGTCCATGATCTTTTGCTGACCCGTGTAGAACGGATGCGATTCCGACGACACTTCGATCTTGGCGAGCGGGTAGGTCTTGCCTTCGAATTCGCCGGTTTCGCGCGTCTGGATGGTCGAGCGGGTCACAAACTTGAAGTCGATCGACATGTCGACGAACAGGACTTCGCGGTAATCGGGGTGAATGCCTTCTTTCATGGTAAATCCTCTAGTCTGGCGGTAGCCAACCCGCGTGCAGTCGCAAAATCTCTACTGGATTCGCGAAAGCATTTTGGCGCGAGCCACTTGCCTAAGGTCGAAAAACGGCGATTATGCCAGAAAATCAGTTGGTTGACGACTTTTCCGGAGGTTTTTCGCCAGCTGGCGGGCGGTTTCGCTGTGTGGCGTGCCCGTGCCCGCGCCCCTGCTAGCCGGCTTGCGCTTGCAGAGCGCCTACGCGGGCCGGGTCCTGCCGGTAATAGCGGGCCAGCAGCCGGTATAGCTCGGGATACTCGGCCTCGAAGGCGTGGGGCTGGACAAATAGCGCTTCGCTGCAAACGGCAAAAAATTCCGATGGATGGTCCGCCGCGTACGGGTCGATCAGCGATTCCCGCTCGAAGCGCGCCCAGCGGCGTTCGGGGACCGCGTCGACGCGGTTGCAGAAGTGATCGTAGGCGTGGTCGAACACATCGGCCCAGGCGGCGGCATCGAGTGGAGCGTGCCAGCGCCGGAATAGCGGCGGGTGACCGTCGGCTTCGCCCGTCAGCATGTCGATCTTGTGGGCGAATTCGTGGATGACGACGTTATACGCGTCCGATCCGTCCGTCATCTGCGCGTCCTCCCAGGAGAGGACTACCGGGCCGCCTTCCCAGGCTTCGCCGCTGGCGTCGTGCTCGACCTCATGTACGACGCCGTCTTCGTCCTCGACCGTCTTGCGGATCACGAATTCGCCTGGATAGACGATCACGCCCACCCATCCGCGATACAGGTCCAGCCCGAGGTTCAATACTGGCAGACAGGCCTGGGCGGCGATCGCGGCGGTCATCGGGTCAGTCAGTTCAAGTCCGTGCGCGGTGGAGAATTCCTTCTGCGCGAGGAACAGGCTGCTCAGTTCGCGCAGCCGCACGAGGTCATCCGCGTCCAGATGGGCGAGGAAAGGCAATCCAGCAAGCGTGGCCTGCCAGAGCGGATCGTCGATCGCATGGTCGCGCAGCGCGCGCTCGCGGCGGCGCGAGTCAAACCAGTTAGTGAGTTTCGATAACATCGCTCAGTCGATCTGTTTTTGCCACGCGGCGAAAATTCCACCGCAGACCGCTACGCCAATCAGGTAATAGAAACCATCGAGCGAGGTCAGAAAGCTTGCCTGCTGCGCAACCGTCCGGGCGATCTGTCCCATCGCCAGTGCGTGCGCGTCGGCGAGCGAGCGGCCGCTCGCCGCGAAGCCGTTGGTCAGCACAGCGAGCGTGTTCTGGAACACCGGATTGAACGGATTGACGAACTCGGCGAGCCGCGCCTGATGCAACGCTTCACGGTGCTGTTCGATGATGATCATCGACGCCGTGGCAAACGAGATCGTCAATTGCCGCACGATGTTTTTGAGCCGGTAGCCGTGCGTGAATTCCTCGATAGCGAAGATTCTAAACGTCAGATTGGCAACCGGCAGCACGATAAACAGTAACAGCAGGCCGCGCAGCAGCAGCGGCACGAGCAGGGCGCTCTCACCGACGCCGGGCTCCATGCGCGTCATCCACGCCGCGGCGAAGGCGGCGAGCGCGAAGCCGGGCACGATGATCCACTTCTTGCGCGGCAACAGCTTCGAGTAGCGCAGATAGACGAACAACGCGCTGGCTGAAATCAGTGAGGTCACGCCGACGAGGCGCCCGGTGTTCTCCACGGGATAGCCGAGGCCGCTTTCGAGGAAACGTGAGATCAGATAGCTGAAAGCGGTCGATTGGTAGTAATAGAACATGTAGAGCACGATGCCGGCCTGAAAGGTCTTCTCGCGCAAAGCGTGCAGCCGCACCAGCGGGTTCGGTTCGTGCCATTGGTGATAAGCAAACCAGACGAGGGCGCCGACGCCGAGGATAGTCAGCAGGATCAATCCGGGCGAGCTGGTGAATAGCTGGAAGCGCAGTTGCTGCATGACGATTTGCAGTGCGCCTTGCGCGAACGCGAAGATCATATATGGCCAGAAGTGCGCCGAGCCGCGCTCTTCCGGCTGGCGATCGCCCGAGTCCGGCAGCGCGAGCAACACGAGGATGGCGAACAGAACGCCCACCGGTGCGGTGCAGGCGAACAGCGCGCGCCAGTCAAAATGCGCAACCAGTTGGCCGCCGACGAGCGGTGCGAGCGCGCTGCTCAGCACGATCAAAAGCAGAAAGGCTCGCGTGGCAATCGGGCGTTGTTGCGTCGTGAAACTGATCTGGATCAGGATGCGGCAGGTGCCCATCATCGGGCCGATGAAGTAGCCCTGGAAGCCGCGCGCGAAGGCAAGTTCGAAGGAGGTTTCGCACAGCGCCGCGGCGACGGCACCCGCCGAATACAGCAGCATGCAGCCGGCGACATAGCGACGGTAGCCGAAGCGCTCAACCCACCATTGCTGTTGCAGGATGCCGAGCACGGCGGCCACGGCATAGGCGCTCGAAGACCACACGAGTTCGTCGGGCGACGCATTGACGCCGCCGGCGATGTAGCTCGTGAAGAACGAGAAGATGGCGTTGTCGAAATAGTCGAGCCCGGTGACGACGGCCAGCACCCAGGGGAAGAAGTCGCCGCGCAGCTTTTCGACGCTGAACAGCGGCACGCGGGTCGACACGGTACTCATGCCGGTTCGTCCGGCGTTTTGGGTTTCTTCAGCGAACGCTTTGCGTGTGCTTCCCGGCGCTGTTTGAGCAGTGCATCGGCGTTTTCACCGGCGAGGCGCCGCTCGACGTAATCGAGGTCATGGGCGAGTTCGCCCTTCAGCGTTTGCGCTTCTTTCAATTCACGGCGCATGGCTTCAACGCGTGCGTCGAGCGCATTGATCTGTTGCGCGAGTGCGTCCCGAATCTCTTGCAGCGAGTCGGTGGAAAAGCGGTTGCTGCCGCTTTCATCCGGTTCGAGCGGGCGCTTGAGCATCTCGGTGATGCCGTGCAGGGAAAAACCTAGCGAACGCAGTCGCAGGATGCGGGCGAAACGCTCGAGGTCATCTTCGTCGTAGAGGCGGTAGCGCCCCTCGCTGCGCGTGGGCGAAACGAGCCCGCGTTCCTCGTAGTACTTGAGCGTACGCGGCGTGACGTTCAGTCGCTCGGCGGCGTCGCGCACGGTGAGCAGGATGGGGCGGTCCTTTGACATGAGGTTATGGCGCGGTTTGGAGGCGGTGTGCTTATTATAGTGCAACGTGAACGTTCACGTACAGGTTGAGGCGGCACTCTGCCGTGCCCGGCAGTGCATCTCACGCCAGGCAATCTGAGTCCGAAGGTGAGAAATTCGACGAGGGCGAGGGCAAGGGCGAAAAAAAACCGCCTGCGAAAAGACAGGCGGTTTTTGCGAGCGCGACGCGTTACGTACTACAACGTGCCGGCAATGTGCAGGCCGGCTATCAGCTGCCGCCGCCTCGACGCATCATGTCGAAGAACTCGGAATTGCTCTTCGTCTGACGGATCTTGTCGAGCAGGAATTCCATCGACTCGACTTCGTCCATGTCGTGAATGAACTTGCGCAGCACCCAGATCTTTTGCAGAACTTCCGGCTTGATCAGCAGCTCTTCGCGACGCGTACCGGACTTGTTCAGATTGATCGAAGGGTACACACGCTTTTCAGCCAGACGGCGCTCGAGGTGCACTTCCATGTTGCCGGTGCCCTTGAACTCTTCGTAGATCACGTCGTCCATGCGGCTACCCGTCTCGATCAGCGCCGTACCGATGATGGTGAGCGAGCCGCCTTCCTCGATGTTACGGGCCGCGCCGAAGAAGCGCTTCGGACGTTGCAGCGCGTTGGCGTCCACACCACCCGTGAGCACCTTGCCCGAAGCCGGCACCACGGTGTTGTAGGCACGAGCGAGACGCGTGATCGAGTCCAGCAGAATCACCACGTCGTTTTTCATTTCGACGAGGCGCTTGGCCTTTTCGATCACCATTTCGGCGACCTGGACGTGACGCGCAGCCGGTTCGTCGAACGTGGAGGCGATCACTTCGCCGGCCACCGAACGCTGCATTTCGGTCACTTCTTCCGGGCGCTCGTCGATCAGCAGCACGAACAGGATGACATCCGGATGGTTCTGCTTGATCGCGTGTGCGATGTGCTGAAGCATCACGGTTTTACCGGACTTCGGCGATGCCACCAGCAGACCGCGCTGGCCCTTGCCGATCGGCGCGATCATGTCGATGATGCGGCCGGTCACGTTTTCTTCGCCGCGCATCTCACGCTCGAGCAGCAGCACCTTGTTCGGGTGCAGCGGCGTCAAGTTCTCGAACATGATCTTGTGCTTCGAGGCTTCCGGCGGCTGGCCGTTGACCTTGTCGACCTTCACCAGCGCGAAATAACGCTCGCCGTCTTTCGGCGTGCGGACTTCACCTTCGATCGTGTCGCCGGTATGCAGGTTGAAGCGGCGGATTTGCGACGGGCTGATATAAATATCGTCCGTACTCGCCAGATAGGAGGTTTCCGGCGAGCGCAGGAAGCCGAAGCCGTCAGGCAGCACCTCGAGCGTGCCGTCGCCGAAAATCGTTTCGCCAGTTTTGGCGCGCTTTTTAAGAATGGCGAACATCAATTCCTGCTTGCGCAGGCGGTTCGCACTTTCGATCTCGAGGCCATTGGCCATCTCGATCAATTCGGACACGTGCAGAGTCTTAAGCTCGGATAAATGCATACGGAGAACCCGCAGGAGAAGGTGCGACCTGAAATGAAATCTGGGAGGAGAGTGAGCGGAACCGCTCAGGGACTTAAGCGTCTTTTCGACGTTTTGCGGATTCTAGCATAGCACACGCCAATTTCAGCCGGCGCGGCACAAACGTATCTTCTCACGGTTCGTGTTGTCGTGCGACAACACGAACCGCGGTGTTTCAATTAAAACAGATTACAGGTTGCCGTCGAGGAACGCGGTGAGTTGCGACTTCGACAGGGCGCCGACCTTCTGGGCCGCGACTGCGCCGTTCTTGAAGAGGATCAGCGTGGGGATGCCGCGCACGCCGAACTTGACCGGCGTCGACTGGTGTTCGTCCACATTGATCTTGGCGATCTGCAGGCGATCGCCGTAGTCCTTGGCGACTTCGTCGAGGATCGGCGCAATCATCTTGCACGGACCGCACCATTCAGCCCAGAAATCGAGCAGCACGGGTTTGTCGGATTTAACGACGTCCTGTTCGAACGATGCGTCGCTGATATGCTTGATTTGTTCGCTCATGTATACCTCTCTCGGATCGAGGCCCGCCTGGATTGCTCGCCACGATACATCAAACTAAGAAAACTTCTGTTCGCGTTGCCGCAAAGGGAGCCGTGCTGAACATTCGCGGGCGATTCTCTCGAAGTGCTCCGGAATGGGCAGAATGCTCGGCTTTACGGGACATTCGTACGTCAGTTTAGCCTAAATTGCTATGCGTTGCCGGTGGTGATAGTACTCATGCGGCCAGTAGGGCTAAGGCCTGCCGGTAGCGTGGCCACCTCTGTAACACACTCTATCTGGTGGTGGCGCAGGCGAACACAAGTGGCCTCGCAGCTAACTTTGTTGGGATTTGCTTCGCCTCGCGGGCCGACCGATGGTAGAATCTTTCGTGACGGGCCTCCTCGCATGGAGGGGCGGTCAACCTGGTCAGGTCGGGAACGAAGCAGCCACAGCCGTTTTCCACCAGTGCCGAGGGTCGGGCTCGTCACCTTCCTTTTTCTTTCTGTAGTTTGCCCCGCTATTGGCCTGAAATTCCTGTTTCGGGTCTGCGCGTATCTGATCCCTGCGGTGTCCGGTTTTCTTCAGCGATTCTCGCGTTGTATTCGCGGTGCCTCTGGGCGGTTCTTCGCGTGCAGGCTACTCGTGGTGTGTTCGTCGTTCGACGGTTCGCTACTCTCGCTTCCCACTATTTTTTCCTATCGGTTCAGTTGCTCTTTTCAATGAGGCGATGACGCGTGCCCGTACGTGGTCGAATCGCCTTTGCGCGCTATCGTTACTGATACAATTTCCCGATGACCTATCAAGTTCTCGCACGCAAATGGCGACCGAAGGATTTCGCTTCGCTCGTCGGACAGGAGCACGTGGTGCGCGCGCTCACGCATGCGCTCGACGGCGGGCGTCTGCACCATGCCTATCTGTTTACCGGAACCCGCGGCGTCGGCAAGACGACGCTCTCGCGCATCTTCGCGAAGGCGCTCAATTGCGAAACCGGCGTGACCTCGACGCCGTGCGGCGTCTGTCGCGCCTGCAGGGAGATCGACGAAGGGCGCTTTGTCGATTATGTGGAGATGGATGCCGCGAGTAACCGCGGCGTCGACGAAATGGCCGCACTGCTCGAGCGAGCGGTTTATGCGCCGGTCGATGCGCGCTTCAAGGTCTATATGATCGACGAAGTGCACATGCTCACGAATCACGCCTTCAACGCCATGTTGAAGACGCTGGAAGAACCGCCGCCGCACGTCAAGTTCATTCTTGCGACCACCGATCCGCAAAAGATTCCGGTCACCGTCCTGTCACGCTGTCTGCAATTCAATCTGAAGCAGATGCCGGCTGGGCACATCGTGTCGCATCTGGAGCATATCCTCGGCGAGGAACACGTGCCGTTCGAGGTGCAGGCGTTGCGCCTGCTGGCGCGCGCAGCGGACGGCTCGATGCGCGATGCGCTTTCGCTGACCGACCAGGCCATCGCCTATTCGGCCAATCAGGTGACCGACGAAGCGGTGCGCGGGATGCTCGGCGCGCTGGACCAGAGTTATCTGATTCGTCTGCTCGACGCGCTCGCTGATGGCGACGGTCCAGCGGTGTTGGCCGTGGCCGATGAAATGTCGCTGCGCAGCCTGTCGTTTTCGACCGCGTTGCAGGATCTGGCCAGCTTGCTGCACCGGATTGCGTGGGCGCAGTTTGCGCCGTCGTCGGTGCTTGATGAGTGGCCCGAGGCGATGGATTTACGCCGTTTCGCCGAGGCGTTGAGTGCGGAGCAGGTGCAGTTGTTCTATCAGATTGCGACGATCGGCCGGAGCGAACTCGGCCTCGCGCCGGACGAATACGCTGGCTTTACGATGACGCTGCTGCGGATGCTGGCCTTTGAGCCGGCTCCGACCGGCGGCGGTGGCGGCGGTCCGAGCACGACCCGTCCGGCGGGAGCGTCGGGTACGGGGGGCGCGAAGCGCAGTGGCTCGCCGGCTGTGGCTGCGTCGCAAGGGCAAGCGGCGCGTGCCGTCGCGGTAACGCCGGCGGCAGCGTCGACAACCCAGGCCGTTGCTGATCGTGCTGACGCCGCCGGTCATGAAACGGTCGTGGCTCGGGGTGCAGAGTCTCACGCGGCTAACGTGCAAGAAAGCGCATTGGTGCCGTCCTCAGCCGAATCCGCGTCTCCTCGGGAATCTGGTCAGGCCGCACGGCAAGGGGTCCCTGAAGCAGCCGGTCCGGCCGAAGAAAACCTGCAACCAGCCATTGAGCCGACACAAGAGGCCGCACTACGCGAGGCGAGTGCCACCGCGACTTCGGCGGCAGAGGCAGAAACTCCCGTTGCGGATGCCGAGGCGTTTGCCGAAGATCAAGAAGCGCTTCCAGTGCGGGGTGAAAGTGCATCGGAGCCAGCCGTGTTGCACAGTGAACCGGCTGTGTCCACCGCGACTTCAACCGTACCGCTGCCGGCATCTCCTGCACCCGCCGTTCGCACGGAGGCTCCGCTTGCCGACGCCGCGCCGCGCCGCGCGGGCGGCGCCAGTGCCGCGCTCGACGTTTTACGCAGCGCTGGCCTGAAAGTGTCTTCGGACCGCGGCCGCGGGAGTGCCGCAACACCGGTCGCAACGGCCAAACCTTCACCGGTTGTTCCAGCGAAGCCCGCTGCTCCGCGCGTGAACGTACCCGTGCCGACACCCGGTGCGCCGCGCAACACCCAGGAAGCCGCTCCCGCTCGTGGCTCGTCGGCGACGTCAACGTCGGCGGCTCCGCGTAACAACGGCAATGGCAACGGCAACGGCAACGGCGGTGCCCAAGGCGCACCATCCGTCGCGCCGTGGGACGACATGCCGCCCGACGACTACGTGCCGCTCTCAGCCGAGGACGATTATTTCGGCCCGCCCGACGACGGCTACGTGCCGGTATTCGACGTAGGTCCCGACGACGTGCGTGTGCCAGCGGCTGCCGCAGCCGCCGTACCAGTGCCGCTCGACACACGCCCGTTACCGCCCGCCATCCCGCTTGACCCCATCGGTTTCAACGGCGACTGGCCGGCACTTGCCGTAGGCCTCGCGCTCAAGGGCATTTCCTATCAGCTCGCCTTCAACAGCGAACTGATGGCGCTCGAAGGCAGCACGCTCAAACTGAGTGTGCCGGTCCCGCAGTATGCTGAAGCCTCCCAGGTCGCCAAGCTCAAGGCGGCGCTTGCCGAGCGCCTGGGCAAAGAACTCGACGTGCTGGTCGAAGTCGGTCCGGCGCGCCGCACGGCTGCGGCATTCGACGCCGCCGCCCGCGCGCAGCGCCAGAAAGAGGCTGAACGCGAGATCGGCTCCGACCCGTTCGTACAATCGCTGATCCGCGAGTTCGGCGCGAGCATCGTGCCGGGATCCATCCGGCCTATCGCGCCGGATGCCGCGGGCAACGCCCCGTCAACGCATTGATTTGCGGCGCATCATAGCGCCATACCCCCAGATTTCACGCTATCAAGAAGGAGCACGTCCATGATGAAAGGCCAACTCGCCGGGCTGATGAAGCAGGCTCAGCAGATGCAGGAAAACATGAAGAAGATGCAGGACCAGCTCGCGCAGATCGAGGTGGAAGGGCAGTCGGGCGCAGGTCTCGTCAAGGTGACGATGACGTGCAAGAACGAGGTGCGCCGCGTCACGATCGATCCGAGCCTGCTCGCCGACGACAAGGACATGCTGGAAGATCTCGTCGCCGCAGCCTTCAACGATGCCGTGCGCAAGGCCGAAGCCACCGCCCAGGAAAAAATGGGTGGCATGACCGCTGGCTTGCCGCTGCCGCCGGGCTTCAAGCTGCCGTTCTGATATAACACCGCATTTCGACGCCGCCGGTTCCGCATGAAACAACCTTCCGCCTTATCGGCGCTCGTCGAAGCGCTGCGCGCGCTGCCCGGTGTCGGGCCGAAATCCGCGCAGCGCATGGCTTATCACCTGATGCAGCATGACCGCGAGGGCGCGGAAAGGCTCGGCCAGTCGCTGCTGTTTGCGACCGAGCATCTGCAGCACTGCGAGAAGTGCAATACCTTCACCGAGGCGCAGATCTGCGAGGTTTGCAGTGACGAAGAGCGCGATCCGGCGCTGCTATGCGTGGTCGAGACACCGGCCGACCAGATCATGCTCGAGCAGACCATGACCTACCGCGGTTTGTATTTCGTGCTGATGGGGCGCCTGAGTCCGCTCGACGGCATCGGACCGAAGGAGATCCATTTCGACCGGCTCGTTAAGCGCGCGTCAGATGGCATCGTCAAGGAAGTCGTACTCGCGACCAATTTCACCAACGAAGGCGAAGCGACCGCGCATTACCTCGGGCAGACGCTCAAGGCGCGCGGACTCGCCGTCACGCGCCTCGCGCGCGGCGTGCCGGTGGGTGGCGAGCTCGAATATGTCGACGCCGGCACGATCGCCCGCGCAATGCTCGACCGGCGCTCGCTGTAGCGCGGCCAGGCCCGGCGTCATCCAGGAGACCCATGAGCGCAACCCTTGACGCGACACGTCCCGCCGGCCCGCTGGCCGGCGTGAAAGTGCTCGAACTCGGCACGCTGATCGCGGGGCCGTTCGCGGCGCGTTTTCTCGGCGAGTTCGGTGCCGACGTGATCAAGATCGAAGATCCGAAGGGCGGCGATCCGCTGCGCAAATGGCGCAAGCTCTATCCGGAAGTCGGCGGCACGTCGCTGTGGTGGGCTGTGCAGGCCCGCAACAAGAAATCCGTGACGATCAATCTGAAGGCCGAGGAGGGCAAGGAGATCGTGCGGCGGCTGGCGAAGGAAGCGGACATCGTCGTCGAGAATTTCCGCCCTGGGCTGCTCGAGAAGCTCGGGCTCGGCTATGACGTGCTGTCGGCCGAAAACCCTGGCCTCGTGATGGTGCGTCTATCCGGCTATGGACAGACCGGACCGTATCGGGACCGGCCAGGATTCGGCGCGATTGCCGAATCCATGGGCGGCCTGCGTCATATCACCGGTTATCCGGAATTGCCGCCGCCGCGCATCGGTATCTCGATCGGCGATTCGATCGCGGCGCTGCATGGCGTAATCGGCGCGCTGATGGCGCTGCATCATCGTCAGGCGAATGGCGGCAAAGGGCAGGTGGTCGACGTCGCGCTTTACGAAGCGGTCTTCAACATGATGGAGAGCGTGGTGCCCGAGTACGGCGTCTACGGCATGGTGCGCGAGCGCACTGGCGCGTCGCTGCCGGGCATCGTGCCTTCGAACACGTATCCGTGCCGCGACGGCAGCATCGTGATCGGCGGCAACAGCGATCCGATTTTCAGACGCCTGATGCTCGCCATCGAACGCGAAGATCTCGCCAACGATCCCGCGCTGGCGCACAACGACGGGCGCGTGCCGCGCACTCAGGAGATCGATCAGGCGATTGCCACGTGGCTTGCCACCCGCACGATCGACGAAGCGCTCGAGGTTCTGAACGCCGCGGATGTGCCGGTGGGCCGTATCTATAGCGTCGCCGATATGTTCACCGATCCGCAATTCATGGCGCGTCAGATGATCCAGCGCTTCAAATGGCAGGACGGCAAGGAAATCACCTTGCCCGCGGTGACACCGAAGCTCTCCGGGACGCCCGGCGAAACACGCTGGCTGGGGCCGGAACTAGGCGAACATACGGATGAGGTTTTGCGCTCGCTCGGCTACGATGCCGAGCATATTGCGCGGCTGCACGCGCAGCAGGTCGTGTGAGCCTGGGTGAAGAAAAACGGCGTGCGATCGATTGACCTTGAACGCCGTTTTTTCCAGCTGTCGTTGATGTTCGACGAGCAAACGCTGCATCAACGCCTACGGCGTAATCACAATCTTCCCGACCACCCGGCGTTCGGCCATTTCACGCAGCGCCCGCCCGGTTTCCTCCAGCGGATAGTGCGCCGACACGTACGGGCGCAGTTTGCCTTCACCGATCCAGCCGGTCATTTCCTTGAACGCCGCCGCGTTGTGCTGCGGCTCGCGCTTCGCGAAATCGCCCCAGAACACGCCGACGACGCTCGCGCCCTTCAGCAGAGTCAGGTTGAGCGGCAGCTTTGGAATCTCGCCGTTGGCAAATCCCACGACGAGATAGCGGCCGCGCCAGCCGATACTGCGAAACGCCGGCTCGGCGTAGATCCCGCCGACCGGATCGTAGATCACGTCCGGCCCTTTGCCGTCGGTCAGCGCCTTGATGCGCTCGCGCAGATCTTCGGTGCTGTAGTTGATGGTCGCATCGGCGCCGTGTTTGACGCAGATGGCGAGTTTCTCGTCGGAAGAGGCCGCCGCGATCACGCGTGCGCCGAGCGCCTTGCCGATCTCCACAGCCGCTAGCCCCACGCCGCCCGCGGCGCCTAGCACCAGCATCGTTTCGCCGGCCTTTAACGCGCCACGATCGACCACCGCGTGGTGCGACGTCCCATAGGCGAGCGTGAAAGCCGCCGCGACCGAAAAGTCGATGCCCGCGGCAAGCGGCACGCAAGCCGCTGCGGGCGCCACGGCCTGCTCAGCGAAACCGCCCTGGCCCGTGAACGCCACCACCCGCGCACCCGGCTGGAACTGGGTTACTCCGGCGCCGACCGCGCGCACGATACCGGCGACTTCCGAGCCCGGCGTGAACGGCAGCGGCGGCTTGAACTGGTATTTGTTCTCGATGATCAACACGTCGGGAAAATTGACGCTGGCTGCCTTGACGTCGATCACCACCTCGCCAGCTTGCGGCTCGAGGTCGGGCAGATCGACTACCGCAAGGCTCTCAGGCGGCCCGTACTGAATACAGCGAATCGCGCGCATTGTGTCTCCATTTCGATCGGGGTTCACCCGGGTATTCTGAAGTGTAAATCAAGCCGAACGATCGTGCGTTTTTACCTTGTGTGACATACCTGATGCGCGATGCCTGGAGTGTCGTTCGCGCGTCTTCTTTCCTCGGTTACAATCGCCGCATGCGAATCCTACTCAGCAACGACGACGGTTATCTGGCGCCCGGCCTTGCTGCGCTTTACGAGGCGTTGAAGGCATTTGCCGATGTCACTGTAATGGCGCCGGAGCAGAACTGCAGCGGCGCGTCGAACTCGTTGACGCTGTCGCGGCCGCTGTCCGTGCTGCGCTCGTCGACGGGGTTCTACTACGTGAACGGCACGCCGACCGACTCCGTGCATATCGCGCTGACCGGCATGCTGGACCATCGACCCGATCTGGTCGTCTCCGGTATCAACAACGGCCAGAACATGGGTGAGGACACGCTGTACTCCGGAACGGTTGCTGCGGCCACCGAAGGCATCATGTTCGGCGTACCGGCGATCGCATTTTCGCTGGTCGACAAGGATTGGGGACATCTCGACGCCGCGACCCGTGTCGCCGCGGAAATCGTCGCCCATTATCTCGAACATCCGCTGCCCGGGAACCCGTTGCTGAACGTCAACATTCCCAATCTGCCGTACGAGCAGATCGGCGAGTGGCAGGTCACCCGTCTCGGCAAGCGGCATCCGTCGCAGCCGGTAATACCGCAGACCAACCCGCGCGGCGAACCGATCTACTGGATCGGGCCGTCGGGCAGCGCGCGCGATGCGAGCGAAGGTACCGACTTCCACGCCGTCGCCAACGGCCATGTGTCGATCACGCCGCTGCAACTCGATCTGACTCATACCGCCATGTTGCCCGCGACGCGCGAGTGGCTACGCGCCGGGAGCGGCGCTTCATGACCCAGGAGCGCGCAAAGCGCTTTCCGCTTGGCCTCGAGGATCTCGTGCGCGAGCCGCGTCGGCCCGAAGGGCGCCCCGGCGAAGTGCGCGCGGCGAATCTCGCCGCCGCGACCGACCGTGCAAACGGTGCGCGGGCGAAGACGCCGGCGCGCGGTGAGGCGGCGGGCAATCGTGCTCCGGGTCAGCCGGCCAAGGCGGCGGCCGCCGTCGTCGTTAAACCTGTCGTGAAGCCGGTCGCCAAAGCGGCGCCAGCGGTGGCCAAGCCGATCGTAGCCAGGCAGGTTGTAGCCAAACCCATGGCGAAACCGGCCGTCAAAGCTGCGCCAGCGACGCCCAAGCCGGTTGTAGCCAAACCCGTCGCCAAGGCAGCGGCATCGGCCGGCAGCAAATCTGGCGCCGTGCTCGCCGCTTCGACGCTCGCCAACCGTGCCGCGCCGCCGAAGCCCGTCGCACTGCGACCTTTGGAACGAAGCGTCGGCGCACCCAATGTGGCCTTGAACGGTGCACTCGCGCTGACTTCGGAACGGGTTCGCGAACGCATGGTCGAACGCCTGCGGGCAAACGGCATTACCGATCAGCGCGTGGTGCATGCAATGTCGGTGGTGCCGCGCCATATGTTCGTGGACCCGGGCCTGGCGCCCCAGGCTTATGAGGATGCGGCTTTGCCGATCGGTCACCATCAGACCATCTCCAAGCCTTCCGTGGTCGCCCGGATGATCGAACTGGCCGCCGCCGGCCGCACGCTTAACAACGTGCTCGAGATCGGCACGGGCTGCGGTTACCAGGCGGCTGTGCTGAGCCAGGTCGCACGCGATGTTTATTCGATTGAACGCATCAAACCGCTCTACGAGCGCGCCAAGACAAATCTGCGTCCGCTGCGCATTCCGAATATCCGGCTGCACTACGGGGACGGACGTATCGGACTGCCGGCTGCCGCGCCCTTCGATGCGATCGTGATCGCAGCGGCCGGGCTCGACGTGCCGCAGGCGTTGCTCGAGCAGCTTGCTATCGGCGGGCGCCTCGTCGCGCCGGTCGGTACGCAGGATGGGCAGACGCAGCAGGTGCTTACGCTCGTCGAGCGCACCGGACCCGCGCAGTGGCGCGAGTCGAGGCTTGATCGCGTTTTCTTTGTACCCTTAAAATCCGGAGTGATCTGAAACCGATGAGTATGTTGCGCGCGATGCAAATAAAAAGCCTGAATGTCCACCTGACCGTAGCCCAGCGTAGCGTGTGCGTGGTCGCGCTCTCCCTGTTGACGGCCTGTGCGACTCGGCTCGATAACGCGCCGGTTGTCGATAAATCCGGCGACCTCGGTACCCAGTCCGCGCAGCAGCCTGCGGCGCCGGTGCCGCTGGGGCCGCCGCCTCCGGGCTATTACCGGGTGAAGCCGGGCGATACGCTTTACCGGATCGCTCTAGAGAACGGTCAGAATTATCGCGATATCGCGACGTGGAACAACCTGACCAACCCGAACCAGATCGAGGTCGATCAGTTGCTGCGGGTCGCGCCTCCGGGCGCGAACGTCGCCGCGCTGACGCCGGGTGTGGCCACCGCGCCGATCGTGGGCGGGGGCGTGCAGACCGCGCCGCTCGGCGGCTCGCCTGCGCCTGGACCGAACCCGGCTCCCGGCCAGGGCGGTCCGGCTAGTATCGCGCCGCCGCCGCCGACCTACGGCGCTGGTCCGAACGCGCCGTCGGTCCCGCCGCAGAACGGCGCGAGCGACACCGGCGACGCGAGCGCAGCGCCCGCGAGCAGTCTCGCGTTTGCCTGGCCGGTGCGCGGTCCGATCCTCGGCACGTTCGACGATTCGACCAACAAGGGCCTCAATATCGGCGGGGCTGCCGGCGATCCGGTGAAAGCGGCTGCGGATGGGCGCGTCGTTTATGCTGGAAATGGGCTGCGCGGTTACGGCAATCTCATTATCATCAAGCATGATGCAACTTATCTGACGGCGTATGCACATAACCGCGCTTTGATGGTAAAAGAGGGAGACGCGGTAACCAAGGGGCAGAAGATCGCCGAAATGGGCAATAGCGATTCGGACCGTGTGATGTTGCATTTCGAAGTTCGCCGGCAGGGCAAACCTGTCGACCCACTGAAGTATTTGCCGCCGCAATAAGCGATACGACCATGCCGAAATCGAAGCGCCGCCCGCCGCAAGCCGAGTCTGAGAATATCAGCCGCGCCACGCATGTCACGGTGGAGGACGGCGTCGCTTCGGAGGTCGAAGACGATAGCGTTGACGACCTCGATAACGCGCGCGATCAGGACGAGCGCCAGGCCGGTGCGGACGAGCCCGGCGAAACCCGCGAGGGCGCCAGCGACGCGGCGCCCGACGCCGACGATTTCCGTGCGCTGCTGCAAGCCGAACTCACGGCTGACACGATTCAGCATTACCTGAACCGGATCAGTGTAAAGCCGCTGCTGACGGTGGAAGAAGAGCAACGCTACTCGCGTCTGGCCAAGGCGGGCGAGTTCGAGGCACGCCAGGTCATGATCGAGCGCAATCTGCGACTCGTCGTCAGTATCGCGAAAGGTTATCTGAACCGCGGAGTGCCGCTGCTCGATCTGATCGAGGAGGGTAATCTCGGCCTGATGCACGCCATCGAGAAGTTCGATCCTACGCGTGGCTTCCGGTTTTCTACTTATGCCACCTGGTGGATCCGTCAGAGCATCGAGCGCGCCATCATGAATCAGGCGCGCACCGTGCGCCTGCCGGTGCATGTGATTCGCGAACTCAACCAGGTGCTGCGCGCCAAGCGCCATCTGGAGAAGAACTCGATGAACTCCGGCGACGCAGCTGACCGCCGCGACGCCAGCATCGACGACATCGCGTATCTGACCGGCAAGACCACCGACGAAGTCACCGATATCCTCGCGCTGAACGAACACACCGCTTCGCTCGACGCACCGCTCGATCTCGATCCGGCCAGCAGCCTGCTCGATCTGCTGTCCGACGACCAGAGCCAGTCGCCGGACGCCGAGGTACAGCACCGCGAACTGGAAACCCTGACGCGCGCGTGGCTTGCCCGTTTGTCCGACAAGCACCGTCACGTAATCGAGCGCCGCTTCGGCCTCAATCATATCGAGCCGGCCACGCTCGAAGAGCTGGCCGACGAAATGGGCCTCACGCGCGAGCGTGTGCGCCAGATCCAGCAGGAAGCCCTGGTTCGCCTGAAGCGCTTCTTTGCCTCCAACGGTGTGCGTAAGGACGCCGTTTTATAAACTGATGACACCGATTCTTGTTTTCGACATCGAGACGATTCCCGATGTCGCCGGCATTCGCCGCCTCGAAGATTTGCCCGCCACGCTGACCGACGCCGAAGTCGCCGAGCACGCCTTTGCCGCGCGCCGCGAAAAAACCGGCAGCGATTTCCTGCCGCACCATCTGCAACGGATCGCGGCCATTTCCTGTGTGTTTCGCGACAACAATGGTTTTCGGGTGCGCTCGCTCGGTACGCTGGAAGACGGCGAAGCGGCGCTGGTGCAGTCGTTCTACCGCGTGATCGAGAAGTACACGCCGCAACTCGTTTCGTGGAACGGCGGCGGCTTCGATTTGCCGGTGCTGAACTATCGCGCGCTGGTCAACGGGATTCCTGCGAACCGTTTCTGGGACCTTGGCGAGGACGATCGCGAGTTCAAGTGGAACAACTACATCAGCCGCTATCATGCGCGCCATACGGATCTGATGGACGTGCTGGCGATGTACCAGACACGCGCCAACGCGCCGCTCGACGCGCTCGCAAAAATGTGCGGTTTTCCCGGCAAGCTCGGTATGGACGGCAGCCAGGTCTGGCACGCGTTTCAGGATGGACGGATCGAAGAAATCCGCAATTACTGCGAGACGGACGTCGTCAACACCTATCTGCTGTACTGCCGCTTCCAGTTGATGCGTGGCGGTTTCTCCGCTGAGGAATACGCGGACGAAATCGCTCTGGTGAAAAGCTCGCTCGCACTGGAACCGGCGTCGCACTGGGCCGAGTATCTGGCGGCGTTCGACCAATAGCAGCGTGCGCGAGCCAGCGGCGGCGTGGCGCCCGAAGCGGGCGTTGCGTTGATCGTCCGCAACGTCGAATCGTCGTCGGCGGTTGCGGTTCGTCTACAATCTCGCCTTCCCCCAATAGTCTGTCAGGAAGCCGCAGGTGTCTCAGAGTGCCCCCCATCGTGCCTCGAACCGTTCGTCCAGAGGCAAGAAGAAAGCGTCCGCCGAGGCGGGTGTGTCCGTTGTGCCTGTTATCGCCCCGATTCTCGAAGTCGAATCGCTCGACATGGAGGCGCGTGGCGTAGGCCGGACCGTCAACGAAGACGGTACGCCGGGCAAGGTGATTTTCGTCGAGGGCGCGTTGCCTGGCGAACGCGTCACTTATTTGAGCTATCGCAGGAAACCGAGCTTCGAACAGGCCGAAGTGATCGACGTGCTGCGCGAGAGCGTGCTTCGCACCAAACCGCAGTGTCAGTTTTTTGGCACCTGCGGAGGCTGTTCCATGCAGCACCTCGATGTACGCGCGCAGATCGCCGTGAAGCAGCGCGTGCTCGAAGACAATCTCGCGCATCTGGCGAAGCTGCGGCCCGAAACGGTGTACCGGCCGATTCACGGTCCGTCGTGGGGATATCGCTATCGGGCGCGTCTTACCGTGCGGCACGTGGCGAAGAAGGGCGGTGTGCTGGTCGGGTTTCACGAACGCAAGAGCAGCTTTATCGCCGACATGACCTCTTGCGAGGTGCTGCCGCCGCACGTTTCGGCGATGTTGGTGCCGCTGCGCCGGCTGGTCGAAGGCCTGTCGATTCGAGAGCGTATGCCGCAGATCGAACTGGCAGTTGGTTCAACCGTGACGGCGCTGGTCCTGCGCATTCTGGAGCCGATCAACGCGGCCGACGAACAACTGCTGCGAGAGTTTGCCGATGCCCACAACGTGCAGTTCTGGCTGCAACCGCAGGGGCCGGACTCAGTGGTGCCGTTCTATCCGCTCGACGCCCGGCTCGACTACACGCTGCCGGAGTACGACATCCGCATGCCGTTCAAGCCGACTGATTTCACGCAGGTCAATCACCAGATCAACCGCGTGCTGGTGGGGCGTGCGCTACGTCTGCTGGCGCCCTCGCGTACCGATCGCGTGCTCGATCTGTTCTGCGGTATCGGCAATTTCACGTTGCCACTTGCGCGGATTTCGAAGGAAGTCGTGGGGATCGAGGGCAGTGAAGTGCTCACCACACGAGCACTGGCGAATGCCGGGGAAAACGGCGTGGCAGGGCACACGTCGTTCGCCTGCCGCAACCTGTTCGAAGTCACCGCCGACGATATGCGCGCGCTCGGTCATTTCGATAAATTTCTGATCGATCCGCCGCGTGAAGGCGCGTTGGCGGTATCGAAAGCACTGGCTGAAATTGCGCAGAGCGGTCATGGTCCGCTGCCGAAGCGCATCGTCTACGTATCCTGCAATCCGTCGACGCTCGCTCGCGATGCGGGTCTGCTCGTGCACGAGGCAGGCTACCGGCTCAAGGGAGCGGGCGTGGTCAACATGTTCCCGCATACCTCGCATGTGGAGTCGATTGCGCTGTTCGAGCGCGACTGACCTGATGACCGGCTGGCCTTGCGTTGCACCGGCGCAAACGCGCTCCGGACGCCAGCATAATCCAGCTGTACGAACCAAACGAAAAGCACAAACAAAAACGCCATGACCTTAAAGTCATGGCGTTTTTTCATCACGCGTGGATCTGGATCAGATCCGGCGCCGCTCGCAAGGCATGCGGCTTAGAACTGCCACCACGATTTTTCCGTGCCAGGCCGCGCATGGCCGGTGATGTACGGGCTGTCCGGGAATGTGCCCGCCAGAATGCGCTTCGTGTCGTCGGCCAGTTGCGGCTGGTTCAGCTTTTCATACGACAGCATCATGATGTGCAGTGCGTCTTCGATCGCGGGCGCATTGCGGTAATCCTTGATGGCAAGCTGCGCACGGTTGATTGCCGCGACATACGCACCACGACGGTAGTAGTAATCCGCTGCATGGACTTCGTGCGACGCCAGCGCGTTCACGATGTAGCGCATGCGTTGTGCAGCATCCGGTGCGTACTTGCTGTTCGGATACTTGTCCACCACCACCTTGAACGCGTCATACGACTCGCGCAGCGACTTCGGATCGCGCTCGCTCATGTCCTGGCCGGAGAAACGGCCGAACAGACCGAGGTCGTCGTTGAAGTTGATCATGCCCTTGAGGTAATACGCGTAGGCGATATCCGGATGATCCGGGTGCAACTGGATGAAGCGGTCGATAGCCTGATTGGCTGCGTCGTTCTCGCTGTCTTTCCAGTTACAGTAGGCCACGTTGATCTGCGCCTGCTGGGCGAAGTGACCGAACGGATCGCGACCCTCAAGCATTTCGAAGTATTTCGCACACTTGCCCCAGTCCTTGTTGGACAGGGAGTCCTGTGCCTCCGTATATAATTTGGCGTTCGGCCAGGTAGCCGTTTCATCGGTCTTTTCCGGCAGGCCATGGCAGGCCGCCACAATCGCAATGGCCGCGGCGCACGCAAAATACCGTGCCACCCGGGAGGCCATGCGTCGGACAGTCGTCCAGACTGTCGTCTGGGCTGCCGTCTTGTAGGCCGCCGTCTTTTGGGCCGATTCAGTAATGGTGTTCAAGGCTCGCATTTTCCAGTCTAGCTTTACGTCCAGGTGACCCAGACTCAATGACCCGATCAAATAATCCGGATCCCTCTGCAGGGGCCCGGAATAGCAACAAAGATTATAGCCCAAGCGCTGACCCCTCCGACGCGTTGGGTAGTGATTCGTTAGATGACGATCTTGACGGCGACGCGCTCGTGCCCCATCAGGCCGGGAGCGAGGTGCCGAAGGTGGCCAGCAAAGCCGTGGACAACACGCCTCGCGTGGTGACCGTGCCCGACGAACTGGCCGGCGAGCGGCTCGACAAGGTGCTCGCCAAGGTATTTCCGGAGTTTTCGCGCAACCGTCTGCAAAGCTGGATCGAGGCGGAGCGCGTGTTGGTGGATGGCGAGCCCGCGAAGATCCGCAAACCGGTGCCGCTCGGCGCGCAGATCGAGCTCGTGCCCGACCTGCTGCCTGAGCAGCTTGCGTTCACGCCCGAGCCCGTACCGCTCGACGTGGTCTATGAGGACGACACCCTCGTCGTCATCAACAAGGCCGCCGGCATGGTCGTGCACCCGGCTGCCGGCAACTGGAGCGGCACCATCCTGAACGGCTTGCTGCACCGCTACGGCGAGGCGGCGTCCGGTTTGCCGCGCGCCGGCATCGTGCACCGTCTCGACAAGGAAACCTCGGGCTTGATGGTGGTGGCGCGCACGCTCGAAGCGCAGACCGACCTCGTACGGCAACTGCAGGCGCGCACCGTCAAGCGCCGTTATCTCGCGCTCGTGTGGGGCAACATGCCTGATGAGGGCACCATCGATGCGCCGATCGGCCGCGATCCGCGCGAGCGCACCCGCATGGCGGTGGTCACGAGTGCTGCGGGCAAACCCGCACGCACCCATTTCCGGCGTGTCGACACAGCTATCTGGCAGCGGCAGCCGGTGTCGGCGATCCACTGCGATCTCGAAACCGGGCGGACCCACCAGATTCGTGTGCATTGCGCGCACATTGGTCATCCGTTGCTCGGCGACCCGGTCTATGGACGCGCGCGCGGCAAGCGTTCGGTCACGCCTTTGCCGGACGGCTTTGCGCGCCAGGCGCTGCATGCGTGGCGCCTCGGTCTGATTCATCCGCGGACAGGACGTGACATGCAGTGGCGCGCCGAGGTGCCGGAAGACATGGCGGCGCTGTCGGCAGCGCTTGGACTTGGCCGTGACGAGGCGGGCGAGTTCGACGAGTCATATTACGAAGACGAGGAAGCGGAAGGTTACGAAGCATTTCTCGACGACGAGGACGAAGCTGACGAAGACGACGAAGCTGACGACCATGAGCACGGTGGCGACGATGGCAACGATGAGGACGACCGCGCATGAACCAGCCTGAATCGACACCGCCTGCATCCACTTTCCCGGAGCTGACCCGGGCCGACGTGCTTCAACCCGGCTGGCAGGCGCCGCCACGCGTGCGCGCGCTGGTGACCACGCGCAACGGCGGCGTCAGCTTGCCGCCGTATGGCCGCTGGAGCGACGGCGTCGATCGGGTGGGCGGCCTGAATCTCGGCCGGTTGGCTGGCGACGATCCGTTATGCGTCGTCGAGAACCGTGCCCGTCTGCGGGTGTTGACCGACGGCGCCGAGCCGGCTTGGCTCGAACAGATTCATGGCGCCGAAGTGGTCGACGCGCACGAAGTGCTCGAGCAGGCCCGCGCAGGCGCGCCGCTCGTCCGCGCCGACGCCAGCGTGACGAACCGGCCCGGCACGATCTGCGTCGTGATGATCGCCGATTGCATGCCCGTCCTGTTATGCGATGCCGAAGGCCGCGCGGTGGGCGCCGCGCACGCGGGATGGCGCGGCCTCGCTGCAGGCGTGGTCGAAAAGACCGCCCTGCGCGTGGCCGAGCTGGCGGGTGCGCAACCCGGCTCACTACACGCATACCTGGGCCCGTCGATCGGGCCAGCCGCATTCGAGGTCGGGGCAGACGTGCGTGACGCCTTCATGAATGATGTCGACGGTTCGCAACGCGAAGCCACCGCTCAGGCATTTGTGCCGCGTCCCGATTCACCCGGTAAATATCTCGCCGATCTTCCCGCGTTGGCACGTTTGCGCCTGCAACGTTTCGGCGTGACGCAGATTGGCGGCGGCGATCTCTGCACGGTGACCGAACGCGAGCGCTTTTATTCATACCGGCGCGATCGCATAACAGGCCGTATGGCCGCGATGATCTGGCTTGCCGACTGACGATACCGGCTCATTCATGCCCGTGGCAGCCACGGCGAGCGGGATTCATCAGGGTTTGTTCGGGGGGCGGACATGATTATTTGTTGCGTCGCCGGAAGTGCATGCGCCGGTTAACCCGCGTGCAATCGAGCCGGCTGAAAATCGTTGTCACGTCCAGCGTTAAATGCATAAAAAGGCCCTGTAATACGGGCCTTTTACATTTCCTGTCGATTCGTTCAAGGGCATTCCATTAGTGCAATGAAATACATGGGGAAAACGATAATTAAAAAAATATCGCACTGCGGCAAAATCGGGAACAAGCATTGACATGCCTTGCGATGGGGAGCAAGAATGTCCCCCACACACGGGACAGGGCGTGACGAGGTCGCGAGCAATCGCCCACGTGCGCTAGAAACCTGCCTCTCAACCGTCCGCGAGGACTCACCGGTCAAAAGCAGGTATGGCAGCATCACAATCCTCGACTTCCTCAAGCACGGACTCCACAGCGGAGCGTACCCAGCAACAAGCCGGTGCGCAGCAGTTACTCGATGCGTGGATGAATGCATGGCGCTCGCTCGGTGTGCCTGGCGCGGGTCAGGCTGCGGCCTTTCAGATGCCGCAGATGCCTGCCATGCCGGCCATGCCCGACTTCAGCAACGCGGCCGCAGCCATGGGCCAGTTTGCCGGTCTGAAGTTGCCTACTGCGGCGATCCCTGCGGAGCGTCTGCAGAAACTGCAAGCCGACTATTCGCGTGAAGCGATGCAGTTGCTTCAGCAATCGGCGGACTCGAAGTCGAAAGCCCCCGAACTCAAAGACCGCCGTTTTAGTTCAGATGCGTGGAGTGCCGCGCCGGCCTACGCATTCACGGCCGCATGGTATCTCCTTAACGCACGTTACCTGCAGGAACTGGTCGAAGCGCTCGACACCGAACCGAAGGTGCGCGAGCGCATCCGCTTCGCGGTTCAGCAATGGACTGCAGCCACCTCGCCGAGCAACTTCTTCGCATTGAATCCGGAAGCGCAGAAGACATTGCTCGAGAGTCGAGGTGAAAGCTTGCGTCAAGGCGTCAGCAATCTGTTGAGCGATCTGAAACGCGGCAAGATCTCGCAGACCGACGAATCGAGTTTCGTGGTCGGCAGGAATCTCGCGAACACTGAAGGATCGGTCGTGTTCGAGAACGACCTGATCCAGTTGATCCAGTACAAGCCGCGCACGGCGAGCGTGCGCGAGCGGCCGTTGCTGATCGTGCCGCCTTGCATCAACAAGTTCTACATCCTCGATCTGCAACCGGAGAATTCGCTGGTCGCTCACGGGCTTGAATCGGGGCACCAGGTGTTCCTGATTTCGTGGCGCAATGCGAATGCATCGATTGCGCATAAGACGTGGGACGATTACACCGACGAAGGTGTGCTCACCGCAATCGAGACCGTTCGTCAGATCAGTGGACGCGAGCAGATCAACACGCTCGGCTTTTGTGTCGGCGGCACGATGCTCGCCACGGCGCTCGCGGTCGCCGCGGCACGCGGCGAACATCCCGCTGCCTCGATGACGCTGCTCACCGCGATGCTCGATTTCTCCGACACGGGTGTGCTCGATGTGTTCGTCGACGAAGCCCATGTGCAGATGCGCGAGCAGACTATCGGCGGCAAGAACGGCACGCAACCGGGTCTGATGCGCGGCATCGAGTTCGCCAACGCGTTCTCGTTCCTGCGCCCGAACGATCTGGTGTGGAACTATGTCGTCGACAATTATCTGAAGGGTCGCACGCCGATGCCGTTCGACCTGCTGTACTGGAACAGCGACTCGACCAGCTTGCCCGGGCCGATGTACGTCTGGTACCTGCGCAACACGTATCTCGAGAATCGTCTGCGCGAACCGAATGCATTGACCGTCTGCGGCGAGAAGGTGGACCTGTCGCTGATCGATGTGCCGACCTTCATCTACGGCTCACGGGAAGACCATATCGTGCCGTGGCGCACGGCCTATGCTTCGGTGCCGTTGCTGAGCGGGCCGCTCGAGTTCGTGCTCGGTGCCTCGGGACATATCGCGGGTGTGATCAACCCGCCGGCCAAGAACAAGCGCAATTACTGGGTGCTCAAGGCAGAAGACAAGAGCTTGCCGGAGAGTCCGGACGACTGGTTCGATCAGGCCGAGGAAGTACCGGGCAGCTGGTGGCCCGAGTGGACCCGCTGGCTCGATCAGTATGGCGGCAAGAAGGTCAAGGCGCGCGCTACAGCGGGCTCGGCCGAGCATCCGGTGATCGAGGCAGCGCCCGGGCGCTATGTGATGCAAAAAGAGTGACACGCGGGGTTCGGTTAGTGAGTCGGTATGGGACGCGAGCGGCGTTGAGCAGTTGAATGGATTTTTAACTTGACGGGCGGCGGAGCAACTGGCCGTAGCGTCCGGAGGAAATTGAAATGACTGATGTAGTGATCGTATCGGCCGCGCGTACGGCAGTGGGTAAATTCGGTGGGTCGCTGGCGAAAACCGCTGCACCCGATCTCGGCGCCATCGTGATTCGCGCTGCACTCGAGCGCGCGGGCGTGAAGCCCGAGCAGGTCAGCGAAGTCATCATGGGGCAGGTTCTCGCGGCCGGTTCCGGCCAGAACCCGGCGCGTCAGTCGCTGATCAAGGCGGGGCTACCGTTGGCGGTGCCCGGCATGACGATCAACAAGGTCTGCGGCTCGGGTCTGAAGGCTGTGATGCTGGCGGCTAACGCCATCATCGCGGGCGACGCCGACATCGTGGTGGCCGGCGGCCAGGAAAACATGAGCGCCGCACCGCACGTACTGCCGGGCTCGCGTGACGGCTTCCGCATGGGCGATGCCAAGCTGATCGACAGCATGATCGTCGACGGCCTGTGGGACGTGTACAACCAGTACCACATGGGTGTCACGGCAGAGAACGTCGCGAAGGAATACGGCATCACTCGCGAGCAGCAGGACGCGTTTGCGGCGCTGTCGCAGAACAAGGCGGAAGCCGCGCAGAAGTCGGGCCGTTTCGACGACGAAATCGTGCCGGTCGAGATTCCCCAACGCAAGGGCGAGCCGCTGCGTTTTGCCACCGACGAATTTGTGCGCCACGGCGTGACCGCCGAGTCGCTCGCCAGTCTGAAGCCTGCTTTCTCGAAGGAAGGCACGGTGACGGCAGCTAACGCGTCGGGCCTGAACGACGGCGCCGCCGCGGTGCTCGTGATGTCGGCCAAGAAAGCCGACGCGCTCGGCCTCACGCCGCTGGCACGCATCAAGGCCTACGCCAACGCCGGCGTCGATCCGAAGGTGATGGGTATGGGCCCGGTGCCGGCGTCGCGCCGTTGCCTCGAACGCGCGGGCTGGACTCCGGCCGATCTCGATCTGATGGAGATCAACGAAGCGTTTGCTGCGCAGGCGCTCGCCGTGCATCAGCAAATGGGCTGGGACACCTCGAAGATCAACGTGAACGGTGGTGCGATTGCGATCGGCCATCCGATCGGCGCGTCCGGTTGCCGGATTCTCGTCACGCTGCTGCACGAAATGCAGAAGCGAGATGCGAAGAAGGGGCTGGCGTCGCTGTGTATCGGCGGCGGCATGGGCGTGGCGCTGGCAGTCGAGCGGTTCTGAGCGCGCCTGCCCGGAGCAGGATTGCCGCGCGGGCGCTTCATCCGCGGTGAGGGGTGAAGCGGCGCGCGGTGTATGACGGCCTCGCCGGCCGGTCGCCCGGCGGCAGCGGAGATGATGCAGTAAAGGCGAGGAAAGAGGCTGCCGGTCGGCGCCTCGGAAAAACGATAATGGAGTGTGGTTTATGGCACAGCGAATTGCGTATGTAACGGGCGGGATGGGCGGCATCGGCACGAGCATTTGCCAACGTCTTCATAAGGAAGGCTTCAAGGTCGTCGCAGGCTGTGGCCCGAACTCGCCACGCCGGGTCAAATGGCTCGAAGAGCAGAAGGCACTCGGTTTCGACTTCATCGCCTCGGAAGGCAATGTGGGCGACTGGGAATCGACGCGGGCGGCGTTTGACAAGGTGAAGGCCGAAGTCGGCGAAATCGACGTGCTGGTCAACAACGCGGGCATCACGCGCGACGTCGTGTTCCGCAAGATGACGCATGAAGACTGGACGGCGGTAATCGACACCAACCTGACGAGTCTGTTCAACGTCACCAAGCAGGTGATCGATGGTATGGTCGAGCGCGGCTTTGGGCGCGTGATCAACATCTCGTCGGTGAACGGGCAGAAGGGCCAGTTCGGGCAAACCAACTACTCGACGGCAAAGGCCGGCATTCACGGTTTCACGATGTCGCTGGCTCAGGAAGTCGCCACCAAGGGTGTGACGGTCAATACCGTTTCGCCTGGCTACATCGGCACGGATATGGTCAAGTCGATCCGTCCCGATGTGCTGGAAAAGATCGTTGCGACGATTCCGGTGCGCCGTCTTGGCCAGCCGGATGAGATCGGTTCGATCGTAGCGTGGCTCGCGTCGGACGAATCGGGTTTTTCTACGGGAGCCGATTTCTCGCTGAATGGCGGTCTGCACATGGGCTGATCCGTGAGGTGCTCTGTCGCAAGACGGGGCGCCACATGGTTCAGGTTTTTCCGGCGGCGTCTCGCATCTGCAATCATGGCCCGATTGCGGATGCGACAGCGCCGTTTCTGCGCTTCAATGGCGCTCAAAGGCGTTAAATGACCACTACTACAAAGAAAACTGCCGAACGACTCATCAAGAAATATCCGAACCGTCGGCTCTACGATACCGAGACAAGCACGTACATCACGCTGACGGACGTCAAGCAGCTCGTGCTGGACCAGGAGGATTTCAAGGTCATCGATGCTAAGAGCAACGAGGATCTGACGCGCGCCATTCTGTTGCAGATCATTCTGGAAGAAGAGAGCGGCGGTTTGCCGATGTTCTCGTCGTCGATGCTCTCGCAGATCATCCGTTTCTACGGACACGCGATGCAGGGGATGATGGGCACGTATCTCGAGAAGAACATTCAGGCGTTCATCGACATTCAGGCCAAGCTCGCCGACCAGTCGAAGAACCTGTATGAAGGCAAGGCGATGAACCCCGAGGTGTGGTCGCAGTTTATGAACATGCAGGCGCCGATGATGCAGGGCATGATGACCAGCTATATCGAGCAGTCGAAGAACATGTTCGTGCAGATGCAGGAGCAGATGCAGAATCAGGCCAAGTCGATGTTCAGCACGTTCCCGTTTACGCCGGCCAATCCGCAGACGGATCCGGAGCCGGAGAAGAAGTAGGGGGCGACGCGCCTGGATTGGCGTCGCGCTGGCGATAGCTGCTGGTTGAGCGGCAAAGCTGGTTGACTGCGCCGGCGACGTGACGAGCGAGACAATGCATGATCCGGTGTTTGTTTCGGCGTGCGCTCGAGCGCTCGCGCGGTCACGCCAAAGAATAAAACTGCGGGATTCGTGGAGCAAACGTAGAGGCGGTTGGCCAATCGGAGGGATTGACGCCGCTGCGTCGAGCGCTTACCATTTTCCAAATGATTGGGCCGTAGCTCAATCAATCGTCGAACGGGGCAACCTGGCGACAAATACGGCGATACGCCGCCAAACAGCCGCTCAAAGCGGCTGTTTTCATTTCCGGGGGCAAAAGTGTCGTATATCTGTTACATCGACGAGGCAGGATGCAGTGCGCCTTTGCCCGCGAGGAAAACGGATATTCAGCCTTTGCTTGTAGTCGCAGGACTGGTCGTTCATCAAGAGGCGCTCCCGCTCCTCACGCGTGAGTTTCTCACGTTGAAGCGCACGTACTTCCCGGGGTCGTTCACTTCGCCTCATCTACTCGACGACGTGCGAGAAGAGGTCAAGGGCTCTGATCTTCGAAGTGCGATCCGGAAGAAAGGCCATAAAGCCCGAACGCAATTGCGGTTTATCGACGATACGTTGGGACTGCTTGAGCGCTACAGCTGTCGGGTTCTCGCGTCGGTCTGGATAAAGGGTGTAGCTATGCCGTTCAAGTCGCGCGAGACCTATACTCAATCGGTGCAGTATGCATGCAAGGCCTTCCAGTCGTTTCTGAAGCACAAGGACTCGCAAGGTTTTGTGATTGCCGACTTTAGGACTACGCAACTGAACGACCAGGTTGCGCATTCGATTTTTACTCAAAAGTACCGGGCGAAAGGCGATCCATTTGACCGTGTGATCGAGTTGCCGACGTTCGGTGTGAGTAACAACCACGTCGGTCTCCAGCTGACCGATGTCTTGTGCAGCGCGCTTATCTTCCCGATCGCGTCATCGGTTTACTGTTTTGGCCACGTCTCGGGAGTCCATGTGAATGGGCGCGATCTTGTCGCTCGTCGCCGCTACAGCAAGCGTCTGAAAAAGCTTCAATTTAAGGTCGACGCAGGTTGGAGCGTCTGGGTGTCCGACAAACACCAGAAGCGTTCGTCGGCCGATCTCTTTGTGGTGCCGCCAGTTCAGACTCCGGTCCATGTGCCGCTGCACGGCCTGGATGTCGAATGGCATGCGGCGGTGGACGCAGACGGAGTTGAGAAAGGCGACGACGAGGCAACGGCCAGCACGGCCGCATTAGCTTAGGCATCGTCGCGGCGGCCCGGCTTTACCGGGTGTTGCATTTCACAACCAACTTCAGCGTCGCGGTCATATTCCGACGAGGGGACGTCGAGGACACATGGCACGGTAGAATAGTGCCTTCGCGGCGCGGTGCGCCACGACCCCCACAAGTACGGTGTATCAGTGAAAAACCATTTGGAATCAAAGGCGAAGGCGGGATCTGCTCCTAAAATCGGCATGGTCTCCCTCGGCTGCCCGAAAGCGCTCGTCGACTCCGAGCAGATCATCACGCAACTGCGCGCCGAAGGCTACGAGATCTCGGGGACCTATGACGGCGCCGATCTGGTCGTGGTCAACACCTGCGGCTTCATCGACGAAGCGGTCCAGGAAAGCCTCGACGCCATCGGCGAGGCGCTGTCCGAAAACGGCAAGGTGATCGTCACCGGTTGCCTCGGCGCGAAGAAGAGCGCGAGCGGCTCAGGCCTGATCGAAGAGGTGCATCCGAAGGTGCTGGCCGTCACCGGTCCGCATGCGCTGGGCGAAGTGATGCAGGCGGTCCATAACCACCTGCCGAAGCCGCACGACCCGTTCGTGGATCTCGTGCCCGCTGCGGGCGTGAAACTCACGCCGCGCCACTACGCGTATCTGAAGATTTCCGAAGGCTGCAACCATCGCTGCACGTTCTGCATCATCCCGTCCATGCGCGGCGACCTCGTGTCGCGTCCGGTCGCTGACGTGATGCTTGAAGCTGAAAACCTGTTCAAGTCCGGTGTGAAGGAACTGCTGGTGATTTCGCAGGACACGAGTGCGTATGGCGTGGACGTGAAGTACCGCACCGGTTTCTGGAACGGCAAGCCGATCAAGACGCGCATGACCGATCTCGTCGGCGCACTCGGCGAACTGGCGGCGCAATACGGCGCCTGGGTGCGCCTGCACTATGTGTATCCGTACCCAAGCGTCGACGAAGTGATCCCGATGATGGCCGAAGGCCCGTTCAAAGGCCACGTGCTGCCGTACCTCGATGTACCGTTCCAGCACGCGCATCCCGAAGTGCTCAAGCGTATGAAGCGCCCGGCCAATGCCGAAAAAGTGCTTGAGCGCGTGCGCGCATGGCGCGAGATGTGCCCGGATCTGACCATCCGCAGCACGTTCATCGCCGGCTTTCCTGGTGAGACCGAAGAGCATTTCCAGACGCTGCTCGATTTCATCCGCGAAGCAGAACTGGATCGGGTTGGCTGCTTTGCTTACTCGCCGGTTGAGGGCGCCACGGCCAACGAACTGGACGGTGCGTTGCCCGACGAAGTGCGTGAAGAACGCCGCGCGCGTTTCATGGAAGTCGCCGAGGAAGTGTCGGCGAAGCGCATCGCCCGCAAGGTCGGCAAGACGCTGAAGGTGCTGGTCGATGAGATCAATACCGACGGCGGCATCGGCCGCACGGCAGCGGATGCGCCGGAGATCGACGGGGTCGTGTATATCGCGCCCACCACCAAGGCCTCGAAGCGCTACAAGGTCGGTGATTTTGTCTCGGTGAAGATCAGCGGTGCGGATGGCCACGATCTGTGGGGCGAGGTGTAAGCCATGCCTACGTCCGCGAGCCCGGCAGTCCTCGCGCTCGGCGAGGCAATGGTCGAATTCAACCAGGCGTCGAAGGACGAGCCGAACTATCTGCAGGGGTTTGGCGGCGACACCTCGAACTTCTGCGTCGCGGCTGCTCGTCAGGGTACGACGGCCGGCTTTGTGTCGGCAGTCGGCGACGATCATTTCGGGCGTCTGCTGCTCGATCTGTGGCAGTGCGAGTCGGTCGCTACGTCGATGGTGAAGGTCGATAGCCACGCGCCCACCGGCGTCTATTTTGTCTCGCACGGCCCGGACGGGCATCAGTTCGATTATCTGCGCGCCGGTTCGGCCGCGAGTCGTTACGCCCCACGGGATTTGCCGCTTGACGCGATTGCCGCGGCCCAGGTGGTGCATCTGTCCGGCATCAGTCTCGCCATCAGCGTAAGTGCCTGCGATGCTGCTCTCGCGGCCATCGGCCACGCTCGCGCGAACGGTGTGCGTGTCAGTTTCGATACCAACCTGCGTCTCAAGCTGTGGCCGCTCGCGCGAGCGCGTGCGGTGATGGCCGAAGCGATTCGCTACACGGATATCTGTCTCCCAAGCTGGGACGATGTCACGGAGCTGACGGGGCTCACTGGCCGCGACGAGATCGTCGATTATCTGCTGGCGCTCGGGCCCCGCGTGGTAGCGCTCAAGCTCGGCAAGCAGGGCGCTTATGTGGCCACGCCGGATGAGCGCCGCCTCGTGCCGGGTCACGTCGTGAACGCCGTCGATGCGACCGGTGCTGGCGATTGTTTCGGCGGTGCGTTTATTGCCCGCATCGTCGCGGGTGACGATCCGTTTGCCGCGGCGCGCTATGCCAACGTGGCGGCGGCATTGTCCACGCAAGGCTACGGCGCAGTGGCGCCGATTCCCCATCGTGCGGTGGTCGAGCAGGCGTTGGCCGAGGCTGTTTAAGGCGTCTCTCTCGCACGTATGCGCGTGATCTGCACGAGAGCACCTGGACGCGACGACAACGAACCAGGCGGTCCGCGACCGTCGTTGAAATAGTGGCAATCCAGATCACCATCAGTGAATCAGAGAGTAGGAGGAGCGAGCAATGCAACGGGACGTCGTAGTGATAAGCGGGGTACGGACGGCAATTGGCGACTTCGGTGGCAGCCTCAAAGACTTCTCGCCGACCGATCTCGGCGCACGCGTGGTGCGTGAGGTGTTGTCGCGTGCGAAGGTGTCGGGCGACGAAGTGGGCCATGTCGTGTTCGGCAACGTGGTTCACACCGAACCGAAGGATATGTATCTGGCCCGCGTCGCGGCGTTGAACGGCGGCGTCGCGCAGCATACGCCTGCGTTGACGGTGAACCGCTTGTGCGGTTCCGGTCTGCAGGCGATCGTCTCCGCCGCGCAGAGCGTGCTGCTCGGCGATGCGGATATCGCCATCGGCGGCGGCGCAGAAAACATGAGCCGCGCGCCGTATGTGATGCCCGCTGCGCGCTTCGGCCAGCGCATGGGCGATGCGCGTCTCGTCGACATGATGCTGGGCGCCCTCAACGATCCGTTCCAGGGCATCCACATGGGCGTGACGGCTGAGAACGTCGCGCAAAAATACGGCATCACGCGTGAAGCCCAAGATGCGCTCGCGCTCGAATCGCATCGTCGTGCCGCCCACGCTATCGCGAACGGGTATTTCAAGGAACAGATTCTGCCGGTCACGATTGCATCGAAGAAGGGTGACGTCGTGTTCGAACAGGATGAACACGTTCGCGTGAATCCGTCGGCGGAAGACTTTGCGAAGTTGAAGCCGGTGTTTGCGAAGGAAAACGGCTCGGTCACTGCCGGCAACGCGTCCGGTATCAACGACGCGGCCGCTGCGGTTGTCCTGATGGAGCGCAGCGTCGCGGAGCAGCGCGGTGTGCAGCCATTGGCACGTCTGGTCGCGTACGCGCACGCGGGCGTCGATCCGGCGTACATGGGTATCGGCCCGGTGCCGGCTACCCGCAAGGTGCTCGAACGGGCCGGCCTGACGGTCGCCGATCTCGATGTCATCGAAGCCAACGAAGCATTTGCCGCGCAGGCGTGCGCGGTCAGCAACGAACTTGGACTCGATCCCGCGAAGGTCAATCCGAACGGCTCCGGCATTTCGCTCGGCCACCCGATCGGCGCGACCGGCGCACTGATTACCGTGAAGGCGCTCTACGAACTGCAGCGCACTCGCGGGCGTTACGCGCTCGTGACGATGTGCATCGGCGGCGGCCAGGGCATCGCGGCGATCTTCGAGCGGATTTGACGCGAGGCGTAGCGCCTCGCCTCGTGCAACAGGAAAGGAACGATGCTGGAATCGAAAGCAATGAAGAATGCTGCCTCTTTGCGCGGCTGGGTCTCCGGTACTGCGGCGATGCTGCTGCTGGCCGGTGCGAGCGTCTTGATGCCTGCCCAGGTCTGGGCACAAAGCGATGCGGTCAAGGAGCTCGCCGCGCCGCCGCCGATCCAGTTGCCGCTCAAGCCGAGCCCGGAGTTTGCAAAGTTTCCGCGCCTGGTGGGCACGCTTGGCTCGCGCCAGATCGTGCTACGCCTCGGACCGAAGACCGACGATCCGTCGGGCGTGCATGGTGAATATCAGTACACCGACACGGGCGAAGTGATCCTGATCGCGGGGGATCGCGACGGCGATACCCTCGAAGTGGAAGAGTCGAACGACGGTACCCATATCACCGGCAACTGGGTTGGCAAGTTTGCTGCCGACGGTTCGGTGGCGGGCGACCGGATGAATGTCGACGATTCGGATCCGCAGCCGTTCGACTTGCGTCCGCTGGCTGCGGGACAACCTGTTCCTGCTGCAACTGCGCAAACGGCGCCGCCGGCCGCTGGCGGTGGTGCTGCCACCCCGGCCGCACCCGCCGCTCCGGCTGCCGCAGCCCCGAGTGGCGCGCATACGGTGAACGGGGTGAACAACCTGTCGACAGGCGACTAGGCGCTGTGTTGCGGCACGCGCTATCCGTTCTGTTTTGCCTCTACGCGAAATCACCATGACTCAATCCAAACCAAAGCGCAGCCTGCAAACCCGCATCGTGCGCGCTGAAGACCAGGTCACACCGGGCTTCGAATCGCTATCGGTGCCGGTGGCGCGCGCATCGACGGTCGTGTTTCCCGATCTCGCCGCGATGCGGGCGTGCGACTGGCGCAACGACGGCCAGTGGCGCTACGGCCTGCATGCGACGCCGACCTCCCTCGTGCTGGCGCAGCGGCTCGCCGCGATCGAAGGCGGCAATCATGCGCTGTTGCAGCCGTCGGGACTGTCGGCGATCTCCAACGTCTACTTTGGCCTCGTCAAGGCGGGCGACGACGTCCTGATCCCCGACAACGTGTATTCGCCGAACCGTGAGCACGGCGATTGGCTGGCGCGCGATTTCGGCATTACGGCACGTTATTACGACCCGTTGATCGGCGCGGGGATTGCGGACCTGATCCAGCCCAATACGCGCCTGATCTGGCTCGAAGCGCCGGGCTCGGTGACGATGGAAGTGCCCGACATCCGGGCGATCACTGCGGCAGCGCGTGCCCGCAACGTCATCACGGCAATCGACAATACCTGGTCCGCTGGACTGGCGTTCCGTCCGTTCGATCATGGTGTCGATATCTCGCTTCAGGCGCTGACCAAGTATCAGTCGGGTGGTGGCGACGTGCTGATGGGCGCGACCATCACGGTGGATCGTGACGTGCATCTGAAGCTGAAAGCGGCGCGCATGCGCATGGGCATCGGCGTCTCCGCGGACGACTGCTCGCTGATTCTGCGCAGCCTGCCCAGCATGCGGGTGCGTTTCGAGCAGCATGACCGCAGCGCGCTCGCGCTTGCGAAGTGGCTGAAGACACGTCCTGAGATTGCGGCGGTGCTGCATCCGGCATTTGCCGATTGTCCGGGACACGAGGTCTACGAACGCGATTTCACGGGCGCGGGCGGACTGTTTTCGGTCGTGTTCGACGGCCGCTACACGCCGGCGCAAATCGACACGTTCTGCGAGTCGCTCGAGCTGTTTTCGATCGGCTGGAGCTGGGGTGGGGCGCACAGCCTCGTGGTGCCGTACGACATCGCTTCGATGCGGACGGCGGCGCAGTGGCCGCATCAAGGCACGTTAGTGCGCTTCTATATCGGGCTGGAGGAAGAGGCCGATCTGCGCGCGGATATCGAGCAGAGTTTGAGTACGTTGGCCTAGGTATCGCTTGCTGAGAATGAAGCGTTCTTTTTAAGAATCGCCGCACTTACCGCGTTGCGACGTCTTAAGCAGCTCAAAACAACCGCAACACCCCATCCAGCCCAACGTGGTTAAACGCGACGCTGGCCGCTTCGCGCACCACTGGCTTCGCACGAAATGCGACCGATAGCCCGGCCTCGGCCATCATTTTCAGGTCGTTCGAACCGTCGCCCATCGCGATCGCCCGGTTCGGATCTATGCCTAGCTTGGCACAGGTCTCACGCAGCGTACGCGCCTTGACGTCGGCGTTCACGATCTCGCCTGTTACTTTGCCGGTCAGTTTGCCGTCGACGATTTCGAGCGTATTCGCGTGCGAGAAATCGAGGCCCAGGCGGGCCTTCAGCCTGTCCGTGAAGAACGTGAAACCGCCGGACACGAGCAACGTTTTCAGACCCGCTGCCTTTGCCCCGGCGAGCATCTGTTCAGCTCCCGGCGAGAGACGCAGCCGTTCGTCGTACACGCGTTCCAGCGCGCTGGCGTCGAGGCCCTTGAGCAGCGCTACCCGGCGCGTGAGGCTTTCGTTGAAGTCCTTGATTTCGCCGCGCATCGACGCCTCGGTGATCGCCGCGACCTCGGCTTTCAGCCCGCAGAAATCGGCGATTTCGTCGATGCATTCGATCGTGATCAGCGTCGAATCCATATCCATCGCCACCAGGCCGAAGTCGCGCAAGTGCCGGTTGGGTTCGACAAACGCGAAGTCCAGCGAGTGCGTGTCGCAGTAAACCTCGAGATCGGCGCGCTGGGCGGGGTTGGCGTCGGCAATGCGGATGGCGTACGCATCGATGACGGTGGCGCGCGAGCCACGCGCAAGCGCGATAAGCGTCTTATGGTGATCGGCGGACAACGGCGCGGGGCTTTGGATGACGAGGTTCATGTCGACGCAGGAAAGAGCGCGCGGCGCGCGCGGAAAATCTGGCTATTGTAACGGGTCGGCGGAGGCCGCCCGCGGCGCCGCCCGACCGTAGCTTTTGCCGATCTTACGCAAGAGTTACAGGACGCCCAGAGAGGTGCCGCCGGGCCGCACGGGCACTGGCGCGGCCCAGCACGGCCGTGCCTTCGTGGCACGCTTGCTGCTTCGTCAAAGATCCCGGCCTTTGTGGAGCGCACGATGTCACACATGATCTGGAAAGGCGCGATCAGCTTCGGCCTCGTGCACGTGCCGGTACAACTGTATCCGGCCACGCAGTCGGAAAAAGTCGGCTTCAATCTGCTCGACAAGCGGTCCATCGATCCCATCGGCTACCGGCAGATCAACAAGCGGACCGGCAAGGAAGTTACGCGCGATAACATTGTCCGCGGCTTCGAGTACGAGAAGGATAAGTACGTTGTCCTGTCCGATGACGAAATCCGCTCGGCGAATCCGGAGTCGACGCAAACCGTCGATATCCTCGCGTTCGTCGAAGCCCCCGAGATTTCGTTTCTCTATCTCGACACTCCATATTTTCTGGCGCCCGACCGCAAGGGCGAGAAGGTCTATGCGTTGCTGCGCGAGGCACTGAAGGCGTCCGGCAAGATCGGCGTCGCGAACGTGGTGTTGCACAACAAGCAGCATCTGGCGGCGCTGATTCCGGTTGGGCCGGTTCTTGCGCTCAACACACTGCGCTGGGCCGACGAAGTGCGCGACTACAATGAATTGAAGTTGCCGTCCGAGGACCCGAAGAAGGCGGGAGTGACCGCGCGCGAACTCGATATGGCGAAAAAGCTGATCGACGACATGAGCGACAGTTGGGACCCGTTGACCTATCACGACACGTTCCGCGACGACATCATGGCGCTCGTCGACCGCAAGGTTCGCGCGGGCAAGACCGAAGAGGTCACCGACGTAGAGACTCCCAAGGAATCGCGTCAGTCCGCCGAGATTCTCGATCTGTCGGACCTGCTCAAGCGCAGCCTCGGACGTGGCAAGGGCAAGACGCGCGGGCGAGCGTCCGCGGCGCAGGACGATGATGCGGAGGAGGCGGCCGAACCGCCACGCCGCAAGACTGGCACGACGCGCCGCGCGGCTAGCACCGGCGCGCGCGCGGCGGCTTCGCGCAAAGAAGCTGCGCCGCGCAAGCGTAGCGCTGCGTAAGCCTGTCTTTAAAGCACTGCTATGGCCGACCGCCTTGATCCCTATCACCGCAAGCGCCGCTTCGACGAGACACCCGAGCCGTCAGGCAAGGGCGCGCCGAAGGTTGCGCGCCGCAAGGCGTCGTCGGCCGGACAGGCGCACGCGCTGTCCTATGTGATTCAGGAGCATGACGCGCGCCGCCTTCACTACGACTTTCGCCTGGAACTCGATGGCACGCTGAAGTCCTGGGCGGTGCCTAAAGGACCGAGCCTGGACCCGTCGGTAAAGCGGCTGGCCGTGCATGTGGAAGATCACCCATTGGAATACGGGTCGTTCGAAGGTGAGATACCGCCCGGCAATTACGGTGCAGGTTCCGTAATCGTATGGGATCGCGGCACGTGGGAACCGGACGGGGGCCTCAAGCACGCGCACGAGGCCTATCGGGCAGGCAAGCTCAAGTTCACGTTGGCTGGCGACAAGCTCCAGGGCGGCTGGATGCTGGTACGCAGCCATATGCGTGGAAGTGGGGACAAGGAGCAATGGCTGCTGATCAAGGAACGCGACGACGCGGCCCGCAGCGAGGCGGATTTCGATGTGCTCGCCGAGCGTCCTGGCAGTGTGCTCGATGCTCCGGCGGCGTCTCGCTCACGCAACGGCGTGGCGCGCAAAGCCGCGGCTGGAAAAACGGGCGGGAAGACGGCAGTGGGAAAGACGGCAGAGAAGCATGCCGTAGACACGCACACCTCAGCCAAACGAGCCACCCGCGCCAGCAAAACAACTACCGCGGGGCGGAAATCCACCTCGCAAGCGCATGCGGCCGACCCGACAAAAACCGATATCGTCGCCAACCGCAGCGCGGAGTCGCTCCGCACGCTAGCGGCATCGCCGGCAATCAAGGGCGCGGCGAAAGCCAGCTTGCCCGCCACGCTCAAGCCGCAACTGGCGACACTGGTCGACGCCGCCCCGCCTGGCGACGAATGGTCGTACGAGATCAAGTTCGACGGTTACCGGGTACTGGTGCGCATCGATCATCGCGCCTCGAAGCATCCTGTACGCATCGATACGCGCGCCGGCAACGACTGGAGCGCGAAATTCAGCAAACAGGTCGACGCGCTGGCGCAACTCGAACTCGAGAGCGCATGGCTCGATGGCGAAGCAGTCGTGCTCGATCACAACGATGTGCCGAACTTCCAGGCACTCCAGAATGCGTTCGATGCAAACCGGCCGCAAGACATTGTGATCTATCTGTTCGACGTCCCGTATCTGAACGGCTACGACCTGCGTGCCGTGCCACTGGTACAACGCCGCGCCATTCTGCACGCGCTGCTGGAGGGCACGGACGAGCGGGTTCTGCGCTTTTCCGAGGACTTCGCCTTCAGCGCGGAGGAACTGCTGAAAAGCGCCTGCGACATGGCGCTCGAGGGGATCATCGGCAAACGGCGTGACAGCCATTACGCGTCGGGCCGCACGTCGACCTGGATCAAACTCAAGTGCCGGCGTCGTCAGGAATTCGTGATTGGTGGCTACACGGAGCCTGCGGGCAGCCGGGCGGCGTTTGGCGCGTTGCTGCTCGGCGTGCACGATAGCAAAGGCAAACTGCAGTACGCGGGCCGGGTCGGCACGGGCTTCGATGCGGCGCTGCTGCGTTCGGTGAAGAAGGAACTCGATGTGCTCGAGACCTCACGCATGCCGTTCGCCAGTGTGCCTCGCGAACGCAGTCGCACGCCCGTTCACTGGGTCAAACCGTCGCTCGTGTGCGAGTGCAATTTCGCGGAGTGGACCGACGAGCGCATCGTGCGGCAGGCGTCGTTCGTGAGCTTGCGAAATGATAAACCGGCGCGGCAGATCGTCAGGGAAACGCCGCGCGAAGGAGCCGATGTGCAACCGAACCCAACCGAGCGTTCTGCCAATACAACCGCGAAACCGGGTGCAGCGGGAAAACGCACCGTGAAGCAGGACGCGGCAGGGAACAGCGCAACGTCTAAAGCCACAGCGTCCAAGGCTGAAACGTCAGAGGCTGCAACATCCAAAGCTGCCGCGTCCAAGGCTGAAACGTCCAGGACGGCAACGCCCAAAGCCGCGGCGTCCAAGACCGCACCGGCCCGCGCATCTCGCGGCAAGAAGACCCCTGCAGCCGACGAGCCGTCATCGATCGCCGGCGTGCGGATCTCTCACCCAGACCGCGTCATCGACAAACAGACCGGCGCCCGCAAGATCGATCTCGTGCAGTACTATGAATCGGTTGCTGACTGGATGCTGCCGCATCTGAAGGATCGGCCGGTCTCGCTGGTGCGCGCCCCGGAGGACATCGGCGGCGAGCTGTTCTTCCAGAAGCATAGCCAGAAGCTGGCGATTCCGAACGTCACCCAGCATCCGGGCCTCGATCCTGGCCATCCACCGCTGATCTCGGTCGACACGATAAAGGCGCTAATCGGCGCGGCGCAGATGGGCACAGTCGAGCTGCATACGTGGAACGCGCTCGCTTCGAACATCGAAAAGCCTGACCGGATGGTGTTTGATCTCGATCCGGACCCGGCGCTCGGCTGGGACAAGATGATCGAAGCCGCTCAACTGACCCGCACGCTGCTTGATGAACTCGGTCTCGAATCGTTCTGCAAAACAAGTGGCGGCAAAGGCTTGCATGTCGTCGTGCCGCTCGCGAAGCAGGCTGGCTGGGACGAGGTGAAGGCGTTTTCGCAGGCCGTCGCACAACACATGGCGGCCACGCTGCCCAAACATTTCGCCGCGAAGATGGGTCCGCAGAACCGCAAGCGCAAGATCTTCGTCGATTACCTGCGCAACAACCGCGGCTCGAGCACCGTGGCCGCTTTTTCCGCACGCGCACGACCTGGCCTTGGCGTCTCCGTACCGCTCGCGTGGGACGAGGTTGCCGGCACCACAGCCGGCGATCAATGGACCATTGCCAACCTGCACGAACGGCTTGAGTCGCTGCGGCAAGACCCTTGGGCGGATTACGCGAAGACGCGGCAACGCATCACTGCCGCAATGAAGAAGCGCCTCGATGGCGCGAAATCCGATTGAGCCGGCGGACGCTTATGCGCCGGCGCAGTCAAAACCAACTGGAACGGGAGGACACGATGAAGACATCACCCCAAGTGTCGCAAGCGGGCGGCAAGCAACAAAAGCACGGCAAGAGCGCTGACCCGCACGCGAGTCAGGACGCCCGTTCGTTGCAGGATGAGGCCGCTCCGTTGCCGCACGAAACCGATCAAACTTCGGAGTCGCAACACGAGGACGATCCGCGTCGTGTCGGCAAGCAGGCCCATGGCGATCTGCAGCGCGGCCTGAAGGACACGGACCGGCGCGGTGGCGACGAGTATCAGCAGAAGACGCAGAACGATGCGCACAGCAATGCGAATTCCAGCGGCAAAGTTAAGTCTGGCGCGGGCAACAAGCACTAAGCGTGGGTATTGAATGAAGGGAATGAAGGCCGGTTCTGCGCCAGTGCACGCCGCCGGTATGCGTATTGGAGGCGAGCGTTGCTGCGCGGTGCAACGCTTTCCGGGTCTCAGGACCCAGCGTCTGCCTCACGCGGCTCGAGATCCCAATACGGCGGATCGCCGAAGTGCTCTGCCAGAAAGTCGATAAACGCCAACGTCTTGGGCGGCACGAATGCGCGGCTCGGATAGACGCCCCAGATCGCCACCGTCTCGGCGAGCGGATAGCTGTCGAGAATCGTCACCAGTTTGCCGCTGCGCAGGTAAGGCGCGACATCCCATGTCGATTTCAACGCAATGCCGAAGCCGGCCAGCAAGGCGTCGCGGATGACCTCGCCGTTATCGGTGGCGAGGCGCCCGCTGACGCGCACATCGATCGGCCCCGCCGGCGTCTCGAAAGCCCATGTATGCTGGTCCGACAGAATCACGCATTCGTGTTGCACGAGATCGGCCGGATGATGCGGCGTCCCGTGCTCCGCCAGATAAGCGGGTGCGCAGCAGATGACGCGCCGGTTCACCGCCAGACGTTTTGCCACCAGCGTCGAATCCTTCAACGCGCCAAGCCGGATTGCCAGATCGACCCCGGCGTCGACGAGATCGACGATATGGTCGGAGAGGCGCAGATCGACGCTCACACCCGGATAGCGGCGTAGAAATTCGGGGATCACTGGCGAAACATGCTGACGTCCGAACGACGATGTCATCGACACCCGCAGACGCCCCTGCGGCTCGGTTTGCGCCCGGCCAACCGAGGCACGGGCGGCCGCCGCGGCGTCGAGCAGCGTCTGGGCGCGCATCATGAAAACCTCGCCGTCCTGCGTCAGGCTGATGCGGCGGGTGGTCCGATGCAGCAGGCGCGCGCCGAGCAGCCTTTCGAGCTGCCCGAGCCGGGCGCTTGCCACCGCCGCCGACAAACCGAACTCGCGCCCGGCCGCCGATACATTAGCCAGCAGCGCAGCCCGCACGAACAGCGCGACGTCGAGCAGATCGAGCCGTTCGCGCTCATTGACGGCAGATGGCGGAGAGGCAGCAGACGTCATTATTCCGAATTTCAAGAAAATGTTTAAGCCATTATGCCTGTTCTGAAAGAGGAAGGATCGTCCTAAGATAGCAAACAGTCGATCGATGCCGGGCCGCCCACGGCACCCGCGTCGAAGCGAATGTTTAACCCCGTCTAATCGATGAACGAATCAGGAGTTGCCATGAAAGCTGTCGGTCTTTATCGCTATTTGCCCGTCGACCATCCCGAAGCGCTGCTCGACGTCGAGCTTCCCAAGCCGGAAGCCAGCGGCCGTGACCTGCTCGTAAAGGTCGAGGCGATCTCCGTGAACCCGGTCGATTACAAGGTGCGCTCGCCGAAAGACACGGTCGAGAAGGTGCCACGCGTGCTCGGCTGGGACGCGGCGGGAACGGTGGCGGCAGTCGGCCCCGAAGTGACGCTTTTCAAGGTCGGCGATCCGGTGTTCTATGCGGGGAGCATTACCCGGCCGGGCGCGAACAGCGAGTATCACCTCGTCGACGAACGCATCGTCGGCCACAAACCGGCTTCGCTCGACTTCAGCCACGCCGCGGCGTTGCCGTTGACCGCGATTACCGCGTGGGAGGCGCTGTTCGATCGGCTCGGCGTGTCGCCGCAAGGCGCGGATAAGGGGCGCTCGGTGCTGATCATCGGTGGCGCGGGCGGGGTGGGTTCGATCGGTATTCAACTGGCGAAGCAGCTCGCCGGACTGACCGTCATTGCGACAGCCTCGCGTCCGGCGTCGGCAAAGTGGGCGACCGAACTGGGCGCGGATCACATCGTCGATCATTTCGGCGACATGCCGGCGCAGTTGAAGGGGATCGGTTTCGAGCAGGTGGACTACGTGTTGATTTTCAACGACACGGACAAGCACTTCCCGGCGGCAGCCGCGGTGATCAAACCACAGGGCGGTATTTGTACGATCGTTGAAAACAGCAAGCCGATTGCGGTCGAGTTGCTGAAGGCGAAGAGCGCCGCGTTCCATTGGGAATTCATGTTCACGCGTTCGATGTTCGGTACGCCCGACATGATCGAACAGCACAAGCTGCTGACCGAAGTAGGCCGTCTCGTCGACGCGGGCACGCTGCGCACGACGGTCGGCGAGGACCTCGGCAAGATCAATGCGCAGAACGTGCGGCGCGCGCATCAATTGCTGGAAGAAGGCCGGGCAATCGGCAAGCTCGTGTTGACCGGCTTCTAGGCATAGCCAAGCCAAGGGACGCGCTTAACGCAAGCGGGTTAACACCCAATCCGCGCGAAGCGTTTTTGGGTCCGCTTGGCGGTAGACTGGCAGGGCTCCATGCAAAGTCGCTGCGCGTCTCGCGACGCGAGCGTGCAGCGGCACAACGACGAGGTGACCGTATGAGCCCCTGCTTCAGACTCTCCGCCGTGTCTATGGTCGCATCTCTTGCCTGCGCTCTGGTGCCGGCGGCCCATGCCGTCACGCCGATCACGGTGACTTCGCAAGCCGCGACGGATGGACCGATCCGCTACACCGTCAAGGTCACTTCGAAGGAATTCGGCAACGTGCAGGAAACCCGCACGATCCGCTCCGGCGAGTCCGATGACTTCACGTGGAAGACCGTGCCGCCTGGCGGCGCGGTCGCGGCGACGGATCAGTGTCCCGACTACACGTCGTATCCCCTTGATAGCAACGGCGCGGTGCTGCGGCAAACGCAGATCCGCTTTGCGCCGGTGGTCGCCAATGACGGTACGGCAACCGTGCAACTGAGCTTCCAGGCATTGGCGCCACACGGCACCAAGAACGTGACCAACGCCGGCAAGACGCTCAAGTGTCCGAACGATGTCAGGCTCAGTCAGATTGTGCGTTTTAGCATGCCCACCAACGGCAGTGCGAAGACGCTGACCTTGAGCGATGGAACCCAGGTCGTGGTGTCGGCGAAGCGCTGAACGGTTGAGTGATCAGCGCTTCGGTGGCATATATGATGCGCTGTGCATGCGCCGCCTATGTGCGCTGCATGCAGTGGATCAAACGCCACGGCAAGGCAAGCATCAGCGCCGCCTGGTCGCCGCTCGTTCCATCAATCGAGATGCCAAAAACCGGTGATCCGCTGAAAACAGCCGCCGATAAGTCAGCAGCACGGCCAGCACAGTACCGAGCGCCGACGACGCCGCGATCAGAAACATGATCACGATCTGATAGCGGACAGCCTGCAGCGGCGACTGGCCGGCGAGCACCTGACCGGTCATCATGCCGGGCAGGCTGACGATGCCTACCACTGCCATCTGGTTGAGCGTCGGAATCATCCCTGCACGCACCGCCTGCCGCGCCGGCGCCTGGGCAGCTTCCCAACGGGTGGCGCCAAGCGCGAGCGCCATGTCCACGCGATCGCGCCGCGCAGTCAGCTCTTCGGTCATCCGTTCGATGCCAAGCGACACCCCCGTGAGCGTATTGCCGAGGATCATGCCGAGAATCGGAATCGCATATTGAGGCTCGTACCACGGGCGAATGCGGATCACGACGAACAGACCCACGGCAGCCACCAGCCACGAGCTGACCCAGATCGATACGATGCTGTCGACGCGCTGCCCGGTATAGGTGCGTGCGCCGCGTTGCGCGCCTGCGAATCCGGCGATGAGGGTCATCGCCACCATCAACGGCAGCACGACAAACCAGCGGTCGAACTGGAACACCCAGCCGAGCACATAACCGATCGCCAGCAACTGAACCACGGTGCGCACCGCGGCCCAGGCGAGCTTGCGTTCGAGGTCCAGCTTGAGCGCCACCGACACCGCGCCGTTCACCACGATCAGCAGCGCGGCGATCGCCACATCCCACAGGCTGAGGTTTTGCAGGTTCATTGGGCTGGTTCCTCATTGGCATCTCTCGGTGCTGCGGCTTCATCGAGAACGCCGCCGCGCATGGTCAGGTGACGCTCGCTCATGCGTTTTGCCTGGGCCGGATCGTGCGATACCCACACCGATGCGCGCGGCTGCCGGTCGTCGGCGAACCACGCTTTGACGAGACCTTCGATGGCGTGCGACGACTCAGGGTCGAGCGAGGCCGTCGGTTCGTCGAGCAGCAAGACCTCCGGGTCGAGCTGCAGCACGCGGATTAGCGCCGCGATCTGCGCTTCGCCGCCCGACAGATCGCTCGCGCGTTTGTCGAGAAAGTCGTTGCCTCGACCCGCCTGCGCCGCCAGCGAAGCGGCCCGCGTGCGATCGAACTGCACATCGCGATACGCCTTGAGCGAGAACGGGTAGCGCAGGTTGTCCTCGACCGTGCCGTCGAGAATCGCGGGCCGTTGCCGGATATAGGCGACATTGCGGCGGTAGCGCGGGATCGCCGCGCGTTCGACAGGTTTGCCGTGCCAGGCAATGTGTCCGCTGTCAAGCGGATCGAGCAGCGCGAGCGCGCGCAGCAACACGCTCTTGCCCGAACCCGACGGGCCGGTGATGGCGACCCGGTCGCCTGCGTACAGCGTGAAACGGGTTTGACGCAGGAGTATCTGACCGCTCAGCGGATCGCGTCTGGAGATGTCCGCGGCGTCGATGAGAGGAGTGTCGGTCATGTTTGAATTGGGTTCATAGGTACAATGCGCGTCCCCGTGCCTGATGCACGGTGAACCGGGCATGTTAACTGCTGTCCGATAAGCAAATTGAGAAGAATGGAGTGACTCATGGCAGTGTCGAGCACGATCGGCGGACGAATCGGCAAGATCATCGCATGGCTCCTGGCAGTCATCGTTGTCCTGATCGCTGCATTGGCGATTTTTATCCTGACCTTCGACTGGAATCGCGCGCGTCCCTGGGTGGACCAGAAAGTCAGCGACGCGATAGGCAGGCAGTTTGTCATCGAGGGCGATCTGAAAGTCGGCTGGCGCCATCCGGTGGGTGAGACGGGCTGGCGCGGCTGGGTGCCCTGGCCACGATTTTCGGCGGCCAATATCACGATAGCCAATCCCGACTGGACCAAACAGCCGCACTTCGCAACGCTCGACGAGATCGACTTCGAAGTCGCGGTGCTGCCGTTGCTCGCGCATGACATTGTGATTCCGGCGATCAATCTGGTGAATCCCTCGGTTGACCTCGAACGGGTGCTCGACGGGCGCAATAATTGGACGTTCAAACTGCAGTCATCTGCTGGGCCGTCGGAATGGAAGCTGGAACTGCACGACATTGCATTCGCCAAGGCCAACATTGCCTATTCGGACGAGCAGAAGAAGACCGACATGCAGGTCGTGGTCGATACGCTTGGCCAGCCGATCCCGATCGGCGACGTAATGAAACAACAGGAAGCGGCCTCCCGTAAGGACTCCGCACAGGTGGTTGGCAAGGAGGGGGCGAGCAAGCTGACCGCTCAGGCGAATGCGATCACCGCTTCGGAGGCGACGGCGGCGTCGGCGGCTGCGGAGGCGTCGTCTACGGGCTCGGCCTCGGCTGCTGCGCAAGCCTCTGCCGCGACAGCGGGGAGCGCCGGCTCGAACGCGTCGGCGGCCGGCCGTCCTGGGGCGGGTGAAGCGACCATGACATCGGTCGCGTCTGCGCCGATCAATCCTGCCAGCAGCGTAGGCATCGGCGCCAAGCCTCCGGTTCCGCCGTACGCCCTGGGCTGGACCGCCAAGGGGTCGTACAACCACACGCCCGTATCAGGCACCGGCAAGTTAGGCGGTCTGCTGGCGCTGCAGGACGTGAACCGGCCGTTCCCGCTACAGGCCGACGTCAAGGCCGGCGACCTGCATGTGGCGCTGGTCGGCACGATCACGGATCCGGCCCATCTCGCTGCGGTCGATTTACGTCTGTGGCTGCAGGGCACCAGCATGGCGCATCTGTATTCGCTGACGGGCGTGACATTGCCGGACACGCCGCCTTATGCCACGGAAGGGCGCCTCGTAGGCAATTTCAAGCAGGACGGCAACGTCTTCAAGTATGAAAATTTTACAGGCCGGGTGGGCGGCAGCGACCTGAACGGCTCGCTGACCTACACGGCTCGCGAGCCAAGGCCGCTACTGCAGGGTGAGCTTGTATCGAACCTGCTGCAATTCTCCGACCTCGCCCCGGTGATCGGCGCCGATTCGAACGCCAGCAAAGCCAAGCGAGGCGATGCGACCAAACAGCCGTCCAACAAGGCCCTGCCGGTCGAGGAGTTCCGCACGGACCGCTGGAAAGCGATCGACGCCGACGTCAAATTCACCGGCCGGCGGCTCATCAAGAATCCGGATCTGCCGATTACCAACCTGTACACCCACGTCGTGATGACGGACGGCGTGCTCTCGCTGGTACCGCTCTCGTTCGGCGTGGCAGGCGGCACGCTCTCATCGGACATTCATCTGGATGGCAGCACGACGCCGTTGAAGGGCCGTTTCTCGACCGCGGCGCGCCACCTGAAACTCAAGCAACTGTTCCCGAACTTCAAGACGATGCAAAGCGCACTCGGCGAAGTGAACGGCGATGCCGCGCTTTCGGCGACCGGCAATTCGCCGGCGGCGCTCGCCGGAACCGCGAATGGCGAAGTGAAGGCGCTGGTCACTGACGGCACGGTGAGCCGCTTGCTGATGGAGGCCGCTGGCCTGAACGTGGCCAACGTGGTCTACGAAAAGCTGTTCGGCACGGCTGACGTCAAGATCAATTGCGCCGCAGCGGACTTCGTCGCGACCGATGGCGTGCTCAATCCGCGAGTCTTCGCGCTGGATACGGACGACGCGGTGATCGACATCGACGGTAACGTCAATATGCGGGACGAGACAATGGACCTGGGCGTGCATCCGCACACGAAGGGCTTCCGGGTATTTTCGCTGCGCTCGCCGCTATACGTGAAAGGCACCTTCAAGGATCCTCACGTCGGCGTGAATGCGACGGCATTGGCGCTGCGCGGTGGCGCAATGGTCGGCCTCGGCCTGATCAACCCGTTTGCCGCGCTGATCCCGCTGATTGCGCCGAGCAATAACAAGCCGCTGCCCTGCAATCAATTGCTGGCGGCCGAGCGCGCGCAGCCTACTGCGCCGGCGCCTGGGCAGAAGGAAAAGGCGCGTGCGCCGATATCGCTGGACGGGAATGCTTCGGCTCCGGCCGCGGCAAGCAGCGCAAGCAAGGCTGCCAGGCCGGCGGCCGCGTCACCGGCGAATGGCGGTGCCTTGTACAAGGGGAGCTAGGCAGGAGACAGGTGTGCGGGAAGGGCAGTATCAGCACACAAGGAAAGCAGGCGGGCTCATGAGAGCATGAGCCCGCCGCTTATCTTATCGCCGCATAACAGAATCAGAAGAGACTCAGCGCAATGAGCGCGGCGTCGCATCGCCAGCGGCATCCTGGCGCCGTACACCGCGACGTGGACCGCCTACCGCCGCACGGGTGGCGCCGAACTCCGGGAGAATCCGGCCGCGGGCGCGGCTGGCAAATACAAGGAAGCCGAAGCCGTCCGCTTCGTACCAGTAACCACCGTTTTCCAACCCGTCGAGCGGCTGTTCCAGGGCATTGGCGATTGATTCAATGCAACGCCGGCGCAGTTCGGCAGGCGCCGGGTAGGGCGGCTGTGCACCGCGCACGCTGCATAGGAGGACGTCGAGACCTGGCAGCACATGGGCGTACAGCACTGGCTCATCTTGTGCGCGAGCCCGCGCGATCTTGGTGTCGAGCTGGCCGAACGGTTTGAAGTGCCGTAGCACGGCGAGGAACGACTCATCGCCGTCCACCTTCGCGCGCCGACGCTTTTTCGGGAAGGACATAAAAATTCGCCTGAAAAAGAATTGCAAGAAACGCAGCGTCCTCATGCGACCACTCCCGGCTTCGCGCCGCCGCACGTCGATCTTTTATAGCATACGAAAATGCCAGATTCACGGTGATTCGACGATCAGTCTGCCTCACACCCATCCGCACGAATCGTGCCGAATCGCCTTGCCGCGCGCTTTCGCATCCCCAGCATCAGTCTCTAACTTCTGTCTCAATGATAGACGCAGGTGCCCTGTAAGGGAGAGCCTCGCCATTAAAAAAACACATTTTTATGTTGTCCAGCGCTTCCAGGGCGGCAGATTGAAATATCTCGGGTTCGCGTCGATAATGACCCGGTTCCGCTACGGCGGTTCGGCGGCCTGCGCCGCTTGGGGGCAAAGCGCAGCCCGCCGCCTGGACCGTGCGGCGTCCGGACAGACTACCAGGCGCACATGAAACTATTTACCAAGGGTCTCCTGCTGATCGCGATGCCGAGCGTCGTCGAGCTGGCATTGCTCGGTGTCGTCTTCGAGACGCAACAGCGGGCGGCGCAGGCCGCGCTGTGGGTCGCCAATAGCAAGCAGATCCTGTATCAGTCGTCTTCGCTCATCGACCCGCTGCTGCGTCAGGCCGCGCGGGTTCGCACGGGTATGGTGGTGGGCGACCCCACGTTCGTCGACCGTCATGTGGCATGGGTCGACCTGGGTGACCGGCTGACCCATCTCGAACAACTGGTCGTCGACACACCGCAGCAGGCCACGCGCGCGCAGCAGATGCGCGCTACCGTCGACGCTTACCGGGCCCAGGCCGAGACCATCGCCAAGGGCCTGCGTGAGGGGCGCAGCATGACCGCATTCACCGCGCTCGAAGCCGGTGAGGTGCCGACCCAGGTGGCGCTGTTTCGCGACCAGCTCGATGCTTTCGTCGCGGAAGAGTCGCGCCTCGATGCCGAGCGCAGCGCTTCGCTCGCTCAGACCAAGGCTCGCCAGCAATATGCGCTGATCGCGGCCGTGCTTGGCTCCATGCTGATCTGGGGTTTCACCGCGCTGGTATTCGCCCGCAGTATCGGCCGCCGTCTCGAGGTGCTGAGCGGGAACGCCGAGCGCCTCGGCCATGGCCGGCCATTGAGTGCACCTCTTTCAGGCAACGACGAGATCGCCGCGCTCGACGCCGTACTGCACCAGACCGGCGCACGGTTGCGCGCGGCCGAGCAGTCCCAGACCGTCCTGAAGGCAAAGCTCGAGGCGCGTGCCAAGGAACTGGCAGGGGTCAACGAGGAGTTGCGCCAGGAGACCCAAGACAACGAGATGTTCATCTACAGCGTCTCGCACGACTTGCGCTCGCCGCTCGTGAACCTGCAGGGCTTCTCCAAGGAGCTGCAGGTTTCCTGCGACGAACTGCGCGCCACAATCGATGCGGCGCAGTTACCGAAAGCCGAAGAACGCCGCCTCACCGATGTCCTCGACGGCGACGTGCGCGAATCGCTGCAGTTTTTGCGGACCGCCGTGACGCGGGCAGCCGCGATCATCGAGGCGTTGCTGCGAATCTCGCGGGCCGGGCGCCTCGAATATCAGTGGCAGCGCGTGAGTATCGGGCGGGTGGTGGCGCACGTGGTCGACGGGTTAGCCGGCACGATCGAAGCGCGCGGCGTTTCCGTCACCGTGCGCGAGTTGCCGCCGGCGTGGGGCGACCCGGGCGCGATCGAGCAGATCTTCAGCAATCTGATCGGCAATGCGCTCAACTTTCTCGATCCGGACCGCATGGGCCGTATCGAGGTGGGCGCGTGCGAGCCAGATCCTGTGGACGAGAGCGAGCCGCCTGTCTTGCGCACGCGAACTTACTATGTGCGCGACAATGGGCTTGGCATTCCGGCGGCTTATATGTCCAAAGTGTTTCGTGCCTTTCAGCGGCTGCACGGCGAAGTGGCGAAAGGCGACGGCATTGGACTTGCACTGGTGCGGCGCATGGCCGAGCGGCACGGCGGACGCGTCTGGGTGGAATCGGCAGAGGGCGCGGGGTCGACGTTTTTCGTCGTGCTGCCCGAGCAGCCGGCCCGGCTGTAAAGCGGGCGTCGAATCGCAGCAAGTCATGCAGCAAGGCGGTTCTCGTGTGCAGTCCTTGGGCTGCCCCGCGGATCGCTTAAATTGAAAAGTATGAAACACGAATAAACTGATCACGCACCGGCGATTCGCAGGCACGGAGGCAGGATGAAACATGGGGAAACGGTCAGCATCGTCCTGATCGAAGACGACGACGGCCACGCTACGCTCGTCGAGCGCAATTTGCGCCGGGCCGGCATCTCGAACGGTTTTCTGCGGTTTTCCGATGGGCAGCAGGCGCTCGATTATTTTTTCGGCGATCCGCCCAGTGGGGACGTAGCCGGCAAATATCCGCCGCGCCAGGATCTGATGAACTTCGTCGTGCTGCTCGATCTCAAGATGCCGCGGGTGGACGGCTTCGAGGTGCTGCGCCGTCTGAAGGACTCTCCGTCTACGGCTGCGGTGCCGGTGATCGTCCTGACTACAACCGACGATCCGCGTGAAATCGAGCGCTGCTATGAACTTGGCTGCAATGTGTACATCACGAAGCCGGTCGAATATGACGCATTCATCGAGGCGGTGCGCCGCCTCGGCTTCTTCCTGCAGGTGGTGAAGCTGCCGCCGGGCCAGCGTTTAATGGCATCCTGAGGGACCTATCGTTACGGTACAGGCCTCAAATCCGCCAGCGTAAATCCAGCCATAGAAAGAACCAGCATGACCGAAGACGTATCCTCGCCACCCGCGGATTATGTGCTTGTCGTCGATGACGACGAAGGCATCTTGCGTCTTGCACGCAAGTCGCTGCAGCGGGCCGGTTGTCGCGTGGCGCTCTGTTCGGACGTCGAAAGTGCCCGCGAGCGGATCGCGGCCGGCGAGCCGGACCTGCTCGTACTCGACTATCAGCTCAACGGGCCGGAGACTGGCCTCGACTTCTTCCGCCGGCTGCGCGCCGAAGGCGTGCGCAGTCCTGCCATCCTCGTTACCGGGTTCACGGACGAATCGCGCGTGATCGAAGCGTTGCGCGCCGGCGTCTCGGACGTGGTGCCGAAATCCGGCGACTACCTCGACTATCTGCCGGAAGCTGTGGAGCGGGCGCTCTCACAGGTCCGACTACAGCGGGCTTCGGCCGAAGCAGTGCTGCTGCGCGACCGCGAGCAGCATTACCGTACCTTGTCGGAAGCGCTGCCGCATCTCGTGCTGACCTGCGACGCCAATGGCGATTGCGATTTTCTGTCGAAGCAGTGGTTCGAATACACGGGTCTCGACGAAAGCCATTCGCACGGCCTCGCGTGGCTCGAAGCCGTTCATGCCGACGATCGCGAGGAAATCCGCCAGAGCTGGCTGAAAACGGTCAGGAGCGGGGCCGAGGACTATCGCCATGAGCTGCGCATTCGCGGCCATGACGGCGCATACCGCTGGTTCGACGCGCGTATCGTTGCGATGCGCGATTCCGACGGCGTGGTCACCAAGTGGTTTGGCAGTTGTACGGACATTCATTCGCAGCGCGAAGCGATTGAGGAGCATGAACGGCTGCTGGCTTCCGAGCAGGCTGCGCGGCACGCCGCCGAAGAAGCCAATCGTGCGAAAGACCGCTTTCTGGCAATGCTCTCGCACGAGTTGCGTACGCCACTCACGCCTGTGCTGGCGGGCTCGCGAGTGCTCGAAATGATACCGGACCTGCCGGACCAGGCGCGCTCGTGCGTGCTGATGATCCGCCGCAACGTCGAACTCGAAGCGCGCCTCATCGACGATCTGCTCGATCTCACGCGGGTGGCGAACGGCAAGCTGCGTCTCTCGCTGGAGACCGTGAACGTGCATGAAGTGATCGACAGCGTGCTCGAACTGTTTCGCAGCGAGATTCAGGTCAAGCAGCAGGACGTGCATGTCGACAAGGCCGCGCAGCACCACTACGTGCTTGCTGACCGCGCGCGATTGCAGCAGATGCTCTGGAACCTGATCCGCAACGCCGCCAAATTCACACCGGACGGTGGTCATATCTATGTGCGCACGCGCGACGAGCGGATGCATGTGCAGATCTCGATCGAGGATACGGGGATCGGCATTGAACCCGAGCAGATCGGCAAGCTCTTCAACGCGTTTGAACAGGGCAATCAGAACATGACCCGCCAGTTCGGCGGTCTGGGATTAGGTCTCGCTATCACCAAGGCGCTGACCGATGTGCACGGCGGCACGGTAACGGCACAGAGTCCCGGAGCGCACTGCGGCGCGACCTTCACGATTACCTTGCCGACGGCCGCGAAGCCTGTTGAAGAAGCGGTCGTCCCGGCACCCGCTGCGACCTACCCAGGTGGCGTCATGACGATCCTGCTGATCGAGGATCATGTGGACACCGCCGAGGTGATGGCGCAGCTGATTCGCAGCCTCGGCCATGAGGTGACGGTGGTGGGCCGCGTGGCCGACGCGCTGGCGGCCACACAGTCGGTGACGTTCGATCTGATTGTGAGCGACGTCGGATTGCCGGACGGCACCGGCCTCGATTTCATCAAGGCGTTTCGCGAACATTCGGATGTGCCGGCGATTGCCTTGACCGGCTTCGGCACCGACGAGGATGTTCGTCGCTGCCTGGGCGCCGGTTTCACATCGCATCTGACCAAGCCTGTGAATTTCGGTCAGCTCGAACAGTTGATCGAGAGCGCGGCGAATGTGAAGGCCGAAAAAACCGCGGCCTCCGATTCCACGTAGTGCGAAGTTTTGGCGAATGATGCCTTACCTACGCCTGGGGCAGGCGCGGCGAGTTTTTCAGTGAATCGCGGATTTCACGCAGCAGCAGCACGTCTTCCGGCGTCGGAGCGGGCGGCGGCGCTTCGGCAGGGGCCGGCTTGCGCAGGTTGTTGATGAACTTCACCATCAGGAAAATGATAAAGGCGAGGATGATGAAGTTGATCAGCACGGTGATGAACGAGCCATAGCCGAATACGGCCACACCCGCTGTTTGCAGGTCTTTATACGACTCGGGGCTGCCCTTGAAGCTTGCCGGAATCTCGCCCAGGCGGATGAACTTGTTGGAAAAATCGAGGCCGCCGGTGGCGAGTCCGACGACCGGCATGATCAGGTCTTTGACAATTGAATTAACAATGGTGGAAAACGCGCCGCCGATAATCACACCGACTGCAAGATCCATCACGTTGCCTTTGAGGGCAAATTCCTTGAACTCCTTGACCATGCTCATTGGGATTTCCTCCTTGAAGTCGATGGCGCCATGATAGCCAACGTGGGGAGGATAGGGTAGTGCTTTTGAGGATGCGCCTGCGCTACGGAAACTATGACTCAAGCGCGTGAGCCCGCTCGACGTGCGCTGCAAAACTGACCGTATCGATGTTGGCCCCGCATAGCAGCACCCCAACGCGTTTGCCCTGCAACGTCTCGCGCAGCGGACCGAGCAGGGCCGCTGTAGCCGCCGCGCAGGCGGGTTCGACGGCGAGCTTGAGTTGCGTGAACAGCGTCAGCATGGCCGAGCGCAACTGGTTGTCCGTGACCGTGACGAGGCGGTCGATATGGCGTCTGCACAGTTCGTAGCTGTATTGCTCGGTGTGCGGTGCCATCAGCGAATCCGCAATGCTGTACATGTGGCCCATCTTGATCGTATGGTTGGCCGCGAAGCTCTTGCTCATCGCATCGGAACCGTCCGGTTCGACCCCGAACACATGGATGCGCGGATTCGCCAGCCGTAATGCCGTCGACACACCTGCCGCAAGGCCGCCGCCGCCGATCGGTACGATCACGGCGTCCAGATCCGGCGTTTGCGTGGCCCATTCGTAGCCGAGTGTCGAGGTGCCGAGCACCGTGCGGTAACCGTTGAACGGATGCACGAAATAGCGGCCTTCCTCGGCTTCGACGCGGCGCACGATCTCGAACGCTTCGGCGCCGTTCTCCGCCAGCACCATCTCTGCGCCGAACTGCCGGCACAGCGCGACGCGCGCCGGGTTGGCCGAACGAAACAGCACGACCTTGGCGCTGATGCCGAGGCGCATCGCCGCATAGGCGACCGCGACCGCATGATTGCCGCCCGATACGCAAGTCACTCCGGCACTGCGTTGCGCTTCGTCGAGCGCGAGCAGATGGGTGAACGCACCGCGTGTCTTGAAGCTGCCGCCCGCCTGCAGCAGTTCGAACTTGAAGTTCACCATCGTGCCTTCCAGCGATGGCAAATCGAGCTTGTCGAACACCGGCGTGCGCGCGACCCACGGCGTCAACGCAAAATGCTGCGAGGCGATGTCGTCGAGCGTCGGGATCGGCTCGCCGTCGATCGTATGGTCGGTGTGCTGAGGCGTAGCGGTGGACATGGCGTGGGGTGAAGTCGTCCGTTCTTAGTCTTTGGAGTCGCGCGGCCTGCTTCAGTTCAAGTCAGAGCCTCCACCGACATGCTGTGAATGAACTTTGCGAGGAAGCGTTCGCAATCCACCAACTGTTCCAGTGCCACGAACTCGTTGGCCTTGTGCGCCTGCTGGATGTCGCCGGGGCCGCATACGATGGCCGGAATGCCTGCCAGCGAGAACAGTCCCGCTTCGGTGCCGTAAGCGACCTTGCGTTTGTCCTGGTCCCCGGTCAACGCGCGTACCAGTTCAGTGATCGCTGCCTGCTCCGACGAGTCGAGCCCAGGGGCGGCCGCGATCTTCGAGATCTCGATGGCTGCGGACGGATGTTCGCGCAACATCTTCGGCAACAGCGTTTCGCGTGCGTACTGATCGATGCGCACGAAAATCGACTGCGGATCGAGCGTAGGCAGATTGCGGAATTCGAACTGAAAGCGGCATTCCGCGGGCACAGTGTTGATCGCGTTACCGCCTACGATGGTGCTCGTCTGCGCGGTGCTGAAGGGCACGTCGAACAGTTCGTCGAACGGGCCTTGCTCGCGAAACTGATCGGCCATATCGCGGATGTAGCAGATCAGCCGCGCGGCGTATTCGATTGCGTTCAGTCCCTTCGGTGTCAGCGACGAATGCGCCGCCTGTCCCCGCACGCAGCACTGGTACGTGTTGATGCCTTTGTGCGCGATGATCGGGCGCATGCTGGTCGGCTCGCCGACGATGCAACCGTCCGGTTTGATGCCGCGTTTCATCAGGTCTGCGATCAATAGCGGCGCGCCGACGCAGCCGACTTCCTCGTCGAACGAGAGCGCGAAGTGAATCGGCTTGGCGAGTTTCGTGCGCTGCATTTCGGGCACGAGCGTGAGCGCGGCGCCGATGAAGCCTTTCATGTCGCAGGTGCCGCGGCCGTAGAGTTTGGCGTCGCGTACTTCCGGTTTGAACGGATCGCTGTCCCATTGTTGACCGTCGACCGGCACCACGTCCGTGTGACCCGATAGCACGATGCCGCCATTGGTCTCGCCGTCATGGGCGGGGATCGTGGCGAACAGATTGGCCCATTTGCCGCTGGGGTCGTGCGTGAGCGTGCTTTCGACGCCGGCTGCGCGCAATTCGTCGCGCACGGTTTCGATCAGGCCGAGATTCGGATTGCGGCTGACCGTATCCATTGATACGAGGCGCGTGATCCAGGGAAGCGAAGCAGGGGACGTGGAAGACGAGGCGGCGGGTGCGGACGATGCGGCTGTGTGCGCGGAACGCGCTGATTCAGCGACGTGGGACATGACGAAGCTCCGACTTTTAAGTCTTTCGATCATACCCAAAAAACGCTGCCCCGGCTCGCGCAATAGCAGGCTGCGGCGCGTCTTGCGCGCCGCAGCATACAGGGGGAGGTGGGTTGCCTGACCCCGCGGAGCTAGCTTCAGCGTACCGCTGCGGTGGCTGTACCCCGCATCGGCGAGCCGAGTGCGCGCAGCGTTTCTTTCACGGTTGCCACTCGCACGGCCAGATCGGGGCTGCGCGTTTCGATGCGCAGTTTGTCCTGACCCGCGAGCTTGATGTGCTTGTGTTTCTGCACCATTTCGATGATCCGCATCGCGTCGATCGGCGGATTTGGGATGAATTGCAGGCCGATGACCGATTCTCCCGCATCGATCTTCGAAATCCCCAGCGGTTTGGCAGCGAGTCGCAAGCGATGCGTTTCCACCAGCGCGTGCGCTTGCGGCGGTAGCTTGCCGAACCGGTCGATCAATTCCTCCTGGATGCCATCGATCGCGTCGTTATGTTCGCAATTTGCGAGGCGCTTGTAGAGCGACAGACGTTCCTGCACATCGCCGCAATAATCGGCCGGCAGAATTGCAGGCGCGTGAAGATTGATCTCGGTGGTGGCCGCGAGCGGCGCGGTGAGATCGGGTTCCTTGCCTTCCTTGAGTGCCTTCACGGCGTCGTTCAACATGTCCGTATAAAGCTGGAAACCGATCTCCTGAATCTCGCCCGATTGTTTGTCGCCCAGCACTTCGCCCGTGCCGCGAATTTCGAGGTCGTGCATGGCCAGATAGAAACCCGAGCCGAGTTCTTCCATCTGCTGGATGGCTTCGAGACGGCGCTGCGCCTGTTTGGTGAGCCCCTGCGGGTCGTGCACCAGCAGATACGAATACGCCTGGTGATGCGAGCGTCCGACGCGTCCGCGCAACTGGTGCAACTGTGCGAGGCCAAATTTGTCGGAACGGTGAATCAGGATCGTGTTGGCGCTCGGCACGTCGATGCCGGTTTCAATAATGGTCGTACACAGCAGCACGTTGGCACGCTGGGCGACGAAGTCGCGCATCACGCGTTCGAGTTCGCGCTCGTGCATCTGGCCGTGTGCGACTGCGATGCGAGCTTCGGGCACCAGCGCTTCGAGCATCTGCCGGCGGTTCTCGATCGTTTCGACTTCGTTGTGCAGGAAGTAGACCTGGCCGCCGCGCTTCAGCTCGCGCAGCATGGCCTCGCGGATCACGCCATCTTCTTCGCGGCGCACGAAGGTCTTGATGGCGAGCCGCTTTTGCGGCGCCGTTGCGATCACGGAGAAGTCACGCAGGCCTTCGAGGGCCATGCCGAGTGTGCGCGGAATCGGCGTGGCGGTGAGCGTCAGTACGTCGACTTCGGCGCGTAACGCTTTCAGGGCCTCTTTCTGACGCACGCCGAAGCGATGCTCCTCGTCGATGATCACCAGACCGAGGCGTTTGAACTGCACATCCGAGGACAGCAGTTTGTGCGTGCCGATGACAATATCGACGCTGCCGTCGTTAATCTGCTGGATCGCTGCGTTGACTTCCTTGGTCGACTTGAAGCGCGACAATTCAGCGATGCGCACTGGCCAGTCGGAGAAACGGTCGGAGAAGGTTTGCGTGTGCTGTTCTGCCAGCAGCGTAGTCGGCGATAGCAGTGCGACCTGTTTGCCGCCCATCACCGCAATGAAGGCCGCGCGCAGCGCGACCTCGGTCTTGCCGAAACCGACGTCGCCGCAGACGAGACGGTCCATCGGCTTGCCGCTCGTCATATCGCCGATCACGGCGGCAATCGCCGCGGCCTGGTCGGGCGTTTCTTCGAAGCCGAAGCTTTCCGCGAATTTCACATAGTCGCGCGGTTCGAGCGCGAACGCATGACCCTCGCGCGCCGCGCGGCGCGCATACAGGTTGAGCAATTCAGCAGCGGTATCGCGAATCTGCTGGGCGGCGCGGCGCTTGGCTTTTTCCCACTGACCGGAGCCCAGCGAGTGAAGCGGGGCGCTTTCCGGATCCGCGCCGCTATAGCGCGAGATCACGTGCAGCTGCGCGACCGGCACATAGAGTTTGCTTTCGCCGGCGTATTCGAGGTGCAGGAACTCGGTTTCGCCTTCGCCGAGATCCATCGTCACCAGACCCATATAGCGGCCGATACCGTGCTGCGAATGCACGACCGGGTCGCCCACCTTCAGCTCCGACAGATCGCGCACCATCGAATCGACGTTGCTCGCCTGTTCCTGGCGGCGCCGTCCGGAGCGGCGTACGAGCGGGCCGTACAGCTCGGTTTCCGTGATGACAGCGATGCCTTCGGCCGGCACCGCGAAGCCGGTGGACAGCGGAGCAACGCCGAGCGAGAAGCGTTCGTCGCCGGCTAACCAGTCGTTGAAGCTGTCGCTCGAGGACGGCCGTAGATGGTTGTCAGCCAGCAATTGCAGCAGCGTTTCGCGCCGGCCCGCCGATTCCGCGGCGAACAGCACGCGGTTCTGGGTCGTATCGAGGTAGCTGCGCAATGCCGCGACCGGATCGTCCGCGTGGCGGTCGATCGCGAGATCCGGCAGCGGCGTGGACCAGCCGCCGCCGGCATTGGCCGGCAGCACAAGACGCGCGAACGGTTTGGCGAACGTGAAGAAGTCCGCGTCCGAGAGGAACAGGCGCTGCGGCTCGAGAATCGGCCGGTCGCGGTCATGCGCCAGGAAGCTGTGACGCTGCTTGGTGTCGTTGGTAAAACGCTTGATGGCCGCTTCCAGATCGCCGACGAACGCGAGTTGCGCGCCCGCCGGCAGATAGTGGAACAGCGTGGCGGTCTCTTCGAAGAAGAGCGGCAGGTAGTATTCGATGCCCGCGGACGGTACGCCATTGCCGATGTCTTTATAGATCGAGGCGCGGCTCGGGTCGCCCTCGAAGACCTCGCGCCAACGGCTGCGGAAGGCGGTGCGGGCGGCTTCGTCGAACGGGAATTCGCGGCCGGGCAGCAGGCGCACGTCTTTCACCGGATAGAGGCTGCGCTGCGTGTCGGGGTCGAACGCGCGGATCGAGTCGACCTGATCGTCGAACAGATCGATCCGGTACGGCAGCGGCGAGCCCATCGGAAACAGGTCGAGCAGCGAGCCGCGCACGCAGTACTCTCCGGGGCGCACAACCTGGCTGACGTGCTCGTAGCCTGCCAGCGTCAACTGGGCCTTCAGCTTGGCCTCGTCGAGACGCTCGCCTTGCGAGAACGAGAACGTGTAGCCCGCCATGAACGAGGCGGGCGGCATGCGGTACAGGGCCGTGGTGGCGGGCACCAGCAGGATGTCGCAGCGGCCTTCGCCGAGGTCGTGGAGCGTGGCGAGACGCTCGGAGACGAGATCCTGGTGCGGCGAGAAGGTATCGTAAGGCAGCGTTTCCCAGTCGGGCAGGAGGCGCACACGCGCCTCAGGAGCGAAGAAAGCGATTTCTTGCGTGAGGCGCTGGGCGTCGACGGCGCTCGAGCAGACGACGGCGAGCAGCGGCACCTGTTCGCGATAGGCGAGGTGATAGCGGGCGATCAGCAGGGCATCGGATGAGCCGTGCGTACCGTCGAAGGCGAAACGCTGGCCGGCCTTGACGAGCGCGACGGGCGAGGAGTACTGCGATGATGCGGCAATGTCTGGCATAGAGGAGAAGGCGGCCGGTGGGTCACACGTGAGCGGCAAGTTTACGCGTGTCATGGCGTGGATGCGAAGGACCTATTATAAAATCCGTCCTTTACTTTGACTTTCGCGGCGTCCGCACCAGTGACTTCACGTCTTTTTGCTCTGATTCCGTGCGCAGGCACCGGCAGCCGGTCCGGCGCCGCGATGCCCAAACAATATCGCACTGTAGCTGGTCGCGACCTGTTGCATTACTCATTGGCGGCTTTCGACGCCTGCAGCGAGTTCGCGCAGACGCTGGTAGTGATCGCCCCCGAGGACCAGCATTTCGACGCCCGCCGCTTTTCCGGCTTGCGATTCGCGGTACGGCGCTGCGGCGGCGCTTCACGCCAGGCCTCGGTCCTGAACGGCCTGCACGCGCTGGCCGAGTTCGGAGCGCACGACGACGACTGGGTGCTGGTGCACGATGCGGCACGCCCGGGCATCACGGCTCTCCTGATCCGCACGCTGGTTAATGCGCTCAAGGACGACGCGGTGGGCGGGATCATGGCGCTGCCGGTGGCGGATACGCTCAAGCGCATTGCGCCGGACAGTGGTGGACGGATTGCCCGGACCGAGTCGCGCGACGGCTTGTGGCAGGCGCAGACACCGCAGATGTTCCGCGTGGGGATGTTGCGCGAGGCGATCTTGCGGGCGCAGCAGGACGGACATGATCTGACGGACGAGGCGAGCGCGATTGAGTGGCTGGGCCACGCGCCGCTCCTGGTGCAGGGCAGCTTGCGCAATTTCAAGGTTACGTATCCGGAAGATTTCGATCTGGCCGAGGCGATTTTGAGCCGGCCTGCGGCTTCCTGAAGAGTTTCATCGTTGATAACCGGACTTCGAGCTATGGATTTAAGAATTGGACAGGGGTATGACGTGCACGCGCTCGTACCGGGGCGGCCGCTCATTATTGGCGGCGTGACGGTGCCTTATGACCGGGGGTTGCTGGGGCATTCGGATGCGGATGTGTTGTTGCATGCTATTACGGATGCTTTGTTTGGCGCAGCCGCGTTGGGGGATATTGGGCGGCATTTCTCCGATACTGATGCGAAGTTTTCCGGTGCGGATTCGCGTGTGCTGTTGAGGGAATGTGCCGCGCGGATTGCTCAGGCTGGGTTCTCTATTGGGAATGTGGATAGTACGGTTATTGCTCAGGCGCCCAAGCTTGCGCCTCATATCGAGGCTATGCGGGTTAATATTGCTGAGGATTTGAAGCTGGCGCTTGATCGGGTTAATGTCAAGGCTAAGACTAATGAGAAGCTTGGGTATCTGGGCAGGGCTGAGGGGATTGAGGCTCAGGCTGTGGTTTTGTTAATTAAGGGGTGAGTGGGGGTTTTTGCCTGCGGGGCGGCGGTGTTGGCCTTTCCTTGATTTGTTATCGGTCCACCGCAAGAACAGCGACAAAGCGCCGCGCAGGCAAATAAATCAACCGCAAACGCCACGCATAAAAAACCCACCCGCGCAGCGTCCCACAGAAAGTGAAAAACCTGATTACTTCCCTTCAGCCACAATAACCTGCGAAGCAGCATTAACAACCGCAGCAATACGCCCCACATCCCGCAACTGAGTAGAACTCATCCCCTCAGCAACAAGCGTATCAAAGTGCGATTTAACACAAAAATGGCACTTGCCAATAATAGAAGCCGCAAGCGCATACATCTCAAACCGCCGCTTATCCACGCCACCGTGCGAAGCATAAGCATTCATCCGTAACTGCGCCGGCTGCGACTTCAGATCCGCATTGTCAGTCATCTCCACATACGGATACCAGACGTTATTCATCCCCATCAATGCAGCAGCCGTCAGCGCGCCATTGACTTCCTCGGGAGACAACACACCCGCATTGCGAATCGCATCGACAATCACCGGGCTCTTCGCCGCAAACGCGGCAGCCAACGCCACACCCACGGCATCTGTGCCCTCCAGCGATGACCGCGCAATCGTGCCGTCCAGGTTCAAACGAATGTCTTTAGCGTAGTCAGGAACAAGTGCTTTAATCGCAGACAAGAATTCCATTGATATCTCCTATCAGGTTGCCGATAAAAAAGCCCGCCGGCTTTTTCAAGCTTAGCGGGCTTTCGACTTGCAAGGCTTACAGCGTTGCGCCGCCAACTGCACGGTTGCACGGGCACAGTTCGTCCGTTTGCAGACCGTCGAGAATACGCAGCACTTCTTCCGGGTTACGGCCAACGTTCAGGTTGTTCACCGAAACGTGCTGGATCGTGTTGTCCGGGTCGACGATGAACGTTGCGCGCAGCGCCACGCCTGCTTCCTTGTCGCGCACGCCCAGTTGGTCGATCAGCTCGCCCTTGACGTCGCCGAACGCGTAGTGGTTCAGCTTGCTCAGATCCTTGTGCTCACGGCGCCATGCCAGTTTCACGAACTCGTTGTCCACGCTGCCGCCCAGCAGGACAGCATCGCGCTCTGCGAAGTCGCCAGCCAGCTTGCCGAATTCGACGATTTCCGTCGGGCACACAAAAGTGAAGTCCTTCGGGTAGAAGTAGATGATCTTCCACTTGCCCGGGAACGACTGTTCGGTGATTTCTTCGAACGCCGACACGCCGTTTTCTTCATGGTTGTTGAAGCCCGGCTTGGCTGCGGTGACGGTGAAAGCTTCCAGTTTGTCGCCAACGGTTTTCATGCGGAAATACTCCTGTGAAGGGTTGCCAATGAGTTGGAAAAAACGGCCTGTTCAGGCTACCTGCTCGCTGTAACGAATACGTTACACAGACTTAATTATAACTCTATTGATGCATCGCAGCAATAGTTTTTAACTAATAAGGTAGATAGTTTTTCTTCACCGCGTCGATAGATTGTTCAAATGCCACCGCTTCTGCGGCGTTTACGGCAGGGCTGTTGCGCGGCAGGTTGGCACGCTCATGCACCGCAATATGGGGTGCTGCGAGGGCGCCGAAGCGCTGGCAGCACGTGGGGCCCCGGGAGTTTCCCGATGCCTCAGACGCCCTTGGCGAGCGGAAATTCGATCGTGACTTCGAGTCCCGGCCCTGGGCTGCGGTTGCGCAGTCGCAGGCCGCCGCGATACCGGCCGACCAGTCGCTGCACGATCGCCATGCCGAGTCCGGTGCCGTTGGCCTGGGTCCGCGCCGTGTCGACGCGGTAAAACGGGCGTGTGACGAGCGTCAGCTGGTCTTCCGGAATGCCCGGACCTTCGTCGACCACCGAAAGCTCGACACGCGAGTGCGACACACGCGTCTCGAGGATCACGCGCGGAATGCCGTCGCCCTCGCTCAGACCATACTTGCGGGCGTTTTCGAGCAGGTTGCCGATCACGCGCCGCATATCGGTTTCGTCGGCCTCGATCACCGCCGATGGGGCCAGCCGCGTGATCAGCCGCATGCCGTCCTCCGACGCAATTCGCGCCGCCAGTTCTCCTGCGATCACGGAAAGGTCGACAGGTTCCGGGACTCTTTGCACCGGTCGCGCGTAATCGAGGAATCGGCCGATGATCATGTCCATCTGCTCGATGTCGTCGACCATCGCGTCCTTGGTGGTCTGATCCGATGGGCTCATTTCGGTTTCGAGCCGCAGCCGGGCGAGCGGGGTGCGCAGGTCGTGCGAGATGCCGGCAAGCATCAGCGCGCGGTCGGCTTCGAGCTGCTCGAGATCCTGCACCATCTGGTTGAAGCTTCGATTGGTCTCGGCGGCCACGCCCATGCCGCGCTCGGGCAGCGGCTCGGGCGACTGCCCCGAGCCCACCTTGCGCGCCGCCATCGCGAGACGTGCAAATGGCCGGTTCACCAGACTCGTGATGAAGGCTGCGCCAAATAGCGATAGCGCAAGTGCAAATACACCCCATCCGGCCCATTGCAGGCCTGTCGCGTTATCGAGCTGATCGCGGTCGAGCGCGACCCAGTAATCGTCGTCGTCGATCTTGAAGCTGATCCAGACGCCCGGGATGTCGTTGACCGATTGCGCAATCACCGTGTCGTCGCCGAGCCGTCCACGGATGTCGTGTTCGATCAGCCGGTTCAACGACTCGTCCGGTTGCAGCTTGTACTTGTCGGAGGTTTCGCGCGGATACACGCGCACTCCTTCATTGCTTTCCAGATCTTGCAGCAGTGCGCGCCGCAGGTCGGGATCGGAATAGAGGAGTGCGGTGCGTGTGAGCTTCACGATCGCGACGAGCTGCAACGCCACGCGCTGCGCGCGCGGCTCGCGTTCGATCACCCGGAAGCTCTGGAACCAGGCGGCGAGACTGACTGCGATCAATAATGCAATCAGCAGAAAGGTCCGCCAGAAAAGGCCACCGAACGCGAGCGTCAGGAGGCGCCGGTCGATCCGCATGGGCCCTTCTTATCTGAAAACAAAAGCGGAAAGCGCGAACAAACTCAGGCTGCGCCGTCGGGAATGAATACGTAGCCAAGACCCCAGACGGTCTGGATAAAGCGCGGGCTGCCCGGATCCGGTTCGATCAGCTTGCGCAGACGCGAGATCTGCACGTCGAGGCTGCGGTCGAACACTTCGTATTCACGACCGCGCGCCAGTTCCATCAACTTTTCGCGCGACAGAGGCTGGCGCGGATGACGGGCGAACACCTTCAGCACGGAGAACTCGCCAGTGGTCAGCGGGATTTCCTGACCGGCCTTGGTCAGCGTGCGGGTAGCGAGGTTGAGTGCGAACTCGCCGAACTCGAAGACCTCGGTGGTCTCGGACGGCGCACCCGGCAGTTCCGACGGCGACTGCCGGCGCAGCACCGCGTGGATGCGCGCGACCAGTTCGCGCGGGTTGAACGGCTTCGGCAGATAGTCGTCCGCGCCCATCTCGAGCCCGACGATACGGTCGACGTCTTCACCTTTGGCCGTCAGCATGATGATCGGCGTGCGATCGTTGCTGCCGCGCAGGCGACGGCAGATCGACAGGCCGTCTTCGCCGGGCAGCATCAGGTCGAGCACCAGCAGGTCGAAACGCTCACGCACCCAAAGCTTGTTCATTGACGGCGCATTTTCGGCGACGTAGACATTGAAGCCCTGTTCGCCAAGGTAGCGGCGTAGAAGATCGCGCAGACGCGGATCGTCATCGACGACGAGGATTTTCGAAGGGTTTTTGGTTTCCATGGTCGGCATCTTAGCGCGATTACAAAGTGGCGCGAGTTTGCATCAATTCGCGGGTTACAGTCAGTTACAAAATTTACCCGCACTGTGGCATGGCGTAAAGCGGTGACGCGTAGACTGCTTTACTGAATGCGGCTGTTCGGTGGATACTTCACTCGACTAAAATTCGCACCCGGCTTTTTTTCCGGGGTTTGTACACGCATTTAGGATAGCCGGTTGCCGCACCACGAAGGGAACAAGATGAAGGGAGGGGTTTGGCCGAATGTGCGCCTACGCGTGATTGCGCTGGCTGTGGCCGGCACACTCGCGGGCACATTAGGCCCTTCGCTCGCCCATGCCCAGTCCACCGACGAACGGGCATCGAACCCACACGCGCCGCGCTTCCGCGCCTTCAAACTGTCGCACCAGCCGCATACTCCCGAACCGGATCACCAAGCTTCAGACGCCATGATGCGTGCCGCAGTTCCCCCCGATCTGGATCAGCGTCGCCGCGACGGCCACATGACGCCCGAAGAGCGGCGTCTGCTACGTCAGCACATCGAAGACGCCGTTCGCGAGTTGTACAAACGCTAGGGCACTACGCCCAGTTTTCATCGTCGAGTACCGCCTGGTGCGACGCGCAGCGTGTCGCGATGCGCGTGAAAAATTTCGTTTCACTTCCCCCGTCAACTTTCCCGCCTGATCTGCCGTTGAGTGGCCAGAGAGGATGATCGTGCGTGTCACGTATGACTCGCATGCCAAGCTGGCGTCTTCTCGACACCGCTACCGGACCACGGACGACTGACAATGAAAAAGCTGCTAAGGCGCACCGGCGACAGGTCGAATCCCGTGCTCACCTTGTTCTTTGCCGTCGTTGCGCTCGCAGCGCTGGTGGGGGCGCAAGTGGCCGACGCCCAGAACGGCACAGCGCCCGCGTCAACTTCACCGCATGGTCAGCGCGGCAAACACCATGCACCGGTGGCGACCGACGACGACTCGGCCGAAGCTCTCCTTGACGCTGATGATGCGCGCTTTTTCCTGACACGGGTGGGATTTGCGCCGGACAACGCCGAAGTCGCCCAATACGTCGGGCTGACGCGTGCGCAGACAGTCGACAAGGTGTTGTCCACGGCGCGCACCGAATCCTTTACGCCGATGCCCGCGTGGGTCCTGGAGCCGATCCCGACTCGTGACGAGCGCAAGGCCTGGACGCAGGATCAGCGGCAAGCCGAAGGGCGCACGCGCGGTCAGCGTTACGAAGAGTTGCGCGCATGGTGGGTGCGCGAGATGTTGACCACGCCGTCGCCGCTGACCGAGCGCATGACGCTCTTCTGGCACAACCATTTCACCTCGGGCCAGGACAAGGTCGGCTATCCGCAGCAGATGGCGCAACAGGACATGCTGCTCAGACGCGACGCGCTGGGCAATTTCGGCCAGATGCTGCACGACGTCGCGAAAGATCCGGCCATGCTGCAGTACCTCGACGGCGCCGGCAGCCGCAAGGGCAAGCCCAACGAAAACTTTGCCCGCGAAGTGATGGAACTGTTCACGCTCGGCGAAGGCCACTATACGCAGCAGGACGTGTCGGAAGCAGCGCGTGCCTACACAGGATGGAGCCTCGATCCGGATACCCAGGCGTACGTGTGGCGCGCCAACCTGCATGACGATGCAGTCAAGACCGTACTCGGCCAGAGCGGTCCGTTCGACGGCGACCAGGTGCTCGACATTCTGCTGGCGCGTCCTGAGACCGCCACCTTCGTCACGACAAAGTTGTGGCGCGAGTTCGTCTCCGATACGCCGGACCCGGCGCAGATCGCAGCGGTTGCCGAGCGCTTTCGCGCCAGTCATTACGACATAAAAGTCGCATTACGCGGACTCTTCCTCAGCGATGCGTTCTGGGACGAGCGCAATCGCGGCGTGCTGGTGAAGTCGCCCGCTGAGTTCGTGGTGGGAGCGCTGCGCGAGTTCGATATCAGCTACGACAACACGGCACCGTTCGCCGGACAGATTCGCAATCTGGGTGAGAACCTGTTCTATCCACCCAACGTGAAGGGCTGGCCCGGTGGCACGACGTGGATCAACAGTTCGACGCTGCTCGCACGCAAGCAGTTCGTCGAGCAGATCTTCCGCGCCACCGAGACCGCCGCGCCGCATCGTCCGCAAAACGGCACGATGAGCCAGGACCCGAAGGCGGCGATGGTGCAGCGCGCGATGGCGCGGGTGGGGCAGGGCGGAGTACGCTTTGATATCGACACGTGGCTCGCGCAGTTCAACACGGCTCCAACCGCGAAAGCGGGCCTCTCCGCTGACCTGCAATTGCAGCACGCGGTGTTGCCGATTGCTCCGGTCGATGCCATCGAAACCGATTCGACCGCGAGCGCTTACCTGGAAGCGCTGTTGATGGATCCGGCATATCAGTTGAAGTAAGTCAGTTTTGTCGAACCAAAGAAATGAAGAATCGAAGCGGCGCGGACCGGGCGGCGCACTCCACGTAGCTACAAACGAATGAGGTGCAGCATGAGACGGCGCGATTTTCTTTCGATGACCACAGCGGCAGGCGCGGCCCTTTGGCTGCCGCGGGCGTTCGGTGCCCAGGGCGCGAGCCAGTCCGATGCAGCGGCGGCAACGACGCTCGCGCGCGGCGGTTACGGCAATCTGCTGATTCTCGTAGAGTTGAAAGGCGGCAACGACGGACTGAATACAGTCATCCCTTACGCGGATCCTGCTTACTATCAGTTACGCAAGAACATCGGCATCAGGCGCGAGCAGGTCATCCAGCTCGACGAGCGCACGGCCTTGCATCCCTCTTTGCAACCGCTGATGCCGCTATGGCAGAGCCAGCAACTGGCCATCGTCCAGGGCGTCAGCTATACGCAGCCGAATCTCTCACATTTCCGCTCTATCGAGATATGGGACACCGCCTCGCGCTCGGATCAATATCTTCGTGAAGGCTGGTTGACTCGCGCGTTCGCGCAGCACGCGGTACCGCCGAGTTTTGTCGCGGACGGCGTGGTGATCGGTAGTGCCGAGATGGGGCCGCTCGCCAACGGCGCACGGGCCATTGCGCTCGTGAATCCGGCGCAGTTCATCAAGGCTTCGCGCCTCGCGACGCCTGTGTCGCTGCATGAGCGCAATCCCGAGCTCGCGCATATTCTCGACGTCGAGAACGATATCGTGAAGGCCGCCGACCGCCTGCGTCCACGCGAAGGGCAATTTCCGCTCAAGACCGCTTTTCCGCAGGGCGCGTTTGGGACTTCGATCAAGACGGCGATGCAAGTGCTGGCCGCTGGCGACACCCCGCAGGGCAAGCCGCTGAACGGACAGGGCGTAGCGGTGATCCGGCTGACGCTCAACGGCTTCGACACGCACCAGAACCAGCCTGGGCAGCAGGCCGCGTTGCTCAAGCAGCTCGCGGAAGGTTTTGCGTCGATGAAGTCGGCGCTGGTCGAGTTGGGACGTTGGGACAATACGCTGGTCGTGACCTACGCGGAGTTCGGACGCCGGCCGCGCGAGAATCAGAGCAATGGGACCGATCACGGCACGGTGGCGCCGCATTTCGTGATGGGTGGACGGGTGCGCGGCGGCTTGTACGGCGCGCCGCCGGTGCTGACGCAACTGGACGGCAGCGGCAACTTGCCGGTGGGCGTCGACTTCCGCCAGATCTATGCGACCGTGCTTGGGCCGTGGTGGGGACTCGACGCTACGGCGGTGTTGCAGCAGCGCTTTGAACCGTTGCCGTTGCTGCGTGCGTGAAATTTCGCGCCTGGTGCCGAGCGCCGGTTGACGACCGATGCGGCGATGCGGTGTGCTGGTGTTGTGTGGTTGTGGACGCGGGTTCAGCGTTGGCGCGCGCCGCGCCACGCGACCCACAGCTTGCGGATTGGCGTGAGCGCGATGCTTTGATGCAGCACGTGGTAGCCATCGCGTTCGATCTCATCGAGCAACGCCAGCGCGAGAGCGGCCTGAGCCCGCAGGGTGCGCTGCGTGCGCCGCTCGCCGGCAGGTATCGCGGCGAGGGCGGTGTTCAGTGCTTCGCGGGCGCGCTTCGTCTGAAAGCGCATCAGCTCGGTGAACGCGTCACTGTATTTGCGGTTGATCACATCTGCCGCGGTGACGTTGAAGCGCTGCATTTCGTCGACCGGAATATAGATGCGCCCGTGCCGCGCGTCGTTGCCGAGTTCGGCAATCAGTTGCGCCAGCAACATTGCCTCACCTAGCGGTGCGGCCCATGCGGCAGCCTGCGCTGGGTTATGCGCGGTCGCGCGTGCGGTCAGCGTGGCAAACGTGCCGCCGACACCCTGCAGGTAGCGCCGCAGATTCGGGTAATCGAGGTAACGGGCCTGGTCGAGGTCCATTTCGAAGCCGGCCAGCAGCGTTTGCAGCGCTGGATACTCGGCTTCCATGGCTTGCGCGCCACCCCTCATATGAGCGGTGAGCGCCTTCGATACCGGATGCGAGGGCGCGCCTGCTGCCAGTGCCGCGATTTCCTTTTGCCACCACGCGAGCTTGGTGCGGCCAACGGCCGGATCGCTGGTTTCCTTGACGGTCTCCTCGAACTCGCGGCGCAGTGCAAACAGGGCGGTCAGGAGCGGCCGGCGTCCTGCTGGCGCCTCGCGCAGCGCGTAGTAGCTGCTCGAACCGGGGAGCGCCGCTTTCTGCTGGCAATATTCGTCGAAATTCACTTGAATGGAGTGTGGGGCTGAAGCGCGGTGGGGACGGCGTGTATGCCGTACGAACATTAGCCAAAAATTGTAGCATCGACATACGTCGGGCAAATGCAGACAAGCGCAAATCAATCGGTTAGAATCTCGCGCTTACGCTTTCGGACGTACGTCAAACCGGCTCCTGCTGGCGAAGTACGGCCGCTGGCGAGCCACACATCGGGCGCGGCGCGCATGCGCTTGACCCGGCGCGAGGATGGCGAAATTGGTAGACGCACCAGGTTTAGGTCCTGACGCCAGCAATGGTGTAGGGGTTCGAGTCCCCTTCCTCGCACCAAGTATTTAAAAAGCCCCGCCAGTCGATGACTGGCGGGGCTTTTTACTTACTGGTTGCACGCACAACCAATCGCCACGGAACCGCTTACCCGGTTACTCCGCGCGTGCCTGCACGCTTTCGATAATGCGGTCGAGCGCGTCGCCGAACGCCGCTTTCTCTTCCTCGTTGAGGCAGTCGAACAGATCGACGTTCCACTTGCGGGCGATCGGCATGATCTTGCGGTACAGCTCGCGTCCGTCAACAGTCAGCGAAATCAGCACGACGCGTCCGTCTTCTTCGCTCGCTTCGCGCTGCACGAGCCCCTGGTTGATCAGCGCTTCGGCCGCGCGGCTTGCCTGACTCTTGTCGAGGTTTGCATGCCGCGCGAGGTCCATGATCGAAAACGGCCCAAACGATCCCACTGACGCAATCACGCGAGCCTCCGGCAATGTCACACCGAGCTTCTCCTGATAACGCTCGCCGATGCCGCGTTCGGCAAGCTTGTTCAATACGTGCAGACGGTATGTCAGAAACTGTTCGAGCCCGGCTTTGGCGGAGGCCTTCATGGTCGTCCCGATGGTGAGTGAAAGCGATCGTGGCGCTGTGATTGTTGCCGCAACCGCCTCACCGGTCAACGCACGCCGTATCTAAGACGCGTCAATTGCTCAGCTTCGTTGGCGAGCAGCTGCGCGGCATCGCGAATCGCGACTTCGAGTGTGATCGGGCCAGGCGCCGGCGAGAAGCAGCCGCTGAAGTGTTCGGCAAGGCGCGGCAGCGCGGAGGAGTCCACTGCGCCCGACAACAATGTGGCCGGCACGCCTGAAGCGCGTGCATGCGCGCAGGCGATAAACGGCGCCTTGCCGTGCAGCGTCTGGACATCCGAGCGGCCTTCGCCCGTGATCAGCCAGTCTGCGCCTTCAAGCGCCACATCAAGGCCGATCTGGCGAGCCACCGTTTCCGCGCCCGGTTCGAACTGCGCGCCTAGCATATGCAACGCGAAACCCAGGCCGCCGGCTGCGCCCGCGCCCGGCAAGTTGCGAGCCGTGCGCTGGAGAGCCGGTTCGAGCAGATCGGCGAAGCGAGCGAGGGCCGCGTCGACGCTCGTGATCTGTTCGGGTTTCACGCCTTTCTGCGGCCCGAAGATCGCAGTGGCGCCGTGTTCGCCTGTGAGCGGATTGTCCACGTCTGACATGCCGACGAATGTCGTATCGGCGAGTCGCGCATCCAGTTGCGAGACGTCGATGCGAGCCAATCGGGCAAGCTGCTCGGGCGTCGGCTCGAGTTCCTCGCCCTGGGCATCGAATAGCTTCATGCCAAGGCCTGCCAGCAATCCCGCGCCACCGTCATTCGTGCTGCTGCCACCGAGCGCCACGAAGAAGCGTCGCACGCCGAGGTCGAGCAGTGCGCGAATGGCTTCGCCCATGCCGCGCGAGCTGCGTGCTTCAACCGGTACGCCCATGCCGACAGGATCGGTAATGCCCACGATCTCGGCCGTTTCGACGATCGCGCTGCCGTCGCCTGTCAGCCCTGTGGCTGCTTCACGCATAGGACCCGCGGCGCCGCGCACGCTCAGGACGCGGCGTTCGCCGCCGCCGGTCAGCATGGCGTCGAGCGTGCCTTCGCCCCCGTCGGCCATCGGGCAGATGCGTACGATGACATCGGGCCGCGCACGCGCTACGCCGGACGCGATGGCTTGCGCCACCTGTTCGGCGCTAAGCGAGCCTTTAAAAGAATCGGGAGCAATGACGACGACGGGCGCGGACGACAGATTCGGCATGGTGTCTCTTGATAGTTGAATTCAGTGCGGAGGCGGTGCGGGCGGGCGCTAGCCCAACGCGTCCGCTAGCTTATCAGCATGCCGCGCGCGACTGAATACGTCGAACAGCATAGCCGGAATGGAGTGACTGAAGAGGCGCAAACATGGGCCCAGGCCGTCAAAACGGCTCTAAACCGACCCGAAACCCGCAGGAAACTGGACAAAAATGGGCGCGAAACTCCGAATCCCGGCTAAGCGCGCGAATAGTTTGCTAAAATATTCGGCTCTTTAGACCCAAACCGTGCTGCCGGTGGCCTGCAAGCCCGCGGCGCAGGCGCTGAATCGATGTGACGCAAGATGCGAAGCGACGTCGAATAGCGGCACGAAGAAGATAACTGATTCGCTCGAATAATTTTAGGACGATTGAAGCCATGGCTAACGTTGTTGAGAACCTCGGCAAGCTCGAACGCCGCGTCACGATTTCCCTGCCGAAAGACACCGTGCAGAAGGAAGTGGACTCGCGTATCCGCCAACTCGCGAAGAATGTGCGCATGCCGGGCTTCCGCCCTGGCAAGGTGCCGCTCAAGATGGTGACGCAACAGTATTCGGGCCAGGTGGAAGCCGAAGTGCTAAGCGACAAGGTTGGCAAGGAGTTCTTCGACATCAGCCGCGCCGAGAACCTGCGTGTCGCGGGTCAGCCGAGCTTCGCGCCGAAGGTCGATGCAGCGGAAGGCGACTACGCTTTCGACGCAACCTTCGAGGTCTACCCCGAAGTCAAGCTGGGCGACGTTTCCACGGCTGAGATCGAGCGCACCACGACCACCATCAGCGAAGCGGAGATCGACCGCACGCTGGACATCCTGCGCAAGCAGCGCGTGCACTTCCACGCCCGCGGCGACGCCGGCGAACATGGCGACGGCGGTGCAGACACCGCAGCCAAAGACGGCGACCGCGTGACGGTCGACTTCGCCGGCAAGATCGACGGCGAAGTGTTCCAGGGCGGTAGCGCGGAAGATTTCGCGTTCGTGCTCGGCGAAGGCCGCATGCTGCCGGAATTCGAAAAGGCAGCGCTTGGCCTGAAAGTCGGCGAAGCGAAGGAATTCGACCTGGCGTTCCCGGCCGACTATCACGGCAAGGACGTCGCCGGCAAGACGGCGCAGTTCACGATCACAATGAAGAAGATCGAGTGGCCGCACCTGCCGGAAATCGACGCTGAATTCGCTAAATCGCTCGGCATCGAAGACGGCGATCTGGTGAAGATGCGCGCTGAAATCAAGGACAACCTCGAGCGCGAAGCGAAGCGCCGCACGCAATCCATCGTCAAGAACCAGGTGATGGACGCGCTGTTGAAGATTTCGGAGCTGGACGTGCCGAACGCGCTGATCGAACAGGACCAGCAGCGTCTCGTCGAAATGGCGCGTCAGGATCTGACGCAACGTGGTGTGCCGAACGCCGCCGACGCGCCGATTCCTGTAGAAATGTTCAAGGAACAGGCTGAGCGCCGCGTCAAGCTGGGCCTCGTGCTCGCCGAACTGGTCAAGGCCAACGAGCTGCAGGCGAAGCCGGAGCAGATTCGTGCCGAAGTCGACGAATTCGCGAAAAGCTACGAAGACCCGAAGGAGGTCGTCCGCTGGTATTATTCCAACCAGCAGCGCCTTGCAGAAATGGAAGCCTACGTTGTTGAAGCCAACGTCGTCGATTTCGTGCTCAGCAAGGCCAAGGTGACGGACAAGGAAGTAAGCTTCGAAGAACTGGCAAGCGCAACGGCGCAAGCGTAAGCGTCGCTGCAACGGCGTGCCGGCTGTCGGAGCGACGGCCCGCACGCCGTTTTTTTATAAAGCGTCGTGTTGAGCGGGGTTCGCCGGGGTCGGCGCACTTGAATACTGCGCTGTCGTACTTACCTGTCCGGTACCTGATAAATATTCCCAGACAAGGACCCATTGCATGACCTTTCGCGCCCAAATGCTGGACACGTTGACCTCCCAGTCGTCGCGGGATCTCGAAGCACAGGCGCTCGGACTCGTGCCGATCGTCGTGGAAACGAGCGGCCGTGGCGAGCGTTCGTACGATATCTACTCGCGTCTGCTCAAGGAACGCGTGGTGTTTCTGGTCGGTGAAGTGAACGACCAGACGGCCAACCTCGTCGTCGCGCAGTTGTTGTTCCTCGAAAGCGAAAATCCGGACAAGGACATCAGCTTTTACATCAATAGCCCGGGCGGTTCGGTTTCGGCCGGGATGGCGATCTACGATACGATGCAATTTATCAAGCCGGACGTGTCGACGCTGTGCATGGGCCTCGCGGCCAGCATGGGCGCGTTCCTGCTGGCGGCCGGCGCAAAGGGTAAGCGTTTCACGCTGCCGAATGCACGCGTGATGATTCACCAGCCGCTCGGCGGCGCGCGCGGTCAGGCATCGGATATCGAGATCCAGGCCCGTGAAATCCTGTATTTGAAGGAACGGTTGAATCAGTTGCTGTCGCATCACACCGGTCAGCCGGTCGAGCGTATCGCTCGCGACACCGATCGCGACAACTTTATGTCGGGCGACGACGCCCAGGCGTACGGCCTCGTCGATCAGGTGTTGCATAAGCGTCCATGATCCGGCGCGGTTTTCGCCCCGTTTTTGAGGGCGAGAACACGCCCGTTTATGGTGTGAAATAATTAGAATCGTCCAAGCGCCTGCGGCAAGCGCCGTCACTGCTTTTGCTCATTCGCCCCAACTGCGAGGCAGGGGCAAACGGCGTATCATGTAATCGAGTGTCCGGAGGCTCACACATCTATGGCGGACAAGAAAGGTTCTAACAGCGAAAAGCTGTTGTATTGCTCGTTTTGCGGCAAGAGCCAGCATGAAGTCAAAAAGCTGATTGCCGGCCCGTCGGTATTCATCTGTGATGAATGTATCGACCTGTGCAACGAGATCATTCGTGACGAAGCAGCAGGCGCGGGCATTGAAGCGGGCCTGTCCAAGTCCGATCTGCCAAGTCCGCAGGAAATCCGCGAAATTCTCGATCAGTACGTAATCGGGCAGGAACGCGCGAAGAAGATTCTTGCAGTGGCCGTTTACAACCACTACAAGCGCCTCAAACATCTCGACAAGAAGGACGAAATCGAGCTGTCGAAGAGCAACATCCTGCTGATCGGCCCGACCGGTTCCGGTAAGACTTTGCTCGCGCAGACGCTCGCCCGCCTTCTGAACGTCCCGTTCGTTATTGCCGATGCAACGACGCTGACGGAAGCCGGCTATGTCGGTGAAGACGTCGAGAACATCATTCAGAAGCTCCTGCAGAACTGCAACTACGAAGTCGACAAGGCCCAGCGCGGCATTGTCTATATCGACGAAATCGACAAGATCAGCCGCAAGTCGGATAACCCTTCGATTACCCGCGACGTATCGGGCGAGGGTGTCCAGCAGGCTTTGCTGAAGCTGGTCGAAGGGACAATGGCGTCGGTGCCGCCGCAAGGTGGTCGTAAGCATCCGAACCAGGACTTCATCCAGGTCGACACCACTAATATTCTGTTCATCTGCGGCGGCGCGTTCGACGGCCTTGAAAAGGTCATCGTCGACCGTACGGAAAAGACGGGTATCGGTTTTGGGGCCAGCGTCAAGAGCAAGCAGGACCGTGACGCCGGCGAAGTGCTGCGCGAAGTGGAACCGGAAGATCTGATCAAGTTCGGGCTGATTCCTGAACTGATCGGCCGTCTGCCGGTGGTTGCCACGCTCGGCAAGCTCGACGAAGTTGCTCTGATGAAGATTCTCGTCGAACCGAAAAACGCGCTCGTGAAGCAGTACCACAAGCTGTTCAGCATGGAACGCGTCGAACTCGAGATCCGTCCTGGCGCATTGCAGGCGGTTGCACGTAAGGCGATCCGTCGGAAGACGGGTGCGCGTGGTCTGCGCTCCATTCTGGAACAGGCGTTGCTGGACGTGATGTATGAGTTGCCGACGATGAAAGGGGTTAGCAAGGTCATCATCGACGACAACGTCATCGACGGCGACGGTAAACCTCTACTGATCTACGAAGACGCACCCAAGGTTGCGGGTTCGAATTGATCGGCTTTAAAGGTTTTGCAAAAAAAGCCGTTCATGGCAACGTGAACGGCTTTTTTGTTTATCTTGGGTTAGGATGGTTGTGTTTCCTTTGGAGTCACTGAACTTTTCCCACACGCGGAGGCCTTGTAATCGTTTTTGCAGGCCTCACCTATCGAACGAACTGATACCACTCATGGGGAAATGAAATGTCAGGAACCCAACTCCTCCCGCCGGAACGCACTACGCTCCCGCTGCTCCCGCTGCGTGATGTAGTCGTTTTCCCGCACATGGTGATTCCGCTCTTCGTAGGCCGCCCGAAGTCGATCAAGGCTCTCGAAGCAGCAATGGAAGGCGGCAAGCACATCATGCTCGTCGCCCAAAAGACGGCTGCCAAAGATGAGCCGACCGAAAAGGACATGTACGAAGTAGGGTGTATTGCCAACATCCTGCAAATGCTGAAGCTGCCTGACGGTACCGTGAAGGTGCTCGTCGAAGGCTTGCAGCGTGCGAAGACGCTCTCGATCGAAGAGCAGGAAACCCAGTTTTCGTGCGAAGTCATGCCGCTCGAACCCGACCACGCCGACAGCGCTGAAACTGAAGCGCTGCGCCGCGCGATCGTGTCGCAGTTCGACCAATACGTGAAGCTGAACAAGAAGATCCCGCCGGAAATTCTGACTTCGCTTTCGGGCATCGACGAAGCCGGCCGTCTGGCCGATACGATCGCGGCGCATCTGCCGCTCAAGCTCGACCAGAAGCAACACATCCTCGAGATGTTCCCGGTCATCGAGCGCCTCGAGCACCTGCTCGCGCAACTCGAAGCCGAGATCGACATCCTGCAGGTTGAAAAGCGCATCCGTGGGCGTGTGAAACGGCAGATGGAAAAGAGTCAGCGCGAGTACTACCTGAACGAGCAGGTCAAGGCAATCCAGAAGGAACTGGGCGAAGGCGAAGAAGGTGCGGATCTCGAAGAACTCGAGAAGCGCATCACCGCTGCGCGCATGCCGAAGGAAGCCAAAAAGAAGGCTGACGCCGAGCTGAAGAAGCTCAAGCTGATGTCGCCGATGTCGGCTGAAGCCACCGTCGTGCGCAACTACATCGACACGCTGATCGGCTTGCCGTGGCGCAAGAAGAGCAAGGTCAACAACGACCTCTCGAATGCGGAACGCGTGCTCGACGAAGACCACTTCGGTCTCGAGAAAGTCAAAGAACGCATTCTCGAATATCTTGCTGTCCAACAACGTGTGGACAAGGTCAAGGCGCCGATCCTTTGCCTCGTTGGGCCTCCGGGTGTCGGTAAGACGTCGCTGGGTCAATCGATTGCACGCGCAACGAATCGCAAGTTCGTGCGTATGGCACTCGGTGGCGTGCGCGACGAGGCCGAGATCCGCGGCCACCGTCGGACCTACATTGGTTCGATGCCTGGCAAGATCCTGCAAAGCCTGACCAAGGTCGGCGTGCGCAATCCGCTCTTCCTGCTCGACGAAGTGGACAAGATGGGCCAGGATTTCCGCGGCGACCCGTCCTCGGCGCTGCTGGAAGTGCTCGATCCGGAACAGAACCATACGTTCGCCGATCACTACGTCGAAGTCGATTTCGATCTGTCGGACGTGATGTTCGTTGCGACGTCGAACTCGCTGAACATTCCGCCGCCGTTGCTCGACCGGATGGAAGTGATCCGTCTGTCAGGTTACACGGAAGACGAGAAGGTCAGCATTGCGCAACGTTACCTGTTGCCCAAGCAGAAGAAGAATAACGGCCTGAAGGAAGGCGAGGTCGAAGTCACGGAAACTGCAATCCGCGACATCATTCGTTACTACACGCGTGAAGCGGGCGTACGTTCACTCGAGCGTGAAATTTCGAAGATCTGCCGCAAGGTCGTGAAGATGCTTCTGCTGAAGAAGGCAGAGGGTGCGGTGACGGTCGACGGCAGCAACATTGATACGTTCCTCGGTGTGCGCAAGTACGACTTCGGTCTGGCTGCGAAGGAAAATCAGGTTGGCCAGGTCACGGGCCTCGCGTGGACGGAAGTGGGCGGCGATCTGCTGACCATTGAAGCCGCGGTGATGCCGGGTAAGGGCAACGTGACTCGCACGGGTTCGCTGGGCGACGTGATGAAGGAATCTGTCGAGGCAGCACGCACGGTGGTCCGCTCGCGTTCGCGCCGTTTGGGTGTTAAGGACGAAGCGTTCGAGAAGCAGGACATTCACATTCACGTGCCGGAAGGTGCGACGCCGAAGGACGGTCCGTCCGCCGGTATCGCGATGACGACCGCGCTGGTGTCGGTGCTGACCGGTATTCCGGTGCGCGCCGACGTCGCGATGACGGGCGAAATCACGTTGCGTGGTGAAGTACTGCCGATCGGTGGCCTGAAAGAGAAGCTGCTCGCAGCGCATCGTGGCGGCATCAAGCTGGTGCTGATCCCGGAAGAAAACACCAAGGATCTCACGGAGATTCCGGACAACGTGAAGAATGCGATCGAAATCGTGCCGGTCCGCTGGATCGACAAGGTGCTCGAACTCGCACTCGAACGTGTCCCGCAACCGTTGCCGGAAGAAGAGCCGAAGCCTGCTGCGCCTGTCGCAGCGGAGGCCGGTAAAGACGCCGCAACGGAAGTGGTGAAGCACTAAGCCAACTCGTAACAGAGTCTGCGCATCAACAGAAACCCGCGGCATTGTCCGCGGGTTTTTGCTATCTGCAGGTCGCACAAGGCGTTGCATTTGCCTTCGTTGTCCCACTCTTTGGATTAATGGCGTCGCATGCAACCCGTCGTTTTGCGCCGCAGCGCCCAGTCGCAAGATTTCGTCATAAAAGCGGATCGCAAAGTCCCCTCGAATCCGGCGCAACCCCGCTTGACATAAGGCTTTCGGCCAATTCTAATTGGTTGGCTCGGCGTCCTTGCCGTGCTGCGTTATTACCCGGCGCTATAAAGCGCCATTACGATTGCCCAAAAACATTCTCGGGGGTTGGAATGAATAAAACGGAATTGATCGATCACATTGCACAACAGGCCGATATTTCGAAGGCGGCGGCGGGGCGTGCATTGGATGCTGTGATCGGCGGCGTCAAAGGCACGTTGAAGAAGGGTGGTTCGGTGACGCTGGTGGGATTCGGCACGTTTGCAGTTGGCAAGCGCACGGCACGCACGGGACGTAATCCGCGCACGGGCGCTGCGATCAAGATCAAGGCAGCCAAGGTGCCCAAATTTAGGCCTGGCAAAGCACTAAAAGATGCGCTAAACTAATCGACTTGCTGCATAAGGGTGGTGCGTTTCGGGAGGCTCAGAATGCTGAAGAGCGCGGCGCGACTTAGGTAGTAGAGAGGTATCACGCAGAATCGCGGAGCGGGTGCTTAGCTCAGTTGGTAGAGCGGCGCCCTTACAAGGCGTAGGTCGGGAGTTCGAGCCTCTCAGCACCCACCAGTTCCCGGTTCAGCATGCAGTGCATACGCAGTATAAGGAGTGGTAGTTCAGTCGGTTAGAATACCGGCCTGTCACGCCGGGGGTCGCGGGTTCGAGTCCCGTCCACTCCGCCAGTATCCTTGAAAGGCGAACTCCGGTTCGCCTTTTTTATTGCCCGCTGTTGTAATATCGGGCGTTCTGTTTTTGGCATCCTTAACGCATGCTCGATTTTTTCCGCAATCACAAACGCCTGATGATGTTCATGCTCATCCTCGTCATCGTGCCGGGGCTGGGTTTTGTGGGTATTCAAGGCTTCCGTGGCTTCTTTGACGAGAGCGCCAACGTCGCCAGCGTCAACGGGCACAAGATCACCCGTGCCGAGTATGACGACGCGATGCGTCAACAACTCGACCGCGCACGTCAGATGCTCGGCGCGAATTTCGACATGAAAATGTTCGACACGCCCGAGCGTCGCAAGCAACTGCTCGACGGGTTGATCGAACAGCGCGTGCTGAACGATGAGACGCAACGTCTTCATCTGACGGCATCCGACGACGCAGTGCGTCGCGTGTTGCTGAACGACCCGGTGATTTCGTCGCTCAAGAATCCTGACGGTTCGATCGACGTGAATCGCTACAAGGAACTGCTCGCCATGCAGGGCATGACGCCCGATCAGTATGACGAGCGCGTGCGCTATACGCTGGCCACGCAGCAGTTGCCGGCCAGCATCGAGGGCAGCGCTTTCACGTCGAAGACACTGGCGCAGAACCTGACGACGCTTGCCGAACAGCAGCGTGAAGTACAGAGTCTCGCGTTCAATCCGCACGACTATCTCGCCAAAATCCAGCCGACCGACGCGCAGTTGCAGGCGTACTACGACGCGCATCGTAACGACTTTGCGACACCCGCCACCGCGACCATCCAATACCTCGTGATGTCGCCGGACGCGCTGGCCGCAGGTCTGCAACCCTCGGACGCGGATCTGAAAAAGTTCTACGACGACAACATCGCGCACTACCAGACCGCCGCGCAGATGCGCGCGAGCCTGATCCTGGTCTCCGTAGCGCCGAACGCGAGCGCGGACGACAAGGCCAAGGCAAAGCAGAAGGCCGATGCCCTGCTGGCGCAAGTCAAGGCGCATCCGGACGACTTCGCGAAGATTGCCCAGGAGAGCTCGCAGGATCCTGCTTCGGCTTCGAAGGGTGGCGATCTTGGCTACTTCGGCCGTGGCATGATGGCCGGTGGCCAGGCGTTCGACGACGCTGCATTCAAGCTGAAGAAGGACGAGATCAGCGATGTCGTGCCGACCGACGTGGGCCTGCTGATCCTGAAGGCGACGGATGTAAAGCCGTCTGTCACGCAGCCCTTCGACACGGTCAAGGATTCGATCGCCAAAGACCTGAAGGCTCAACTCGCGGCCAAGGCATTCAGCGACGATTCAGATGGCTTTACGTCGTTGGTGTACGAGAAGGCCAAGAGCCTGCAGCCGGCAGCCGACAAGTACAAGCTGCAGATCCAGACTGCAACGGTGACGCCGCAGCCGAATCCTGCGTTGCCGCCCACGAGCCCGCTGAACAACGCGAAGTTCCTCGCCGCGGTATTTGCGAACGACTCGGTGCAGGCGCATAACAACACGCAGGCTATCGACGCCGGCAGCAACACGCTGATCGCTGCGCACGTCACTGCCTACAAGCCGGCGGCCGTGCCTCCGCTCGACACCGTCAAGGACGCTGTGCGTCAGAAGGTCATCGCCGTACAGGCCGATGAGGCGGCACATAAGGACGGCATCGCCAAGCTTGCCGAGTTGCAGAAGTCGAATGCGACTACCGGTTTTGCGGCGCCGCTGAAGGTCTCGCGCAATGACGCGCAGGGCTTGCCAGTCGCCGCATTGAGCGCAATCTACAAGGCCGACCCGCAGAAATTGCCGGCCTACGTGGGTGTCGACCTGGGTGATGCGGGCTATGCGGTGTATCGCGTGAATGCGGTGTTGCCCGGCGCACCGGTTGATCCACGCCGTCTCGTCGCCGCGCAGCAGGAGATCGCGCAGTCGGAAGCGCAATCCGAAGTGGAAGCTTATGTCGAAGCACTGCGCGCGCGTTCGAAGATCAAGTTCTACGGCTCGCTGGATAGCGCTCAAGCGGGCGGCGACTGATTGAGTTGAAGTCCACGCGCGGTGCCAGCAGCAAGCCGCACTCACTTTTCAACGAATCACAAAAAAACCCCGCATTTGCGGGGTTTTTTCTTATCTGGCGAACTTCACCAGAGGCATTGTTGAGGGGAGCCTTAGAGGCAAGCGCTGATCGAGCTGGTAGCGTCGCTGCTCGCACCGCCACCACCGCTGCGGAAGCCGACCCACGAGCCGGTGCCGTTACCCGGACGCACCACAGCGGCCGCGCCGTTAGGCGGTTGCTGGCCCGGCACGTACACGTCGACAGCCTGATTGTTTGCCAAGGTAGCTTGCGAGACGACCTGCTGTTGAGTGCCGTCTGCCCACTTGTGCGCAATACATTGCGCGACGGCTGCTGGAGGTTGCTGGCTTTGTCCCACGGACTGCACGCCAACCGGCGGTTGAGCGGCGCAGGCAGAGATTGCCACGGTCAAAGCGATAAGCGGTAAGTATTTCACGTCATCTCCTCACAAAAGCGCTCAAAAACGAGCCGGATTTCGCGGTTAGCGAAAGTGTCTGATCGACCTTCCCTGTGCGCGTTCCTCGCTCGTTCGCAACAAGTTGTAAGTAGCTTGTCAGTGTGAGGAACCCGTGCGCAACAACGGCTTGACGGTCGGCCACACGTTGTCAAGTAGCACGGGCTGTGCCTGCTGGGTCGGATGCATCTGATCCGCCTGAAACATGTCTGGTTTATCCGCGATGCCGGCAAGCAGAAACGGCACGAGCGAAACGTGCAGGTCCTTCGAGATCTGCTCGTAGACTCCGTGGAACTTTTGCGTGTAGTCGGGGCCGTAATTGGGTGGCACGTACATGCCGATCAGCACGACCTTTGCATGCGCCTGTTGTGCCTGTTCGACGATCGTGCGCAAGTTGTCCTCGGTGGTCGGCAAGGGGACGCCGCGAAGCGCATCGTTGGCGCCCAGTTCGACGATCACGATGCTCGGTTTGAGGCGCTGTATCAGTTCGGGCATGCGGGCGCGTCCGCCGCTTGTCGTGTCGCCGCTGATGCTTGCGTTTGCAACGCTATAATCGATCCGCTCATTGGCAAGACGCTGGCGCATCAATGCAACCCAGCCCGTATCGCGGGGCAAGCCATACTCGGCTGAAATGCTATCGCCGAGAACCATGATGACCGGCCTGGCCGTAACGGTTGCGTTGGGTGGATTGGCGGCACGGGCCGCAAGCGGTATTGCCGAAAAGGCCATCATGAAGAGGCCGGCGGCTGTGTTCAAAGCGGCGGCGCGCGGCGCAGCCAGGCGCACTTTCAATCTACGCCTCACCATGCAAAAGAAAACTGATCCAGTCATCGAAGTGCGGGGATTGTGCAAGAGGGTTAAGGATGCGACGGGTGAACTGACGATTCTCGATGATATCGATCTTTCCATCGAAGGCGGCAGCAGTGTGGCGATTGTCGGCGCATCCGGGTCCGGCAAGTCTACGCTGCTCGGTCTGCTTGCAGGTTTGGACAGCGCCACCTCGGGGTCGGTTCGGCTGCTCGGTCAAGAACTCACCGAGTTGAGCGAAGACGAGCGCGCCGCATTGCGCAACGGCTCGGTCGGCTTTGTGTTTCAGTCTTTCCAGTTGATGCCGCATCTGACTGCGCTCGAGAACGTGACCTTGCCGCTCGAGTTGCAAGGCGGTATCAGTTCGCGCGATGCGGCAGCGAGAGCGCGCGGCTTGCTTGAACAGGTGGGGTTGGGGCAGCGCACGCGTCACTATCCCAAGCTGCTCTCGGGAGGCGAGCAGCAACGCGTTGCGTTAGCGCGCGCGTTTGTCACGCATCCGGCCATTCTCTTTGCCGATGAGCCGACCGGCAGCCTCGATGCGGCCACAGGCCATGCGGTGATCGATCTGATGTTCGAGATGAACCGGGCCAACGGTGCGACGTTGATTCTCGTCACGCATGACATCGAACTCGCGCGCCGTTGCGATACCACGGTGACGATCGAGGCAGGGCGTCTCGCCTGAGACGCTGCCTGCCCCGACACCGGGGTTCACATACTCAACGCTTCAACGCCGCCCGCGCGCGTGCGATCAATGCCGAGGTCGACGAATCGTGCTTCGCCGGATCGACGCTCGCTGAGGTCAGATCGGCCTCGACCACCTTGCCGAGAATCTTGCCCAACTCGACGCCCCACTGGTCGAACGAGTTGATGTCCCACACCGTGCCCTGCACGAGTACCTTGTGCTCGTAAAGCGCGATCAGTGCGCCGAGCGAACGCGCGGTGAGCGCCTCCAGGATAATCGTGCTCGACGGACGGTTGCCCGGGAACATCAGATGCGGCGCCAGTTCCGGCTTGTCCGGGCCCGCCACCTTCTTCGCTTCCTCGAGCGTACGGCCGAGCATCAACGCTTCGCTTTGCGCGAAGCAGTTGGCCAGCAGCTTCGGATGATGGCTCACGAGCGGATGCTCGGGCGTGAGCACAGCGATGAAATCGATCGGTACGAGTGTCGGGCCCTGGTGCAGCATCTGGAAAAACGCATGCTGGCCGTTCGTGCCCGGCTCGCCCCACGTGACGGCTGAAGTCGGATAGTCGACCATCGCGCCATCGAGGCGTGCGGACTTGCCGTTACTCTCCATCTCCAGCTGCTGAAGATACGATGGCAGGTAATGCATCGCCTCGGAGTACGGCGCGACCAGGTAGCTTTGCGAGCCGAAGAAGTTGCGATACCAGATGCCGATCATGCCGAGCAACACGGGCAGGTTGCGCTCGAGCGGCGCCTCGCGGAAGTGCTTGTCCATGTCGTCCGCGCCGGCGAGCAGTTCGTCGAACTGCTTCGGTCCGATCGCGATCATGATCGAGAGGCCGACGGCCGACCACAGCGAATAGCGGCCGCCCACCCAGTCCCACATCTGGAAGACGTTCTCTTTGGCGATACCGAACTTGACGACTTCGGCCGTGTTGGCCGACACGCCGACGAAGTGTTTGGCGAGCGCGTTTTCCGGGCAGCCCTTCTCGATGAACCAGTCGCGCAGCGAGCGCGCGTTGGTCATGGTTTCGAGCGTGGTGAAAGTCTTCGAGACGATGATGGCGAGCGTCTCTTCCGGGTCGATCTCCTGCATGACGCGGTAGAGATCGGCGCCGTCGACGTTTGACACGAAGTGGCTGGTGATCTCCGGCGAGGCGAGGTGATGCAGCGCATTCGTCACCATCTTGGGACCGAGATCCGAGCCGCCAATACCGATATTCACAACATAGCGAATCCGCTTGCCGGTATAGCCGGTCCACTCGCCGCTGCGAATCTTGTCGGCAAACGCCGCCATCTTGGCGCGTTCGGCCGTGACTTCGGCGTGGAACGGGGCGTTCGGATCGGACGCGCGCAGCGCGGTATGCAGCACCGCGCGGCCTTCCGTCGGGTTGACGATCTCGCCCGCGAACATGGCGTCACGGCGTTTCTCGACACCCGCTTCGCGGGCCACCTGCACGAGCAGCTTGAGAGTTTCGTCCTTGATGCGGTGTTTGGAGAAATCGGCCGCGAGTCCACCGCCAGCGTACGCAAAGCGTTCGGCACGGGTGGGAGCGGGATCGTTCGCGGGGGCGAACCAGTCGCGCATATGCTCATTGCGAATCTTGTCGTAATGGGCTTGCAGCGAGGACCAGGCGGGGAGCGTGTTCAACGTCATGAGATCGTCCGTCTAACGAAGGGGCACGAAAGAAAGGCAGTGCGCGCGAGGCGCAGCCGGTGGGATGCTCGGGCGCGCTATCGGGGCTTCGGGTTCGCAACGGTTCCCGGCCGGACAGCGCAGTACTTCAGTATAGCGGCCTTGACGCGAAGCGGGCAGGCAGTTGGACGCCGGATTCAGATAGCGGGATTGGGCGGGACAAGCCTCGCCCGCTACCCGGGTCCGGCAACGCCGACTCCGGTTTGCACCTCGAGCTGTTCAGGCTGGATAGAACATCCGGTTCAGCAGTTTGCGTACCATCGGCGCCAGTTCGCCTGCCGTCAAGCCTGCGGGGCCGTCCCCCTGGGCTGTTAGCGTATCGGCAGCGAGGCCGTGCAGATATACGCCCGCGAGCGCCGCCTCGTACGGTGGCAAGCGCTGGGCCAGCAACGCGCCGATGATACCGCCGAGCACGTCGCCAGTACCGCCTGTCGCGAGCGCGGCGTTGCCGGTCGGATTGACAGCGAGCCGGCCGTCCGGCGCGCCCACCACCGTACCCGTGCCTTTCAGCACGATGACGCAGGCGAAGCGCGCGGTCAGCGCGCGCGCGGCGGCGAGCCGGTCGCGCTGCACGGTGGGGACATCGCAGCCGAGCAGCCGCGCCGCCTCGAGCGGGTGCGGCGTCAGCACGCACGGATCGCCCTTTGCTCCGCGGGCGGCGACCTTTGCGGCAAGCGCAGGATCCTTCGAGACCAGGTTCAATGCGTCGGCGTCCAGCAGCTTAGGAACGTCGAGCGGCAACACGTCGTGCAGCGCCTGGGTCGCGCGGTCGCGATGACCCATGCCGCAGCCGATCGCCAGCGCGTCCATCTTGTCGAGCGGCAGATCGTCGATGGCGTGCAGCATCAGTTCGGGATGCGGCGGATCGTAGGGCGGGGCGCCTGCGCCAAGCAGCGCCACGTGGATTTTCCCGGCGCCGCAATGAAGCGCCGCGCGCGCTGCGAGAATCGGCGCGCCGCACATGCCGGAGTCGCCGCCGACCACGGCGAGGCTGCCGAACGAGCCCTTGTTGGTCGAGAAATCGCGCGAAGGGAGGTACGGTGCGAACAGTGCCGGTGCATTCAGTTGTACACCGCCGGTACGGGCGACTGTGGCCGTCGTGTCCAGACCGATTGGCGCGACGGTCACCGCGCCGGCCAGATCGCGCCCGGAAGCCATGAAGAGTCCTGGCTTGGCGCCGATGAATGTCACCGTGTGCGTGGCTCGCACCCCTGTGCCGGACCCAACCACATTGCCCGTGTCGCTATCGAGCCCGCTTGGCACGTCGAGCGCCAATACGCGGCCTTGCCGCTTCGCACGTTGTGACAACTGTTGAGCAAGCGTGGCGAACACGCCTTCGAGCGGCCGGGTCAGGCCGATCCCGAACATGCCGTCGACCAGCCAGCCGTAGCGCTCGAAAGAATCGGGCGCTGACGTGCTGATCGGGACGCCTGCCGCGCGCGCCTCGCCGAGCGCCCAGCGGGCGTCCTCCGGTTTGACTTCGACGGGCATACAGACTTCGACCGCGACGCCGGCGATATGCAACTCGGTAGCGACCACCAGCGCATCGCCGCCATTATTGCCGGGACCTGCGACGATCCAGACCGTCGCGGCAGAACCGCTCGAGCGCGCCGACGCGATCTGCCCGGTCAGGAACAGCGCAGCGGCGCGGCCGGCGCGCGCCATCAGTTCGTGCGGCGGCAGCGCGGCCGCGGCGCTGACTTCGAGCGCACGCAGATCGGCGACGCTCAGAAGCGCGAGCGGTCGGTCGTGCGTGTCGATCAGGCCGGAGAGGTCGGAAGGATTGTGGGGACTGACAGATGCGGCTTCGTTCATGGCGGCGTCAAGCGATGGCCCGGGCGGGCACGGAACCGTCATGGTAGTGCGAATGCACGTAAGGGGTGGAACTGTTCTGCCAGGTTTCGTCGCACGACGGCGCCCGAGGACTGCTCAGGGCGCCTCAGTCTCGCGGTCTCAGTATCGAAACCGCTCAGGCCGCAACGCAGCAAGCGTATCCGCCGGCAATTCGGGCGCGCTGCCGCCGATCAGATCCGCCACCAGTTTCGCGGCGCCGCAGGCGAGTCCCCAGCCAGCAGGTCCGTGCCCCACGTTGACGAACAGGCGCGGATGCAACGCATTGCCAACCATCGGCAGGCCATCCGGCGAGAGCAGCTTGAGGCCATCCCACGACAGCGCCGCCGAGATCTTGGCCGCGCCCGGAATCCAGTCGTGCGTGGCCTGACCGAGCAGGGCCAAAGCATCCTTGGTGACCGCTTCGGACAGCGGCTTGTCGGTCTGTACGGCGCCTTGCAGCACCGCGCCGCCGGCGATGCGCAGCCGATGATTCATCCGCGTGATGGTGATGCGTTTCACGGCATCGACGATCGCCACATGCGGCACGCATTCTTCGTGCGCGATCGGTGCGGACAGCGTATGCAGCCGCAGCGGATGCAAGGGCACCCGCAGACCGAGCCGCTCGAGCAGCGGCACCGAGCCGGTGCCGGCCGCGACCACGATAGCGTCGGCGTTGATCACGTCGACTTCGCGCGACGAAGTGACTTCGCCGAGCCGCGGCGCCAGTTCGACCGCTGCGCGCTCCCCATCGAGCCGGATTGCATCGACCTCCCGGTTCAGCATGAACTGCACGCCGCCTTCGGTATCGAGCGTCTGCTTGATGAGCTTGGTGAAGAGGGGGCAGTTCGCGGTGCGTTCCTGGTCGAACAGCACGCCGCCTGCAAACTCGGGATCGGTCGGCACCGAATGTTCGAACGCCGCGCACTCGGCAGGCGTCATCACGTGGTGCGGCACTTCATACTGGCGCAGCAATTCGAGCGCCGGCTGGGTCAGCTCCCATTCCTGCGCGGAGCGCGTGAGGTAGAGCACGCCCTCCGTCTGTTCATATTCGAGCCCGAAGCGCGCTTCCATATCGGCCATCGCCTCGCGCGATGCCTCGATCAGCGGACGCAGCAGCCCGTATTGCCGGCTGAAGGCCTGCGGCTCCTGCCATGTTGCCAGTTGCCGCTCGAACAGGCGGGCGCCGCCGTTGAAGCCGGTCTTGCGGATGACGCCGTTTTTGGCGGCCTGGCGGCTCTGCATGAAGGTCGGCCCGAACCAGACGTCGAGCGGCGTCGGCAGGACGGTGCCCCCATGGCCATAGGTCGCGCCCTGCGCGACGGTCGCAAAGCGTTCGACTACGCAGACCCGGTGACCGGCGGCGCGCAACTGATAAGCGGTGGCGACGCCCACAATTCCGCCGCCAATGACGATGACATCCATGTTTGCTTCGATTTTCCGGTGGAACGCGGACTGACGGGCGTTCCCCGTATGCGTGACATGCGGCGCGTGCAGAGGACCGCTGCGCCGATCTGGTGAAACGCCGAATGATAGCAGTCAATCGGCCCAGACGCGCAGGCGTCCGAGGATCGGGAATTCGGCCGGCCGCGCGTGCCGACGCGTGCCAAAACCGCACGCATACACCGCCCGGACGCTTGCGGGAGGGCCGCTCGCGGGTCTTCCCGGGGTATAATCTTGGACTTCTCTTTCGCCTCACGTCGCCCGCACGCGCGACTCATCGACGCAACGTCAAGTCCATGGCCCACTTCTCGTGTTTCCCCGGCGCTTCGGCCCTCTCCGATTTCCGTCAAACCCGCCTGCTCGAGACGCTTACGCGTATCGACTCCAACATCACCGGCGTGCACGGCCAGTATCTGCACTTCGTCAACGCGCAGGCGCCGCTCACGGCTGAAGACAGTGCGAAGATCGAAGCGTTGATGCACTACGGCGACCCGTTCGTCGAGGTCAAAGAGCGCGGCAACAGCGAGACCTTTCTCGTGGTGCCCCGTTTCGGCACGGTGTCGCCGTGGGCCAGCAAGGCAACGGACATTGCGCACCACTGCGGCTTGACGCAACTGCGCCGTATCGAGCGCGGCGTCGAATACACGGTGACGCTCAAGAGCGGCCTGCTTGGCAAGAAGACGTTGTCCGACGAAGCGCGCGAAGCTGTCGCCGCCGCGCTGCACGACCGCATGACCGAGAGCGTGGCGCCGTCGCGCGATCACGCCATGCATCTGTTCGACGAACTGCCGGCCAAGCCGCTGCAAACGGTCGATGTGCTGGGCCACCGCCGCGGCGCGCTGGAAACGGCCAACCGGGAACTGGGCCTCGCGCTCGCCGAAGACGAAATCGACTACCTCGTCGACGCCTTCACGAAGCTCGGCCGCAACCCGACCGACGTCGAACTGATGATGTTCGCGCAGGCCAACAGCGAGCACTGCCGCCACAAGATTTTCAATGCGGAGTGGACCATCGACGGCGAGAAGCAGGACATCTCGCTGTTCAACATGATCCGCAATACCGAGAAGCTCAATCCGCAGGGCACCATCGTCGCGTACTCGGACAACTCGGCAATCATGGCCGGCGGCCAGGCCGAGCGGTGGTTCCCGCGCAAGCCGGCGGCTGAAGGCGAACTGGCTGAGCACTACGGGCGCCACGTCGAACTGACGCACACGCTGATGAAGGTGGAAACGCACAACCATCCAACCGCGATCTCGCCGTTCCCGGGTGCTGCGACCGGCGCGGGCGGTGAAATCCGCGACGAAGGCGCCACGGGTCGCGGCGCGCGTCCGAAGGCCGGTCTCGCGGGCTTCACCGTATCGAACCTCGACTTGCCGGATGCGCGCGAAGCATGGGAAAACGCCCGCGATGCCGTTCAGCCGGTCGGCCATCGTAATCCGGCTGACGAGCAGCATATCTACGGTCGTCCGGACCGCATCGCGTCGCCGCTGCAGATCATGATCGACGGTCCGCTCGGCGGCGCGGCGTTCAACAACGAATTCGGCCGCCCGAACCTGGGTGGCTACTTCCGCACTTACGAGCAGAACGTCGCGGGCACCGTGCGCGGCTACCACAAGCCGATCATGATCGCGGGCGGCATCGGCAATATCTCCGATCAGCACACCCACAAGCACGACTTGCCGGAAGGCTCGCTGCTGATCCAGATCGGCGGCCCGGGCATGCGCATCGGCATGGGTGGCGGCGCCGCCAGCTCGATGGCAACCGGCACCAATACTGCTGAACTCGACTTCGACTCGGTGCAGCGCGGCAACCCGGAAATCGAGCGGCGCGCGCAGGAAGTCATCAACGCCTGCTGGCAGCTCGGCGAGAAGAATCCGATTCTGAGCATTCACGACGTGGGTGCGGGCGGTCTGTCGAACGCGTTCCCGGAAGTGGTGGACGGCGCGAGCAAAGGCGCGATTTTCGAGCTGCGCAAGATCCAGCTCGAAGAGAGTGGCTTGTCGCCGCGCGAGATCTGGTCGAACGAAGCGCAAGAGCGCTATGTGCTGGCGATTGCGCCAGCCGATCTGCCGGAATTCCAGGCAATCTGCGAGCGCGAGCGCTGCCCGTTTGCGGTGATCGGCACGGCGACCAACGAACGTCAGTTGAAGCTGATCGACGCCGAAGAGAAAAACGACGATGCGCATCAGCCGGTCGATATGCCGATGGAAGTGCTGCTCGGCAAGGCACCGCGTATGCATCGCGACGTCAAGCACGTCGAGACCACGCTGCTGCCGGTGGATGTCACCGGTATCAACCTGTCGGAAGTAGCGGTGAGCGTGCTGCGTCACCCGACGGTGGCCAGCAAGTCGTTCCTGATTACGATCGGCGACCGCTCGGTGGGCGGCACGACCGCGCGCGACCAGATGGTCGGCCCGTGGCAGGTGCCGGTTGCCGACGTGGCGATCACCACGATGGACTATGCCGGCTACCGCGGCGAAGCCATGACGATGGCCGAGCGCACGCCACTCGCCGTGATCAATCCGCCGGCGTCGGGCCGTATGGCAGTCGGCGAGGCCGTCACGAACATCGCGGCGGCGCCGATCGCGTCGCTGGACAAGCTGAAGCTGTCCGCGAACTGGATGGCCGCTTGCGGCGCGCCGGGTGAAGACGCGGCGCTGTACGACACGGTCAAGGCGATCGGCATGGAACTGTGCCCGGCGCTCGGCATCAGCATTCCGGTGGGCAAAGACTCGCTGTCGATGCGCACCAAATGGGACGACCAGGGCGTGGCGAAGGAAGTGGTCGCGCCGGTCTCGCTGATCATCTCGGCGTTCGCGCCGGTCGAAGACGTACGTGGCCATCTGACGCCGCAACTGCGTCGCGTCGACGAAGCGGGCGACTCCGTGCTGATCGCGATCGACCTGGGACGCGCCAAGCATCGCCTCGGCGGCAGTATCCTCGCGCAGGTTACGCAGCAGGTGGGCGACACGACGCCGGATGTCGACGACGCCGAAGACCTGAAGCGTTTCTTCGCCGCGATCCAGGCGCTGAATAGCGACGGCAAGCTGCTCGCTTACCACGACCGCTCGGACGGCGGCCTGTGGGCGACGGTCTGCGAAATGGCGTTTGCGGGTCACGTCGGTGTGTCACTGAACGTCGACATGTTGACGCTCGATCCGAATCACGAATTCGACTACGGCGACGCCAAAGACTGGGCCAAGCAGACCAGCGGCCGCCGTGAAGACCGCACGATCCGCGCGCTCTTCAACGAGGAGCTGGGCGCGGTGATTCAGGTGCGTGCTCAGGATCGCGATGCGGTGCTGGCATCGCTGCGAGAACATGGCCTGTCGGCATGCTCGCACGTGATCGGCAAGCTCAACGAACGCGACGCGATCGAAATCTATCGCGACGCGAAGAAGATCTACGAAGCGCCGCGCACGGAACTGCATCGTGCATGGAGCGAAGTGAGCTGGCGCATTTCGCGTCTGCGCGACAACCCGGCTTGTGCCGATGCCGAATACGACGCGCTGCTCGATGCGGCCGATCCGGGTATCACGCCGCAGCTGAGCTTTGATCCAGCGGAAGACGTAGCCGCGCCGTTTGTTGCCAAGGGTGCCCGCCCGCGCGTGGCGATCCTGCGCGAGCAGGGCGTCAACTCGCACCTCGAAACCGCGTATGCATTCGACCGCGCCGGTTTCGACGCCTACGACGTGCACATGAGCGACCTGCTGGCTGGCCGCGCCACGCTCGCCGATTTCGCGGGCGCCGTAGCGTGCGGCGGCTTCTCTTACGGCGACGTGCTGGGTGCAGGCGAGGGCTGGGCGAAGACGATTCGCTTTAACGCGCAACTGGCCGACATGTTCGCCGCCTTCTTCGCCCGCAAGGACACGTTTGCACTCGGCATCTGCAACGGCTGCCAGATGATGAGCAGCCTTGCATCGATGATCCCCGGTGCCGAGGCATGGCCGAAGTTCACGCGCAACAAGTCGGAGAAATTCGAAGCACGCTTCTCGCTGGTCGAAGTGCAGCAGTCGCCGTCGCTGTTCTTTAGCGGCATGGAAGGCTCGCGCATTCCGGTGGCCGTCGCGCACGGCGAAGGTTTCGCGGACTTCTCGCAGCAAGGCGATGCGTCGAAGGTGGCGGTGGCGATGCGCTTTGTCGATCACCGCGGCCAGGCTACGGAGCAGTATCCGTTCAACCCGAACGGCTCGCCGGATGGCATCACTTCGGTGACAACGCCTGATGGCCGCTTCACGGTCCTGATGCCGCACACCGAGCGCGTGCATCGCACGGTGCAGATGAGCTGGCATCCGCAAGGCTGGAACGCGAACGACGGTAGCCCGTGGTTGCGCGTGTTCCAGAACGCGCGTCGCTGGCTGGGTTGAGGCGCGTACGCTGCTGAAGGGAAGGGGCCGCGGCAAGCAAGCCGCGGCGGGTGTGGCAGTGGCGGTGGGAGTGGCAGGCGGCGGTGAAAATCTGCCGCCGCATCGAGCCAGGCGGCGCAGTGATGCCGAGAATCAGGCTCGCAAAAATCTGAAGCCGCCGTCAAAAACAACAAAGCCGCCCAAGGGCGGCTTTGTTGTTTGCGGGCCAAGCTAGACGTGTGGCCCGGCCAGTAAGCGGTCGGCGGGTGACACGCCAGGACAAAAGCCTATCAGCGCAACCCCCTTCCCGTTACTGCACCTTCGCGTTCTTCCGCAGACTCTCTTCAAACGCCTGCAGTTTTTCCTGCTGGATCTGCTGAACGATCTGCTGACGCACCTGTTCGAGCGGCGGCGGCGCGGTATCGCGGGTGTCGTCCAGACGAATGATGTGCCAGCCAAACTGCGTGTGCACCGGCGCGTCGGTCATCTGGCCTTTCTGCAACTTCTCGGCCGCAGCGGCGAATTCCGGCACGTAAGCCTTCGGGTCCGACCAGTCGAGGTCGCCGCCGTTCTTGCCCGATCCCGGGTCCTTCGAGTATTGCTTGGCGAGATCTTCGAAGCTCGCACCGGCCTTGATCTTGGCGATCAGGTCTTTGGCCTGGGCTTCGTTATCCACGAGGATGTGGTGCAGGTGATATTCCTTGCCGCCAGCATCCTTCACGAGCGCGTCGTAACGTGCTTTGACTTCTGCGTCGCTCGGCTGGTTGTTTTTCACGAAGTCTTCGATCAACGCGCGCAGCACGACGGTCTGCTGGGCGACCGCGACTTGCGCCTTGACATCAGGGCGGTTCGGGATGCCGCGGCGAGCCGCTTCCTGCATCAGGATTTCGCGGTTGATCAGTTCTTCGCGCACGGCTGTCTGCAATTGCGGCGAGTCCTGCTGACCCTGTTGAACGAGTTGAGCGACGAGCGCATCGACGCGTGCTTTGGGAATCGGCGTGCCGTTCACGACGGCGATGTTCTGTGCAAACACAGGCGCAGCCGCAAAAGCGGCCAGCAATACCCAGAGGCGGGTTTTCTTCAAGGTCATCGGAAGTTTCCTAACGGGACAGCAAATCGAATTCTTCGGGCGTGTAGGCCGTGATTGCGAGCGCGTGAATGCCTCGCTGCATGGCATCGGCCAGCGCATCATACACCAAGCGGTGCCGTGCCACGCGGGGCTTTCCGGCGAATGCAACCGCAACAATCGTGACACTGAAATGACCGCCTGCGGAGGCGCCCGCATGCCCCGCATGTTGGGCACTGTCATCGCGCACGGTGATCGAGGTAACCGGCGCGAGCGCCGCGGCGAGGCGTGTTTCGATCAGCGCGACGCGTTCGGTGGTCGTGGCATGCAGGAAAATGTCGTCGCTCATATCACTCTTCTTCTTTCATGTACTTCGACAGCCATAGGCTCTGGCCGACAATGAACACCACGAGGCACCCGGTCGCGCCGAACAGCTTGAAATTGACCCAGGCGTTGGTCGAGAAGTGGTAGGCGACGAACAGGTTGAGGATGCCGAGCAACACGAAGAACACCGCCCAGATCACGCTCAACTGGCTCCACGTGCGGTGCGGCAGCGTGATCTGCTTGCCCATCATCGCTTCGATCAGGTTCTTGTTGAACGCCAGTTGCGACACGATCAGCGCCACCGAGAAGGCCCAGTAGAGCACGGTCGGCTTCCACTTGATGAAGGTATCGTTGTGCAATACAAGCGTTGCGCCGCCGAACACCGTGACGACGCCGAGGCTGACCCACAGCATCGGGTCGACCTTGCGGTGACGGAATGCCACCCAGGCAATCTGCACCAGCGTCGCGACGATCGCCACCGCCGTTGCCGTGAAAATGCCCCACAGCTTGAATGCGACGAAAAACAGGATGATCGGGAACAGATCGAACAGGAATTTCATTATCTGGGCGGGGACGAGGAGGAATGAGGAAAAATAGGCGCGGAGTGAAGGGCGCCTTGCGCCCATATTATGCGTGCAGTGTGTACCCGTCGCGGCAGCCGGCTGGCGGCCGGCGCCTGGTGGCCGGTTCGCAAGCTGGCTGAAGGGGTTATCGCGTCTGCCCCGGGGCTGGCGTTGCCTGCGTTGCGTTACTTGGGCTCGAATTGTAGCGCAGCCGAGTTAATGCAGTAGCGAAGCCCGGTCGGCGCCGGACCGTCTTCGAACACGTGGCCCAGATGGGCGCCGCAATTCTTGCACTGCACTTCGATGCGCAGCATGCCATGCGAGCGGTCGGTTTTCTCGGCGATCACTTCGCCGTTGATCGGCTTGAAGTAGCTCGGCCAGCCGCAGCCGGCGTCGAACTTGGTGTCCGATTCGAATAGCGGTGTGCCGCAGCAGACGCAGTCGTAAATGCCCCGATCCCAGTGATCGTGGTAACGGCCGGTAAAGGGGCGCTCGGTAGCGGCGTGGCGGGTGACCTGATACTCGATGTCGGAGAGCTGGTTGCGCCATTCGGCATCGTCTTTCTGCACCGCAGCGGGGGAGGTCTTGGTGTCGTCGGAGTTCATGGTCGGTTCCTGTCTCGGGTTGTCTCTATCTGGGTCTGATTCTGGATCGGATCTGCCAGGGAGCTGGCTCATCCACGCTACGCGTGCTGCGAAGAAACGGTACCAGGCAGCAGCATGCCAACGCGAGCTTTACGACGAGCAACTGACTTCCAGCGAACTGGCCCAGTCGGGTGGCAGCGCGGCGTAAGCTTCGTGTTCCGGTTGGTCGTCGAAAGGACGGCGCAGCACTTGCGCCAGCCGCTCGACTTCCGAAAAGTCCTTCTCCCTCGCGCGGCGAATCGCCGTTTCAGCCAGATGATTGCGGAGAATGAATTTGGGGTTCACGCGGTTCATTGCAATGGCGCGCTCAGCATCGTCGAGTGTTTCTTCGGACAGCCGCGCGCGGTAGTCGTTCACCCAGACATCGAAGGCCGGGCGGTCGAGAAACAGGTCGCGAACCGGCGCGTCGCCGCTCGCGTCGTGCTTCGAAACGCGGGCCAGATTGCGGAACGTGAGGGTGAAGTCCGCGCGGTTCGCCTGCATGACCTCAAAGAGGCGGTTGGCCAGGGCGTCATCGCCCGGACGTTCGGTTTGCAGGCCGAGTTTGGCGCGCATGCGGCGCTCCAATGCGGGCGCAAAACGGTCCTTGAAGCCTTCGAGTACCCGCTGCGCGTCTTTGACCGCTTCCTCGCTGCGCACGCTTTCGTCGTGCTGCTGACCCAGCAGCGGCAGCAGCCCTTGCGCCAGACAGAAGAGATTCCAGTAGGCGATCTGCGGCTGCATCCGGTACGCGTAACGGCCTTGCGAATCGGAGTGATTGCAGATATAGCCGGCATCGAAACCATCCAGAAAGCCGAACGGACCGTAGTCGATCGTGAGACCGAGGATCGACATGTTGTCCGTGTTCATCACGCCGTGACAGAAGCCAACTGCCTGCCATTGCGCGAGCAGATCAGCCGTGGACAACACAGCTTCGTTCAGCAGCGCCAGATACGGATCGTCCGCTTCCTTGCAGTGCGGATAAAAGCGTTCGATGACGTGGTCGGCGAGCGACTGCAAGGCGTCGACCCGATCGTTCGCATAGAAATGCTCGAAGTGGCCAAAGCGCACGAAGCTCGGCGCGACCCGCGTGACGACCGCGGCCGTTTCCATTTCCTCGCGGCGCACCGGCTGGTCGGAGCCGATCACACACAGCGCGCGCGTGGTCGGAATACCAAGGTGGTGCATCGCTTCCGAGCACAGATACTCGCGGATCGAGGAGCGCAACACCGCGCGGCCGTCGCCCATGCGCGAATAAGGCGTGCGTCCAGCGCCCTTGAGTTGCAGCTCATAGCGGGCACCGTCGTGCTCGACTTCGCCAAGGCCAAGTGCGCGGCCGTCGCCGAGTTGCCCGGCCCACACGCCAAACTGGTGTCCCGAGTACACCGACGCATAGGGCATCGCCTCTGCGGGCCAGTCGCGGGTGGTGTTGCCGGAGAAGAACTCGGCGAAGGCGGGATCGCGCACTGCTTCAGGGTCGAGGCCGAGCAACGCGGCCGTATCGGCGGCAAACCCGACCACATAGGGGGCGCTGAGCGGCGCAGCCGGCAAGCGGGTCATAAAGACGCCGCCGAGTTGGGCAAATGCGCCTTCGCGCGAGGTGCCGAGGGCCTCGGCGAACGCCGCCATCGGCCCGGACAGGCCGGCAATGCTTGGGGAAAACGACATGTTGAGCGCCTCTGGATTAACCGATATTGTAAGTCGGCGCCCGCGGCGCTGCTGGCCGGCCGGTTGTTCGCGCCGCCAATGGTCGAACCAGCCAGTCGCCGCGAGCCAGCCGACCTGAGAGAGATGACACAAATACCGCGAGGAGACCGCTGCTTATGACGACGCCGTTGCTGGGCCAGATGATGGACACGCCGCTCAACGTGTCGTCGCTGCTGGCGCATGCCGCGCGGCATTTTGGCAACACGGAAATCGTCTCGCGGCGGCTCGAAGGCGATATGCATCGCTACACCTACCGCGACTGCGAAAAGCGCGCCAAACAACTGGCCCAGGCGCTGATCGCGCTCGGCGTGCAGCCGGGCGAGCGGATCGGCACATTAGCCTGGTGCGGCTACCGGCATCTGGAGGCGTACTACGGCACGACCGGCTTCGGCTCGGTGTGCCATACGATCAACCCGCGCCTCTTTCCCGAGCAGATCGCCTACATCGTCAATCATGCCGACGACAGCTACGTGCTGTTCGATATCAGCTTCGCCGATCTGATCGACACGTTAGCGCCGCAGTGTCCCAAGGTACGTGGCTGGATCGCGCTGACGGACGAGGCGCACCTGCCCGATATGCAGACGCCCGTGTTGAGCTACGAGACCCTGCTCGCCGCACAGGATGGCCTCTACGAATGGCCGCTGATCGACGAGCGCGCGGCCTCGTATCTTTGCTACACCTCGGGCACGACTGGCAATCCAAAGGGTGCGCTGTACTCGCATCGCACGACGGTCTTGCATGCGTACGGTGCTTCGCTGCCGGATGCGATGAGCCTGTCCGCGCGAGACTCGGTGCTGCCTGTGGTGCCGATGTTCCATGTGAACGCATGGGGCATTCCGCACGCAGCGCCGCTGACGGGCGCGAAACTCGTGTTCCCCGGCAAGGACCTCGACGGCAAGTCGCTCTACGAATTGATGGAAGCGGAACGCGTCACGTATTCCGCGGGTGTGCCGACCGTCTGGCTCGGCTTGCTGACGTATATGAAGCAGGCCGGCGTGCGTTTTTCGTCGCTCAACCGCACGGTGATCGGCGGTTCGGCCTGTCCGCCGGCGATGCTGCGCACCTTCCAGGACGAGTACGGCGTCGAAGTGATTCACGCGTGGGGCATGACCGAGATGTCGCCGCTCGGCACCCTGGCGAAGCTCACGTGGGAACAGTCGCAGCGCTCGCCTGACGAGCAGCGCGAACTGCTCGAGAAGCAGGGCCACGTGATCTACGGCGTCGATATGAAGATCGTCGACCCGGACGGCAATGAGTTGCCGTGGGACGGCGTCGCGTTCGGCAATCTGCATGTGCGCGGACACTGGGTGATCGACCGGTATTTCCGCAATGACGATTCGCCACTCGTCGACGGCTGGTTTCCGACCGGCGATGTCGCCACCATCGATCCGGACAGCTTTCTGCATATCACCGACCGCAGCAAGGACGTGATCAAGTCGGGCGGCGAATGGATCAGCTCGATCGACGTTGAGAACGTCGCAATCGCTCACCCCGCAGTGGCGGAGGCCGCGTGCATCGCGTGCGCGCATCCGAAGTGGACCGAGCGGCCTTTGCTGGTGGTGGTCAAGCGTAAGGGCGTCGAGGTGACGCGCGACGAGCTGATTGCTTTCTATCAGGGTAAGGTCGCGAAATGGTGGATCCCCGACGACGTGGTGTTCGTCGACGAGTTGCCGCATACGGCCACCGGCAAGTTGCAGAAGCTGAAGTTGCGCGAGATCTTCCGCGATCACGTACTGCCGTCGGCGCTCGAAGGTGCGACCTGACGCATTGCCGTCAATGACCTAGGGGAAACCCTTTCCGCAATAAATTGAACGAGCGTGCTTTTTTGTGTATTCTGCTTGCTGACCCGGAATGTCGGACAATGAACCGGCACAGGCAGTGCGTAATGCGCGGCCTTACCGCATGGAGGCAGGCAGATGGCAGTGGACTATACGACTCATGACGGCGTTGCCGTCATTACGCTAAACAATCCCCCGGTCAATGGGCTCGGTCTGTCGACGCGAGCCGGCATCGTCGAAGGGCTCGAGCGCGCGCAGAACGATCCGGCCATCAAGGCCATCGTGCTGACGGGCGCCGGCAAGGCCTTTTCGGGCGGCGCCGACATCACCGAATTCAATACTCCCAAAGCGACTCAGGAACCGACGCTGCACACGGTCATCAAGGCCGTCGAAGGCAGCACGAAGCCGGTGGTCGCCGCGATTCACAGCGTCGCGATGGGCGGTGGCCTGGAACTCGCGCTTGGAGCGCATTACCGGATCGCGGCGCATGGCGCGCAGATCGCGCTGCCGGAAGTGAAACTCGGCATCCTGCCGGGCGCTGGCGGCACGCAGCGTCTGCCGCGAGCAATCGGCCTGGAAGCCGCGCTCAACATGATCGTTTCGGGCGCGCCGGTGATGTCGGAGAAGCTCGCCGGCTCGGGACTGTTCGACGAGGTGGTGGAAGGCAATCTGGCTGAAGCCGCGCTGGCTTTCGCACGCAAGGTCGGTGCGCAGGCCGGAGCGCATCCGAAGGTGCGCGATCGCAAGATCGCGCACGCCAACGCGGAAGGTTTCATTCAGTTCACGCGCAACACCGTCGCCGCGATGGCGAAGAATTTTCCCGCGCCGCTCAAGTGTATCGACGCAGTCGAAGCGGGCGTGAAGAACGGCTTCGACAAGGGCCTCGCGTTCGAACGTGAGTGCTTTGTTGCGTTGGTGCAAACGCCGGAAAGCCGTGCGCTGCGTCATGCGTTCTTCGGTGAGCGTGCGGCCAGCAAGATTCCCGATGTGCCTTCGGATACGCCGGTTCGCGAGATCAAACAGGTGGCTGTGATCGGTGCCGGCACGATGGGTGGCGGCATCGCGATGAACTTCATCAACGCGGGTCTGCCGGTCACGCTGCTCGAAACGAAGCAGGAAGCACTGGACCGCGGCCTCGCGACGATCCGCAAGAACTACGAAGCCACCGTCAAGAAGGGCAAGCTGAAGCCCGAGGCAGTGGAACAGCGCATGGGGCTGATCACGCCCACGCTCTCCTACGACGATCTCAAGCACGCCGACCTGATCGTGGAAGCGGTCTTCGAAGAACTGGGCGTCAAGGAACAGGTGTTCAAGCGCCTCGATGAAGTGGCGAAGCCCGGCGCGATCCTCGCCTCGAACACCTCCACGCTCGATGTCGACAAGATCGCTGCTTTCACGAAGCGTCCGCAGGACGTGGTCGGCATGCACTTCTTCAGCCCGGCCAACGTGATGAAGCTGCTCGAAGTCGTGCGCGGCAAGGAAACGGCGAAAGACGTACTCGCCACCGTCATGCAACTGGCCAAGAAGATCAGGAAGACGGCAGTAGTGTCGGGCGTGTGCGACGGCTTCATCGGCAACCGCATGATCGAGCAGTACATCCGCCAGGCCCTCTTCATGCTCGAAGAAGGCGCGCTGCCGGCGCAGGTCGACAAGGCCATCGAAAAGTTTGGCTTTGCGATGGGCCCGTTCCGCATGAGCGATCTCGCCGGCAACGATATCGGCTGGGCGATCCGCAAGCGCCGTTATCAGGAACATCCGGACATGCATTACTCGAAGATCGCCGACCGTCTGTGCGAGACGGGCCGCTTCGGGCAGAAGACCGGCAGCGGCTGGTACGACTACAAGGCGGGCGACCGCACGGCGTATCCGTCGAAGCTGGTCGACGAGATGATTGTGTCGTACTCCCAGGAGACGGGCGCGCAGCGCCGCAAGATCAGCGACGCGGAAATCGTCGAACGTCTGGTGTTCGCGTTGACCAACGAAGGCGCGAAGATTCTCGAAGAGGGTATCGCCTCGAAGGCGTCGGATATCGACATGGTGTACCTCACCGGCTACGGTTTCCCGCTCTATCGCGGCGGCCCGATGCTGTATGCGGACACCGTGGGCCTCTACAACGTCGAGCGGGCAATTCGCGGTTATGCGGCGCGTGCGAACGGCGATGCGTGGCAACTGGCGCCGAGCATTGCGGAACTCGCCGGGCAGGGGCGCGGGTTCAACGGCTAGATGCATCTGTTCGGCAGAGGCTGCCCAGCTGTCCAACGGTGAGCGGACTGAGTGAAGTGAGCAAGGTGAACGAGATGGCGCGAGGTGCCGCGATGAAAGATGCCGAGGACGTACTGCTGGTCATCGACGTGCAGAACGATTTCATGCCGGGCGGTGCGTTAGCCGTTGCGCATGGCGATGAAGTCGTGCCGGTCATCAATCGGCTCGCGCGCGGCTTCAGTCACGTGGTGCTGACGCAGGACTGGCACCCGGCTTCGCACGTCTCGTTTGCCGCTAACCACGCGGGCCGCTCGCCGTTCGAGATGCTCGCGCTGCCGTATGGCGAGCAGGTGCTTTGGCCAGTCCACTGCGTGCAGGACACGCCCGGGGCCGCTTTGCATCGCGACCTCGACATTGCCCATGCACGCGCGGTGATCCGCAAGGGGCACCATGCCAGCGTCGATAGTTACTCGGCCTTTCTCGAGGCCGACCGCGCGACGCCCACCGGCCTCGCCGGCTATCTGCGTGAAGTGGGCGTGAAGCGCGTCTGGTGCTGCGGCCTTGCGACGGATTACTGCGTCGGCTGGTCCGCGCTCGATGCCCGGACAGCAGGATTTGAAGTTGCGCTGATCGAGGACGCTTCGCGCGCCATCGATCTCAACGGTTCGCTCGACGCCGCCTGGCGCGATCTGCATGCCGCAGGTGTCAGGCGCGTGCAGTCCGCGGAGCTGCTGGGTCAATGAAGGCCCGCGGGTTGGCAGGCTGAAACACAAGGTAAAGCGCGGTCAGCCGGTTCAGCGGTTCACCGCTGCGAGCGAACCACACTCAACATTTGAAGCAGGAGACTTGCATGACTGACGCCGTAATCGTATCGACCGCCCGCACGGGTCTTGCCAAATCGTGGCGCGGCGCTTTCAACATGACGCACGGCGCGACGCTGGGCGGCCATGTGACGCAAGCCGCGGTCGAACGCGCCAAACTCGACCCGGCCCGCGTCGAAGACGTGATCATGGGCTGCGCGAATCCGGAAGGCGCAACGGGCGGCAATATCGCGCGGCAGATTGCCTTGCGCGCCGGTCTGCCGGTCAGCGTGCCGGGGATGACGGTCAACCGTTTCTGCTCGTCGGGCCTGCAGACGATTGCGCTCGCCGCACAGCGCGTGATCGCCGGCGAAGGCGACGTGTTCGTGGCGGGCGGGGTCGAGTCGATCTCGTGCGTGCAGAACGAGATGAACCGCCACATGATGTTCGAGGGCTGGCTGAACCAGAACAAGCCTGAGATCTATTGGTCGATGTTGCAGACCGCCGAAAACGTCGCCAAGCGCTATTCGATTTCGAAAGAGCGCCAGGACGAATACGGCGTGCGTTCGCAGCAGCGCGCGGCGGCCGCTCAGGAGGCCGGCAAGTTCAACGACGAGATCGTGCCGCTAACAGTGCTGGCAGGCGTCGCCGACAAGGCGAGCGGGCGTCTGTTCACCAGGGAAGTGACGATCGCGGCCGACGAAGGCATCCGCGCAGATACCACGCTCGAGGGCGTGTCGAAGATTCGTACGGCGATACCGGGCGGCGTGATCACGGCCGGCAATGCAAGCCAGTTTTCCGACGGTGCGTCGGCCGCTGTGGTGATGAACGCGAAGGTCGCCGAGCGCGAAGGGCTGCAGCCGCTAGGCATTTTCCGCGGCTTTGCGGTGGCCGGCTGCGAGCCGGACGAGATGGGCATTGGTCCGGTGTTCGCCGTGCCGAAGCTGCTCAAGCAGGCTGGGCTGAAGGTCGAGGATATCGACCTGTGGGAATTGAACGAAGCGTTCGCCGTGCAGGTGCTGTATTGCGCCGACAAGCTCGGCATCCCGCAGGACAGGCTCAACGTGAACGGTGGTGCGATTGCCGTTGGCCATCCGTACGGCGTATCGGGCGCGCGTCTGACCGGACACGCGCTGATCGAAGGCAAGCGGCGCGGCGCGAAACTGGTGGTCGTGACGATGTGTATCGGCGGCGGGCAGGGCGCAGCGGGTCTGTTCGAAGTGGTGTAAGCGGCGCCTCAGGTTAGCCGCTGAGGCTGGAAGAGGAGGAGCCGTTTAGATGCGCTGCACGGTCAGGCGATGCCCCTCACTCGCCTGACTCTGTTTCACTGGCCGGCCAGGCCCGGCCCGGATCTTGGCAGCGACAGCACGCCCTGATCGAGAAAGCGCGTCCCACCGCCCGTCAGGCCGCCTGCGAGCCTGCCGTGCAAGATGTATGGGTACTCGCCGGGCGGCGTATCGCTGCCCGCGACCGAATAGGCCTTGTTCACCACCGCAAAGGCCGGCGCGGTCACCGGCACGTTGACAACCGTCTCGCCATAGCCCGGCGCCTCGCCGGGCTGATTGCTGACGCCGCTGGCAAAGTCGGCACCGTTCAGCTGCAGATCGATGGAGACGCCGCTGAAGCTAAGCGAGCCGCTGTTTGGGTTCTGGATACGCAGCTTTACGTTGTAGCGCATCTCGGCCCCCTGGCTGGCGATCGGCTCGAGCCCGGCGATACTGACGTGCAGCGGATCGTTGTTGCCAAACCACCCGGCGCAGCCGCCGAGTGCGAACGCTGCAAACAGCCCCGCCGTCAGCAGACGGGCAGAGCGGCCAGACAACAGCAAACGAAGAAAGCGCATAGCCGGAACCTCGAGTCGAACTGGATTGGGCGCTATTGTAGCGGGCAAACGTAGTGCGTATCGCACTGTGGATTCGAACTTGGCGCATCGACAACGGTCCCATCTCCAACCGCGTGACTTCGCTCCCGACATTCGTCATCGGGCACACCCGTATGTCATTCCAATGAAACGCTTGCAGAGGGACGCAAAAGCGACTTCAATGCCGTACTAACGTGGTTTGCGCTGGCGGTCGATCAACTCTCTCTTCATAGGAAAGCCACGATGCACAGACGTCAATTCATTACCGGCACCGGTGTGCTCCTCGCGTCGAGCGGCCTGACACTGGCAGGTTGCACCACCACACCGCTCGGCTCGGGTGAGACCGCCGAGGACTACACGCAAAAGCGCAACACTATCAACGCCGGTATTGATTCGACACTCGCGCGCTTGCAGAGCACCGTGAATGGTTCGCAGGAGATCATCGGCAAAGCGCGTGGGGTGCTGGTGTTTCCGTCTGTGTTTGCGGCGGGCTTCTGGTTCGGTGGGCAGTACGGGCAGGGCGGCTTGCGCGTCGATGGCCAGACCACCGGCTACTACAGCACCGTCGCCGGTTCGTTTGGGTTGCAGATTGGCGCGCAATCCAAGGCGATCATCTTCGCCTTCCTGACCCAGGAAGCGCTCGACCGTTTCACGCAAAGCCAGGGCTGGGCAGCTGGTGCCGATGCAACCGTCGCGCTGGCGAAGATCGGGGCTAACGGCAATCTGGATACGTCGACGGCGATGAGCCCGGTGGTGGCCTTCGTGCTGACCAACGCAGGGTTGATGGCCGGCATTTCGCTGGAAGGGACCAAGGTTTCGCGGCTGGTTATCTAGGTTCGTGAGCCGCCGGGCATTTTCCTGCTTCATGGAAGCAGGCTGGGCGCCGCTCGCTCATGCCACCTCCACCACAATTTTTCCGCGCGCTGTGCCGCTTGTGATGGCTTCGTAAGCCAGTTCTGCTGAAGCCAGATCGAAGCGGCGCGCATCGAGTCTCGGCTGGAGTTTGCCGGCTTCCGTGAGACGCGTGGCTTCGCGAAGCATGGCGCCATGATGCGCGCGATGCTCGCCGCTCAGAAGCGGATACAGGGTGAACACGCCCGAGTAGGTGGCTTCGCGAAACGAGAGCGGCGCGAGCGCATGCGTTCCCCAGCCCAAGGCGCTCACCACGTGCCCGAAATGTTTGACGGCCGCGAACGAGGCATCCAGTGTCGGGCCGCCTACGGTGTCGACCACCACGTCGAAGCCGCGTCCCTCGGTTAAGGCTGCTACATACTGCTCGACGCTTTGCGTGCGATGGTCGATTGGTGTCGCCCCGAGACTCGCGACGAAGTCGTGATCGCGAGCGCTGGCCGTGGCGAATACCCGGGCGCCGAGCGCGACTGCGAGTTGAACCGCGACGTGCCCGACGCCGCCCGCGCCACCCTGGACCAGTACCGTTTGGCCGGCCTGCAACCGCGCCCGGTCGACGATACCCGCGTAGGCCGTGATGAAGGCGAGCGGCAGGGCGGCGGCTTCGCGCATCGACAGATTCGCCGGTTTGAGCGCGAGCAGGTTGACGTCCACGGCTGCGTACTGGGCGAGCGAGCCCTGAATGCCGCCAACGCCGCCGGTCATGCCGTACACCTCGTCGCCCACCTTGAACGCGTCGACGCCGGGGCCGACCGCTTCGACTACCCCTGCCATATCGATGCCCAGAACCAGCGGCAATGGATGCTTTGCATGCTCGCCGCTGCCGGCGCGGATTTTTGTATCGAGCGGATTCAGGCCGCTCGCTGCGATACGCACCAGCACCTGACCGTGCGCCGGATTCGGCCGTGCCAGTTCGGTGAGTTCGAGGGGGCCGTGATAGCGGTTGAGAACGAGTGCGTGCATCGACATGATGATTTCCTTTCCGGTTGAGTCAGCGCTTCGATACCTCCATACTCCGTTATGCGAAATGGTATGTAAATAAACATTTTTGACCGAAGGATAAACAAAAATGACTGACCGGGTGATGGAATGGAGTGACGTCCGCGTGTTCCTGGCGATTGCCCGCAACGGCACGCTCGGCGCAGCGGCGAGACAAACGGGCCAGACCCAGCCCACCATGGGGCGGCGTCTGCGTGCGTTGGAGGAGACCGTGGGGCACGCGCTGTTCCAGCGCACCCGCGACGGTTTCGTGCTGACCGACGAAGGCGCCGCGGTTCTCGCCCATGCCGAGCGGATGGAAGAAGAGGCGCTTGGCTTCACACGAGCGCTGGCCGGTAAGGACGCGCATCTGACCGGCCTGCTGCGCGTATCGTCATCGGACTGGTTTGGCGTCCATGTGCTGACGCCCGTGTTTGCGCGGTTTCTGGCCCAACACCGGGGCATCTCGCTCGAACTGGTGACGGATTCGCGCCGTTACAACCTGGCCCGCCGCGAGACCGATCTGGCGTTTCGCATCACACCGTTCGAGGAGGCCGATGTCATCCAGCGCAAGCTGATGCATATGGAATACGCCTTGTATGGGCGCATCGACCTTGTCGCGCCGCGGGCCGGCGACGGGGAAGGGCACACGCTCGTCAGCATGGATAGCGCGTTCGGCACGCTGCCCGATGTGGAGTGGGTCAGACGCATGCTGCCGAAGGCGCGGATCGCCTTTGGCAGCAACAACCGGGGCGCGCAGGCGCGGATGTGTGCGGAAGGGGGCGGTTTTGCCGTGCTGCCGTGCCCGCTGGGCGATACGACCCCTGGATTGCGCCGGATCGATCTGGGCGAAGCGCCGCCCGGCCGGGACGTCTGGCTCGGGTACCATCGTGACTTGCGGCGGGTGGCGCGCCTGCGAGCCCTGCTGGATGTGACGATAGAGGCGCTCGGCAAAGAGGCGCTCGGCAAAGAGGCGCTCGGCTAGAGGCTCGGCAAAGGGGCGCTCGCCACCCCAAATCTCCGCCTCAGAGATATGTATAAAACGGTACCTTGCATAAAACAGTAGACCCTGCTACATTTCAGCCATGGTCACCGCGGCCAGCAGTCCGTCCGGCGACAGTGCATAGCACGGTACCTTGCACCACACACTACACCCGTGGAATTTGATGAAAACGCAGTTAAAAAAGGGAACGCTCGATATGTGCGTATTAGCCGTCCTGGCCCGTGGGGACAGCTACGCGTATGAACTGGTATCGACGCTCGCGGAAACAATGGAAATCAGCGAAGGTACGATTTATCCGTTGATGCGCCGCCTGCAAGCCGAAGCCTGGGTGTCGACCTACCTCGTCGAGTCGAGCTCGGGGCCGCCACGCAAATACTACTCGCTGACGGGCACAGGTCGCCGCAGTCTGCTGGAGATGGAAGAGGAATGGCGCAGTTTCGTGGATGAAGTCAACGGCGTATTGTTGCAACCCGCTACAAAAACGAACACAGGGGATACCCCATGAAGCAGGAAGTATTCATTGAAGCACTACGGCAGGAATTGAGCAGTCTGCCGAAGCCTGCGGTCGATGAAATCATTGCGGATTATCGCGAGTACATTGGCGACGCGCTGGCCGCTGGGCGCCGCGAGGAAGAAGTGATCGCAGCACTGGGCGACCCGGTCAAGCTCGCCCGCGAACTGAAGGCACAGGCAAGCTACCGGCAGTGGCAGGACCGCCGTTCGTTCGGCAACCTGATTCGCGTGATCATGTCGATCTCCGCGCTGGGCCTGCTGAATGTCCTGCTGCTGATCCCGTTCATGGTGTACCTGGCTTTGCTGACGGCGGGCTACGCGGTGTCGGTGGGACTCACGATTGCTGGGCTGGTCGGCGTGATTGCGTTGAGCGGCCATCACTTCTTCGGCAAGATGTCTCACGAGACGCTGCCATTCGGTTTTAGCAACAGCGAGCACGCGAAGGGGGCGCACGATCTCGGCGCGAGCGTTGCCCGTGCAGCGGGTGCGTCCGACGCGTCGGGCACGCAGGAAGCGGACAAGGACGATAGCGATAGCGACACCCCGGGCAACCTGAAGGGCCTGAAAATCGTCGGCGATCGCTTTGTGATCGATCTGCAGGACGACAGCAAGCTTTCGCTCGTGACTCGCGCCGGCGCTATCGAAATCAAGAAGGACGACGACAATTTCAAGTTCGAAGCGACCTCCGACGCCGCCCGGCAATTGCTGACGAAAGAGAAAGACGGCACGTGGAGCATTGCGCGCGACGACGTAGTCGACCTCGATCTGAAAGATGACGACGAGCATGTATCGCTCGCCCGCACCGGCAAGGATGCCAAGTCGATGGTCTGGGACATCTCCACCGACGACGGCGACCACGTCACGCTGCAGGAAGACCAGCAAGGCAAGCCGAGTCACGTGACGGCACAAAGCGGCCCGGATTCCGTGGATATCGGCGACGGCAAGGTCGCCATCGACGATGGCCACCACAAGATACGCGTGGCGACATCGGGAAGCGAATACACCTATGCGATCGTGATGCTGCCCATCGGTCTCATCGGCCTTGCGTTGTGCATCTGGTTGACACGAATTACCTGGCGCGCCGTATCGCGCTACGTAAAGCGACAACTCGACGTCGTCTCGGCGAGTCTCGATCGCCAGCAGCCGTCCTGAATAAAAAGTAGCTGAAATGCCCGAACACCGAAGTACCGAATTGCCGAACCCTTAGTAGTACGTATAAACCTTTCGCTATAACTGAGGAAACTGTCATGAACATCGATTATCCGAGCGACGTTTCTAAGCAAACCCGTCTCCATCGTGCGCCGGCACTGCCTTTTTCCGGTGGAAGAGAGGTCAATCCCCTGCATATCGCCGACTGGCTGGTGAGCGGCGTACGCGCCCTGAGCATGCAGCCGGTGCTGTGGCTGAGCGTTCTGTTGATCTGCGCCGATTTCGCGACGCTGCTGGGTTTTCTGCCGCTGCTGCGCCCGCTGGCGGTGCTGCTGGCGCCGCTCGCGGTCGGCGGCCTGATGTTCGTGCAGGACGGCGCCAGCAAGGGCGAACCCGTATCGGTGCGTGAGATGTTCGCGGCGCTGGCGCGGCGCAGCAACTCGCTGTGCGTGATCGGGCTGTACGGCGCAGCGATTGTCGCCGTGGGCTATCTGATCCTGCTGGCAACGTTCCATGTCTCGCTGAACATGTCGGTCACGGCAGCCGGCGTGCACAACTTTTCAATGAGCTACGGCGGCGACCATGGCGTGCGCGGTGCGCTCGAATCGCTGCTCGGCGCGTCGATCTTCGCCGTCGCGATCGCCTCGGCCTGCTTCGCACCGGCTCTGGTGATGCTGCACGACATGACCCCGCATGACGCCATGATCGCAAGCCTCAGCGGTGCCGCACGTAACTGGCCCGTGACGCTGATGTACTTTGCGGCGATGACCGTCGCCGTACTGTTCGCACCGATGGTCCCGCTGGCCCTGCGCGCCCTGGTGCTCACGCCGGTCTTGACTGCCGTGCCGCTGCTGTCGATCTACGGCGCTTACCGCGACGTGTTTATCGGCCGGTAAGCCGGAGGTGGATGTGCGCAGCACGCATCTGCGATGATGTTGCATGAGCGTAGTGATCCTGATGTGGCGATGGAGCGAGCATGAGAGTGCTGATCATGGGGGGAACCTTGTTTCTTGGCCGCCATATTGCCGAGGCGGCCCTGGAGCGGGGGCACGAGGTGACGCTGTTCAATCGCGGTCTTCGGAATCCCACGTTGTTCCCGGCAGCCGAAAAGCTGACCGGCGACCGGAACACGAATCTGGCGGCGTTGGCGGGCCGCCGGTTCGACGCGGTCATCGACCCGTCGGCTTACGGTCCCGAGCAGATCGATCTGCTGCTCTCGACGCTTGGTGAGCCGCCCGCACACTACACGTTCGTGTCGACCATTTCCGTGTACGGCACGTATCCGCCGAAGCGCCGCTACGATGAAAGCACGGACGTGATTGCGGGTCATGAGGGCTACGGCGCACTGAAGGCGCGCGCGGAGGAGGCGCTTCTGGCGGCCATCCCGGGCCGGGCCGCGGTGGTGCGGCCGGGGCTGATTGTCGGTCCATACGACCCCACCGGGCGTTTTACCTATTGGCCGTGCCGGGTCGCGGCGGGTGGACAGGTCCTGGCGCCTGGGCGTCGCGAGCGGCCGGTTCAGTTTATCGATGCGCGAGATCTTGCCGAGTGGTCGGTCCGCCTCGCGGAGGATCGCGTTGCCGGCGTCTATCACGCGGTGGGTCCACAGGCCACGCTGACGATGGGACAGTTCCTCGACGAGTGCGTGCGGATAGCCGGAAACGACGCCGAGCTCATATGGACTCCGGACGACGAGGTTCGCGCCGCGGAGATCGAAGGCTGGACCGAACTGCCGCTATGGATCGCTGAAGACGATGCCGAAGCCGGCGGGATCTTCGAGGCAGACAATCGGCGCGCGCTCGGGCAGGGGCTTACGTTCCGCCCGGTGGCGCAAACTATTGGGGACACGCTTCAATGGTGCTGGGAATCCGGCGCCGCAGCGGATTCGCCGCTGGGTGTCCAGACCTTGAGCACGGAGAAAGAGCGCGCAACGCTCGCTCGTCTGCTGGTGCGTTAAAGTCTGCGCGGCAGTTCGGCCGCGCGTGCTGTTACACCAGCGTCTTCAGGGACAAATCCTTTTCCATAAACACACTCAACGGATCGGGACGGTAATCCGCAAACGGCTCGCGAGTGACAAAGCCCGCACGTCGATAGAGGCCGAGGGCCGAATGACTGTCGACGCCGGTTTCAAGGCGCAGCCAGCGCACCCCGTGCGCACGGGCTTTGAGCTCGAGTGTCGCGAGCATGGTCTTTGAGAGTCCCTGGCCACGTGCCTGCGGCTCCACCCACATGCGTTTGACTTCCGCCCAGTCGCCTTTCAGGACCACCGCGCCGGTCGCCAGCGCTGTGCCGGCTGCGTCGCGCGCCACGTGAAAGAGCACGCTGGGTTCGCGCAATGCGTCGATCGGCAACAGATGGTTACTCTCTGCCGGGTACAGGCTCGCGGCTTCGGCGTCGCCATGTTCGAGCAGGGCAATGATGTCGGGTTGGGCGGGATCTTCGATGGCGATGTTCATTGAGGAGAAAGTCTTTCGTCTACGGATTCGATCGTCGCAATGATAGCGGTCAGCGAAGTCTTGCTGCGTAAGATTCTGAAATGCAGCCTGAGCCAATACCGCGCGGGGATTATCCTTATCGGGTTCCGGCGCTATGATAATCTGCCGGGCACGCCCGGATTAGCGAGGCAAACGAGAAGCGGCCGGGTTGTGACAAGACACTCACTGTGTCCAGTCACAACCCGGCCGCTTCGCGGCGGGTAAATAGAAGATTTACCCGCAAATGACACCGTGTAATGCCATACTACCAGTCTCTCAGGTTCTGGCCCGGCCCTCGAAATAGGCCAGAATCTTTCCACCGACCCTTTATGGGTCGGTTTTTTTTGACTTACTTTTAACTTCACTACTGAAGTAGGGTATATGCCCTACCAGCGTAGTGTAATGGTCTTCGGCGCCTTTTACTAGGTGGTTATCTCGTTTTTCAGAGGACCTTACCTGGGCCGGCAAAAGGGAGAGTGCCGTCAGCGGGCCCAGAGTCGCGGGCGATCAGACGAGCCAGGTTTGTTGCCGGCAATCAGTGGTGGCGCAGGGAGGTCTGATGAAACGCACCCTCATGGCAAAGACCTTGAGAACACCGCGACCGCCTACGTCTTGTCGGTCCGGTTTCCCGACGCTCGCGCCGGACTTTTCCGTCTGACTGTGGATGCAGGCGCGGCGGTTTTGTTTTTCTGTTTGGGTAACTGAACGGTCCTGGCTGCCAGGAGCGCCTGCATCAAATCGCTGTTGAGGGCTTTCTCGAAGGCCCGTGGGCCCATCGAGTTAATCAGGATGCGGCCCATGACGTCGGCCTTGACGTACTCAATGGCGAGGAGGCTGATGACCTGATTAGTAGTGAGTACCGCTTCCTCATTGGCGGACGGCCCGAACTCCGCGGTGATGGCGTCCTGCTCATCCGCCACGGCAACGGCCAACCGGCGGCCTTCGAGCCTGGCCCGGGCGCTTGCGCCGCATTCGCGCAGGTCGTAAAACCGGGGGCCATTCAGCGTTGCAGTCCCATAGATCGCCACATGAACATCGACGCCACGCGCCGAGGCCGCCTCGATCGCATCGCGCAGCGGTTCCATTTCCTCGTCCCAGATCGCCGCGAACAGGGTTTGCCGCGCACTGTCTATCGTGGTCTGAAATGCTCTGATGATTGCGTTTCTGTCGCGCAGCGACCAGACAAGTCCGAGCTCACGCGCCGCAGGTAGCGACGACAGTCCCTCGTTGACAAGTTCGATATCGCCCTCGAAGCGCTCCCGCAGTCGCGCCAGCACCTCGGCATACGGAACCGCCGCATACCGGACCGGTTCCGACCGATGCATGAGAACCGCACCCTTGGTATCCAGACGTTGAAGCGTCTCGTAGATTTTCGACGGCGGCACGCTGGAGAGCTTGCCGACCTCGTGGCCATTCATCGGCGAACGTTGCAGAAGGGCGCAATAAGCTTGCGCTTCGTATTGTGAGAAGCCGAGGCGAATCAGCGCGGATATCAGCTCGGCGGGAATCTGTGTAGTCATATCGCGTGAGACTAGCACATGTCATATTGGCCTTGTACACTACCGAGGTAGTGTAGCCATTTACTCGAGGTGCAATACAAGGAGCGCAGCATGAAAAAACGGTATTCGTCGGGTTCGAGCTGGGAAGCGTCCATCGGATATTCCCGCGCCATCCAGTCAGACAACACGCTGTACGTGTCGGCAACGGCGGCGAGCGGACCGGATGGTTCAATCGTCGGCGACGATCTGTATACGCAGACCAAAACCATTCTCGACAAGCTCGGCACCGTGTTGACCGATGCCGGCTTTGGGTACCAGGACGTCGTGCAAAGCCGCGTGTACGTCACTGACATTGCTCATTGGCAGGACGCGGGCCGCGCTCATGGAGAAGTGTTCGGCGATGTTCGTCCAGCATTGACGCTGCTGCACGTGCTGCCTTTCGTCGATCCGAAGATTCTGGTCGAGATCGAAATCACGGCAGTCAAAAGCGATTCGGCCTGGTAAGCGGCCATGAATCGCGTCCCGCGCGGGAGCGCCAGGGGCGGACGGGAAACGCCGCATCGGTGGCTGACCGCCTTCATCGCGATGGCCGCGGGCGTGGCCATCGCGAATAACTATGCGCTCCAGCCGGCTCTTCCCGCTGTCGCAGAGAGTTTCCACCTCCCGCTCACGGCCATGGGCATCGTCGCCGGCAGCATGCAGGCCGGCTACATGGCGGGTATCGTCCTGCTGGTTCCGCTTGGCGACAAGGTTTCTCCCGCGCGAATCGTCTCCTGGCAATTCGCGGTGCTGGCCATGGCGTTGATCGCGGCGGGGTACGCGCCGACATTGCCTGCGCTGACCATCGCGGGCTGCGTGATCGGTGCGATGGCAACCAACGCGGTTCACCTGGCCACAGTCGCGTTTCGCGCCTCGAAGCCGGAGTCGCGTGGTCGCGCGGTGGGAACGGTGGGGATGGGGATATCCGCGGGCATCCTGCTGAGCCGGTTTGTGGGTGGCCTGCTATCGCAGGCCACAAGCTGGCGCACGATGCTGATGCTGTTCGGGGTTGCATCGTTTCTGCTCGCTTGCCTCACGCATCGCCTGCTGTCCAGAGACGTGCAGCGCAGTGAGCACGGTTACCTCGGTTTGCTCAGGTCGCTACCCTCGGTGCTATTCCGGTATCGGCTATTGCAGGAAGGCGTGATCGTTGGAGCGTGCTGGTTTTTCGTTTTCAGCATGCTGTGGGTCACCCTCGTATTGGCCGTAGCCGGCGCGCCGCTCAATCTGAATGCCGGCCAGGCGGGTATGTTCAGTTTTGCCGGCGTGCTGGGATTGTTTGCCACCCGCGCGGCAGGGCGTGCGGCGGACCGGTTCGGGTACCGGCCGGTCATAGCGTGCGGTTTCGCGTCGGTGCTCGCGGGCGTGGCGATATTGCTCGTCGCCCGTTCATCCATAGCGGGAACGGCAATCGGCCTGGTGCTCTTCGATGTCGGCTGCTTTTCTGCACAGGTGGCCAATCAGACCCGCTTGCTGGCGATCGATGTCAATGCGCGCAGTCGCATCTATAGCGTGTACATGTTTTTCTATTACGCCGCTGGCGCGCTGGGCTCCGTGCTCGGGCCGTTGCTGTTCGCCCGTTACGGATGGGACCTGGTGTGCACGGTAGGCATCGCAATGTCAGCGCTGGGTTTCGTGATCACCTGTGCTCATCATCTCGGTGGACGGCGACGCGGTGAACCGGCGCTCGAATAGCACGCTGCAGCGGCGTGGCACGGGCGAATCCGAAGCACAAATGACGTGGCCGCGCTACGCTCTGACTCGCTGGGCGTCAAAGCCGCCCTCCAATGATTTCATAAGCAGGTAAATCAGGCCAATGACGGGGAAGGGTGTGTCACGACTTGCGTTGCTCCGCTCGCCGGGTTTGTGTTTGTGTGGAGGCCCGGCAATGGGGCGAAGCCATGCCGGATTTCCAGCCTTGCGTAAGTGAGGAAAGGGAATCTCCAGGGCTGAAGTCGGCATCCTCCTGATCTGCGCATGGCTAATCACGCTCAATTCAAGGCATAGGAATGGGTTCGGCTATCGATGCTGACCTGACTAACTATTTGCATGCGCGCTGAACAGGCATTTCTTGCGCAAAAGCGTTTCATCGTTTTACTGCGCCTTCTCCCTCTGTAAGCCCGACCCGCCCCGGTTGCCGCGCTCTCTCCGGATTTCATGTTTTCGGAGAGGATTCCCATGCGTAAGTGGTACGAGGAACAGCTACAACGTGTCGCCGGCCACGATATTTCCGACGAAGAGCTGGACAGAGAAATTACCGATAGCGCCAAGGCGCTCAGTTTCGACTTCTGGATGTTCGGGGTTCGCTTGCCGGTCTCCGTGTCGCGCCCGGCCATCGAGGTCCGCGGTAACTATCCGCCGTCGTGGCAATCGCGATACCGCACGCCTGGCTACGTCGAGATAGATCCGATATTGCGCCATTGCAAGGTGTCGTCGGTTCCGCTGATATGGACGGCTGAAGCGCCTTCGTCCGAGCGGCAATACTGGGACGAGGCCAAGGCGCACGGTATCCGCTACGGATGGTCGATGTCGCTGCGCAGTCAGTTCGGCGCCATCACGTGGTTCACGCTGGCGCGGGACACCCATCCGATTTACCCGGATGAACTGGCCGTTACGGAGTGTCCGATGATCTGGCTTGCGCACTTCGTCCACGCAAGCCTCGGCGCAAGGTTGTTGCCGGCCATGTTCACGGAAGGCATGCCACACCTTTCGTCCCGCGAGCGCGAGGTCATGGGTTGGACTGCCGAAGGAAAAACCGCGTCGGAAATCGGAGCGATTCTGGGCATCGCGGAGTCCACCTGCATTTTTCATATCACCAATGCCACGCGCAAGCTGGGTGCGGTCAGCAAGACGCACGCGGCCGTAAGAGCCGCTGTTCTCGGGCTCATCGGCTAGGCGCGGAGCGCCGGATCGCGCGGCATTGCGCTGCACCCCTCCCATTTCCTGGAGCTGCCGGGCTACGTGCGTTCGCGCTACTTTCTGCCTCGGGCTTCACTCGTCTCCGACACCAGATCGCAATGTACTTTCTCCAGCTCGCAATCATCATCCTGGCGTGTCATGCGTGCGGCTATCTGGCTGAGCGCGTCGGTCAATGCCGGGTGGTTGGCGAAATCACGGCGGGGCTTCTACTGGGACCTTCTGTCCTCGGGGCGCTCGACCCGGGTATCCACGACCTCATCTTCCCGGTGAGTTCGGCATCGAGCATGTCTCAGCTAGGCGAAGTGGGCATTGTCCTGCTCATGTTCGAGATCGGCATGCACCTTCACGCTCCGGAGCGGCGCGGCGCGGCCCGGTTGGGTGCCGGATTGCGCCTGCCCGGACTGATCGCGGCCATGGGACTCGTGATGCCGTTTGTTCTCGGCGTGGCAGTAGCGCTCTGGTCGAAGGACGTCCTGGCGCCAGGCTTTCCGACCGTTCCGTATGTGCTGTTTTGCGGCGTTGCGCTGGGGGTGTCCGCGGTGCCGGTGATGGTGCGTATCGTTGTCGATCTCGGGCTCAATGCGAATCCGCTGGCGAAGACTGCGCTCTCGGCCGCCATGCTGACCGATGTGGCGGGCTGGATGCTGCTGGCCGTGGTTGCGTCAATAGCACATGTGCACAACGGCGTGGGCGAGCTGACGCTTGCCCTCGGTGGCATTGCGCTGTACTCGATCGGGTGCGTGGTCATCACGCGTTACGCGGTTCAACCCATGTTGATACGGGCGGCGCAACGCAACGATATGCAGGCCGTGTTCACCATCGTCACGTGCTTTGTCATGGTATCGGCCGGCATCACTGCCAGTCTGGGCTTTCACAGCGCCTTCGGCGCGCTGCTTCCCGGGATGCTCCTGCGCGACGTCCCAGCCGTGCGGGAACAATGGGACAGATGGTTCGGCGGCTTCCTTCGCACCATTCTGATGCCGGTCTTTTTCTCGTACGCGGGACTGCACACATCGATCTCCCTGATCGAAGGGGGCAACGCCTGGTTCTGGCTCTGCGTGTTCCTGGGGGCAGGATTTGCCGGGAAGTTCGGCGGCGCCTATCTTGCCGCGCGGATCTGCGGCCTCGCGCCGGGCGACGCGGCTTTCATCGGTTCGCTCATGAATGCGAGAGGCTTGATGGAACTCATCGTGCTCTCGATTGGACTGCAACTGGGGATTCTTCCGCCCAGGGTCTACACGATGCTGGTTCTGTTTGCTCTCGTCACTACTGCAATGACGACGCCCCTCGTACGCCGACGCATGCGGGCGGGAAATCAACCGTTGGCGGATCCGCAACTCTAGACGGCTGCGTGATCTTCAATCCAGTCTTCCTTTCCTGAAGGTAACCATGAACGTAAGCAGGCAAGAGATTGTCGAGCGTCTTCGCAACATCGTCGCAACACGCCTTGACGTGGATATTTCACCGGATCGCATCGGCCTGACCGATGGCTTCCTGTCCGTAGTCGGGATCGACTCCGTTGGCTTTATCGAACTTCGCTACCAGTGTGAGGAGGAGTTCGGAATCAGGATCGACGAGAACGATTTCGTGCCGGACAACTTCCTGAACTGTGACGTGCTGTCCGGATTTCTTCTGACGAAGCTGAGCGCGCTCTAGTCTCAAACCAGACTCCAGGTTTAACAATTTGGATACCTATGCATATAACGGACTTCGATCATCTGATTACCGAAACATCGAGCGTCGCGTTGCCGGAAAGCGATGCGGCGGCCCCCGGGCAGCTGATTGCCGGATTGCGGGCACGTGCTCTGCCGGAAGGGGCCGCGGTGCTGATTTGCATGCCTAACGGCCGCAACCTGCTGAAGCTCTTCTTCGCGCTAGTGGCAGCGGGCTATGTGCCCGCGATGCTGCCGCCGGCCACACCCGTTCTGCGTCTGCGTCAGATGGCGGAAGACTTTGGCGCCGTTGCTGTCGTCAGGCCGCGGCTGGGTGAGGAGTTGTGCAAGGAACTGCACATTGAAGCGGTCAACCGGCAGGCGGGTTGGGAAGTCGGCTTCTTCCGCACGCTTGCGAAACCGGTCACCGAGCCGGGCGAAGTGATCCTGACCACCTCGGGCACCTCCTCGCACTTCAGCAGCGGTTGTGTGCACTCCTTCGACTCGCTCAGGGCCAATGCACACAAACATGCGGCTGAGATCAACCTGGGTGCGACGGACACGATGCTGATCAACCTGCCGCTCTATTACTCGTTCGCGCTGGTTGCCCAGGCAATCGCGAGCATCGAGTGTGGCGCGAGGCTGGTTATCAGCGGGCCGCCGTTCATCGGTTCGCAGTACGTCACGGATCTGGCGCGCCATCGGGTCACGGTTAGTTCCGTAACGCCGGTCCTGATGCGGACCTTGCTCGCGCATTCCGCTGCCGCGCTGCCGGAGACCGTCCGCGCGCTCACAGTGGGGGGCGACTTCCTTGCACCCGAGCAGGCGGCGGCCTTCGTCCAGCGTTATCCGGGCAAAGAACTTTACCTGACCTACGGCGTCACCGAAGCGGGGCCGCGCGTCTCGACCGGGCGCGCTCACGAGGCGAACGCAAAGCGGTTCGCTTCCGTCGGCCGTCCGATGCCCGGCACCCTCGTGCGCCTGCTCGACGTGGACGGACCGGCGCAGGAGGGCGAACTTCTCGTCCATTCGGACACGCTTCTGAAGCGGAAGATTGGCCGCAACGCCCTGAGTCCGCTGGTCGAAATGGATGGACAGACGTGGCTGAAAACCGGCGACATTTTCGAAATCGACGAGGACGGTCATCTCTTCTTCAAGCACCGGAAATCGGACTTCATCGTGCTGAACGACGAGAAAGTGAACCTGGCTGCGATCAAGCAGTTCTGCCGTGCGCTGCCAGGCGTGTTGACCTGCAAGACGCGATCGATCCGGCGTGCCGATACCGTCGACGGATATTTTCTTGAGATCACGGTGGACGATCTGCTGGTCGGGCCGGCCGAGGCCGACGCGATGAAGGCGGAGATCATGAAGGGGTTAAAGCATATCGAACGCCCAAGCAGCCTGACGCTGACACCGGTGAACCGGCAGCAGTACGAATTTTACAAATGAGGATGTGTACCGTGAATCGGGACATTGACGAGCTGACTCGCGCAATCATCGCGAGGTACGAGTTGAAAGCCATCGAGGACGTGCTGCAGATTATTCCCCTACACATGTGCCATATCACCCAGGAGCCGGAGGTTTTCAAAACCTGGCCGGCCAATCTTGTACGCCTGACCTATCCTCGCGTGGAATGGCCCGCGCATGAAGCGGTCTACGCGCGCTATCGGGACGAGGTGATTCCGTCGCTCTCCCTCGGTGACTATCTGAGCGCATTTATCGAACCGGACCGTCCGCGCCTGCCGTGTTTCTGCACCGAGATGAGCGATGTGGCGGGCACGCTCGTCAGCGCATTGCTCGCGCAACCGGTCTATGCGATCCGCAAGATCTACGTCAATTACCTGTATCTGCCGCAACCGTGGCACTCCTTGAATGCGCTGGTGACTGGCGGACGGATTCGCTACTTCGATTCCTCCGCGTACCGGCAGGTCTTTGACAAGTCGCGCCGCAAATTCGTGCGCCCTGATCAACTTCCTGGCTTCGATAAAGCGGACGTGGAACCGCGCTTTCTGGTTAGCGATAACTGGCTGCAAAGCGAACCCTTCGCGCGGACGATTTCGCTGATGGGGGAGGCAATAAACGACAGTTTCTACCCGAACCCCATCGACAGCGACAAGCCTGACGAGTATCTACGCATCTACGGTCAGGCGAGGCGCACAGAACACGTGCCGCGTAATGACGCGAGCCTTGCCTGCATGCCGGCGCAAGGAGATGCGCCATGAGCGAACTCGCGATCACAGGTATGGCCTGGCACACCGCGTTGGGCCGCACGCTATCAGGCGTGTGGCAGCGGCTGCTCGACGGCGAGACTGGGATTGAGCCGTCCCCCTCGCCGCATGAACTGAAGAACGACCGGGTGGCGAAGATTCCGCTGGCAGACCGCGCCGACGCACGCGACACCCTCGAGCACCTCACCCGGCAAACCGTTGCTGCCGCGGCGGAGCATGCGCAACTGGATCTACCGCGTCAGGCGGCGCGCACATGGTTGATTGTAGGGACGAGCTTCGGCGCGCGGCTTGACGACCCGCTTGCCGCCGCTGAACCGCTCGAGCGCTGGGTGCAGGAGATCGCCGACGGATTCGGACTCGAAGCGGTTGCGTTGTCCACTGCCTGCTCCTCCGGATCGGATGCTCTTCTGCTTGGCGCCGAGCTGATCCGCGCTGGACTTGCCGACCGCTGCATTTGCGGTGGCGCAGACGTGCTGGGAGACTCCAAGCGCCTCGCGCATTCTGCGTTGGGCACCATGTCGTCGACCACGTTGCGCAGCTTCGATCACCGTCACGACGGCACGATTCTCGGCGAGGGCGTTGGCTTTCTGGTCCTCGAACGGCGCGGCGATCGTCCGGTGCGGCCGCTCGCGATCCTGCGCGGCGCAGGCTCATCCAACGATGCAGCGGGTTTGACCGCGCCCGACAAAGACGGCAACGGCATCAGGCTCGCCATCGAGCGGTCGCTGAAAAACGCCGGGCTGCGCTACGAGGATATTGGCGTGTTGAATGCGCATGGCTCAGGAACCCTGACCAACGACCGGATCGAGAGCGCCGCATATCTCGCGCTGTTTGGCCACTCGCGGCCCGCGATCTTTGCGACGAAGGGAGCGTTTGGCCATTCGCTCGGGGCAACTGGCGCGATCGAGGCGATCGCGTTGATTCTCGCCCTGCAGCAACAGGTGATACCTCCCATACACGGACTGGAAGAACCCATCGCGGGTTTCTCGCTGCCCATGCCGATGGGCCGTCCTGGGTCGATCAGCACGGCCTATGGACTCAGTCTTACGATCGGCTTTGGCGGCTTCAACACCAGTCTGGTTTTTCAGGGGGCAGTGGCATGACAGGCGAGACCCTGGCGTGGGCGCGCGGTTACGCCATCGTCGACAGCTGCGAACGTAGGAGCATGGCTTACGAGCAACTCGATCCTGAAATCGGGAACGGTCTCAGGAACGCTGATCCGACGGTATGGCCCGTGCTCGACTCGGTCGCAGCGCTCTACCGCGCGAACCGTGCCCGGCTTGAGCCGCATAGGGACCACGTCGGCATGATCCACTACGGCAGCGCCTATCCGAAAGCCATTGCGCAGCGCGTGATAGCCGATATGAGCCGCAACGGCCGGGTGTCGCCCGCGGCATTCATCAACGCGAACGCTGGCGCCGCGCTTTCGATCTGTTGCACCCGCTTCGGCTTTCGCGGACCCACCATGAACCTTACGATGCCGGCCGCCAGCGCACGGACGCTAGTCGACGTGCTCGCCGCGCGATGGCTGGGGCAGGGCAGCGCACGCTATCTGATCCTCGTCGCGGCCGATTTCGAGGCGGCAGCGGACATCCGGGTGACCGGCACGTTGATCAGAAGGCTTGACCTCGGCTGAAGCGAGCGGTCGAACACACTCTCCACATTACCAGATGTAACGCCTATATATAGGAATGCAAACTATGAATTACGATCATGACGTTGCCATCATCGGTTCTGGCATTTCGGGTTCGATGCTTGCCGCGATTCTCGCCAAAAACGGCGTGAACGTCGTCGTGCTGGACGCGGGTACGCACCCGCGCTTCGCGGTCGGCGAGTCGATGGTGCCGGAAAGCGCCGTGCTGCTTGAACTGATGGCGGAGCGTTTTGGCATCCCCGAGCTGGCCTATCCGGGCAACATTGCCGAGATCAACCGGCATATCGGCTCCTCGGCGGCGGGTGTCAAACTGGCCTTCAGCTTCGCATGGAACGGCTTTCGCAAGGAACACGATATAGCCGATGTGGTGTCGACCCCGGTGCTCGCGCCGGAAGCCCACCTGTTTCGTCAGGATATCGATGCGTACTATGTCGCGCTTGCGGCCCGTCTCGGCACGGTTATCAGGCAGCAGGCACGTATCCAGTCCATTGACGTCGCAGGGGAGGGCGTCACGCTGACACTTGCCGACGGTCAGCGCCTGCACACACGCTTCGTAGTCGACGCCGCGGGTTTCCGCGCGCCGCTCGCCGACGCGTTGCAACTGCGCGAAGGCGCCCGGCCGATGCAGGCAAACACGCGCTCGCTGTTCACGCATATGGTCAACGTCGACCTTTACGAGGATGTGATCGCACCGATCGAGACACACGGTTCGCCGACTGCGTTGTCACAGACTACGCTGCATCACATGTTCGACTGCGGCTGGCTGTGGATCATCCCGTTCAACAATCAGCCGTTCAGCACCAATCCGCTGTGCAGCGTCGGACTGCAGTTCGATATCGACAGGCACGGCCCCGCGAGCCGCGATCCGGAACGCGAATTCCAGCAGTTTCTGGCCGACCATCCATCGGTGGCAAAACACTTCAAAAACGCCTCACGCGTTCGGGAATGGACCGTTGCACCGCGCCTGAACTACACGAGTCGCGAGACGGTCGGCGACCGGTATTGCCTGCTCGGACATGCCGTGGGATTCGTCGATCCACTGTTCTCGCGAGGACTGGTCAACACATTCGAATCGATCGCGCGACTGGCACCGACTCTGCTGAAATCGCTCCAGGCGGACCGCTGGCAGCGTGAAGACCTGTTGCCGCTCGAGCGCTACAGCCTCGAAGTCGTACGCATCAACGACCGCCTCGTTGCCAACTCGTACACCGCGTTCCGGACGTTTCCGCTATGGAATGCATGGTTCCGCCTCTGGCTGAGCGGCAGCTATATCGGCGTGCTGCGTTTGCGCCGGATTCTTGCCGACTATCTGGCTGATCGGGATAACGAAGCATTGGACGCGGCGTTTGATAACGCGACCTATCCGGGTCACCTGTCGATTGAAAGCCACCGCTACGAGCGGATGTTCGACGCCGCGTGCTCGGCGATGGAACGCTTCAAGCGCGGCGAGACCGGTGAAGCGCAAACCATAGCCACGTTACACGGTTTGTATGTGGAGAACCGCGAGCACCTGCCGCTCGACTTCTCGGACCTTGCCAACCGTTACGTCTCGCGACCGACGGCTGAATTTGCGAAGTCGCTACTGGACTGGGCGAACCACGCACCCGACGGCCTCGCGGCGAAGCTCGCGCGTGGTCCGAACGCGCGGCCGTTCGAGTTCCTCGACCGCTATCGCTACGGCGACCGGTTAGCGCTTGCCGCGCGTGCCGACGAACGTCTCGCAGAAATCCGGGCGCGCCGATGAGCGTCACCAACGAAACGCTGCTCAGCCGCCGGCAGGCCGCGGTTGCGCGCGGCGTCAACCAGGCACATCCGATTTTTGCGGCGCGGGCGGTAAACGACCGCATCTGGGATATCGACGGTAACGAGTACATCGATTTTACGAGCGGCATTGCCGTGCTGAATACGGGGCATCTTCACCCGGATGTCGTCGAAGCGGTCCAGCGGCAATTGGGCCATTTCGTTCACACCTGTTTCGCTGTGCTGCCGTACGAGTCCTATGTTGCGGTATGTGAGCGGATCAATGCGCTGGCGCCGGGCGATGGCCTTAAAAAGACTGCCCTGTTCAGCACGGGTTCCGAAGCCGTTGAAAGCGCGATCAAGATCGCCCGCGCGCATACGAGACGCAGCGGTGTGATTGCCTTTACCGGCGCCTATCATGGCCGCACGCTAATGGCCCTGGCAATGACCGGCAAGGTGGCACCCTACGCGTCAGGAATGGGCCTCATGCCAGGCCATGTCTACCGCGCGCTGTATCCGGACGCGCTGAACAACATCGACGTCGACGCGGCGCTTGGCAGCATTGAACGCATCTTCAGAAACGACGCTGCCGCCGAAGACATTGCCGCGATCATCTTCGAACCGGTGCAGGGCGAGGGCGGAATACAGGTGGCCCAGCCTGGATTCGTCGCGAAGTTGCGTGCGTTGTGCGACCGTGAAGGGATTGTGCTCATTGCCGACGAGGTGCAAAGCGGTGCCGGCCGCACGGGTACCTTTTTCGCGGTTGAGCAGATGGGAGCGACGCCGGACCTTTTGGTGTTCGGTAAATCGGTGGCCGGCGGATTACCGCTCGCGGGCGTGACGGGCCACGCCAGTGTGATGGACGCCGTGGGGCCCGGTGGCCTGGGCGGTACCTACGCCGGTAACCCGCTGGCCTGTGCGGCCGCGCTGGCCGTACTCGACGTCATGAAGCGGGAGCAGATCCTGGGGCGCGCCCGTCAGGTTGGCGAGATCACGCGTACGGCGCTGCTGGCGATGCAGCAACGCTATCCGTTGATTGCAGACGTGCGAGGACTCGGGGCGCTGATCGGCGTCGAGTTGCGCACGCCCGACGGGCAGCCGGCAAAAGACCTCACCAGCAAGCTTGTGACGTCGGCGCGCGATGAGGGACTGCTGTTGCTCGCGGGCGGGACACACGGCAACGTCCTGCGTATGCTGGCACCGCTGACGGTCGAGCTGCGGACGCTGGAAGCGGGGCTGCGCATCCTCGACCGGTGCTTTTCGACGCTGTGCCGACCGGAGCCTGGACGCCATGACTGACCTCTCCAGACTCCTCAACGGACATCGCTCGATCCGGCGTTACAAGCAGGACCCGATTGCGCGTGAACTGATCGACGCGGTATGTGCCGACGCAATGGCAGGGGCTTCGTCGTCCGGGAATCTGAACAACGTCTCGCTGGTTTTGACACAGGATGCACGGCGCAGACAGCAGTTATACGAGCTGCATGCACGACAGCCGATGATCCTGCAGGCACCCTTGCTGGTGACCTTTGTTGCGGACTGCTACAGGACGCGGCGCTGGCTCGCGCGAGGTGCGGCACGCGACAATTTCAACAATCTGATGGGCTATCACATTGCACTATGCGACGCGATGATCGTGGCGCAGAACGTCTGTCTGGGATTCGAGGCTCGCGGCCTGGGTGTCTGCTACATGGGCTCGACGCTATCCGCGATGAGCGGCATCGCGGCGGCCCTGAATCTCCCGGATACCTGCGTGCCGGCGGCGACGATTGTCGCCGGGTATCCGGACGAAAATCCCGACAAACGTGACCGGTTGCCGATGTCCGCGCTGGTTCACGAAGAGTTTTACCGCGACCCGAGCGACGAGGAAATCGATGCGAGCTATGCCGAACGCGAGCAGCGCGCCTGGCCGCGGCACATGTCCACCACGGCCGCGCGGTCGAAGCTCGAACTGCATGGGATCACGTCGATGGCGCAGTTGTACTCAAGTCCACTGAAATACGACCCGGAGGTCTTCCACTCCGATTCGCGACGGTTGCGGGAATTTCTGGAGTCGAAGCATTTCATCTCCTGAAAGCCGTTGCGTTTTGCGTTGCAGGCGCTGGGTACGCAAGGCGGGCGAGTGATAAAGTCAATGCCCTCAAGACTGCAAGATGGGAGCAAGACCGATGAAAGTTCTATGCACTGCGCTGCTCGCCACGGTGGCGCTAACGGCGCACGCCGCCGAGCCCGCACCTAACCAGCAATGGCGCGCGATCCCGGCGTCGCTCCATGACGTCATCATGAACGGCTATAAGCTCGTCTCGGCGTTCGACACGCCCGGACAACAGTCATCGAGGACCGTGCGCACCTACGTGCTGCAGAAGGACGACAGCCTCGTCCAATGCACCGAATCCCACGACGGCGCCGTTGGCGAATTCAGATGCTCCGAAATCGTCCAGCCCTATCTGGCATCCCTGCAGGGCAAGAAGTAGGATTTGCCGGACCAGGAGCGGATGGTCGGAACGGGAACGTGAGGGAAAAATACATTGTCACGAGATCAGTGAACTTCACGTCCAAACAGGTCATCCACGATTTTCCGCGCAGCGCTATAGCCTCCCATAAGGGCGCTGACTTCGGTATCAAACGGGCGTCCGCCAGCCTCACCGAATCGGAGAGGCGAAAAAATCGCAACTGCCGTTCCTGCCTGAAAGACCCTGACTACCGCGACGTACCCAGAACGCCCTGCCAGTCGTGTGATCGGCGGTAAGCTGAATTGCGACTCGACAGATACCTGAAGAGTGAACCCTTGATATTCATACGTTCGCATCATGAACCGTTCCGCCATTACTTTTCGTGACGACACTCGCGCACGCCTGGCATGGCTCCCAGCCGCGTACAGATCGCAGTGAACTCGGGTGATGACGCGCGAGACAGGGCAATCTGCACATCGTCGAGCTCCGGGTCGTCTTCGGACTGCTGAACAATGAACTGCTTGACCCGGACGCTTCCAGTTCCAAGTGCGCGATGCAGACTGTCCAGAGAAACGCTTCCGCGCTCGGCCAGTAGCTGGATGTTGCGCTGTTGCCGCACGGAGATAAAGCGACGCTCCAGCGGCTTCATCCCGGCAAGGATGATCAGGATAATGACTGTCGCGCCGATAGCTGCGGTGTACATGCCTCCGCCCACGGCGAGTCCGATTCCTGCAACCGACCAGAGACTGGCCGCGGTTGTGAGACCGCGCACAACCTCGCCGCGCAGCAGGATCGATCCGGCGCCGAGGAAACCGATGCCTGATACCACCTGGGCTGCGACCCGCGAAGGGTCCAGTACGACGTTCTTTTGAGTCAGCGCGTCTGCGAAGCCGAACGCGGACACGAGCATCATCAACGACGCGCCGACGCATACCAGCATGTGTGTACGCAAACCCGCGGCCCAGTTCAGCCTCTCTCGCTCAAAACCAATGACACTGCCCAGCAGGGCCGCCATAAGCAGGCGAGACAGGATTTCGAAATTGCCTATCACAATGAAGTCCGCAAAACGTTAAGTCGCGCCGTATGGTTGCCTCGGAGCGGCTGGACAGCCTCGCAGCTACGCGCTAGGAGCAGCTTTGCTATCGAGGTCGACGGCGGGGACCGCTATTGTGACATTTTTGTGACTGACGAGCAGCCGGACAATTTCTCTGGTCGGCACGCTAGTGATGACGTTGGACACCTGTTTGGGCCGAATCCAGCGGCACCGGGAGATCTCATTGCTGGCTGCGGGCGTGAGGTTCGTCGGCAGCTCCACGAGGAACACGTGATGTCTTTTGGTTAGACCGCCAAACTGGAACAGAAACGAGAAGCCATCGATCCCGAGGGCAGTCTCTTCCAATAGCTCTCTTCGCGCCGCCTCGACTGGCGACTCGGAGCGCCGGATCGTGCCACCCGGCAGCGACCAGCGCGATCGGCCGCGAGTCACGAGGAGGATTTTGTCGTGTTGTCTGCACACCACGGTCGCTCTTTCTTTCATCGTCACCTGATCTTTGTTCCGGTGCTATCTTTGAAGCGTATGGCGCGGCATTCCGCTCGATGGGGTTCGACGGCTGCCACGTTAACTCGATATGAAAGTGAAGTTGCCGGGACCAGAAGGCTGAAGTGGAGTTCATCCTTCAGGAGCCAGCCTGCCTTCTGTTCCCGACGTTATTGTGACGGGGAGAAAATTCAATGAAAACCCGCTCGTCATTCGAGATCTGCCTGCCGCTGGCTGTGTTTGGAGTGGCATGCCTTGCGTCGCTCCCGACGCTGATTCTTTCGCTGCTCTGGCTAACACTTGGCGCCTGCTCGGTCGGCCACCGCTCGCTGGAAGAATTTCCTGCTGACGGAATCCCACGACATTGGCTTCGCGGGCCCCGCAGCATAATCCTCTGGCTCTACCACCTGGCATGGTGGCCGTGGTACATGCGATCGGAATTGCAACAACTCGGCGGTTCCATTGCGAATGCACTCGGCAAGATGCGACACCATGGGCGTAACGGCACGACGGACACGTCCTCAAAACGACGGACTCACGACGAAGAAGGATAACGGCCCGCGGCACCACCCGTAGGGCCCTCCTCGCCAAAGCCCATGAGTCACTCTCACAGACCGGCCTGCCCGGATTGCCCGGAACTCTGCCCAGCCATCGATGTGATCCATTCTTCAAAGGCTACGACTGCGCCGTCCGTGGCGCGATCGGCGTTGATCACAAGCGCGTAGTCGGCGGCGCGCCATGTTGGCGCTGCAATCGGGCACACGAGACGCCCTGCGGCAATCTCGCGTGCGATCAGCGGCAGCGATGCCAGTGTGACACCCAGACCCTCCACGGCTGCGGCAAGCTGGAGGTGTACGTGCTCGAATTCGACATGACGGGCCGTCCGCAGGTCGGGCGCGCCTGCCTCCCGAAGCCAGTGCGACCAGGCTGTGCGCGTACTGGCGGAATGCAGCAGGGTGTGATGGCGCAGATCGGTCACGTCCACTATGGGGTGCTGGCGCAGCAGTGCAGGGCTGCAGGCGGGCAGACGCCAGTCGGCCATCAGCGTGCGCGACACGACGCCAGCGCCTTGTTCGGGTCCGGAGCGAACGCCGATGTCGAAGGCGTCGCCGATATAGCGCAACTTGCGCGATGTGGTGGACACGCGCACGTCAATGTCGGGGTAACGCGCCTGGAAGCCGGCCAGACGCGGCAGCAGCCAGCACAGCGCGAAACTCGCCGGCACGTTCACACGCACGATGCCCGATACCCGGCGCGCAAATTCTTCGTGGCGCAACCGCGCCGCCACGGTGCCCAGGCGCTCGAACGCGGTGCTCACTTCGCTCATCAGCGCGGCGCCTTCATCGGTAAGCACAACGCCGCGAGGACGACGCTCGAACAACGGTAAGCCGAACCAGTCTTCCAGCAGCCTGATCTGCTTTCCGACGGCCCAGTGCGTGACATGCAAATCGGCTGCGGCGCCGGCGAAGCTGCCGTGCCGGGCTACCGCTTCGAAATTGCGCAACGCGTTAAGTGGCGGCAGGTTGTCCCAGCCCTTCGCAGTGGCGCTGTCTCTACCCATGACGTGACTTTTTCTCTCCATTGACGCGATATTAGCTCAATTGAAGTACATCGTCGCCCCGTCATAAAATTGCCACATGGAGCCTGAACACCCAACGGCGACGGGCCTTTCCGGTTCGCCTTGTGACAAGAGGATTGATATGCGCCTGCCCGATTTTTCCCCGTCGCTTACACAGCAGACCGACTCAGCGGGTCGACAGGTCGCCCCGTCACGCTCGCGCGTGCTGTGGCTCTCCTGCGTCGCGCACGCGATGCACGATGGCTACACAGACATGATCTATGCGTTGCTGCCCGTGTGGCAGGCGGACTTTGGTCTTGATTTTGCCGCCCTGGCGATCCTGCGCGGTATTTATGCCGGCACCATGGCTACCCTCCAACTGCCTGCCGGGCGCCTCGCGCAGTGGCTGGGCAGCCGTGCCACGCTGGCCCTCGGTACTTTGCTGGCTGCGCTCGGCTATGCAGTCGCCGGGATGTCAGGCGGCCTGCTTGGTCTGTGCGTGGCTTTGGCGATTTCGGGCAGCGGTTCGAGCACGCAACACCCGATCGCCTCGGGCGCCGTCTCCCGTACCTACGGGCGCAACGCCCGAGGACCTCTGAGCATCTACAATTTTTCCGGGGACGTTGGTAAATCCGCACTGCCGGCCGCCATCTCGCTGCTCGTGACCATGATGCCGTGGCGTCACGCGTTGTGGATGGTGTCCGCATTGGGCTGCGTAATTGCTGTGGTCATCGCGCTATTTTTCCCGTCTATCCCGCGCGCTGCGCCGGTGGACGTAGAGGCGCCCGATCACCGTCGCAGCACCGCGGGAAGCGGTTTTTCCCTGCTGTTCGCGATTGGTGTGCTCGATACGGCCGTGCGTATGGGGTTGCTCACCTTTTTGCCGTTCCTGCTCAAGGCAAAAGGCGTCTCGCTGCCGATGGTGGGGACTGCGCTAGCGCTGGTGTTTATCGGCGGTGCGGCCGGCAAGTTCGCTTGTGGCTGGCTTGGAGCACGCATGGGCGTGATAGGCACGGTGCTGGTCACCGAGGGCGGTACAGCAGCCTGCATCGTCGCCGTGATGTTTCTCCCACTGGCGCTCACCATGGCGCTGCTGCCGCTTCTGGGCGTGATGCTCAACGGCACTTCCTCGGTGCTCTATGGAACCGTTCCGGAAATGGCGGCCCCCGAACGTACTGAGCGTGCATTCGCGTTGTTTTACACGGGCACGATAGCGTCGGGTGCCATTTCGCCGGTTATCTACGGTTTTCTTGGCGACCGGATTGGCGTACACGGCGCCACTTTTGCCACGGCCCTGACCGCGTTGGCGATCTTTCCGCTGGCGCTCGCACTGCGCCCGCATCTGGCCGTCGAGGAAAGACGGTGAGTCCCGCTCGTGAAGCTGGCGACGCGTAAAGCCCGCGCCGCGAACAGCAATCGACCACCGCTTGCTCCTACGCCTCCCGCTTGCTGCGCCCATACAGGAGCAGCATCGCCGCGATCACCACGCCGTAGATAATCTGCCGTCCTGCCTCTGGCATCTGCGCGACCGAGAGGATCGACTGCAGCAGCGTGATGAGGATCGCGCCGGCGACCGTGCCGAGGTACGAACCGCGGCCGCCCAGAATCGACGTGCCTCCAAGCACGACCGCCGCGATCGCCGGCAACAGGTAAGCATCGCCCATCGACTGCGCCGCTTTCGATGCATAACCCGCGAGCAGCACGCCGCCGAACGCGGCGAATCCGCTGCACACGGCGAAAGCGGCCACTGTCACGAGCCGCGTATTGATGCCTGAAAGATATGCCGCGCGTTCCGTATTGCCGATCGCGTACAGCGTGCGGCCAAAGGTGGTGCGCGACAGCAGGAATATCGTGGCGGTGCCGATCAGCACCCACAGCGCGACGGCATTCGGCACGCCCGGCACGAGCCAGCCCGCCGCGAGCCATCGCATCGCGTGCGGCGCGGAATCCTGTGGCGACGATCCCCCCGTGTAGACGATCATGATGCCTTGCGCGACCGCATTGGTTGCGAGCGTCGCAATCATGGACGGAATGCGCAGCAGCGCGACAAGGATGCCGTTGACGATGCCGATCAGCACGCCGCAACCGATCCCAACCGGAATCGCGAGGATGCCCCCGAGTTCGCCATGTCCCGCGACGGCGCACGCCATCATCGCGCCGACCGTGATTGTCCACGGCAGCGACAGGTCGATGTGGCCGAGAAGTATCACCATCATCAGGCCGGTCGCGATGATGCCGAGGAACGCGCCCACCTTCAGCTGCAGCAGAATGTATTCCGGCGACATGAAGCTGCGCGAATACATCCCGCCGACGAGCAGCAGCGCGACGATGCACGCGAACGCGATGACGATCGGACGATCGACTTTGCGCGTGAGCCTCGACAGGAACGTGCTCCGGCTGCTTGCGGAAACGTCGCTCATTGAAACGACTCCAGACGGTTGCGCACCCTGAATAGCCCGCATGCTCCGATCGCGACAGCGAGCAGCAGAATCACACCCTGAAAGAGCGGCTGCCAGAGCGCATCGACGTTGAACACGAACAGCAGGTCGCCGATGGAGCGGAATGCAAATGCGCCGAAGATCGCGCCGATCGCGCTGCCTTTGCCGCCGAGCAGCGACACGCCGCCGATGACCACGGCGGCGATCGAGAACAACGCATAGGAGTTGGCACTGCCGAGGCTCGCTTCTCCCGTGTCCGTGAAGAACGTCAGAAAGAGGCCGCCGATCGCGGCGAGCAGGCCAGCCAGCGTATAGCTCGCGAACTTCGCGCGCTGGATCGGCATGCCGGACAGAAAAGCCGCGGACTCGGACGAGCCGGTCGCGTACGCCGCGCGCCCGATTACCGAGCGTTTGAAAGGAATCCAGACGATCACCACAGTCGCGAGCAGAATCAGCAGGCTCGCCGGCACGCCGCCGGTGACCTTGCCGGTCAGTGCGTCGGCGAGGTCCTCGTTGATCGATCCGCCGGGAACCGGGCGCAGCAGTAGCGCCAGCCCATAATAGACGGCGCCCGTCGCGATCGTCGTCACGATCGGCTGCAGACGGCCGAAAATGATGATGATGCCGTTGAGCGCGCCGCACAGCGCGCCGACCGCGAGCACGCCGACGATGCCGAGCGCGCTGTGCAGCGCATCGCCGGTGACGATCCACGATCCGACGCAATTCGTCAGCACGAGCGTCATGCCGATCGACAGGTCGATGCCAGCGGTCAGCACGACCAGCGCCTGGCCCATCGACACCAGCGCCAGCAATACCGCCTTGTTCGCTGCCGTCTGAAAGACATTGGACGACAACGTCGATGGATAGTTGAAGAGATAGATCGCGAACATCAGCACGAACAGGCCGAACGCGAACGTCGTCCCGCGATTTTCCGCATACCAGTAACGCAGCCCGCTCATAGCGCGACTCCCGTGGAAGGCGAAACCTGGCCGACGGGCAGGTCCAGTGCACTTGCAATCAGGTTCTGCTCTGTGATCTCCGGCCCGGCAAGTTCCTTCTTGATCCTGCCTTCGTAGAGAACGAGCACGCGATCGCAGCAGCCGATCAGCTCGTCATAGTCGGTCGAATAGAAAACGATCGCGGCGCCTTCGTCGGCGAGACGCCTGAGCAATTGATAGATCTCCTGCTTGGTGCCGACGTCGATGCCGCGCGTCGGATCGCTGAGCAGCAGGATTCTTGGCTGCCGGATCAGCCACTTCGCGATGACTACCTTCTGCTGATTGCCGCCCGACAGCGAACCCACAGCCGCATCGACGCTGAACGACTTGATCGCGAGGAGCTCCATCATCCGGTCGACGAACGACTGCTGGCGATCGCGATCGATCACGCCTGCGGTGGACATGCGATCGAGCGCGGCAAACGACAGGTTCTCGCGCACCGACATCGGCAGCATCAGCCCTTCGGTTTTGCGGTCCTCCGGAATCAGCGCCATACCGATCTGGTTGGCGCGCGCGACCACGGGGCTCGTGATCGACACGGCTTCGCCGTCGATCTCGATCTTGCCCGTGCAGCCGCGCAACACGCCGAATAGGGCGAGCAGCAGTTCGCGCTGACCTTGTCCGTCGAGGCCGCCGAGCCCGAGAATTTCACCGGGCTTCAGCGAAAAGCTGATGCCTTGCAGCGTGTCGTTCCACGCGAGATCACGACAGGCGAGAACCGGTTCGGCGGCGAGGCGCCGCCCGGGCTCGTCCGCGGGTTTATCCGGGAAGGCGTGCTGATATTTCCGGCCAATCATCATTTCGACAACGTCATTGTCGGTACGCGTGCCCGCCTCGAAGCTCATCACATGACGGCCGTTGCGATACACCGTGCATTCGTCCGCGAGAGCCTTGACCTCGTGCATCCGGTGGGAGATGAAGAGTATCGCGAGTCCCTCGTCGCGCAGACGTTTGAGCACTTCAATGACACGCGCCACGTCGGCCGCGGTCAGGGCCGACGTGGCCTCGTCGAGGATCAGGATGCGCGGCTCGTGCGCCAGCCCCTTCGCGAGCTCGACCATCTGCTGGCGCGACAGCGGCAGGTCGCGGACTTTCGCGAGCGGATTGATGTCGGCCGCGCCTGCGCGGGCGAGCGCTTCCTCGGCCTGGCGACGCTGGGTCCGGCGGTCGATCATGCCGAAGCGTCGCGGCGGATTCGAAGCGAAGATATTGTCCGCCACGCTCAGATCAGGGATCAGCGAGAGCTCCTGATACACGCAGACGATGCCGGCTGCGTTCGCCTCGGAGGGCGACGCGAAGGAGACCTGACGACCGTCGAGGTGCATGGTTCCCTCGTCAGGTTGCACGACGCCGGACATCACCTTCAGCAGCGTGGACTTGCCCGCGCCGTTCTCGCCGAGGACCGCATGGATGCGGCCGCTCTTCACCGCGAGATCCGCGCTATCCAGCGCGACGGCGCCGCCGTAGCTTTTCGACACGCCGGACATCTGAAAGAACGGCTGCTCCTCGTCCTGCCGCATGCTTGGTCTCCGATCCCATGCAAGGTGGTTGCCGTCACGTCACAGAACCAACCCGATCACTGGTTGCCCTGGCTCTGCTTCATGATTTCCTGCGCCGAGAAATTGATGCCGCAAGTCGGAAACGAGTTGCCGACGAAGAAGTTATCGGACTCATCCGGGAAATAGTTGACACCTGCTTTCAGTTTCGAATCGTCGGTGACGTCGAGCGGCAGCTTGATCGCGACCGGAATCGTCTGGCCGTCCAGTGCAGCGAGCGCCGTCTTGATCGCCACGGCCACCTGCGCGGGACCGCTACCCGCCGACGTGCACTTCAGGCCCTGGTTCCCATACTGCGCACAGAGCTTGCGAAAGCCGTTCTCCGTTTCGCCGCCGAACGGCACGAAAGGATGTTTCGCGTCGAGCATCGCGCGCACGACACCGGTGTCGCCGCCTTGCGCGGAGATGCCATCGAAATGGCCCTGCACGGCAATCGCGTCGGCCACGGCCTTCTGCGCGACGCCGTCGTCCCACTTGCCGTAGACCTGGACAACGTTCCACTTCTTGCCGGTTGCGTTCAACGTATTCTGGAAGCCATTGTGCCGGTCGGTATCGACCGATGTGCCCGCCACCCCGCGAATCTCGAGCACCTTGCCTCCGTTCGACACATGGGAGGCCAGCCAGTTGGCCCACAGCACGCCGAGCCCATACTGGTCGACGTCGACGTTGATCGCGTCCTCGCTGTCGAGCGTATTGTCGAACGCGATCAGCACGACACCGGCCTTCTTCGCGCGACGGATCGCGGGTCCGAACGAGGCGGGATTCTGCGCGTCGACGATGATCGCGTCATAGCCGGCATCGATGAAGTTGTTGACGGCCGAGATTTGCGCCGGCACGTCTTCGCCGGTCGAGACGACCTTGAATTCCTTGAGCCTGGCGGCGACGGCCGGTTGCGCCGTGTAGGCCTTGGCCGTCTTGATCATCTGGATACGCCAGGTGTTCGCGATATAGCCGTTCACCAGCGCGATCCGGTAGGGCCCGCTCTTCTTCGGATATTTGACGAACTTCGTGTCGCTCTTCCATGGGACCATGCATGTGGGATCGCTGGGCGGCCCGGGAACGATCGATGCCTGCGCGAAAGCCGTGCTTGCGCACAGCGCCAATGTCGCGGTCGCCGCCGCTCGAAGCACCTGGATTCCTGAAAGCATGTTGTCTCCTGTCTGTTGGATTGAACTTACCGATTGCCAGCGCACATGGCTTGTCGGGAATGACCGACACGGTGTGCGTATCGCAGGGAATCTTGCGGACGTGCTACAGCGGGACTGAATCGGACTCGCCGATCAACGGAATGACCTCTTCAAAGACGTCTCCTCGAGGCAAAACGAAGGATGCGCCTACGTTCCCTATTCGACAGTACTGGCATACCAATCCGCGCGCGATAGTGGTTTACCAGTGCGCCCGACGCACCACCCAATCGGGCTGAAACCCGCGCCGGTCATGCGCTTGACGGCCGAAGCCTGCGGCACGAAGACACGGCGTGACATCAAATTGGTGTACCATTTTGGCGAACTTTAGCCGCCACCAGACGGCTTCGACGATTTCGGGAATCCTGGATGGCCGATCTTTCGCACACGCCACCCGGCCGCGCCGCCGACGCGGACGCGGCCGACCGTTCCTATGTCGGGCTGGCAAAACAGATCTACGATCTGATCGAGGGCGGCGACGTCGGGCCGCGTGCCCGCCTGCCTTCCGAGCGCACGCTTGCCGAGCGTTTCGGGGTGAGCCGCACGCAGGTGAGGGAAGCGATCATCGCGCTGGAAGTGCAAGGCGTGGTCGAGGTGCGTGTAGGCTCGGGCATCTATGTGGCCGAAGCACCCGAGGCGCGCTCAGTCTCATTCGAACTACCGCGTGGACCAGGCCCGATCGAGACGCTGCGCGCGCGGGTGGTGATCGAAAGCGAGATCGCGGCGCTCGCCGCGACCGAACGCAAGGATTCGGACCTCGACCGGATCTTCGCAGCCTTACGCGCGATGCGAGAAAACATGGACGACAAGGCCGCGAACGAAGCGGCCGATCGCGAGTTTCATCTCTCGATAGCGCGGGCGACGGGAAACGAAGTGCTCCGCCTCGTGGTCACCGCGATGTGGGACAACTCCCGGGCCGACCCGCTGTGGAAAAAGATCGAGGAGCACTTCCATACGCCCGCGTTGCGGGTAGCTTCACAGGAAGATCATCAGCGCATCTTTTCGGCCATCATGGCGCGCGACGCGACCGCTGCGCGCACGGCAATGCAGGCGCATCTCGCGCGCGTGATCGGCGAATTCACGAAGGCCTGGCGCTAGCCCGATTTTCCCATTCCAGCCGGCGCGGCGGAGTGGCTCGTGTTACAGCCTCACAGCGTCAGACGAGCACTTGCGGAGTGCAAGAATCGCCGGCATGGCCGCGAGCGAATCGATCAAACCATCGCATTCCAGGGCCGCCGGGCCGTCCGATCCGGCATAACCATAGGTCACAATGAACACCGGCAGGCCGGCCGCCCGCGCGGCAATTACGTCGACCGGAGAATCGCCGACCAACACGCTGTTTTCAGGCGCCACGTCGAGCAACCGGCACGCGTGCCACAACGGTTCGGGATCGGGCTTCATTCTGGCGATTGAGTCCCCGGCAACCAGCACGTCGAGATAGCGGGCGAGCCCGGTCGTGAGCAGGAGCCGCGCGGCCAGTTCCTGCGGCTTGTTGGTGACGCAGGCAAGCCGGTATCCAAGCCGCTGCAGTTCACCAAGACCGGCGGCCACGTGGGGAAAAACATGGCCGAGGCGTCCATTGGTCCGCACATAGTGGCGATGGAACACGTTCAGGGCATGGTCCGCGTCGACTCGCCGATCCAGCCCAGCCGCTTCCAGCGAGCGTCGAACCAGGTTGGGCACGCCCTTGCCGATAAAGCCGCTGACCGTCGCGAAAGGCAACGGCGCCGTAGCGAGTTCGTGGAGCATGCGGTTGACCGCCTCGACGATGTCCGGCGCGGTGTCGACCATCGTGCCGTCCAGATCGACCAGCACGGCGCTGGGGCGCATGCCGGTCACGAAAGACTTCCGCTGCGCACTCATGCCAGCTCGGCAAGCGCGTGGCGATGCCACTGACGCAAGGTGGCCAGGTCGACCCAGCCGGCCGGTTCATCCGGCACAGACGAAGGAACCGGCGCATGGGGCTCGCCCAGGTGAGGCAGCACGGCCAACGCGCCGTCGAAGTCATCCTGCGACGTGTACGCGGTCGGCGTCACGACCGTCGGGACACCGGCTGCGCGTGCCGCGCGCAGCCCATTCGCGGAGTCCTCGAAGGCAACGCAGTCCGCGCCTTTCAGCCCGAGTTGCCGAAGCACGTCGAAGTAGACGTCGGGCGAGGGTTTCTTCGTGCGGGTCGTGCCGGCATCGCAGATGGCGGCAAAGCGGGTGCGCCATGCAGGGCCGAACGGCGCTTGCAGCAGGGCGTCGAGGTTTGCTGGCGTGGTGGTGGTTGCGATTGCCACGGGAAGGGCGGCGGCCTGCGCCTCGCCAATCAGACGCGCAATGCCAGGCCGCAAGGGCAACCCGCCATCCCGCACGCGCGCTGCGTAATGACGGGTCTTGATAGCATGCACGGCGTCGATCACCTCGCTCACGCGCATGCCGTCCCCTTCTTCCGGATCGGCGACGTGCCAGTAACGCAGCAGGCGCTCCTTGCCGCCCGCCACCTTGAGAAGACGCGTATAGAGCGCCTCGTCCCAGAACCAGTCGAGACCGGCTTCGGCGAATGCGGCATTGAAGGCCTGCAGATGGACGGTCTCGGTATCGGCAAGCGTGCCGTCGACGTCGAAGATCAAGGCGTGCATGGTCCGGTCCTCTCGCTGGTTCACGCAGTCACGATAGCGGAGACAGGTGCCGGTTTGAATTCAGAAATTCTTTCGACTCCGATAAGACATCCTTTAATTTGTCGCGGCGAGCGCCTACCGCATCAATTCGGGAAAATCTCCCGTCCGATGCCCGTTGTCAAACGGTCACCCGATGGACTACTTTGCTTGAATGACGCGAGTTTTCGCGGCGCAGCGCTTTTACTACGGAGTTCAACAATGCTGGAGACACGGTTTCGTATCACAACCCCCAGGCGTTTCCTCCCTTTCGCGGTCATCCCGGCTGTTACCACTTCGGTTACCACCTCGGTTGCCACTTCGGTTACCACCGCAGTCACGACGTTAGCCACCGCCGTCACGGCGATCGCGTTCGCCGCGAGCACGGCCTGGGCCGCCGCTCCCACGGCGTACGTGACGAGCGAGAAGGCCGGTGTCGGCGTGATCGATCTGGACCAGATGTCGCTGACAAAGACGTTTCCGGTCGGCGCAGACGGCCCGCGCGGCTTGAGTCTGAACAAGGACGGCAGCCGGCTTCTGGTCGCCAACAAGAATACCGGCGACATGGCGGTGATCGACACGGCTTCGGGCCAGGTCGTGCAGCGTGTGAAGATCGGCAAAAACCCCGAATATGTGCGCGTGCACAACGGCTACGCCTATGTTACCTACGAGCCCGGCGAAGAGGGCGGTCCGCCCGCGGCGAGTGGGGCCAATGCGGGCAATGGCAAACCGGGTGCCGACGACGATGCCAGCAAGCCGCCTGCGGAAATCGCGATTGTCGATATGAAGACGTGGCACGTGATTCGTTCGGTGACGAGCGGCCATGAAACCGAGGGCATCGAATTTTCACGCGACGGCAAGTCGATGCTCGTTACCAATGAGGGCGACGACACGATCTCGGTCTATCAGGCTCGCACGGGCGCGCCGGTCAGAACCGTGAAGCTCGCGGCGGGCGGCCGTCCACGCGGCATTCGCCTGTCGCCGGATGGCAAGGTTTATATCGTCACGCTCGAGTCGCTCAGCAAGTTCGTCGCGGTCGATGCGCACACGTTCGAGGTCCTCAAGACCGTCGATACGAAGCTCGGGCCGTACGGGGTCGCGTTCGGACCGAATGGCAAGCGGCTCTTCGTCGCTGCGGCGCGCGACAAGACGGTCCAGGTTTTCGACGGACACAGCTACGAGCATATCGCCGACGTCCCGGTCGGACAGCGTTGCTGGCACTTCAGCTTCACGCCGGACGGCACGAAGCTGCTGGTGGCGTGCGGGCGCTCCGATGCAGTCTATGTGCTCGATGCGCAGAACTATCAGCCGATCAAGCAGATCGGCGAACTGCCGCTGGCCTGGGGCATCGTTACCTATCCTGCCAGCGACGGATCGATTGAATCGCGCTAGTCCCACGCGTAATGCAGGCCGACGTAGAAACCACGCGGCGCGCCCGGTCCGACGAACTGTTCGTTGATCGGGTTCGCGCCGTCGAACGTATGATTCGGTCCGTTGAAGAAGTTCTCGCCGAGTACGCCGAAGCTTTCGTACTGCTTGTTGAGCAGATTCGATATGGTCGCGAAGATCTGCAACTGTTTCGTCACCTGGTATGAGCTGTCCAGATCGATCAGGAAGTAGCCGGAAATCTTGCCGTTCACATCCTGATTGTTCTCGTCGCCCTGCGCGTAGATGCCGCCCCGCCAGGTCAGGTTGGTGCCGATGTTCCACTTCGAAAACGGCGTGTAGTCGAGCCGCAGTTTGACCGTGTTCGCCGGAATGCCGGGGATATGGTCGCCCGGTTTGACGGTGATGTTGCCGTTGGCGTCGGCGCTCGAGTTGCTCGGGCTGCTCTCGGTCCAGGTCGAGCGGTAGGTGGCGTCGACGTAGCTGTAACTGGCGCTCACGCCGACTGGCCCCATCTGGCTGCGCCCGGCCAGTTCGACACCCTGGCGGCGGGTCCGCCCGACGTTCTGGAAAAAGCCCTGCGTGCTCGTCGCGCTGCTGATGAACTCGATATCGTTGTCGAGCGTCGTGCTGTACGCCGCGGCGCTCCAGCTCGTGGCGCTGCCGATGCGCCCGCGTGCGCCGATCTCGAAGGTCTTTGAGATCACAGGCTGCAGCGCCGGGTCCGCGACGAAATCGTTCGGCAGCGAGCAGGGGGCGGCCGGATCCGCACAGGTCAACTCGATGGCGGTCGGCGTGCGCATCCCTTCGTTGTATGTCGCGTAGGCCGTGAAGTTGCTGGTCGGATTCCAGTTGACGCCGACGGCCGGATTGAAGCGCGAGAACGTATCGTGGCCATCGAGTTGCGGTTGCTGGCCGCTCTCGTCGCCGATGTTGGCCTCCGCCCAGTTGTAGCGGCCCGCCACCGTCAACGACCACTGCCTGGTGATGGACAAGGTGTCGGTGAAATAGACACCATAGTTGCCGTCATGGGTTCGGGCATCGGTCTGCTGGGAGAAGCTGCCCACGCCGATCGTGGCACGCGTAGGCGTGAAAAACGCATCCTGCTCCGATTCCGTGTAGTGGGAATTGGCGAGGTCGGCGGCCACGCCTGCGACGAACTGGTTTTGCATGCCGCCGAGCTGCCCGAGCAAGGTCAGTTGCAGGCTTGCGCCGTAGCTCTGGGTGGAAACCGTCGATTTCGCGTTGGTGGCCTGGAGCGTATCGACCGTTCCATCCGGATTCAACGAGCCGAAATCCGTGTTGTTGTTGCTGCTAATGTTGGTGTTGAGGAACTGCCGGTAATAGACGTTACCGCTCAGTTCGACATGGTCGTTGAAGAAGTGATCCCCGGAAAGCGTGGCATAGCCGACGCTGTTCTCATTCTGATCCGGGTAGGTGTAGGGTTGCTTCGGATTGCCAAGGAACGAGCGCGGAATGGTTTGCGTGCCCTGCAGGTCGTTGTCCGCGCCGCCTGCCGAGAACGACAGCGTGGTGTCGGCGTCGGTGTAGCGTAGCTTGCCGAAGGCCTGGCGCAGCCGGCTTGGATTTCGCTCGGCCCAGCCGTCGTCGTTCTGGGCGTCGGCCGTCACGTAGTAATCCAGATTATCGCCAATCGTGCCGCCCTGTTCGATCTGGGCAGTCTTGCGGCCCCACGAGCCGGCCGTCACCTCGGCATCGCCGCCGGGGCTGGTCTTGCCGTTTTTCGTCGTGATCGAAATCGCCCCGCCGAGCGTGTTGAGCCCATAGGTCGGATTCGAACCGGGAATCAGCTGGATCGTGTTGACCGCCTGCTGCGGAAACAGATCCCAGTTCACGACGTCGCCGAAAGGCTCGTTGATGCGCACACCGTCCATGAACACCGAGAGCCCCTGCGGCGTGCCGAGCAGCGGCGATGCGGTGAAACCGCGATAGTTGATGTTGATCTGATTGGGATTGCCCTGGGCATCGGAGATATCGACGCTCGGCAGGTTCTTCGCGAAGTAATCGACCAGCGTGCTACGGTGCTGGCGTTCGATGTCCTGCGCACGCACCGTCTGCACGTTGGCAGGCACTTGCGACAAGGGCGTGCCGATGCCGAGCAGCGGTGTGGTGCCGACCACCACGATGGGCGCGAGCTGCACCGTGGGGCCGCCCGGAATCGCGCCGGTGGCCGCAGGGGACGATGCCGCCACTGGCGGCGCCGTCGTTTCGGCCTGAGCCCACGCCGTGGCGGGAAGGCCCGCCAGGGCGCCGCTGAAGCAGAGGGTGAAGCCGGCACGCCGCCGGAAACGGGGTAAGTCCGATAAGCGGGGCGGGCGGCGGGTGCGGGATGGCACGTTCATGGTTTTGTCTCCGGCCGGATTGACGCTATCTTCGATAACGCAGCCGCGTTGCGGCATGCGTAGCGCTTTCTTTCTGTGTGTAAAGCTTCGCATACGCCGCCGCGCGAAGCACGGGAGCTTTTCCCGATCTCGGGGGGAAACGTTCCCAAACGCGCCGCAACAAGCTGCCGTGTGCGAGCGGCCTGAGTAGAATGCAAACGTGACGGATGCAAAGGTGATGGCAAGCGACCCCTCGAACCCTTCTTCAGCGCGACCCGTTTCGCCGCATTCGACGGTGCGGCGCGACCTTGCGTGGGTGCTCGCGCTGACGGTGCTCGCCGCCGCATTGAGCGTGACATTCGATTTCAGCGAACGCGCCTATCGCTGGACGCGAGGCCTCGAGCGCTTCCAGCTCGACGAATTGCCGGGCACGCTGTGCGTGCTCTCCATCTGTCTCGCCTGGTTCGCATGGCGCCGCTATCGCGAGACACGCCGCGAGCTGAGCCGCCGTTGCGCGCTGGAGGAGCAGGCCGAACGCCTGCTCGCCGACAACCGGCGTCTCGCCAATCAGGCCCTGCAGGCGCAGGAACACGAGCGCCAGCATCTGGCGCGCGAACTGCACGATGAACTGGGCCAGTACCTGAATGCGATCTCGCTCGACGCCGCGCGCATCCGCGATCTGTCCAGCGGACGCGAGCCGGAAGTGCATCGCGTGTCGCTTGGTCTGATGCATAGTGCGAGCCATGTCTATCGGCAGATCGGCGGCATGATCCGGCGTTTGCGGCCCATCGGGCTCGACGAGTTCGGCCTGCCGAGCGCGCTCGAGCATTGCGTCGACGGCTGGCGCGAGCGGCTGCCGGATGCGTCGTTCTCGCTGACGATCGAAGGGGATTTTGCGGACCTGAGCGATGCGCTGACCATCACGCTTTACCGGCTCGTTCAGGAAGGGCTGACCAATGTCTCGAAGTTTGCCCGCACCTCACGTGTGGAAGTGTTCATGGTGCGTGCGCCGCGCGAAGCCCGGGAGCCTCAGGACCGGCACGACGCCGGGCGCATTGACGAGATCGTCGTCACGATGGCCGACGACGGTCCCGGGACCGATCTCGAGAAGCCTCGCAGCGGACTTGGCCTGATCGGCATGCGCGAGCGCGTCGAGGCGCTAGGTGGCGAATTTCACGTGGCGAGCAAGCCGCAAGGCGGATTCCTGTTTTGCGCGCGGGTGCCCGCTCATGCAGGGCTTGCCGAACCCGTGAACTGAAGCCCCAGACGATTCGCCATCTGTGCGAGTTGTACGCCGTTGTCGGCGCCGAATTTCTGCCGGATCACGGACTGGTGATTGGCGACCGTCTTCTGGCTGAGTCCCAGTTTCTCGGCGATGCTCGGCAGCGTATAACCCTGCACCAGCAGACGCAGTACCTCGAACTCGCGCGCCGATAACTGCCGTCCGGGCGGCCCATCGCTGAACGCGTTGCGCAGCGCGAGCGCCTGCGAGATATCGGGGCTCAGATAGCTCGCGCGCCGGGCGATGTTGCGCACGGCTTCCACCAGCACGTCGGGCGCACTGGCCTTGGTGACGTAGCCGAGGGCGCCCGCGTCGAGCGCGCGGCGTACGAAGATCGCCTCCTCATGCACGCTGAAGATCAGCACGCGCGCGTCGGGTTCACGCGCGAGCATGCGCCGCATCGCCTCGATGCCGCTTGCGCCCGGCAACGAAACGTCCATCACCACCACGTCGGGCCGCAGCGTGCAAAAACGCTGATAGGCCTGCGCAGCATCGGCCGCCTCGCCGCATACGTGCACGTCGGCATTCAGTTCGAGCAGGCGCCGGTAACCTTCCCGTACCACCGCGTGGTCGTCGACTAGCAGGACGGAGATGTCTCCGGCTGTCATGGTCAGCCTCCTGTGTGGCCGTGGTCGTGGCCGCTCATCTCGCCGCCTGTTTCGCCGCTCGCCGCAGCAGACGCGAGCCGCCGCGAATTGGCGTCGTTGCGAAACAGGATCGGCTGCTCGTGCGGCGGGGCGGCGGCCGCGTGCCGTGCCATGCTCACAACCTTCACCACGGTGTCGTGCTTCGGCGATTTGTCGCAGACCGGATCGGCATTGGCCGGGTCGCCCGTCAGCATATACGCCTGGCAACGACAGCCGCCGAGGTCGTGTTCCTTTTCGTCGCAACTGCGGCAGGGCTCCTTCATCCAGGCGAGGCCGCGAAAGCGGTTGAACGCGTCGCTCTCGTACCAGATCTCGCGCAGCGAGGTGTCTTTCACGTTCGGCAGCACGAGACCGGGCAGACTGCGCGCGGCGTGACAGGGCAGCGCCGCGCCGTCCGGGGCGACGCCAAGAAACACTGAGCCCCAGCCGTTCATGCAGCGCTTCGGGCGCCGTTCGAAATAGTCCGGCACGACAAAAAAGATCTTGCAGCGCTCACCATGCGTGCGGCGGTACCGCTCGACTACCGCTTCGGCCTCGTCGAGCTGTTCGCGCGTCGGCATCAGTTGCGCTTCGTTTTGATGCGCCCAGCCGTAGTACTGCGTATTGGCGAGTTCCAGATACTCGGCGCCCATCGCCAGCGCCATGTCGATGATCTTGTCGACGTGCGGCAGGTTGTAGCGATGCAGCACGCAATTGAGCACCATCGGAAAGCCGTGCCGTTTGATCGACGCGGCCACACGTTGTTTCAGCTCGAAGGTGCGGGTGCTGCTGAGGAAGTCGTTTAGCTGCTGGGTCGAATCCTGGAACGACAACTGGATATGGTCGAGGCCGGCTGCCTGCAGGTCGTCGAGACGCTTATCGGTGAGACCGACACCTGAAGTGATCAGATTCGTATAAAAACCGAGCTTGCGCGCCTCGCCCACGAGCACTTCGAGATCGTCGCGCACGAGCGGTTCGCCGCCTGAAAACCCGAGTTGCGCGGCGCCGAGCGCGCGCGCCTCACGTAACACGCCGAGCCACTGCTGCGTGCTGAGTTCGCGGCTGTGATCCGTGTAGTCGATCGGGTTGTAGCAGAACGCGCAGTGCAGCGGGCAGCGATACGTCAACTCCGCAAGCAGCCAGAGCGGCAGCGGGATCCCGTTTGGGACTGCTTGAGACTGGGCAGCGGCAGCAGGTTGTGACAGGTCCGTCATGGCGCTACTCCAGCCAGCCGCGCGACTGCGCGTCGGCGACGAACGCGCGCACTTCAGGACCGAGCCCAGTCGTGTTGAACGCCTGCTCCAGGTCGGCAATCAGCGCATTCATATCGCGCGTGCCGTCGCAACGCTTGAGAATCTCTCCCGCGCTCTGATTGAGCTTCACCATGCCCTCGGGATAGAGCAGCACGTGAGCGTTCTGAGCCGGCTCCCATTGCAGGCGAAAGAGCTTGCTGATCGTCAGACAATCGGCGGTTGGCGTGGCGCCGCCGGCGCGTGGCTGGTCGTTCATTGCGGGAAAGCCTTTTCGATCGAATCGAGCATGGTCCACAGGATGTCGAGCTTGAATTGCAGGATTTCTAGCGCGCGTTCCTGCTGCTCGCGCCGCGTGAAATGATCGAGCGTGACTTCGAGCCCGTGCTGCACGTCGCGCTGGGCAAGCGAAATGCGCGAGCGGAAATACGCAAGACCCGAAGGCTCGATCCATGGATAGTGTTCCGGCCAGCTAGCGAGCCGGTCGCGATGCACCTGAGGCGCGAACATTTCGGTAAGCGACGAGCAGACCGATTCCTGCCACGGTGCGCGGCGCGCGAAATTCACATAGGCGTCGACGGCGAAGCACACGCCGGGCGTCACCTGCTTCAACGACCACAGGTCGTCGCGCGACAGGCCGACTGCGTCGCCAAGACGCGCCCATGTTTCGATACCGCCTTCCTCGTCGCCATAGCCGTCGTGATCGAGAATACGCAGCACCCAGCGGCGGCGCGTTTCGCGATCCGGGCAGTTCGACAGCACGGCAGCATCCTTTAACGGAATATTGATCTGGTAATAGAAGCGATTGGCGACCCAGCCGCGAATCTGTTCGCGCGAGCAGCCGCCACTATTCATCTTGACGTTGAATGGATGATGGATGTGATACGCCGTGCCTTTCGCGCGCAACTGTGCTTCGAATTCCTCGCGGGTCCAGGCGGGCTGGCTGCCATCTGCGCTCGTCCCTTCACCCTGCTGCGGCGCCGTACCCAAGATGTCTTTTGCGTTCATGCCCTCTCCGTTTGTACTTTATCGCTGCGTTTTCAGACTCCAGCCTGGCTTCGCAGCCTCACGTCATATCTCGAACGTCATTCCGTCGTATGCCACTTCGATTCCGTGTTCAGTCAGGATGCGGCGCTCGGGGCCGTCCTCGACGAGAATCGGATTGGTGTTGTTGATGTGAATCAGCACCTTGCGGACGTGGCGTGCTTCGGGTGCCTCGAGTGAGTCCAGTACTTCGATCATGCCGCCCGGGCCGGACTGCTCCAGATGACCCATATCCGCAGCGGTTTTCTCCGAGAGACCGAGGCGGATCATTTCATCGCCGGTCCACAGCGTGCCGTCGACGAGCAGCAGATCCGCTTCACGCATCGCGGCGAGCACGTGCGCTTCGATCGCTCCGAGTCCGGGCGCGTAGAACACGCGTTTGCCGGTTTGCCGGTTCGTGAAGACGAGTCCGATGTTGTCGCCGCGCTCGGGCGCATGCCGATGCGGCGAGTAAGGCGGCGCCTTGCTCGACAGCGGCAATGCGTCGATCTGCACGCCGTCAAGGGCGGCAACGGCGAGCGGCGCGCCGTCGAGCGCGATGCGGCGATGCTCGACGCCGCAATAGTGCGAGAGGATCGGTGCGACCGGAAATCCGCTGCACAGGTCCTGCCATACCGCATCGGTTGCGTAGAGCGGCAGTGGCGTGTCGCGTTCGCGCAGCATCAGCGAGCCGGTGACGTGGTCGATCTGCGCGTCGATCACCAGCACCGCGGCAATCCCGCTATCGCGCGCGCGGCGTGCCGGCTGCAGCTCGGGGTTGGCGGCGATCTGCGCGAGCAGATCGGGTGACGCGTTGACCAGCAGCCAGTCCTCGCCGTTCGCACTCACCGCGATCGACGATTGCGTGCGGCGGGTCGCCTTTAACGTGCCGCGCCGCACGCCGTCGCAATTGCGGCAATTGCAGTTCCATTGCGGGAAACCGCCGCCCGCCGATGAGCCGAGTACCTTGATCTTCATGGTGCGCGCCGCATCATGGCAGCATCCTCGCGAGCAGGTTGTCGCGATCGATCCATTGATGCTTGAGCGCGCCCGCGACGTGCAGCACAATCAGTACGATCAGCGCATAGCCGATTGCCTTATGAAGACCGAAGAACAGTTCGCGCAAGCCCGCATCGTCCCAGCCCCACTGCGGCAGCGCGAGGCCCCAGAAGCGCGTCCCGAAGCGGTTGAACGACGAACCGAGATACCCGCACAGCGGCATCGCGACCATTGCGACGTATAAAAGGCCCTGCGTAGTGCGCGCGGCGGCGCGTTGCCACGGTCGCATCGGCGGCAAGGGCGGCCGGTGGAGGGCCACACGCGCCATGATGCGAAGAAGCACCAGCAGGAAAACCGTCAGTCCGACCGACTTGTGAAGGTTGAGGAGCGTCGCTTTGAGAGGCCAACCCTTTGGCAGTCCGACCATATAGAGTCCAAGCGCGAGCAGGCCGATGATGCCAAGTGCAATCAGCCAATGCAGTGCGATCATCGAGCCGGCATAGCGCGGCGCGGATGCGTCGGCGCCCGGCTGTGCGGGGGGAGAATGCGCCATCGTCATGCCTGTCTCCTTCGTTATCGGGTGTTTCTGTCGAACACTGTCTGACTGCGTGTCATGCGGGGCGTGCTTGCGGCGGCTAGCTCACGACCAGGATTTCGCCTCGTCCGTCGACCGCGAGATCGCCCGTATAGCGCGTCGGCAAACTCGCTGTGCGCCACTGCGAAAAGGGTGCGATCTCATCGGCGAGACTGCGCACGAGGAGTGCCCAGAACACGTCGAAACCGCGACCGCCCTCGGTAAACGTCGGCGGCAAGTGCGTGGGCCGCTGGGTGAGCAGGAGGGTGCCGCGCCTCATACCGTATGCATAATGCGCGCCCGCTTGACCGGCAATGCCAATAGTGCCCGCGACAAGCCGCGATGCGGCAAAATCTCCCGCGTTGCCGCCAACCAGCACGAGTCCGCGGCGCATGCGATCGGCGAGCCGCGCGCCCGCGTTGCCGTGAATCGTCAGCGTGCCGCCCGTCATGCCTTCCATGTCGCCGGCGAGGGCGCCGGCGGCGAAGTCGCCGCTATGCCCGGTCACCGTCAGACGGCCGCCGCGCATTTCGCAGCCGGTAAAGTGACCCGCATCGCCCTCGATGTGCAATACGCCGCCCGCCATCTGGAAACCACTGTAATCCCCGGTCGAGCCGTGCACGACGAGGTGGCCGTCCGCCATGCGCGCGCCGACGCGGTCGAGCCATGGCGCCGCGTTTTCGATCACCAGGGTAGCGCCGCTGTGCGGCGCAGCAGATTCAGCGGCGGCTTCACTGCGCGACACGTCGAACACATCGCCCACGTTACACCTGTCATTGCCCGCGGGTAGGACAATGCGCTCGATTTCCGCCGTGCTCATCGCCGCCAGCGTCGCCGGCAGCAAGGCGGACGCGTCGACGCGGAAGCCGGGTGGCGTTGTCACGCGCAGGGTGATGCGAAGACTCATGCGCGGCTCCCGTCGAAGTCCGCTGCGGCGCTCGCCGCGAGGCTGTGCAGATGGAAGTGGTAAGGTCCCAGCTTGCCGCCGTAGTTGCCCGCCGAAATGCGCAGCAGGCCCGCCGCACTTCCGAGCCTGACGGCTGCGCCAATACCCGCGCTCATCGCCGCGCCGACATCGGCGTCGGTAAGCCCGTCGATCACGATTTCGAGCACGCACCCGACTTCCGCGCCCAGTTCGCTGCGCGCGGAGAGACCCGTGAGGGTCGGACAGAAGGCGTCGTTGGTGGACGCGCTCGCGCCCTGGTATTTCGAGCCGACCTTCGATCCCGACCGGACCACGCCGCCCGGGAACGGCATGACCACGTTCGGCAGCCTGCGCATCGCCGCGACCGCGGCTTCGGCGGCGGCGAGTGCGGCGTCGATATCGCGCGCCAGCAGGATCAGGTTGCCGCCGCCCACGGCTTTGACGGTAAGCGCCGTCTCCTCGCAGACGAACTCGCCGTCCATCACCGGCACACGCCAGTAACGCGTGTCGCCGAGCATCTTCGATATCTGCCAGCCGTCGCCGAAAAAACGCAGCCCGCTGCCGAGCGATGCCCGATCGGAAAGCGGTGCGCGGCTCGTCTCGGGATCGATGCCGCCATACACGGCGGTGGTCGGACACGTGAGCACGCATTGTCCGACGCGCCGTTCGATCTGTTTGGCCAATTCCTTCGACGACACCGCGAACAGCAGCACCGTCACGCCAGGGCGGCCATCCGGCGTTTCTCCGGCGCTCAGCGTTCGTTCGACGCCGGCCTCGCAGCCGCAGCCGATCACCGAGGTCGCGAACCCTGTCAGCGAGATGGCGGCGTTCATCGCCCACGCCGGCGTGTGGGCGGTGATGACGAGCCGGGTCGCCTTCATCGGAAACGCTTCCGCGAAGGTGGCGTCGATCGTGGTGCCGTTGATCTGCAGGGTCGCCGGGGCGCTCATGGTATGTGGGCCATTGGGTCAGCCGTTGGCGAGACATTCGACGGGCAGCAGCCTGCCGCCGCGGCAGCAGTTGCAAACCTCGTCGTCGCTGATGGCAGCGTGCGCGAAGTTGCTCGCGAGGTTGGCGCCGCTATAGGCGCGCAGTGTCTTCTCGATGCCGCGGTCGAAGTCAGGCGAGACGAAATGGATGCCGCCCGTCGGCGTGGCGACCAGCGTGCCGTCGCAAGCGACGAGTTCGCCGTCCTTGAATACATAGGCCGGCGACGTGAACATGCGCTCGCGATCCGGGTCGTCGCGATAGACGGCGATGTCCGCCGCAGCGCCTGCGGCGAGATGGCCGCGGTCGCGCAGGCCGAGCAGGCGCGCCGGTCCTGCTCGCGTGATGATGGCAATTTCGTACAGCGAGAACTCGCGCGTCAGTTGTGCCAACGCGCTCGCCACCTGGGCGTCGGCATTAAGCTTTGCGAGCTGCTCATCGCGAAACGACTTATCCATCAGGAGACGGATCAGGTGCGGATAGCTCGTGAACGGGCCGCCGTTCGGATGATCCGTCGTCATCGCGACGCGCCACGGGTCGTCGACCAGCAGGAAGATCTCGAGGCCGATAATCCATTGCAATGCATTCACATAGCTCTGCTCACGATAGCGGAACGGCACCACGCCGCAGCCCGCGTCGCATTCGATGTCGCCGACCACCCACTTGTGCGGCCGCCCGAGCGGTGTGTTGCGGAACTGCATCATCGTGTCACCCGAGGCCGTAACGGTCTGTCCGAAGATGATCTGGCCGACGTCGATCGACACGTTCGGCCGTGCGTTCACCGCCTCTGCGATCTGCCGGGCGCCCGACGAGAATTTTTGCGGACCCTCAGTGCCATAGCTATGAAACTGGATATGCGTGAGATGGATCGGCAGACCGTCGGCGGCATCCATGGTGGCGATGGTCGAATCGATGTTGCCGGGCACGCCCAGATTGCTGGCGTGTACGTGGAGCGGGTGCGGTACGCGCAGCTCGGTCAACGCGCGCGACAGTGTGTGCAGCACATCGCGCGGCGTGATGCCGTAATGCACGTGCGGCTCGTCGACGTTCAGCGAGCGCTGGTTGAACTTGAACGCGGAGATGCCGCCAGGATTGACGACCTTCACGCCGAGCGCCTTGCTCGCGTGGATCGTCCAGCCGATGTAGTCGCGCAGACGCTCGAAATCGTCGCGGGCGGCGAGCATCTGCAGGAACAGCTCGTCGTTGCCGAGCATGACGTACGCGCCGTGATCGATGATCGGGGTGTCGCCCATCTCAAGGTGCGTATGACGCGCGTTGGAGGGCATCATGGCCGGCTCGAAGGCGGCCGTATAGCCCATCTCGGCGTAGCGGTAGCCGGTCGCGAGCGTGCCGGGCGTGCAGACTCCACATGACGGCAGCCTCAGGTAGCGGCCGTTTGCGTCCTGCACCGCGTCGTACGCGGGTTCGCGCACAGGATCGTTACGATGATCCTCGGGGAGCAGCAGGCGCGCGAGATTGGTCTTGCCGCCGCCGATATGCGAGTGCATGTCGATGCCGCCTGCCATCACGATCATGCCGGTGGCGTCATATTCGCGATCGGCCGGCATCGTGGCGGGCACGTCGACGATGCGGCCGTCGCGGATCGCCAGATCGCGGCGCTCGCCGTCGACGCCGTTGGCCGGGTCGAAGATCCTGCCGCCCTTGAGCCGGATGAGACTCATGGCTGCACCTGCGGGGCGGGCTGGGCATCGAGCTGCGCCGCCAGGCGCTCCGCGATCGTTGCCACCGAGGGCAGTCCAACGCTGCGTGCGCAGGCAAGCGGCATCACGACCGGGCCGTCGACGCGAAACAGATGACCGGCGCTATCGATCCCAGGTGTGGCGACCGGAATAAAGACGGTAGCGGCGCCGCGCGCTTTCGCGGCTTCGGCCAGAGCAGGATGGCCGAGCACGATCACAGGCACCGTTTGATCGAGCGCTTGCGGCCAGACCGGCGGCGCGAAGCTGGCGACCCACAGCAGCGCGTCGATCTCGCCGTTGGCGAGCAGCCGCCCGGTGCGATACCGGTACGGATCGTAGTCGAGCGGCGCCGTGCCGGCGGTCCGCGAGGGCGTCGAGACCCGCGTCCGCAACGGCAGACCCGAGAGCCACGCCACGGTCTGATTGACCGTCAAGGCGCCGTCGTCGCCGCCGAGCGCGAGACAGCCCGCGCGCACGGTGCGGTTGGCTGCCTTGACGATCCGGTTCAAGGCCTCGATGAGCAGGGCCGCGTGCGGACCGGGCAATGCGGCAGTCTCGTAGACCAGCACGGTGTAGTGCGCGGCGGCGATGCGTGCCTGCAGGCGGGCGAGTTCCGCTGCCGTGTCTACGGCGCTATCGTGCAGTGCACGAGCCTCGCGTCCTTCGCAAAGGGCGGACCAGAGCGCGAGCGTGTCAAAAGGATCGTTGTCCGGAAGAATCGCTTCGACTCGCGTATTCGCCAGGCCGGCCGCGGCGGGATCGGGAGGGCAGCCGACGAACACCAGCTCGCGTGTCTGTTCTGTGCCTGCCAGCGCGCGCGTGAAGAAGCGCGGATAGCGCTGCGACGGCTGGCAATTGAAAAACACCAGCAGGTCTGCACGCGAGCGCACCTCGGACAGCGTGGTGAAGAACGATCCGCGATCCTGCAACGCAAGCGTGGCCGCGCTCATCGCATCGCCGTGCCAATGATCGAGGATGGCGCCACAGCCCGCGGCCAGCGTGTACAGCGCACGGGTCCCGGCTACATCGGTGGTCAGCGAGCCGAATAAAGGGCGGCGTGCCGACGACAGGATGCGCGCCGCGCCAGCCAGCGCGGTATCGAGATCCGTATCGTGTCCGTCGACGCTGCTGCGGCACTGTGCATCCGCGCTGCTGTAGCAGGCGAGCGCCTGGGTGAGGCGCCGGCATTCGATATCCGGCACGGTGAGCGTGGCGTCGTCATGCGACTCGACTACGAGGTCGTCGCACAGCAGCGGGCAGAACGGGCAAGTCCAGTCGCGCGTTAGCGACGAGGCAGGAACGTGGGCCGTGGCCGATGGGGTCGTGGACGATGGATCGATGGGCGAGAGGTGCATGGCCGCACTTTTAGCAAGCTCCATGCCGATTTGAGTCCAGATGCCATAGCGAGGTGCGCGACGCATCGCGCGCCGCTTATGTGGCCTTGCGCTTAAAAGGATCGATACCGTCGCGATATGCGCGCTGCCCTGCACGCAATGTGTCGGCTGTGCAACGGGCGCGCCGCATTGCTCCGCACAGGTTGTGTGTCAATCTGGAGCAGAGTGTCACAAACGGCACCTTTAGCTTGCCGTTTGTTTACAGCCACGGCTTCTCCGGCGATTGGCATGAAAGTTGTATAGCACGCCTATGTTGATTCGACGAATGGCAGGCCTATACGGCGATCGTGCAGCGCAGACGCCACAAGCCATGCCGAAGCGCCGGTGCGGGCCGCCGCTGCCATGTCCTCGCGATGGCGAATGCCGCCCGCGCCGATCACGGCGGTATGCGTGGGAGCATGGGCACGGATACGTTCGAACGTGGCGAGGTCGGGACCGTCGTAGCTGCCTACCTGATCGAGCGTCATCGCGATCACCCTGCGGGGCCACCATGCCGAGGTGTGCCCGGCTGGGGTGAGCGAAGACGTAGCCGTGATCAGTTGACCGGCGCGGTGGTCGAGCGAAAGGATTGGAGAAAGCCTGGCGGCTTCAGCGGCGCGTAGTGCGTCGATGTCGAGCAACGACTCGCTGCCGAACACCGGCACGAGCGTCGCGAGACCGTGCGGAGCAGACGGACGCGTGCCGTCGAGGCTGTTGCGCCGGGTGGTTTCTTCGATACGCGCGAACAGCGCATGCATCGACGCATAGTCGGCATAGCCCGCGTCGAGCCAGATGTCAGTGCCGGGCAGGGCGGCACGTAGTGCAGCGAGCGTCTCGACGTGAGCGCCTTGCTGAAGGATCGCGCCGAGGTCGGCGATATAGAGCGTCCGTGCGCCGCTTGCAGCAAGCAGGGCGCGGGCGATGTGAAGCGGCTCGCTGGTAGCGGCAAGCGGTGAGTGGATCGGCTGATAGGCTGTCCGTTCGCCGCGCACCGCGCGTACCACGTGGCCGTCGAGCAGATCGAGAACCGGTATCACCTGCATGGGGGCGCGCTCCTTTGACCAAGATCTTTGTCTTCGAGTATCTCACCGGTGGCGGCATCGATCCGGCACATGCCGGCGCGGGAAGTCTGGCCGACCTGAGCGCGCTGATCGTCGAAGGCCGGGTGATGCGTGACGCACTGGTGAGCGACCTGCGGGAACTCGACGGAGTGGACGTGAGCTTCGCGAGTTCCCGTTTTGAAACCGTCGCATCGTCGCGCGTCCATTGTAGGGCCGCACAAGGCGAGTCGATGACCGCTTTTGTCGCGCGGGTAGCTCGCGAGCACGACTACGCGTGGATCATCGCGCCGGAGTGCGACGGTTTGCTGCTGCATCTGTACGACGCGGTGGGCGCCGCGCGCTGGCTTGGCTGTTCGAAAGAATCGATCCGCGTGGCGTCGAGCAAGAGCGCGACTGCGGCGTGCCTGATGGCGCACGGCATCGCCACGACGCCGGCTGTCGAACCTGGACAGCTCGCCGGACAGGCCGCCGGACAACCGGGCAGCCGTTGGGTCGTGAAACCGGACGACGGCGCGGGCGGTCTCGATACCTTCGTATTCGACAATTTTGCCGACGCCTGTGCCGAATACGACGCACGTGCCGCCGCCGCGCGCAATCCGGTGCTGCAGGCATGGGTCGACGGCGAGCCGCTCAGCCTCTCGCTGATCTGCCACGGCGACGGCGTTGAACTCGTCAGCATCAACCGGCAGCAAATCAGCCTGAGCGAAGGCGATGCGGCGCAGCAGCAACCGCACATCGTGGAATTCGATGGCGTGATGGTCAACCAGATCGACCTGGCTGGCGACCAGGGCCGCATGCTCGGCGCGCTCGCGCAGCGCGTGGCTCAGGCGCTGCCGGGGCTGCGCGGCTTCGTCGGCATCGACGTGGTGTGGCATGCGTCGCGCGGCCCGATTGTGATCGAGGTCAACCCGCGTCTGACGGTGGCGTATGCCGGGCTGTCCGAGGCGCTCGGCGGCAACCTCGCGCACGCCCTGCTTGCTGCCCACGGCGTGCGTATCGTGGGGTCCGGTCCGGCGGCGCGCAACTGTGGCGCACCGCCCGCCTGCGGAGCGCAGCGATGAGCGCCGGGTTCGGCGCCGATGCAAGCGTCGCTACGGCGGATGGCGCGGCCGTATTCGGCTGGGATGTCGGCGGCGCGCACGTGAAGGTGTCGATGGCCGATGCCGCGGGCGCGGTGCTCGATGTCGCGCAGTGGGCTTGTCCGCTATGGCAGGGCCTCGACCATCTCGAGCGAACCATCGACCTTGTCTTCGAGCGCTGGCCGGCCGCCCGGACTGACGCCGCGCTGCACGCGGTGACGATGACCGGGGAGATGGTCGACCTCTTCGAGGACCGCGCGCATGGCGTGCAGGCCATCGCTGCTGCGCTCGCGCAGCGGCTCGGGCCGCGCTTGCGTTTCTACGCGGGCGACGCCGGCTGGCTCACGCCGCAGTCCTGCGCGGACGGTTGGCGCAGTGTCGCCTCGGCGAACTGGCTGGCCACCGCGAGCTGGATCGCGTCGCGCGTACCCGATGCGCTGCTGATCGACATTGGCAGTACCACCACCGACATCATTCCGATCGCCGGCGGTGGCGTCGTCGCGCGTGCTGCGACGGATGCCGGGCGGCTCGCCACCGGCGAACTCGTGTACCAGGGCGTGGTGCGCACGCCTTTGTGCGGCCTCGCCCAGCGCATCGAGTTCGCTGGGGAGACCGTCAACGTGATGAACGAATGGTTTGCGACCACGGCGGACGTTTACCGCCTCACGGGCGAACTGGCGCCGCACTACGACCTGTATCCGAGCGCCGACCAGGGACCGAAGACGGAAGCAGCCAGCCGCACGCGGCTCGCGCGGATGATTGGCCGGGACGCCCATGAAGCGGGTTCCGGCGAATGGCGCGGGTTCGCGCTGCGTTGGCGCGAACTGCAGTTGCGCGAGATCGGCGCCAATCTGGCGCGCGTGACGGCGGCTCACCCTGAGCTCGCCGCCGCACCGCTGGTCGGCGCAGGGTGTGGACGCTTTCTCGCGGCGGCGCTGGCCAGTATGGAAGCCAGTGAAGCGCCACGCGCGTACATCGATTTCGGCACGCTGGCGGGTGTGCCGGCGAACCGGTCGGACTGGGCCGCAACGTGCGCGCCGAGTGTGGCGATAGCGCTGCTTGCGGCGACTCGCCACTGGGACGCCGGTGATGCCAGCCGCAGCGGAGCAGCGCGGGCGGCCTTGAGCAGTTGAAGGGAAACGAGCGGAAACGCGCGGAAGAGGACAACGATCATGTGGGTGGTCAAGATCGGGGGCAGCCTGAGTCACGATCCGATGCTTCGCAAGTGGCTCGTCGAGCTATGTGAGGTGGGGGGCGGGCGCGTCGTCATCGTGCCCGGTGGCGGCGATTTCGCGGACAAGGTGCGGCAATACCAGAGCGAGTGGCGCTTCGACGATCTCGCCGCGCACAACATGTGTCTGCTTGCCATGACGCAATACGCGATTCTCATGCAAGGGATCTTGCCTGAACTCGTGCTCGCCTCGAGTGAGGCGAAGATCCGCCGCGCGCTGCGCGACGGCCGCGTGGCAGTGTGGGTGCCGACCTCGCTGATGCGCGACACGCCGGACGCGATGAGCAATTGGGACACCACCTCCGACAGCCTCGCCGCATGGCTCTCGACCATGCTCAACGCCGAGCGGTTGATCGTGGTGAAGTCATGCGCCATCTCGGAGAACGAGCGGCTCGAGACGCTGGCGGCCACGGGCGTAGTCGACCGCCGTTTCGTCGATCATGTGATCGAGGCCAATTACGTGGTCGAGATGTTCAACAAGGACAATGTCGCGCTGATGCGCGACCGGCTGCTGAACATCCCGGTGATCTAGTATTCGTGCCTATTGCTGCGCGGTCTTTTGCGGCATCCTGGGTGCGAGGCAACGGCTTGCGGGCAATCAGGTGCATTAAAGACGTGCCGCGCCGGAGGCCTGGGTGTTCGCCGCGGCGAGCGCGCCGCTTGTCTCTCCAGCAGGACGGTGCAGTGCGGTGGCCCATTGCGCCACGCGTTGCGGATCGAGTCGCGAGCGCCTTCCATCGACGCATAGTGCCGTGCGAAAACCCGCCACGTCCGGCGCGAGCGCCCGGATCTGCTCGAACTGCGCCCAGCCGAGCGAGCCGGCGATGCCGCTCATCGCGCCGCGCTCGCGCGTGAGCCGCAGCCATTGCGCGAGCGAATCGCCATCCACGTAATCGAACAGTGTGCGGCCGTCCTTGCCGGCGGTGTCGAACATCACGCCGACAAAACCGAGCGTGGCCGTATAGGCGACCAGTTCGCTTTCCATGCCGCTGTCACACAGCAGCACCGGCACGACCGCAGCCGGCAGATTGGCCAGTTGTTCGAGACAGCGTCGTGCAGACGGACCGGGCGCCACACCCACTTTCACGTAGTCGATGCCTGCGTCGCTGACTTCGATAACACGGGTGGCGATTTCATCGAGCGCGTCCGCCGGCACGTCGCCAATCGTTGCGCTAATCGGCTTGACTGGATAGCAGGCGCGAAGCTGGCGGACGATATGCGTGATGTCGCCGATCGACAGGCCGCCGAGCGCGCCCGCGTTCGGCTCCTTCAGGTCGATCAGTTCGGCGCCGGCACGAGCGGCGTCCAATGCTTCGTCGTCCGAGCGGACGCTCGCGAGCAATGCGGTCATCGATATTCTCCGAAAAGGCGGGACAGACTAGTGCGCTATGAGTTCGGCGGCTGAACCGCCGGAAGATTCGAGGCTCTCGCGATGCCGCGCGATCGCGGCGGTGAGCCACCCCCAGGCGGTGAGTTCGGCATCGCCGGCGGTTTTGTCGATGGCGATCTGCAGGTAGGCCATTTCGCGGTCCACCTTGTCGGCCGGCAGCATGAAAAGCCGGCTCACGAGAATCGCGCCTTCTACCACCGCGGCCTGGGCGCGGTTAAAACCGGTGAACGGCGCATGGTTTTCGCGGTGCACGCATTTCATGCGCAGCACCGGGCGCTCCCTGTCGTCGCGCAGTTCGTCGAGTTCGAGTTCAGCGTGCGCCAGCGACCCGGCGAGCCTGATGCTCGCCACACAGCTGGCGGCGACGGTGGGCCAGTCGCACGCGCAATGCGTGACGCAGCCGGCGAAGATACGGACGTCGGTGGTGAAGTTCAGCACTGCAGCCCGCGACGCGACGATATTGTCGAGCGTGACCGACGGGCGAAACGGCGAGAGGATGACGAAGTCGTCCTCGTAACGGGCCCCCATGGGCGCGATATGAGGACGGCCATCGCACGCTGCTGTGGTGACGATCGTTTCGTGGATCATGGATGGGAACGCGTGTCCTGGCAGCGCCGAAAAGCCGGCCGGTTAGTCAGGGATTACCGCAAATCCGCCGAAGGGCCGCGTGTCGCGGCCCGGGCGGGCTTAACGCGTAGCGACGTACATCGTGATTTCGTAACCAAGACGTATATCGGTGTAGCTCGGAGTCGTCCATTGCATACGTGTTTCCTCCATGTGTTGTACAGCGTTGTGCCGTCGGCCCGGCGTGATGCCGGACTTCATTGGCGTTGGTGACTACGCAAGCTCCATGCCGGGTTTTCGATGACCTGGCACAAGCGACTTGTGGGCGCGCCGCAATGCAGCGTTTGCCGAATTGCGCCGGTGCGACCACGGTGTGCGCAGTACGATGCGCTCGCGCCGCGCACTGTTCCGGGAATGCAGCAAAGTGTTCCATGCCGGGCAGCACGGCTCTGTTCTCCTGTCACCCGGTGCTCGCCGATCCCATGCAGATCATTCTCCATCGATCGTTCGCGCATGTGTTGAAAAATCGCTTCGCGTTGTGCAATCGATAACGGATCGGTTAAGTCTGCCAAATGAAATCGTGAATTCTCAGTGACTGCGTTCCTGCATACAGTGCAAACAAGCGCTCCGTTCTTCCGGCAGCGCACCTGTTCACCTTCGAGGATATGTCATGAACGATTTCAGTCAACCGGTCATTGATTCCATACACAAGCCGCGCGACGCGCAGAAACCTCGCGAACGGTACGCCGCGGGCGTCATGAAGTATCGCGAGATGGGCTACTGGCAGCCGGATTACACGCCGAAAGATACCGACATCATCGCGCTCTTTCGCATCACGCCGCAGCCCGGTGTCGATCCGGAGGAGGCGGCGGCGGCCGTGGCCGGCGAATCGTCGACGGCAACCTGGACCGTGGTGTGGACCGATCGCCTGACCGCATGCGACATGTACCGTGCGAAAGCCTACCGCGTCGATCCCGTGCCTGGCGCAAACGCCGGCGAGCCGCAGTATTTCGCGTACATCGCCTATGAACTGGATCTGTTCGAAGAGGGTTCGGTCGCCAACCTGACCGCCTCGATCATCGGCAATGTGTTCGGCTTCAAACCGCTCAAGGCGCTGCGTCTCGAAGACATGCGCATACCTGTTGCTTATCTGAAGACCTTCCAGGGGCCGCCGACGGGAATCGTCGTCGAGCGCGAGCGGCTCGACAAGTACGGCCGGCCCTTGCTTGGCGCGACCGTCAAGCCGAAGCTCGGTTTGTCGGGCAAGAATTATGGCCGGGTCGTATACGAAGGATTGCGCGGCGGCCTCGATTTTCTGAAGGACGACGAAAACATCAACTCGCAGGCCTTCATGCACTGGCGCGACCGTTTTCTGTTTTCAATGGAGGCGGTGAATCGCGCGCAGGCGGAAACGGGTGAAGTCAAAGGCCACTACCTGAACGTGACGGCCGGCACGATGGAGGACATGTATGAGCGCGCCGAATTCGCGAAGCAACTGGGTTCCTGCATCGTCATGATCGATCTCGTGGTCGGCTGGACGGCGATTCAATCGATGGGGCGCTGGGCGCGCCGCAACGACATGATTCTGCATCTGCATCGCGCGGGTCACAGTACCTATACGCGGCAGCGCAATCACGGCATCTCGTTTCGCGTGATCGCGAAGTGGCTGCGCATGGCGGGCGTCGATCATGCGCATGCGGGCACCGCGGTCGGCAAGCTCGAAGGTGATCCGCTGTCGGTGCAGGGGTATTACAACGTGTGCCGCGAGGCGCACAACGAGGTCGATCTGTCACGCGGGATTTTCTTCGACCAGCCGTGGGCGGGTTTGCGCAAGGTGATGCCGGTGGCCTCGGGCGGCATTCATGCAGGGCAGATGCATCAACTGCTGGACCTGTTCGGCGACGACGCGATCCTGCAGTTCGGCGGCGGCACGATCGGTCATCCGGCCGGTATCCAGGCGGGCGCGGTAGCGAATCGCGTTGCGCTCGAAACGATGGTGAAGGCGCGCAACGAGGGTCGCGACATCGTGCACGAAGGGCCGGAGATTCTCGAAGCGGCGGCGCGCTGGTGCACGCCGCTCAAGCAGGCGCTCGATACGTGGCGGGATGTGACGTTCAACTACGCGTCGACCGACACGCCGGATTTCGCCGCCACGCCGACAGCGGCCTGAGCGGCGGCTATCCAGAGCGGGTAGCGGGTATTCAAGGTTTCTCAATGCGGTCCGGTAGCAGTGCAGCCGCACTGCGCGGAAAACCGTTGGCGCCGTTTCCGATCGATGCATTCATCAGCGAGGTACGTCATGCGCATTACACAGGGTACGTTTTCCTTCTTGCCGGAACTGACCGACGAGGAGATCAGCTTGCAGATCGACTACGCGCTGGGCCAGGGCTGGGCCTGTTCGGTCGAGTACACCGACGATCCGCATCCGCGCAACACCTATTGGGAAATGTGGGGCCTGCCGATGTTCGATCTGCACGATGCGGCCGGCGTGTTGCAGGAAGTGAAGGCGTGCCGCGCGGCGCGGCCGCAGCACTACATCAAGATCAACGCCTTCGATTCGGTGCGCGGCTTCGAGACGATGCGTCTGTCGTTCATCGTCAACCGCCCGGACGAGGAGCCGGGCTTTCGCCTCACGCGCCAGGACGGGGTGGGACGTGTGCAGCGTTACGGGCTGTCCGGCTATGCGGGCGACCGGCCCTCGGGTGAGCGATATGTACCGGGGCGCTAGAAGATGAACTGCGCCCAGGTGCCCAATGTCGATCTCGCCGCGCTCTATCGCGACTCCGGCATCGGCGACGTGCTGGCCGAACTCGATCGCGATCTGGTCGGGCTCGCCCCGGTGAAGACCCGCATTCGCGAGGTCGCGGCCCATCTGCTCGTCGAGCGGGCCCGCGCTTCGCTCGGCCTAGCAGGCGGCGCGCCGACCCTGCATATGTGCTTCTCCGGCAATCCCGGCACCGGCAAGACCACGGTCGCGCTACGCATGGCCGAAGTGCTGCACCGGCTGGGTTACATTCGCCGCAATCATCTGGTTTCGGTGACGCGTGACGACCTGGTCGGTCAGTACATCGGCCATACCGCGCCGAAAACGCGCGAGGTGTTGAAGCGCGCGATGGGCGGCGTGCTGTTCATCGACGAAGCGTATTACCTGTATCGCCCGGAAAACGAACGCGACTATGGTCAGGAGGCGATCGAGATCCTGCTGCAAACCATGGAAAACCAGCGTGACGATCTCGTCGTGATTCTCGCTGGCTACGCGGCGCGCATGGAAGTGTTCTTCGAGAGCAATCCGGGCTTCCGTTCGCGGATTGCGCATCACATCACGTTTCCCGACTACGACGACGCGGAACTGCTCGACATCGCCGAGCGGATGCTCGCGACGATGCATTACCGCTTCGACGCCGACGCGCGCCGCGCTTTCGCGGACTATCTCGCGCTGCGCACCCGCCAGCCGAATTTTGCTAACGCCCGTTCGGTGCGCAATGCGCTCGACCGTTCGCGGCTGCGTCAGGCCAATCGCCTGTTCGCCACGGCGATGCGGGACGGCGCGGCCATCGACGCCGCCGCGCTCACCCTGATTGCGGCCGCCGACATTCGCGGGAGCCGTGTGTTCGCCGAAACGCCCGCGGCAAACGACGGGGTGCCTGCGTCCTCTCATGCGACGCGCGCCGTGCTGGCGCCGCCAGGCTAAACGAAAACCATCCCTCAGGAGATCGCCATGCAAGACGGACGTACGACCCTCTCGAAGTTCCTGATCGACACGCTCGACCGCCAGCCTGGAGCGCAGAACGCGGGCCTTTCGGCGCTCCTGATCGACGTGGCCGCGGCGATCAAGTCGATCTCCGCGATGCTCACCAAAGGCGCGCTTGGCGGCCACTACGGCTCCGCGCATAGCGTCAACACGCACGGCGAGGAGCAGAAGAAGCTCGATGTCGCGACCAACGAGATCTTCGTGCAGCAATGCGAATGGGACGGACTGCTCGCGGCGATGGCGTCCGAGGAAATGGAGGCGGTCTACCCGATTCCGCCGGGCTATCCGCGCGGCGACTATCTGCTTGCCTTCGATCCGCTCGACGGTTCGTCGAATATCGACATCAACGGCGTGGTGGGATCGATCTTTTCGGTGCTGCGCAATGAAAACCCGGCGGATTCGCAGGCGCAGGTGGGCGAGTCCGCGTTTCTGCAGCCGGGCCGCGAGCAGGTCGCAGCGGGCTACGCCGTCTACGGGCCTTCGACGATGCTCGTGCTCTCGGTCGGCAACGGCACGCATGGCTTTACGCTGGAGCGCGACATCGGCAACTTCGTGCTCACGCATTCGAACATTCGCATTCCAGAAGACACGGTTGAATTCGCCATCAATGCGTCGAACGAACGCTTCTGGGAACCGCCGGTGCGCCGCTACGTACAGGAGTGCAAGGACGGACGCAGCGGTTGCCGTGCAAGCGACTTCAATATGCGCTGGATCGCATCGATGGTTGCCGAGGTGCATCGCATCCTGATGCGCGGCGGCGTGTTCATGTACCCGCGCGACTCGAAAATACCGGCCATGGAAGGGCGCTTGCGGCTGCTGTATGAAGCCAACCCGATGAGCTTCCTGATCGAACAGGCCGGCGGTCTTTCGATCACCGGGCGCGAACGTATTCTCGACGTCGTGCCGCGCACGCTGCATGGACGCGTGCCGGTGATCCTCGGTTCGAAGAACGAGGTGGAGCGCATCGAACGCTATCACGGTGAATACGACCGGGGCGAGGATCGACCCTTCACGTCACCGCTCTTTAGCCGGCGCTCGCTGTTTCTGCCCGGCTTCACGGCTTAAATCATCCGGAGACAAACGCATGTCAAGCAAACACCCGATCGTCGCGGTGACCGGTTCGAGCGGCGCCGGCACCACGACTGTGATGAAGAGCTTTACCCATATTTTCCGGCGCGAAAAGATCAACGCGCAGATCGTCGAAGGCGACGCTTTTCATCGTTATGACCGCAACGGCATGCGCGAAGCCATGAAACAGCACGAGCGGGATGGCGCGCCGAACTTCAGCCATTTCGGGCCGCAAGCGAATCTGCTCGAAGAACTCGAGGCGCTCTTCGCCCGTTATGGAGAAAGCGGCACCGGGAAGTTGCGCCACTATGTGCACGACGAGCCCGAAACGCGGCTCTACAAGCAGGACGCCGGAACCTTCACGCCATGGGAGGAGGTGACGCCGGACACCGATCTGATGTTCTATGAAGGCCTGCACGGGGCGGCGGTGACGGACAGCATCGACATCGCGCGGCATGCGGATCTGCTGATCGGCGTCGTGCCGATCATCAATCTCGAATGGATCCAGAAACTGCATCGTGACCAGACCATGCGCGGCTACTCGCATGAGGCCGTGGTCGATACGATCCTGCGGCGCATGCCTGACTACGTCAACTATATCTGTCCTCAGTTCTCACGCACGCATGTGAACTTCCAGCGCGTGCCGACCGTGGACACGTCGAATCCGTTTACCGCCCGCGAGATTCCGCAGCCGGACGAGAGCTTCGTCGTGATCCGTTTCGCGCGGCCGAAGGGGATCGACTTCCAGTATCTGCTGACGATGCTGCACGACTCGTTCATGTCGCGGCCGAATGTGATCGTGGTGCCAGGCGGCAAGATGGGCCTCGCGATGCAGCTGATTTTCACACCGATGATTCTGCAACTGATCGACCGGCGCTCGCGCGCCTGAGGCGCCGCGCTGCATGGTGGGTTGATTTCGTGCAAGGAGAGCTTCGATGAGTACCGTCGCAAAATCCATCGCAACATCGGCAGCACCCGTAACACCTGCAGCCGCGGCGACCCGCCTGATGGCCGACGCGCTGCGCATGCTCGCGATCGATGCGGTCGAAGCGGCTAGATCGGGTCATCCGGGCATGCCGCTCGGCATGGCCGAGATCGCCGTCGCGCTGTGGGATCGCCATCTGAAACACAGTCCGCGCAATCCTGCGTGGCCCGATCGCGACCGCTTTGTGCTGTCGAACGGGCATGGCTCGATGCTGTTGTACGGACTGCTGCATCTCACCGGCTACGACCTGCCGATCGACGAACTCAGGCGCTTCAGGCAATTGCACAGCAAAACGCCGGGGCATCCTGAAGTGGGCGTCACCCCCGGCGTGGAAACGACCACGGGGCCGCTCGGGCAGGGACTGGCCAATGCGGTTGGCATGGCGCTCGCCGAGGCGCTGCTCGCGCGTGAATTCAACCGGGCCGGCCATGCGGTCGTGGATCACCGCACCTACGTTTTTGCCGGAGACGGCTGCCTGATGGAAGGCATCTCGCACGAGGCGGCCTCGCTCGCCGGTACGTTGAAGCTCGACAAGCTCACGGTGCTGTACGACGACAACGGCATCTCGATCGACGGCCACGTCGCGCAGTGGTTCAGCGACGACACGCCGGCGCGTTTTGCGGCCTACGGCTGGCACGTCGAGCGTGACGTGGATGGACACGACGTCGAGGCGGTCGATCGGGCATTGTGTGCTGCGCGCACGGCGGGCCGGCCGACGCTGATCTGCTGCAAGACGGTGATCGGCAAAGGGTCGCCATCGAAAGCAGGGACGCACGATGTGCACGGCGCGCCGCTCGGTGCCAATGAAGCCGCGAACACGCGACGCGCGCTCGGCTGGGAGCATCCGCCGTTTGCGATGCCGGCCGAGGTCCATGCGCTCTGGAACGCCGGCGAGCGGGGCGCCACTGCTGAAAGCGACTGGACGAAGCGATTCGAAGCCTATCGTAAGCACTATCCGCATGAAGCCGCTGAGTTCGAGCGCAGGGCGCAAGGCACGCTGCCCGCGCAGTGGCACGATGCGGTCCGCGCGATGTTGCGCGACGCAGACGGCGCCGCGGAGTCGATTGCGACACGCAAGGCCTCGCAGCAGGCGATCACCGCGCTCGCCCGGACGTTGCCGGAATTGCTGGGCGGCTCGGCGGACCTGACCGGCTCGAATCTGACCAACTGGAAAGGAGCGGTCGACGTCCACGCGGACGATAGCGGCCTGCAAGGGGGCAACTATCTGCACTACGGCGTGCGCGAGTTCGGCATGAGCGCGGTCATGAACGGCATCGCGCTGCATCGTGGCTATATCCCGTTCGGCGGCACCTTCCTCACGTTTTCCGATTATTCGCGCAACGCGTTGCGTATGGCTGCGTTGATGAAGCTCCGTTCGATCTTTGTGTTCACGCACGACTCGATCGGCCTCGGCGAAGATGGGCCGACGCATCAGTCGGTGGAACATGCGGCGAGTCTGAGGCTGATTCCGGGGCTCGACGTCTGGCGCCCGTGCGACACCGTCGAAACTGCGCAGGCGTGGGCCTGTGCAGCGGAGCGCGGCGGACCGTCATGCCTGCTGCTGAGCCGCCAGAATCTGCCGTTCGCCGCGCGCAGCGGCGAGCAGATCGAGGCGGTCGCGCGGGGTGGGTATGTCTTGCGCGACTGGGCGGATGCGTCGGCGCAAAGTCGCGTTGTCCTGCTCGCCACCGGCTCGGAAGTGTCCCTTGCGCTCGACGCCATCGCACCGCTGGCCGAAGCCGGTATCGCCGCGCGCGTCGTGTCGATGCCGTCCACCAGCGTGTTCGACCGCCAGTCCGGCGCTTGGCGCGACGCGGTCCTGCCGCCAGGCGTGCCGCGCATTGCGGTCGAGGCGGGGGTTCGCGCGTTCTGGCGGCAATACGTGGGCCTCGAAGGCGGAGTTGTGGGCATCGATACGTTCGGCGAGTCCGCACCCGCTGCCGCGCTGTTCAAGCATTTCAATCTGACCGTGCAGGCGGTGGTGGATGAAGCCATCCGCGTCGTGCAATGCGCGCAACTGGCGCCATCGACATGAACAGGCGCCCACGCGGCGAGCTGATCCGATTCGATTCGACTTCGAGGAGTTTGCAATGGCCTTCATCGCACTGCGGCAACTATTGGACCACGCGGCCGAGCACGGCTACGGCGTGCCCGCGTTCAACGTCAACAATATGGAGCAGATCCAGGCGATCATGCGGGCCGCCGAGGCGACCGCGAGCCCGGTGATCCTGCAGGCGTCGGCGGGCGCCCGCAAGTATGCGGGTGAACCGTACCTGCGTCATCTGGTGCTCGCCGCGCTCGAGGCGCATCCGGATATCCCGCTCGTGCTGCACCAGGATCATGGTGCGAGCCCGGCGGTGTGTCAGCAGGCGATCCGCTCGGGCTTTACGTCGGTGATGATGGACGGCTCCCTGTTGCCGGACCAGAAGACGCCCGCTGCCTACGAGTACAACGTCGACGTGAGCCGCCGGGTTGTCGAGGCGGCGCATGCGGTGGGTGTATCTGTCGAAGGTGAGCTGGGTTGTCTCGGTTCGCTCGAAACCGGCGCGGCGGGCGAAGAGGACGGCGTCGGCGCCGAGGGGCAACTCTCGCGCGACGAGCTGCTCACCGATCCGCGCGAGGCACAGTTTTTCGTGGAGGCGACCAGCGTCGACGCGTTGGCGATTGCGATCGGCACCTCGCATGGCGCCTATAAATTCAGCCGTGAACCAACAGGCGACATTCTTGCCATCGACCGGATCGTCGAGATTCACGAGCGGATTCCGAACACTCACCTCGTGATGCACGGCTCGTCGTCGGTGCCGCAGGAGTGGCTCGCGGTGATCCGCGAATACGGCGGCGAGATTCCCACGACGTACGGGGTGCCCGTCGAAGAAATTCAGCGCGGCATTGCGCATGGTGTGCGCAAGGTCAATATCGATACCGACATCCGGCTCGCGATGAGCGGCGCAATGCGCAAGTCGCTGGCCAATGCCCGCTCGGAGTTCGATCCGCGCGCCGCGTTGAAGGCGGCGACGGCGGCCGCGAGCGCGCTTTGCATCGAACGTTTCGAGGCGTTCGGATGTGCGGGCCAGGCCTCGCGCATCAAGCCGCTGCCGCTCGATGCGATGGCGCGCCGCTACCACCAGGTGTGCAGCAGGCCACCGGCGCATGGGCAGTGAAGCGATGAATCGGCGCGGCTGGGTTAGCCCTCAGCGCTTTTTCATCGTCTCGCCTGGCGCTTGCCACGCCATGAGATCCTGTTCAGGCCGGTCGACCGCGCAGCCCCAGTCGAGCGGCTGATCCTGATCGAAGCGCTTGCCGAGCCGCCAGGCGATCTCGGCGCGGGCGAGCTGGACGCCCATATAGAAGGCGTGGCCGCCGTCGGTTTCGAGATTCAGGTCGGGGTAGAGCGCGAACGGGTCGCCCGCCTGGCGATGTCCGTCGCGGTTGTAAACGTGAATGCCGTCCGCGCTGACCTGGACGCGAAAGTTGGGGTCCCGCACCTCGCGCGCAACCTCGGCGATTTCGGCGGTGCTATACGGAAAAGGGCGTTTGGCGTGAACCGTCGCGAGATCGCTGTTGATGCCCTTAGGCAGCACCTGTGCTTCGCGGGCGGCGTACATCACCCTGCGCGCGACATCGGCTTCGCGGACCGCGCGCCGTGCGTGCAGGCTGACAGACGTGGTGAGCACTGCGCTCACACGTAGCTCCGCTGCCATGCCAAGCAGCACCGCGTTGATGCCGCTCGTATCGGCCTCGGTCAGTTCAGTCACGTTGCCGATGCCCATCATGATGCCGATATCCGGGTAGCGTTCGCGCAACCGGACATAACGCGCAATCGATGCGGCGAGACCGAACGGAATCGGATCGAGAATGGGGTCGGCGAGAAACGCGCGGCCGCGTGCGGCGAGTCGCTCGATCGCGGCATCGAGCGAGGCCGGATCTGCCGGCTCGCGGGCGACGAGGATCGGCGTGGACGGCACCTCGTCAGCAATCCAGAGCGTGTCGAGGTTCAGGCTCATCAGATAATCCGCGCCCGCGCGGCCGCCACGCAGCAGTTCGTCGCTGCGCATCGAATCGACGCTCACGCGATACCCCTGAGCTTTAAGCAGGCGCACCGCGTCTTCGAGATGCGGAAACGGCGTTTCGGGCAGGCAACCGATGTCGATCACATCGGCACCTTGCGCGACGTACTCGCGCGCACGTACGGCGATGCCATCCAGATCGAGCCGCGGCGCATCGACGATCTCGGCGAAGATACTGGTCTCGTAACGCGTCAGATCGAACGGTTGCGCCTCGCGGCCGAAGAATTGCGGTAAATCCTTGACCTCTTCCGGACCTCGCTCGAACCGCACGCCGTAGTGCCCGCTCAGCGCAGCGAGGTCGCCACGGCAACGCCCGGGCACGATGACCCGTTGCGCCACGAGCGGGACGGGAATGCGGCGGCGAATCAGGTCGGCCGTCATGAGCGCTGCGACCTGCAGGCCGATTTCGCGGATTTCCCAACTGAACGGAGTCGGCGCCATGCTTTCGAGCGTGTGAATCAGGCTCTTTTCGGCGAGCCGGCCAGTCAGGAAGACGATATGGTCCATGTCAATGCACGGCCGGGCAGCGATCGCAGGGAGCGTGGGGGCTGTTCATATAGTCACGCGCGACAGGCGCTCACCGAGCGCCGCTTTCAGTTCATCCAGCGAGCGCACGAGTGTCGTGTATTCGAAGCGCGACAGGCGCTCAACGTTGTCGAGTTCGATCGCCCGCGGACGCAGTTCGACCCATTCGTTCGGGCTTTGCGTCACTACGGTCGGCTCCGTGTCGCATGCAAAGACAATGCCCGGAATGCACTGCTTGCCCGCCTGCGCGTACATGTTGGTCGGTAGCGTGTCGGAGATGCCGAATGCGCATTTGGCCACGGTGTTGCTGGTGGCCGGCGCGATCACCACCGTGTGGTACATGCCGTGGTAGAGCATACCGACCGGCACGCCGCTCGCACTATTGTCGCGAAACACGCGGAAGTGCTTGCGCAGCTTCGGCAGGGGCCAGCCATAGAGCGGCAAGACTTCCTCCGCGGCTGCGGAGAGGAAGAGATCGACGCGCGGCAGTTCGAGCGCGAGCGCGATCGACTCGTCGAGCAGATGGCCTGAGCCTGTTACGCACCAGGCGAAGCGCGCATCGGGCTTGAACTCGGCGAGACGACGAGCGGGCGTCTGGGTCATGCGTCGTCGATGGGCGGCGACTCTTTGGAGAACGAATCGTCGGACGGCATCTCGTCGGCCGGCTCGCCGGCGATTGCCGAGCCGTCGTGCGACAGACGGATATGCAGCCGGCGCATCTTCCGGTACAACGTGTTGCGGCTGATGCCAAGCGCCTTGGCGACGTTGCTGACGTTCCAGCGGTGCTCGTCGAGCAGCGTCAGAACGGTCCCGCGTTCGTTCAACTGGATGGCGTTGAGCGCGGAAAGATCCACTTCGTCGTCCGGATGCGGGTCGACGTCCGGCACCGCCGCACGCAAAGCTGCCACCGGCCCGTTTTCCGGCATACGTTGGGTGATTTCGCCAGGCAGGTCCTGGCAGCGGATGGGTTGTCCGTCGCAAAGCGCGATGGCCATCTGCAATACGTGACGCAACTGGCGGATATTGCCGGGCCATGCATACGTCAGCAACGCCTGCTCGGCTTCCGGGGTCAGCTCGGGCGGATCGTTGTTCGTTTCTTTTTCGAGCAGATGATGGATCAGCGCGAGCTTGTCGACCCGTTCGCTGAGTGGCGGCAGATTCAGTTCAACACCCTTGAGCCGGTAATACAGATCCTCGCGAAACTGTCCGCCGTGCACGAGTTCGAGCAGATTGCGGTGACTGGCGCTGATGAGCTGGAAATCGACCTTGATGGTCGTTTCGGCGCCGAGCGGCGTGACCTCGTGTTCCTCGATCACGCGCAGCAGGCGCGCCTGCAACGCGAGCGGCATGTCGCCGATTTCATCGAGGAAGAGCGTGCCGCTATTGGCCTGCACGATTTTGCCACGCCGTCCTTCGCGCTGCGCACCGGTAAACGCGCCCGCCCGATAGCCGAACAGTTCGCTTTCGATCAGATTTTCGGGCAGCGACGCGCAATTCACCGGCACGAACGGACCGGATGCGTGCGGGCTGATGCTATGCAGCGCTTGCGCGAAGACTTCCTTGCCGGTACCCGTCTGCCCTCTGAGGATGATCGGAATCTTGCGCTGGACCACTCGCGCCGCGAGCTGGATTTGCGAGGCCATGCGCGGATCGCCGAATTCCAGGTGCGCGATCTGGTCGAGCCGGGCCGGCGCCGGCCGCTTCTCGGGCGCGTTGGCACGCGTCACGGGCGCTGTCCCCGCCACTCGCACGCCACGTTCGGCGCTGCTTTGCGGCGTCTGCGCGACGAGAAAGAAGCGGTTGGTCGCGTTAGCGCTGTACACGGTGACCGGATGGAACGACCCGCGGATGCTGCGCGCGATCATGTCCTCGAGCGAAGCATTGAACGCTTCCTCGATGCGCCGGCCGCGCAGTTCGCGCAGCGAGCGGAAGCCGAGCTGGAACAGCGCGCTGCGGTTTGCGGCGAGCACCGTGCTGTCGTCCGCCACCGCCAGTTTGCCGCCGTGCAGCGTACCGACGAATTCCGGGCGGCTGTGAAAATGGATCATGTTCGCGTGCCGGTAACGCGCATCCAGCAGACGGTTTTCGATCATCTGCCGCGACATGCCGACCAGCACCAGAGAATGCTGCTGCAGCAGCTTCGAGCGGCTCGTCACATCCAGCACACCGGCAATTTCGCCGCTGTCGTCGAAAATCGGCGCGGCGGAGCAGGTGAGCGACGTATAGCGCGGATAGAAATGCTCGTGCTGGCAGACGGCGATGCAGTCGCGTTCGGCGAGGCACGTGCCCATGCCGTTCGTGCCGGCCTCGCGTTCGCTCCATAGAGCGCCGACGCGAAAGCCGTCTGCGGCGACCGCTTCGGCGAAAGGCACCGACGAAACCTGATGGACGATCATGCCGCCGGCATCGACCAGCACCACCGCAAGTTCGGGATCGGCCAGTTGCTGGTAAAGCGTGGTCATTTCGAGCTTCGAGCAGGCGATCAGATCGCCCATTGCCTCGCGGCGCGAACTGAGTTCGTAGTCGGTCAGGACAGGGGGCACGACAAAACGGGAAGGGTCGAGCTGGAATTCGTTCATGCAGCGCGCCCATGATTGAGCGACGGGGTCGCTCGTCGGGCGGGTCGCCAATTGATGATTGACGACGTTCAAAACTTCACGGACGTGCATGGTGCTGTCAGTGAGCAACGACATGGGGTTTGTCTCCGTTGCGTCAATTCGTCCGTGCCGGCTCACACTGCGTTGCTGCTGCCTTGCTTCGCCATGCGCGTACGAGTGCCGCTTTATCGATACCGTCTTCCCCTCGCGCTACGGTTCTGGGTCCATATGCGCACCGAGTGATTAGTCCTTATACCAAGCATCGGCTTAAAACTCTACGCCGGATGTCGCTCCCGTTCAATAAAAAAGTCGCAATAGCCCTGGATAGCGTGCGCGATTTTTGCTTTTCTCATCATCGTGCCCGAATGACTTCCTCTGCTGGCCGAAGGCGAGGAGAGTGTTGCAACTTCGGCGCAGAGTGCTTCGCGTGCTGTCACACCTGTGCGGCTATGCGTTTACCCGAGGCGCGTCTTGCAGCGCGGTTTCGGGCCTTTTGCCAACTCGTTTGCAGATTATTTGCCGCGCCGCGGCGGAGTACACCATGGATCGTCTCGATGCCGTTCGTCTTGCCAGTTTCTCCGCTGCCGGGGTGCCGGGCGCCACTGCGCCGTTCGACGCGCCCTCTACCGCCATGCCGTCCGGGCGGATGGACATCGTCTTCATCGAAAACTTTGTTGGTCAGACGATCATCGGTATCGACAGCAGCGAGCAACATGTCCCGCAGCCGGTACGGATGAATCTTGCAATCGGTGTTCCCGCCATTCGTGCCTGCACAACCGACCGCATCGAGGACACGATCAATTATGCGGCGGTACGTAGCGCGCTACATGGGCTCCTTGCGTCGCATGGCGTGCGTTTGCTCGAAGCGCTTGCCGAAGCGGTGGCGCGCCTCCTGATCACCGAGTTCGGCGCTCACTGGGTGCGCGTCGCGCTAGCCAAACCCGCCAAGTTCGATGATGTGTCGGCGGTCGGCGTGCAGATCGAGCGGCAACGTAGCGATATGCCGCAAACGGCCGCAGGGGTCACAGGTTATGCGTTGCTCGGGACAGGGCTGATTCCGGACTGAGCGCAAAAACGCGGCACGGTGCTGTTGCCAGCACCGTGCGCGTGATTCGCTATTTGAGGCGGCCCCGCACATTGGCTCGACTACTTCGCCGCCGTCTTTTCGTGCCCTAGCCCACAACTGCGGTAGGCATCGGTCTGCAATGCGCGGAATTTCTTCGTCTGCGCTTTCGCCTGATCGACCCGAAACTCCGAGCCGCCTTCGCCGCCCAACGTTGCGTACTTGGAGAACGTCGACTGATCGACGAACTCCTCGTAGGGCAGCGCGGTAGCCATCTTGTCGATCACGCACGAACATTTATAGACGTTGGCGAAATCGTGTCCGTTGTCGTCCATGCATCCCAGCACATATTCGACCCGGCCCTGCGTCGGATAGTTGTAACCTCCCGCCGGGGCAGCCGCCGTGGGCGCGTCGCCATCCGCCCACGCGAGCGGTACCGCGAGCGTGAGGCAGGCACAGGCTGCCAGCGCACGACATCGTATGCTCATCTCTTGCCTCTATGAGAGGGTCGCTTCACAGCAAAGGTCCGCTCGAGCGCGAACCCTTGCTGCCCCCACGCAATCCGGCGCACCGTCAGTTCGGTGCAAACGGATGCGCGACGCTGCCCTTCTTCGCCACGACTTCCGCCGCGCTCGGTTCACCGGCGACAGCGCGCTTGATTGCCTCGCGCGTCGCCTGGTAGTTGAATTCCTGAATCTTCTTGTCGTCGTCGGCCTGCCAGTGAATAAAGACGCCAACGCACAGGAACAGATCGTCCGCTTCGTCCTGCGGGATCGTGCCATCCTCGACGCTGTCCGCCACGGCGAGTGCAACGGCATGCTGCGCAGGACCGAACATCTGCACGGCCTGCTTGGCGCCCTTGATCGTCACCTTGTTGAACAGAATCGTATTCGGCTTGGTGAGCAGGTTCGGCGCGACGACGGCAAGCAGCGATGTGAAGCCATCCTTATTATTGGTGAGTGCATTGCAGAATGCAGTTTCCGCCGCTGAACCTCGCGGTCCCATCAGCAAGTCGATATGTGCGACCTCGTTACCGTCGCCGACGAGCGACTCTCCTATCAGGACGCGATTAATCTTGGCCATTCTGTTCCTCCAATGAGTGGAATAGTGACTTGACGACTGACTGACATGCTCCAGTGACGATGCTGTTGCCCGATCGCCAACTGGCGGGTGAATGCGCAGTGGCACTAACTAACAGGATCCGTGCCAATGCGCTGGCTGTCCGGCTGGTATGAGCTGGGGCCGGCGCCGTCGACGGATGCAAGGCAGCCGGCGACGAACAGCGTCACCACGGTCAAGTCCGCGCTGGTGCCGGGGTTGATGGCACTAGCCTTCAGTTCTGCGTCCCATGCATCGAGCGGCTGATGCATTTCGTCGGAACGGTTTTGCGCGAGCGAGTGGCGCCACGTCGCGTGCCGTTCGCGTGCCGCAAGCGTGACACTCTGCGCCACGGCAATACCCTGCTTACGCACAATGTGAGAGTCGGGCCAGGCGCCGAGGAACGTGAGAAAGACGTTGAGCGTGGCGTTCCGCGGCTGATCGGCAGGCATTTCGCTGAACGCGGCAAGGCCGCTGTCGAAGATGTCGCGAAATCCTTCGGCATATTGACGCGCGATGCTGTCGCGCCCGGCAGCGAGCGTCATCGCTTCGCGCAGGCCGACCGTCGGCGGCGTGTAGACCGACTGTTCGGGCGCCTCGCCGAGACCGCCGGGATTGGCGAGCGCGATCGCGCGGTACGCGAGGCGCGTGTCGTCGATATCGAGCCGCGCCAGCACGCGTTCGGTCGCGTCGCGCCAGCGGTCGGCTGACAGTGGGCGCAGCGCCGCCTCCAGCGCCGCGGCGAGCGGCGCGACTAGCAGCAGGATGCCGAGGTTCGTGTTGCAGCCGACCGCCTCGCGCGTGCGGGTGACCGCATCGAGCACGCGCAGGCCGACCGGCGCGCCGCGTGCGAGGAGCGCGGCGGCGGCCACTTCCGCGCTGGTGATGAACTGGGCCGCGCGCATGCCGTGTCCGGCGCTTTGCACGCTGACGTTGCCGGGCTTCGGGGTTTCCACATCGAGCCGGCAGGCCGCAAGGAAAGCGGCGTGAACGGGTCCGTACGCGACGGAACAGGGCAACTCAGCCATGGTGTCCATGAAGCGTTACAACGGCCGCCTCATCGGTCTGCGCGGCCCCGGTAACACCGTGGCGCTGCGCGGGCAGCTTGCGCTGGAGCAGGTCGTCGGCGAGCGCTGCCGCGAGATCGATCGATGTGACCGATTGCAGGCCGCGCCATGCGGCTACGCCGTTGACTTCCAGCACGAGCGGCCGGGTGGGGTCATGGGGATCGGGAATCAGGTCGACGCCTGCGTAGTCGAGTCCGAGCGCCTCGGTGGCGCGCACGGCAGTCTGCGCGAGCGGCGCATCGAGTTGCGCCGCTTCACACGCGGCGCCCTGAGCGAAGTTATGGATCCAGCCCTTGCCGCCGACCCGCCGCATCGCCGCCACGGCACGGCCGCCAACCACCAGCACGCGCCAGTCGAAGCCCGAACGGCCGCCATCGATATAGCGCTGCAGATACGCAACCTGCTGATAGGGCTTGAGCGAAGGCAGAGGCGTCAGCGCGCCAGGTTGAGCGCCGCCGCGCGCGCCGAGCCGTTTGAGTCCGTGGCCTTGCGAGCCGAACAGCGGCTTGAGCACGACCTGGCGTCCAGCCGCTGCTTCGCGCATCAATACGCGTTGCGCAAACGCTGCGGATTCGCCGGCCCACGTCGCGGGCGTCGGTACTCCGTTGCGGTGCAGCAGAAAACTGGTCATCGATTTATCGACGCTGCGCTCGATCGCGCGCGCGTCGTTGTAGACAGGGACACCGCACTCGCGCAGCGCATGCAGGATACCGAGCCGCAGCGTGACCTGCTCAAAGGTGCCGCCGGCAATGCCGCGCACGAAGACGGCGTCGGGCAGGCCGTGGCCAAAGCCCGGCAGCATCAGCCCATGGGGTTCCCATGTCGTGTCGATGCGGCAGTCCGCCAGATCGATGCAGCGCGCCTCCGCGCCGCGTGCGCGGAAGGCCTTTTTCAGGCGTCCGGTGTGCCAGCCGGTTTCGTCGGTCATGATCGCAATGCGCAGCGCCGCCCGCGCATCGACGGGGTCTACGCCAGCGAAAGAGCCCGGTGCAGGAATGGTCATGGCTTGCCGTTCCATTGCTCGTGCAGCAGCGCCGCGTCGACACGTCCGCCGTGCCAGGTCGCGCCGCTTTCGAGGCTGCTCACCCACACCTCGGCCGGCGCGAACAGCGCGGGATCGATCTGGTAGAAGTCGTAGTTGAACGAAGTGAAGATGTCAGCGAACGGGCGGCCATAATCGCGCGAGGTGGCGGCGGGCAATTCGGCGGCGAGCTGCTTCGCCACCGCGTCGTGCTTCACGGTGAGATGCACGCGTCCGCCATACAGGATCGCGTCGTTGGTGCGGCCCATCGCCTGGATGCCGTCCGGCGCGGGCGGCGGCAAAGGCGCCGAGCCGCCGCCTTCCACGACTTCGTCGAGCGGTACGCCAAGCACATGGGTTTTGTGCAATGCAACTTCAACGACGCGCGCCACCACCTGTACCGTTCCCGCGACAGAGTGTGTCGGCGTGGTGACAAGCGTTAGCCGCTCGGGCGCGAGGCCGCAATCGTGCAGCACCTTGTCGATCACGACCTGTGGCGGCAGGCGATCCACCTCGAGGACCAGCACACCGCGCTCATGGCGGTCGCGGTAGCCGAGTTCGGCGAATAGCGGCTCCTTCACGGCCAGCGCGCGCGCCGGGCCCGAGCCAAGCGAGAAAAACTTCTTGCCGCCGGTCTGTTCCCTGGTGGCCGACAGGCTCCATCCGGCGTACTGGCTGCCGAGGCAGGCGAGCACGGGCCACGAGGTGCGCACCTCGATCGTGCTGGGCCAGAGCGGCTGCGCATCCAGGTTCTCGCGCACGGTGACGTGGCCGAGGCCACCCATGCAGATGCGCGCAATCAGCACGCCCGCCGCGACGCTGCCGGGCGCAACGACGCCCGCATCCACCAGCACAGTGCCGTTTTCCGTGCGGCTGACGATTGCGCCGAAGCGCGCGGCGTCGTCGACCAGGCGGCTGACGAGACGCTCGCCAAGCGCATTGACGCTCAGCGCGGCAGCGCCGGCGAGCGGTAGCTGAGGCGCCTCAGGAGTGGCATTGGATGAAGGCATAGTCGGGCTCATGGCAGGTTTCGATTCGTTGCAGAACGAGCGCGCGTTGTTTTTCGAGCGCGTGCCGCACCGCGTCCAGCGAAGCCGCGCGCACGAGCAGCGTGCAGACCGGCTGGCCGGCTTCGATCCACGTGCCGGGCATGGGCACGTCGCGGCAGCATGGATCACGCAAACAGGCGTCGCTGAAGCTTTGGGAGACGACGAATGGACGCGGCGCGAACAGCACCTGTTGACCTGCGCGCCACGCTGCGGGCGCCGGCGTTTCAGGCGATGCGGGCGCGGGCAGGCGGCCGTGGCGGCATGCTTCGATATGACACGCGAGCAGTCCGTCCGGCCAGGCATCGGGCGAGGCGGTCTCGTAGAGCGTCATCGTCGAGGAGGGGCGGGTGTTGATTTCGAGCAGCTCGAACGTGTCGCCGTCGAGCAGAAAGTCGCAGCTATTGATGCCGGCGAGGCCGGTTTGCGCGCACAACGCGGCAATCGCTGCCCGCACGCGCGCCTCGACGGCGGGCGGCAGATCGGCCGGACCGAGCGGCCCAATCGATCCGGCGTGGACGAACGGCAGATTGCCCATCCTGCAGGTGAGTTGCTCAGCGAAGCCGAGCACGCGCGCGCTGCCGCGAGCGGCGATAAACAGCGCCGAGAGCGAGCGGCCGCTGCTTCGGCGCTGGAAATATCCTTGCGCAGGCACGTGCGAATCGCTGACCGCCGTGGCCGGTTCGATATGCGTGCCACCGCAACCGTCCGCGTGTTTGATCAGCCAGCCTTGCGCTTCATTGGCCACATCATTGGCCCCTTCATTGGCACCTTCAGCGGGCCGCGTGAACGCTACCGGCGGATGCGGAATACCGAGGGCATCCAGCAGCGCAAAAAATCGCCGGGGTTCGCGCACGGCGGCGCTGGCCTCCGCAGGATTGCCGATGAAGCGGGGCAGGCCTCGCGTGCGGCACAACTGCGCGACAAAAGGCTCGAGCCCGCTGCCGTTGATCCAGCCGATCAGCCCCGGCAAGCGCGCGGTGCGTTCGAGCGCCGCCACCAGCCGCGCGTAATCGATCGACAGCTGGCCGGCGCCGATGTCGAACCACAGTTCGGCGGCCTCGCGGGTATCGCGGTCGCCAAATACATCGAGCGCGGCAACACGCAAGCCCGCGCGCGCGGCCGACTGCGCGAGCATCCGCGCCGACAGTCCCGCTACCGCGACGAATGGCGCATGCGAGAGCGATGGACGCGAGTTCATGGCGGCTCCGGTCGCGATAGCAATGGCGCGCAGATCGTCACGGGGCGCGCGCTCAACCGAGGCCGGCCGCGACGGCGCGGGCTTCGTCGAAGGCTTGTGGAAAACCGAGGTAGACCGGCTTGCCGCCCGTGCGCATCTGAATGAAGAGGCGATGCTCCACCTGATATTTGACGTTGCCGATTGCCAGCGCCCCAATGCCGATGGCGCCGCCGGCGGTCGGCACGCCTTCGATCGGCTTGCCGTCGTTCATCACGTTGACGCCCGCAATGCCTTCGGGCGGCACGGCGTTCACATCCGCGGCAATCAGCAGATGGGCGGCATGCGCGAGATCGGCCGTGCTGACCACCTGAACGCCTGCGACGGCAGTGGCGAGTACGATCTCGGCCTCGCCTAACGCCGCGCGCAGTTCTGCCTGCGTCGTCGTGCCCACCCCTTTGGTGACGATACTAAAGCGTTGATTGATATCGTCGCTGACACGCACCGCGCGCGCCTCTCCGGAGTGGCTCGCAATCGACACATCGGCGCCGAGCGAGGCCGCCATGGCCGCGGCCACGCGACCGACCGCGCCGGTGCCGCCGAGAATCAGCACGCGCTTGCCGCCCAGCTCCATGCCATAGGCCTTGGCCAGATGCCGCTCCACCAGGGCGACGAGTGCGGCGGCGGTGGTGTACGACCCGCTCGGATCGGCGAACACCGACACTTCGAACGGCGGAACCATGGCTTTGCGCGCGGTCTCGAGCATGTCGGCTGCAAGCAGGACATCGCGCCCGCCGATGAAGATGCCGGTGCGCGACACACCTTTCGGACCGCGCGAAAAAATCGCGTCCTGGGTCAGGTTCGCGACCATGCCGGCTTCCACGCTGCAATACGGCACGATGATCTGATAGCCGGCGTCGGCGGCCATGTTCACGTCGAACGGACTCATCTGCGGCGTAGCCGTCAACATGTGCAGGATATAAGGCCTTTCAGTGGGTTTTTCAGTGGTGTCGGACATGGCAGGAGGCTCGTTCAGTGGCGTATCTCATGCAGGGCGCAAGGGAAGGGCTCAAGGCTGCGTGTGTTGCGTGCGCTGCGGGCGGCGGCGTTCGACTGTCCGCGGCGGTGTGGGACCGTGGTGCGTCATGCTGCGTCGATGCGCTGCTGCTGCGGGGCAACGACGCCGCGCACCGTCGCGCCGCGATTGCGTCCCGTAACAATCGTGCATTCGATGTGTGGCACACCGCGCGTGGCGTCGCGGGCCGTGGCGAGCGCACCCTCGGCCTCGCGTGCGTCGGCGACGATCGCAAAGCCGGTCGGCCCCCACGAACTCTGGCCGATGCCCGCGGTTCGCTCCGCGGCCACGGCGCGCAGCGCGCGCTCGACATCAGGGCTTGCGAACACGCCGCCTTGCACGGGGGCAAAGTATTCGCCGATGGTCTGCTGCATTTCCGTCAGGCCCTGCGCGAACGGCACCAGGTTTCGCTCCGCGACGCCGGGCAGAATCTTCATCAGCAAGAGGTGGCACAGATGCGCGGCGAGTTTTTGCGGAAAGGGGGCGAGCGCGGCGAGGCCGCGGCGTTCTTCAGCACCGTGCAGGCCTTCGCGGGCGTTGTCGCTGACGAGCAGCACGCGCCAGCTATCCGGAAACGGCTGACGTGCGAGCAGAGGCGGCACACCCGGGTGCAGGTCGCCCGAGGGGCCGCCATCCACCAGCAGGCCGCCGCAGTCGAAGCCGAGCACGCCAATGCCCGAGCGTGCGCCGCGCCCGAGGAGGCTCGCGAGTTCAGCGCTGGTCGCGGCATGGCCGAGCAGACGAACGAAGGCGCTGCCGACCGCGAGCGAGAGTTGCGTGCCCGATCCCAGGCCGCTGTGCGCGCGCGGCGTCCGGGTTACCTCGATCGCGACGGGCGTCGGGTCGTAGGCGGCGTGCAGCCGTTCCAGACAGATCGCAATGCGCTCGCGTTCCGCATCGGTCATCGTGCCTTCGATCTGGTCGTGTGCGGCGCGCCGCGCTTCGACCTGGGTGCCGGCGGAATCGATCACGAGTCCGAGGCTGCCGAACGCGCGTCCCAGTGAGGCGTTCGGATCGAGAAAACCCAGATGCAGCCGCGCGGGCGCATCGACCATCACGCAGGCGTCTGGTTGGAGGCGGCGACCGGGAAGCTGCATTGTGCGTGTCCTTATTCGTGCCTGACTTGCCGTGTATGAGCGGGCGCACCCGAAGGGCCGTCGCGGTAACGGCGCGTGCCGTGGCGCAGCGGCCCGGCGGGGCACTTCAAGCGAAAGCCGTACCAGGTGCGCGGGACGGTGCCCTGCGTTAGCTTCCTGACGTGCTTTTCGGCGCGTCGTACTTGATGTAGCGAAAGCGCTGGTCGTCCGTTGGCGTGCCCTCGAGTGGGCCCCCTTCGGTTCCCGGCTGCCACTGGATGAATGATTCGATCTTGCTGGCGAGCGCGAAGTCTTTGTCCGTGATGCCCTTCGCGGAATGCGTCGTCAGTTTCACCGTCACGAATGCATAGGAGACCGTGAGATCCGGGTGATGCCACGCGGCTTCCGCGAGGTGGCCCACCGCGTTCACCACCATCAAGGTCCCTTTCCAGCCCTCGGTGCGATATTTGCGCCGCAACCAGCCGTCTTCGAGATACCAGTGCTGTAGCGGGCCAACGAGGCGTTGCTGGATCTCCTCGTCGGAATAGACCTGTTCAGTGTTTGCCATGACCGTTGCTCCGCTCGTGATGAACCGCTCGTAACTGCATGATGCGCTGCAATAGGCGGGCCAGTCGCGCGATCGGCTGCGGGCGGAGGGGTTTTGTCGCGGCTTGCCTCCCGACGGACACGCTTCGTATCGCGCAGTGACACAGAATGTCCCACGTGGCGCGACGCAGCCGGTCACAGCCGTGACACCGCTGCGCCGGATGGTGAGTGATCCGAAGCTAACGCGAGGAGGTGGCGCGAATGGACGCAAGACGCGTAGCGAGCGCCGCGCGGCGTATATCGACGAGCTTGTGGCGGCGCGCGATATGCACGCCAGTTCGATTCCGGCATGGAATATGCGTCGGCCGTCATGCGCCGCAAAGTCCGACAACGATCGGGTGAGGGCGCTGATCGTTACCCGCATCCGAGGAGGCGCGCCCGATGCGACGAGGTAGCGTGGGTCATTCGTGAGTTGAACAGCAAGACCATTCTGGAGGAGACATGAACTTACGCACCACGGTTCTTGGGCTCGCGATCCTCGCGTCGGCAGCCTTGAGTTCTATCATTGCACAGGCCGATCCGCAGCTCGACGAGGCCTTGAAGAGTCCGTCCAACTGGGCGGCCCAGGCGGGCGATTATGCGAACCATCGCTATAGCCCACTTAAGCAGATCAACGAAAGCAACGTCGGGAAACTACAGGTCGCATGGACCATGTCGACCGGCGTGCTGCGTGGCCACGAAGGCTCACCGCTCGTGATCGGCGACACCATGTATATCCACTCGCCGTTCCCTAACAAGGTTATTGCAATCAATCTGAAAGACCAGACGTTCATCTGGCAGTACCTGCCGAAGCAGGATGACCAGGTGGTGTCCGTGATGTGCTGCGATACCGTCAACCGCGGGCTCGCCTATGGCGACGGCAAGATCTTCCTGCAACAGGCCGACACCAAACTCGTTGCGTTGAACGCGAAAACCGGCGATGTGGTCTGGACCGCGCAAAACGGCAATCCGAAAGCGGGTGAAACCAACACCAACGCGCCGCACGTATTCGGCGACAAGGTGCTGACCGGCATCTCGGGCGGCGAGTTCGGCGTGCGCGGGCGTCTCATCGCGTATGACATCAAGACCGGCAAACCGGCCTGGACGGCCTACAGCACGGGGCCCGACAAGGACATGCTGATCGACCCCGACAAAACGACGACCTACGCCGACGGCAAGATGGTGCCGGTGGGCGCGGACTCGTCGCTGAAGTCCTGGAAGGGGGACCAGTGGAAACTGGGCGGCGGCACCACCTGGGGCTGGTATGCGTGGGATCCGAAACTCAATCTTGTCTACTACGGCACCGGCAATCCGGGTACATGGAACCCGACGCAACGTCCGGGCGACAACAAATGGTCGATGTCGATCTTCGCGCGCGACCTGAATACCGGAGAAGCCAAGTGGGTCTATCAGATGACACCCCACGACGAATGGGACTATGACGGTGTCAACGAAATGATCCTCTCCGACCTGACGATCGACGGCAAGAAGGTGCCGGCCATCGTTCACTTCGACCGCAACGGTTTTGGCTACACGTTGAATCGTGAGACGGGACAACTGCTGGTTGCCCAGAAGTTCGACCCGGCGGTGAACTGGGCCGACCGTGTGGATCTGCAAAGCGGCAAGCCGATTCGCAACGCAGCATATTCGACCCAGGCGGCGGGCTCCGATCATAACGTGAAGGGCATCTGTCCGGCGGCACTCGGCTCGAAGGACCAGCAACCGGCGGCGTACGACCCGAACTCGAAGCTCTTCCTCGTGCCGACCAACCACGTATGCATGGACTACGAGCCGTTCGATGTCGATTACGTGTCGGGCCAGCCGTATGTGGGCGCCACGTTGTCGATGTATCCGGGCCCGAACGACAACAACTCGATGGGTAACTTCATTGCCTGGGATGCTTCGAAGGGCAAGATCGTCTGGTCCAAGCCGGAGAAGTTCTCGGTATGGTCGGGCGTGCTGGCTACAGCAGGCGGAGTGGCGTTCTACGGCACGCTGGAAGGCTACATCAAGGCGGTTCGCATCAGCGACGGCAAGGAACTTTGGCGCTTCAAGACCCCGTCGGGGATCATCGGCAACGTGTTTACCTACGAGTACCAGGGTAAGCAGTTCATCGGTGTCTACTCGGGTATCGGCGGCTGGGCCGGCATCGGTATGGCGGCAGGCCTCGAAAAGTCGACTGAGGGTCTCGGCGCAGTGGGCGGTTACCGCGAACTTGCGAAGTACACGGCGCTGGGCGGCACGCTGTTTGTGTTTGCCATTCCCGGCGGCACTAGCTGAAGGGCGAATCCGTGACGGGCTGGCCCATGCCGGGCTGGCTCATCACGGGCCAGCCCAGATTGAAACGCGCGACCGGTTTGCTGCCCTTGCGTAGGACTGGTGCCGGCCGCGCCTTCGTCAAACGAGTCGTCTACGGGTCATCTGGCCCGCGCCATGTCACGGATGCGTCGCCAAAGCGCGTCGGGGTGTGGCCTTAATCTGAAGGGAGACATCTGCATATGAAAGGCCGAGCTATCTTGTTGCGGGCGGCATTGCCCGCCGTTTTCCTCGTGCTGCCTGCTGCGTTTGCCCAGACCAATCCCGCGATTGCCCAGGTAACGTACAAGGTGCAGGACGGCAACAAGGTCGACAGCAACACGCTGCAAGGATGGAAGACCTGGCGCGCGCTCGACTGCGAACGCTGTCACGGCGCGCAGCAGCAGGGTATGGTCGGACCATCGCTGATCGACGCGTTCAAGACCCTGGATACGAACGAGTTTCACCGCACCGTATTCGGCGGCCGGGTGGACAAGGGCATGCCCGACTTCAGTTCGAGCCAGATGATGCAGAAGAACTGGCAGAACCTTTACGCGTATCTGAAAGGACGTTCCGATGGCCAGATCAAGCCGGGCGATCTGCAGGCCATCGACGCGAAATAACGCCGACGTCCCTACCTCAGGAGCTTATTGATGCGTCATGGCAAACGAATGCCCGCGCACATCGCGATCGTCGCGGCCGCGCTGTGTTATGCGGCGATGGCAAGCGCCGCGGTGCAGGCCCAGGGCGAGGCATTGCCCAATAACGATGGCGCCGATGGTGTGCTGCGGGTCTGTGCCGACCCGAACAACATGCCTTTGTCCAACAGCAAAGGCGAGGGCTACGAAAACCGCATTGCGAGCCAGATGGCGAGCGATTTCGGCTACAAGCTCGAGTACACCTATTTTCCGCAACGCATGGGTTTCGTGCGCCATACGTTGCGCGAGAAGGTGCCCGATTCCGACCAGTACAAATGTGATCTGATCATCGGCGTGCCGAAAGGTTACGACATGACCTCGACGACGCAGCCGTATCTGCGCTCCACGTATGCGATGGTATTTAGCAAGCGGCCTGAACTGGCCGGCATCAATACGCCGGACGATCTGCTCAAGCTGCCGCCGGACCAGTTGCACAAGCTGCGCTTCGGCATTTTCTCGCAGACGCCTGCGGTCGACTGGCTGCTCAGTCACAACCTGATCGATCAGGCCGTCTCGTATCAGGTGCAAAGCGGCGACCCGCAGGAATATCCCGGCCAGATGATCGAACACGATCTGCAGGCGGGCAATGTCGACGTGGTGTTCCTGTGGGGGCCGATTGCGGGTTACTTCGCCAAGCGTGCCGGCGATACGGTAAAGCTGGTGCCGTTCCCGCCCGATCCGGGGATCCGCTTCGACTATACGATCTCGATGGGCGTTCGCTACGGCGAAAAAGCGTGGAAGGACAAGGTCGATCAATGGATCGGTGCGAACCATGACAAGATCGACAGCATCCTGACGAGTTACGAAGTGCCGCTTCTAAAGCCCATCGACACGCCGGCCGCCAAGCCCGCGGACGGGTCGCCATGAGGGGTGCAACGAGGTGCTTGCGCCGCGACTGGCGGCGCCTGCTTGCGGCGTGCATCACGTGCGTGGCCTGTCAGTTGCATGCGGTGGCGTTTGCTGCCGGCACGGACGAAATCTCGGCCGCCGAGAAGCTCATCTTCACGACGGATCATCTGCATGGCATCGAACAGCAAACCGAACTCGACTATGCCTTCCTCAGTTCGGACCAGCCGGCGCACAGCACGGATGTCGTCAGGGTGCTGGTGGTCAGTCCGGACAACGCCAAGGGCGACGCCCAGGTGTCCGATCACAGCGGAGCCGTGCCGTTGCCCGATGGCGGTCTGCAGTGCAACCCCGTGATTGTCTATTTCCTCGAGCGCGACATCGCGGAGATGGAGCGTCTGACCGGCGGCCAGCGCCGTTATTTCCAGCAGCGCCTGCGACTCGCGCTCGCCGCGGGGCCGAAGATCGAGACCGTGACGAGCCAGATCGGCGGCAAGTCCGTGAAGGCCCAGCAGATCGTCGTGCAGCCGTACCTGAACGATCCCAACGCGGACCGCTTCGCTCAATACACCGGCAAGCGCTACACGTTCCAGATTGCCGATACCGTGCCCGGCCAGGTCGCGCTGATCCGTACTGACGTACCCGGCGCAAACAACGATTTCGCGCACCCGCTGCAGACGCAGACGTTGAGCTTCCAGGCCGCGTTGCGCAAGCTGCCGCCGCCGCCAAATGCGCCTAATGTGCCCATGAAGCCTTCGGACGCGCCGCGGGCGAGCCGTTAGCGAGGCCGCGCCAAGGTGAATTTCATCCGCTCGCTGACCTTGCGTCAGCTGCAGATCTTCGTCGTGGCGAGCCGCTATACGAGCTTCGCACGAGCCGCGGAGGAACTGCATCTGACCCAGCCGGCGGTGTCGATGCAGATTCATCAACTGGAGGAGGCGGTCGGACTGCGTCTGTTCGAGCGCATCGCGCGCAAACTCACCATGACCGAAGCGGGTGAAAAGCTAAGCCATCACGCGAGCCGGATTCTCGGCGAGATCAAGGATGCCGAAGACGCGATGACCTCGCTCAAACAGGCCGATAGCGGCTCGATCGCCGTGGGCATCGTCAGTTCTGCGACGTATTTCGCGCCGAAGCTGCTGGCCATGTATTCGCACCTGTATCCCAAGGTCGACGTGCACTTCTCCGTTGGTAACCGTGACGCGCTGCTGCGCCTGTTGCAGGACAATGCGATCGATCTCGCCGTCATGGGGCGGCCGCCGCCGGAACTCGATACCACGACCGAACCGCTCGCGTGGCATCCGCAAGTGGTGATCGCTCCGTTGAGCCATCCGCTGTGCGGTGCGCAGCGCTTCGATCTGCAGGAACTGCGCGGCGACACCTTTCTGTTGCGCGAACCCGGTTCGGGAACGCGCATGGCTGCGGAGGAAATGTTCAGACAGCATCTTTTCACACCCGCGAAGGTCGTCACGCTCGGCAGCAACGAGACGATCAAGCAGGCGGTCATGGCGGACATGGGGGTGAGCCTGATTTCGCTCCATACGTTGCTGCTGGAATTGCGCACGAAGGAAATCGCCTTGCTGGATGTGAACGGCACGCCGATCGAACGTACGTGGCAGATCGTGCATCTGCGGGCCAAGCAGTTGTCTCCGACCTGCGTGGTATTCAGGCGGTTTCTGCTCGAGCAGGCCGCCGCGTATCTGGAGCGCGAGTACGCGCCATTCGTCACGCTGCCCGCGAAGTGGGGAGTTCTGAAATGAGCGTTGCCGTTCGGGTACGTGCTGCGCTCGCGCGCTGCGTGACGGTTGCCGGCATGGTCTGCGCGACATTCGCCGCCTCGCAGGCGCTCGCTGCGCCGACCTCGATCGCGCTCATGGACTGCGTGCTGATCGACGATAACGCGGCCTACAACGACGCCGAGATCAACCGCATCCAGCAGGCGCGCCTCCAGATGGTCAGTACTGCCTTGCGTGAGCAGTTGCGCGCCGGCGGGCGCTATGACGTCGCCGACAATGGCCCGGCTGCCGGCCTGATCGCTCAACTCGGCGCGTCGCAGGATCTGAATGCATGCGCCGGCTGCGCGCGGCAGGTAGGGCGCAAGCTCGGCGTCGAGCAGGTCGGCAGCTGCTGGGTCCAGAAAGTCAGCAACCTGATCCTCAATATCAACCTGCACGTCGAAGATGTCGCCAGCGGGGCGACCGTATTCCAGCGCTCGGTGGACATTCGCGGCAATACCGATCTGTCCTGGCGCCGTGGTGCCACGGCGCTGGTCGGACTGATGCTCGGCAGTGCAGCAGCGGGCTCGCCGGGTAGCAGCGCATCTCCGCAATAGCGATCAGGATTTTGCAGTAGCGGAACACTCTGTACTTGAAAGGTGTGACAGGGTGACATTGTTTTCCGCGCGAGCGCGTCTGCCGTACTGGCGGGCGCGCTGGCACAGAGTATGCGTCGCTGTCCGGAGTTTTCCGTGAGAAGCCCGTTCGTCTCGCGGCTCGGCCGACACGTCCGCTTCAGCACGACTGCTATAGGGGATTGCATCGATGGGTTCTGGCGAACTGCTTCAGGACTGGCGTCTGCATGCACTGCAAATCGAAGACGAGATCTCGAGAGTCGTGATCGGCCAGCCGCAAACCATCCGTCTCATCAATGTCGCCTTGTTTGCCCGCGGTCATGTGCTTCTCGAAGGCGGCGTCGGGGTCGGCAAGACAACCGTGTTGCGTGCGTTTGCGCGGGTCGTGGGTGGCGCATTCGAGCGTGTCGAGGGCACCATCGACCTGATGCCCGGCGACCTCGTCTATCACACGTACGTGGACGCCGAGGGGAAGCCGCGCATCGATCCCGGTCCGCTGCTTCGACACGGCGAGCAGTTGACCACGTTCTTCTTCAACGAAATCAACCGGGCCCGTCCGCAGGTTCAGTCACTGCTGCTGCGTGCGATGGCGGAACGCTCGGTGTGGGCGTTCGATCGCGAATATCGCTTCCCGCATATGACGGTGTTCGCCGACCGCAACAAGGTCGAGAAGGAAGAGACCTTCGAGCTTGCCTCGGCCGCTCGCGATCGCTTCCTGTTCGAGCTTGCCATGCCTACGCCGGCTGAGCCCGACGTGCGGCGCGCGCTGGTATTCGATGCGGCGTTCCATGACGTCGACAGACTGCTTGCACGGCTCTCGCCTGGGATCGTTCCGTGGGAGCAACTGAACCAGGTCGGCGCGGCGATTCAGGAGAGCGTGCAGTCGAGTGAAACGATCGAGCGTTATGTTCTGGACATCTGGCAGGCAACGGAAAAGCCGCAGCTGTTCGATATTGCGCTCGACGGTGTCGATATGGACCGGCTCATCCTGGCAGGGGTAAGCCCCCGAGGCATGAGCGCTCTGTTGCGGGCTGCCCGCGTGGTGGCGTGGCTGGCCAACCGTTCGCATCTGGTTCCCGAGGATATTCACGCCGTGCTGATGCCCGCGCTTGGGCATCGCGTATTCTTCACGCCGATTTATGAACTGCGCCGTCAGGAACTCGCTGAAGCCCTCACTACGCAAATCATGAACAGGCTCGCCGTACCCTGAGCCATGAACGGGGCCGCGGAATTTCACTACCGTTTGCCGATGCGCGCCGGCGGATTTCGTCCCGGTTCGCACCCCGGATCGAGCTTCGGCGCCGGCCAGGAATTCGCGATGCACGGGCGTCTGTTCGACTACCCGGATCCGCGCCGCCTGGATCTGCGGGCCAGCCTGCGCGCCGCACGCTCGGAGTGGCTAGTGCGGGTTCATCTGCAACGCGCCGCGGTGCCCGTGCAGGTGATCGTCGATGTCTCTGCGTCGATGCACTTCGGCACGCGCCAGACGAAGCTACAGGTAGCCGCTGACTTTGTCGAAGCGTTGGGATACAGCGCATTTCGCGTCGGCGATCAGTTGGGCATGCTGGCCTTCGATACACACGCGCGCGACGATCTCTTCATGCCGGCGCGCTATGGCCGGGGCGTGGGCAATCTGCTCGCGACGAAGTTGCGCGAGACGACTAGCGATGCGGCGGGAAACGGCAGTCTTGCCGGGTTGCGGCGCGCCGCTTCGACGCTGGCTGGAAGGCAGGCGCTGGTCTTCCTCGTTTCCGACTTTCACTGGCCGCTCGTGGAATTGCCCACTGTACTCGACCTGCTGGTGCATGCCTGCGTGGTCCCGATGGTGGTCTGGGACAGCGCTGAGATCGCACCGCCCAGCGGTGGTCTGCTGCTCGCGGTCAACGATGCCGAGTCGGCAGGGCAGCGCACGCTATGGTTGAGAGACAGCGTGCGCGAGCGTTGGTGTGAAGCGGTTGCGCGGCGGCGAGCGGAACTCTCGAAGCTATTCGGCGTGCGCGGCACGCAGCCGTTTTACGTCGAAAGCGCTTTTGATCCCGAGGCCATGTCACGCTACTTTCTGGAGGCGATCGCATGAGACAGCGTGGGCGCCAGGTTGGCAGAGCAGGGCGTTTGCATCGCCGGACATGGGTCGCCACGATGTTGACCATCTCGCGAGCGTTCGCGTTGCCGTTGGCGTGCACGCTGGCGCTGACGCTGACGCTGGCGCCGGCGATGAGCGTCGACGCGGCCTCGGGCAAGCCCTTCCAGCCGGCGGTTCAGGAGCCGCGCGCATACGGCTACCTGCTCGGCGATATCCTCACGCAACGCATTCTGTTGCCAACCGGCGCTAACGATGCGGGTCCGGTGGCGCCGCCGTCTATCGGCCGCACCGGTGCGTGGCTAGAGCGCCGGCCTGCCCGCTACGAAACCGATGCTGACGGTCGCCGGTGGATGGCGATCGACTACCAGGTCGTCAACGTCGCACCCACGCTCACGAGAATCGCCTTGCCCGCGCTGAGGTTGACTACGGCATCCGGTGCGACGCTGCAGGTTGCCGAGTGGCCGCTTAGCATTGGTCCAATGACGTCCGCCGACGCCTTCGATGCCGGCGATCTGCAACTGATGCGGCCCGACCGGCAAGCTCCTTTGGCGCCGACCGCGCCGCTGCGGCGCGAGGCGAGCGTCGCACTTGGCCTGTTGCTGCTGACTTTGTTCGCGTGGCTGGGCTGGTGGCTGTGGCGCAACTGGCGCGAGTCGGCCCAGTTGCCATTCGCACGCGCCTGGCGGCAAATGCGGCGGCTCGACGGGCCAGGCGCCGATACGTCGGCGGATGCATGGCTCTGCGTGCATCACGCATTGAATGAGACGGCCGGTCATGTCGTTCACGCGGGTTCTTTGCCGAGCCTGTTCGCGCGAGCGCCGTATTTGCAGCCGCTGCGCACACAACTCGAACAGTTCTATCAGCAATCGACCGAACGATTCTTTACGCCTGCGTCGACGGCGGCCTCTTATCCACTCCGGGGGCTATGCCGGTCACTGTATCGCGCCGAGCAGCGCCATGAGCGATGAACATGGCGTTCGATTTTACCTATCCGTGGCTGCTCGTCCTGCTGCCGCTGGCCGCGCTGCCGTTGTTGCGCCAGCGCGCCGACGCGCTCGCCTTCTCCTGGATCGCATGGCTGCCGGACGATCGGGTCGGACAATGGATCGGTTGGATTGGGCGGGGCAGTGCGGCGCTGGCGATGGCCGCCATTGTGCTGGGTCTGGCCGGTCCGGGACGCTCGCATCGCGAGGTGCTGCGTACGGGCAGCGGGGCGCAGATCCTGATCCTGATGGACCGCAGCGCGAGCATGGACGAAACGATGAATAGCAAAGGCGTGGAGTCGCCGGGAGGCGAGTCGAAGAACAAGGTTGCGCGTGCATCGTTGACGAACTTTATTGCCCAACGGCCCAACGACCGGCTCGCCTTCATGATGTTCGGCACGAGCCCTGTGCTGGCCATGCCGTTTACCTACGACCACCGGGCGATCGACGCGGCAATCGCGGCCACAGCGGTGGGACGCGGTATGCCCGATACGGAACTCGACCGTGGGCTGCTGGCGGCGATCGGCGAGTTCAATGGGGCGAGGTTCTCCGGGCGCCGGGCGATCGTCCTCGTCTCGGACGGCGGCGCGAAACTCGACGCGCCGGTGCAGCGGCTCATCCAGGATGGACTCCTGCGCAACCAGATCGCGCTTTACTTTATTTACTTGCGCAGCGGCGTCTACAGCCCCGATCTGAACGCCGCGCTTCCCGCGAGCGAGTCTTCAGCCGAGGCCGAACTGCATCGCTACTTCCTGTCGCTAAAGACTCCTTATCGGCTTTTCCAGGCTGGTGATGCACAGGCGATGAAGGACGCGATGGCCGAGATCAACCGGCAACAAAATGCGCTGACTTCATTTGTCGAGCGTTTGCCGCGGCAGGATTTCAGCCCGTATTGTTTCGCCGTGGCGCTTGCAGGCTGCACGCTATTGCTGGCGTTGCGGCTGTTTCAGGTGCGGGCCTGGGCATGAAGCGCGCATCGATTCACCTCATCTTCGCGGCCGCCGCGCTGTGCTGCGCCGGGGTGGCGGCGTATGACGGGGTGCGCCTGTGGCGCGCACAGCACGTCAATCAGGCGATGGCGGCAGTTGCAGGTGAAACAGGCGCGGTAGCGGGCACCACGGCCACGACCGGCACGGCAGGCTCCCCGCGCTACGAGCGCAACGACGGCGCCGCCCGCGAGGTCAGGCTCGCACGCGCGATTGCGCTCTCGAAGGTGGGTGCCTACGATACGGCAGGCCCGCTCTTCGAGGATCTGATCCGCGAGCAGCATCTCGACGAGGTCGGGCGCGCGGCGCTGTTCGATCTTGGCAACATGTACCTGCGTGAGGGCATGGGCCACAGTCCTTCCGGCACGCTCCAGTCGGTCGCCATGGTCGAGGAAGCCAAGGCGCGCTACCGGACTTTGCTGCGAGCGACCCCGGACGATTGGGATGCGCGTTACAACCTCGAACGGGCGTTGTGGCTCGCGCCTGAAGCGCGTGCCACGGCCGACGCGCCAGAGGTCAAGGAGCAGCACAACGTCCACCTGCGCGATGCGCAGAGCCAGGATCTGCCGTGAGCTTGCGCGCACTGACACGCGGACTTTATAGCGGGCGCCACTGGATGACATCCGTGGCGCTTCTGTTGCTGCTCGCGGCGGTCGCCATGCCGCGCGTGATACTGCCGCGCGACACGTTCAGCTACATCGTCACCTTCGATATTACGCAAAGCATGAATGTCGAGGACGTCGCGTTGAATGGCGTGCCGGTGAGCCGCCTCGTGTTCGCACGGGCGGCGATGCGCGACGCGCTGGGGCAACTGCCTTGCGGATCGAAGGTGGGATGGAGTGTGTTCACGGGGCAGCGGACGTTGCTGTTGCTGCCGCCCGTCGAAGTTTGCAGCAACTTTGACGCGCTGTTGTCGTCGCTGGAGGGGATCGATGGGCGCATGCGCTGGACCAACTGGAGCCGGATTGCCGAAGGCGGTATCTATTCCGCCACGCGCGTGGCGCAGGACGTCGGCCAGGGCGCGGCCGTCGTGTTCATCACCGATGGTCAGGAGGCGCCGCCCGTCCTGCCGTCCGATGCGCTGAAGCGGGACATCAACCCCGCTCAGGTCAAGGGCTGGCTGATCGGCGTGGGCGGCGATCAGGCCGCGCCCATTCCGCACACCGACGCCGAGGGTAACCGTGACGGCTACTGGCAGGCAGAAGATGTGATCCAGGTGCCGCCCGTGCCAGGTTCCGCAACGCAGGCCGAAAGTCACGAGGAACTGTCCGAATTGCGCGGGCATTACCTCGCTGCAGTGGCCGGAGGGATCGGCTTCGGATATCGCCGCCTGTTGAGTGCGGAGTCCTTGCGCGAAGCCATGATCGATACGCGATTTGCTCACCGCGAGGCAGTGCCGACCGACTTGCGCTGGTGTCCCGCGCTGCTTGCCTTGCTGCTGCTCACGTGGCGATTTGCGCCGGGCTTCGGTTGGGCCTGGCATCGCGTAACCGGCAGACGCACGAACCCGCCATATGCAGGCGGTCGCGTTTCGTGAAACCTGTCGAGAGTCTGGAAAATCACGTGCGCATCGCCTACGCTTAAGCGAGCCGGCCTTTTCGGACGTGAGGGCATTTCCCCCCATCCATCTATGCTCAGCCGACCCATCCTGACAAAGCAGATTAACGGTTCTAAATCGTACGCTTTTGTTGTTTGAGAGGGTTGTGCCATCCTGTTTTTCTACGCCGACGGTGGCGTGGATGAATGCCGCACTCCAGCGCTGAAATTCTTGAACAACAAAAAGCCGAGGAGACGCTCATGCCATTTATTCGCATTCCCCATGTTATTGGTCTTGTCCTGTTCGCCATCGCATTCGGCTCGTCTGCCGCTTACGCCGCGGACGAGGTTCAAAACAGTTCGACCACGACGACCTCGCCGGTGCCGTCGACGCTGGAGCCCGTGAGCCAGGAACAGCTCGACAGGGCAGCTACCACGTCGAACGACTGGCTGCATTCGAACGGCTCGTACGCGCAGACGCGCTACTACCGTGGTGCACAAATCAACAAGACGAACGTGTCGAAACTCCGGCCAGCTTTCATATTCCAGACAGCCGTCAACGAGTCGATGGAAACGGCGCCGATCGTGTCGAACGGCGTCATGTTCATTACCACTTCGTTTAACCACGTGTATGCGGTCGACGCGGTAACGGGCAAGGAATTCTGGCATTACAGGCACAAGATGGGTTCAGTCACGACGTTTTGTTGCGGACCCAACAATCGCGGCGTAGCCATCGCGGGCGAGCGGCTCTACATGGGTACACTCGATGCGAAACTCGTCGCGCTCGACACCAAAACCGGCAACGTGCTGTGGCAAACGCAGATCGCCGATCCCGATGAGGGCTACTCGGAAACGATGGCGCCGGTGGTCGTCGACGGCAAGGTGCTGATTGGCACGAACGGCGGCGAGTATGGCATTCGCGGGTTCCTGAAAGCGTTCGATGCCAACTCCGGTCAATTGCTGTGGACCTTCTATACGATTCCGGAAACCGGCCAGGAAGGCGTGTGGGCCACGAAGGATGCAACCGGCCGCGACGAGAAGCGCGACATCGATGCCGAGAAGAAGCAGTTGAGCGACAAAGGCGGCGACTTCTACAAGACGCTTGGCGGCGGGGTATGGATGGCGCCGGCAGTCGATCGGCAAACGCATACCGTGTTCTTCGTGGTCGGCAATCCGTCGCCTGACCTGTATGGCGCAATCCGGCCGGGAGACAATCTCTATACGGATTCGCTGGTCGCAATCGATCTGGATACCGGCAAATACAAATGGCACTACCAGTATGTGCCGCATGATGTGTGGGACCTGGACGCCGTGAGCCCGCCGATGCTGATCGACGTGCGCGACGAGAACGGCAAGATGATTCCGGGCGTGGTGCATGCGGGCAAGACCGGCCACGTGTACGTTCACGATCGCGCCACCGGACGGCTGATCCGCTATTCGCAGGCGATGATTCCTCAGGAGAACATGTGGACTTTGCCGACCGCCGCGGGCGCGCGGATGCTGCCCGGTGCGAACGGCGGGGTCGAGTGGTCGCCGATGGCGTTCGATCCGCATACGCGTCTCGTCTATGCGGCGAATCTGCATCAGCCGATGACGTATCAGGTCGAGGATGCCGCTTATCCGGGTGGCAGCAAGCTATGGCTGGGCGGTGCGTTCAAGACGATCCCGACCGAGCAGCAATGGGGCAAGCTGTCTGCCGTGAACGTCGACACGGGTAAGGTGGTGTGGGACTACAAGACCGAACAGCCGCTGATTGGCGGCGTGTTGGCAACCGCGGGCGGCCTTGTATTCAACGGCGAAGGCAACGGCCTGTTCCGTGCATTCGATTCCACCACCGGCAAGAAGCTCTGGGAGTTCCAGTGCGGCGCCGGCGTCAATGCGCCCGCGGTGTCGTACATGGTGCATGGTAAGCAGTACGTCGCAGTCGCGGCGGGCGGCAACACACAGCTCGATTTCAAGCGCGGCAATACCGTTCTCGTTTTCGCGTTGCCATGACGATGCGGACGCTGCGCGCAGCAGTGGGTCCGGCTCGCCGCTTATGGACGGCACTGCTGTGCGGCTGGTTCGCCGCCGCGTGGCTGCCGTCGGGCGCGCACGCCGACGCCGAAGCGGGCCAGGCGAAGGCGCAAGCGTGCGTGGCCTGTCATGGGCCGATGGGCAATTCGACCAATCCGGACTATCCGATTCTTGCAGGTCAAAACGCGCGCTATATCTATCTGGAGCTGAAAGACTTCAAGGAAGGACGGCGCAGCGACCCGCGCATGTCGCCGATGGCGGCCAACCTGTCGAAAGAGGACATGCAGGATCTCGCCGACTACTTCGCCGCGCAAAAGCTGGTGCCGGTTCCGTTCAGATCGGACGGCGCCAGCATTGAAGCAGGAAGGAAGAAATCCGCCGAGGTGCTATGCACGATGTGCCATCTGGGCGGCTTCTCAGGGCAGAACGAGATTCCGCGCGTGTCGGGGCAGCAGTATCAATACATCGTCAAGCAACTGCAGGATTTCCGCTCGCACACGCGGACCAACGATGCGGGCAACATGACCAGTGTGACGCGCAATCTGACCGACGACGACATTCGCAATCTGGCTGCTTACATCAACAATCTCCAGTAGCTCCAGTAGCACGGAGGGATACCATGAAAAAGACCGTCATCCGATATATCGCGACTGTGGTTCTGCTGCTGGCCGGGGCATTCGGCGTGTACTTGCCCGTGCATGCGCAAGGCGACGGCGTCGGAGAAACCAACCGGCAACTGCTGGCCGCCGCGAAGGACGGCGACCAGGCGTCGGTTCTCGCGGCGCTTCAGAACGGGGCGGCCGTGGATGCCATGAACCGCATCGGCGACACCGCATTGATCACTGCGTGCAAAAAAGGCGATGTGGCGATGGCGCGCATGCTGATCGATCACGGCGCGAACGTCCAGCACATGGATGCGCCGGGCGTCACACCATTGATGGCCGCAGCGTATGGCGGTTTTGACGAGATCGTTGCGCTGCTGCTCGGGCATGGTGCGGATCTTTCCGCCACGGATCGCATTGGCAAGACCGCCATGGAGTACGCGGCCGGCCAGGGACAAACTAAGGTGGTGAGCCGGTTGCTCGATGCCGGGGTCGACGTGAATCGCACCTACAGGAATGACCTCACCGCGCTGATGTGGGCCGCGGGATACGATCGCGCGGACACCGCCCGGCTGCTGATTGCTCGCGGTGCGGATCGGACGTTAAAGGACAATCGCGGAATGACGGCGCAAGATATCGCAGTGCAGACCAGATCGGATCAGGTTGCCCGTCTGCTTTCCGCGGGCTAGGGCATGCGAGGACGAAGAAACAGTTGAAAAGCCATTGCGTATAATGACCCGACCCATTTACTGGAATAGCGTGGAACGCTACGGAAACCATGATTCGACATATTGTGATGTGGAAGTTGAAGGAATCGGCAGAGGGCGCTTCGCGCGCGGAGAATGCCGTCAAGCTGAAGGAAAAGCTGGAAGGTTGCCGCAACATCGTGCCTGGCATCCTGCATCTGGAAGTGGGTCTGGCCGGAGCAGGCCTCGACTCCACCTACGACGTCGTGCTGGTCTCCGACTTCGCCGACAAGGCATCGCTCGACGCTTACCAGGTTCACCCGACTCACGAAGCGCTCAAGAGCTTCGTCGGCGCAGTGCGCGAATCGCGCGAATGTGTCGACTACGAAGTCTGAGCCGCGGCAATGACTGATTCGCAGAAAGCGGGGGCCGGCCAACCGGGGGCCGGCGATCCGGGCGAGGGTCGCGATGCATCCGCACCCGCTGCAACCGTCGCCCCCAACGCGCTGCCCGTGCTCGAAAGCCCCTTTGTCGACCATCTCGGCGTGCAACTCGTCAGCGCTGCGGACGGCGCGAGCGAAGTCGTCCTGCCGCTCGCGCCCGATCACATGAACACCTGGGCCGTCGCGCACGGCGGCGTGACGATGACGCTAGCGGATGTCGCGCTGGCAATGGCCGCCCGCAGTCTCGCGGGCGACGGCGTGGGCGTCGTCACGGTGGAGATGAAAGTCAACTTCATGCAGCCGGGGCGCGGCGAATTGCGCGCCACCGCACGCGTGCTGCATCGTTCGACCACAATGGCCTATTGCGAAGGCGAAATCCGTGATAGCGAAGGCCATTTCGTCGCGAAAGCGCTCGGTACTTTCAAGTACATGCGCCGCCTTGCCGTGGGCCGCGAAGTAACGCATCAGCGTCTGCGCAGCGACCCGTCTGCCAAACCCGGTCCTAGCGACGGTTGAACGCGTGGCGGGACGTGCCGCTACGCACGTTCCGCTTTGCGTACCCGCAGATTCACGCTACATCCAGACAATCAAGGAGACGATCGACATGCCCCAGATCAACCGTCAATTCGTGCTCGCGTCGCGTCCACAAGGCGCCGCTACGGCCGACAATTTCAGGCTCGTCGAAACGACGCTGGACCCGCTCGCGGAAGGCCTGTTCCGCGTGCGCAATCACTATCTGTCGCTCGACCCGTATATGCGCGGCCGTATGAACGACGCCAAGTCGTACGCGGCGCCGCAGCCGCTCAACGAGGTGATGGTGGGCGGGACCGTGGGCGAAGTCGTTGAGTCCAGACATCCGGAGTTCGCGGTGGGCGACAAGGTGGTCGCGACGCTTGGCTGGCAGGAATTCGGCACCTCCGATGGTACCGGCGTGCGCAAGGTGGACGACACGCATGTCCCGCTCGCTGCTTACCTGGGTGCTGTGGGCATGCCCGGTGTCACGGCCTGGTACGGTCTGAACCGCATCATCCAGCCCCGGTCCGGGCAGACGGTGGTGGTCAGTGCGGCGAGCGGGGCGGTCGGCGGTGTGGTCGGGCAACTGGCGAAGCTGGCGGGGGCACGCGCTGTCGGCATCGCCGGTGGGGCGGACAAGTGCCGCTATGTAGTCGAGACGCTCGGCTTCGATGCCTGCGTCGACTACAAGGCCGGCAATCTTTATCAGGACCTGAAAGCTGCGACGCCGGACGGTGTCCACGGCTACTTCGAGAACGTCGGTGGCGCGGTGCTCGATGCGACGCTCGCTTGCATGAATGCGTTCGGCCGGATCGCGTTTTGCGGGATGATCGCCGGCTACGATGGCGAGCCGGCGCCGCTCAAGCATCCGGCGCTGATCGTCAGGCAGCGTCTGCTGGTGCAAGGCTTCATCGTCACCGAGCAGCTGGACGTGTGGCCCGAAGCGCTCGCGCAACTCGGCACGCTCGTCGCGCAGAAGAAGCTGCATTACCGCGAGAGCATCGCGCAGGGCCTCGAGAGTGCGCCCGAGGCGTTTATCGGTCTGCTCAAAGGCAAGAACTTCGGCAAGCAGCTCGTCAAGCTGATCTGAGTCGAGTTGACCGGGCTAGGCCCCATTGGACCTCGTTTGAATTTTGACAGGCAACTAGCGGAGACACCCGATGTTCCAGTTCGACGGCAAAGTGGCCGTGATCACCGGCGCGGCGAGCGGTTTCGGGCGCGCCTTTGCGGAGAAGGGCGCGGCCCTGGGCATGAAGCTGGTGCTAGCCGATGTCGACGGCGCCGCGCTCGCGCGAACCGTGGATGATCTGCGCGCGGCCGGTGCCGACGCGATCGGCGTGCCGACCGATGTTTCGGACGCCACCCAGGTCGAAGCACTGGCGCTCGCGGCGCTCGACGCGTTCGGCAAGGTGCATCTGCTGTTCAACAATGCAGGCGTGGGCGTCGGCGGTTTCGTGTGGGAAAGCACCGCGCGCGACTGGGAGTGGGTATTCGGCGTCAACGTGATGGGCGTCGCGCACGGCGTGCGCGTCTTCACGCCGATCATGCTGCGGCAGAACGAACCGGCGCATATCGTCAATACGGCGTCCGTTGCCGGGCTCCTGTCGCCACCGGCGATGGGCGTCTACAACGCGTCCAAGCACGCAGTCGTCTCGTTGACGGAGACGCTCTACAACGATCTGCAGAACGCGGGCGGCCAGGTGAGTTGCTCGCTGCTGTGCCCGGCCTTCGTGCCGACCGGTATCGCCGATGCGGAGCGCGCCCGTCCTGAGACCCTGCGCAACGACACGGGACCGACACGCTCGCAACTCGCCGCCGGCAAGCAGTTGCAGCGGGCGGTGCAGTCGGGCAAGCTGAGCGCGAAGGACGTCGCCGAGATGACGTTCGAGGCGATCGACGCAGGGCGCTTCTACATCATCACGCACGCGGCGATCCTGCCGACTGTCCACCTGCGTCATGAGGACATCGAACAGTTGCGCAATCCGACTGACCCGCTATCGCTCAAACCAGAGGTCAAGGGACAGTGAGTCGATGCCGCTGAATCCGAAGATCGAGCAGGTGCTCGAGTTGATTGCGCGGGCGAAGCGCCCGCCGTACCACGAAGTTACCGCGCAACAGGCGCGCGCCTCTTACGAGAAAAGCGCGCCGATTCTGGAGATCCCGTCCGCGCGGATGTTCGCCGTCGAAGATCTGGCGGTGCCGATGCGCGACGGCGCGACGATCCGCGCACGGCTCTACCAGCCGGCCGAACCGAGCTGGGCGCAGCCGTCACCGGCGCTCGTCTACTACCACGGCGGTGGCTTTACCGTAGGCAGCGTCGATACGCACGACGCCCTGTGCCGGATGTTCGCGCGCGACGCGCAATGCGTGGTGCTCTCGGTCGATTACCGGCTTGCGCCGGAACATAAATTCCCCACTGCAGTGGACGACGCGTTCGATGCGTTGAGCTGGCTTCATGCCAATGCGAGTCTCTATGGCGTCGACCCGGCGCGTATTGCGCTTGGCGGCGATAGTGCCGGCGGCACGCTTGCTACCGTCTGCGCGGTGCTGGCGCGGGACGCCGGATTGCCGAAGCCGGTGCTGCAGATGCTGATCTATCCAGGCACGACGGGATATCAGCAGACCGCCTCGCATGCGCGGCTCGCGGATGGTTTTCTGTTGTCGGCTGCGACGATCCAGTGGTTTTTCGAGCAATACGTGCGCGACCCGGGCGATCGCGACGACTGGCGCTTCGCGCCGCTCGACGGCACACGCGATGCGCCCCGATTCGAAGGTGTAGCGCCCGCGTGGATTGCGACGGCCGAGTACGATCCGCTCAGCGACGAAGGCATCGCCTACGCGGAAAAGCTGCGCGCAGCAGGCAACGAGGTCACGCTCATGCGCTACGCAGGCATGATCCACGAGTTCTTCAAGATGGGCGGTTTTGTGCCGGACGTCGCGCGGGCTCATGCCGATGCGGTCGCTGCCTTGCGTTCGGCGTTTGGTATTGAGCTGGACTAAGCGCGTCAAGCGAAGTCTTCCCGGCGGTGGCGTGCCTCAGCGTTCGATATTGAACGCGAAGCGACGCTCGAAGTCACCTGGGCGCACCACGCGGTGCGAGCCGTTGTCGTCGCTGCGTTCGACGACCGCCGCACTCAGATGTTTGCCATGCGTGTCATGCGTACCGTGGATGCCGTTCGCCACGACCCGCAAGGCCGTCGTACCGCGCGTGCCGTAATCCGGCGATTCGATAAACGCTGCCGACAGCACCCGCTCCCGTTCGAGCGGGATGCCGGTGGAGGGCAACTGGTCGTCGCGGGCGAGGCGGGTGTCGCGCATCAGTTCGATTAGCCCTTCGAGCGGCACGAGCGGGTCCGCCGCGACCAGCGCGCCCAGCTCGGCGCGCTTTCGCACAAGCTTGGGCCACGGTGTATCGAGCACGGCATTCGAGATGCCGTGCGTGCCGGCTTCGAGCAACGCCGGCGGCATGGCCGAGCGGTTGCAGTACCAGCCAAGTTCGCGCCGCGACCAGTCGCCGACCAGCAGGTTAAAGCCGTTGTAGATCTCACCGTCCTGCGCGACCCGCTGCAGGTAATCGAGCGGCGTGAGTTCGGCGGATGGCTCGCCCAGCAGCCAGTGGCTGACCAGCGTGCCGCGTGTGGGCGCATCGGCGCGCATTTCATGGGGCGCGCGGTAATTCGTCAGCGCTGCAAAACGGCCGTCGCGCGTCATGCCAAGCCATGTGCCGCCGCCCACCAGGTCGCGCCCGGCCAGAAGGTTCGGCGCTTCGGTCCACCAGTGCATCGGATCGGCGGTGCGGCGCAAGAATTCGTCGCGATTGGCGGCGAGTGTGAAAAGCGGACCCTCGGCCGCATCGGGCCGCCAGTCGAAGACGATCAGGCACATCGGGGGCAGTCTCCCGCGCCACGGGCATTCGCATCGTTGCGGTCAAACCTGAAATCGGTCGGCAGCGTGCCGCGGAAGGCGCGCAGGCGGGCGAGGAGTTCTTCGTTGGGAGGCTTTGTTTCCAACCCTAACACCGTATCAAACCTCAGTCGGCAACGTATACGGCAGTGCCAGGAAAGTCAGCGCCGGCCCATCAGCCGCGCCAAGGTGAACCGACCCCGACTCGAGCGCCGCGAGCTTGACCTCGACCAGCACGTCCACACTGCCATCCGGCGCCGAAGCGGCATTCACCACCATGCCGCAAGGCTGGCCCGGATCCGCCGAGTGGAACAGTTCCATACCCGGCGCAACCGTCGCCAGTTCACCGGCCACATTGGCCAGCGACGTGCGTCGTTTGATCGTCCCTCGATACTGGCTGCGCGCCACGACTTCCTGCCCCGGATAGCAACCCTTGCGGAAATTCACGCCGCCGAGCACATCGAAATTGACCATTTGCGGCACGAACTGCTCGACCACCGGCTGGGTGATCCGCGGCTCGCCGGCGCGAATATCGAGCCAGTCCCATACCGCCGCCGAAGCACGCGTGAGCTTGCCGTCGAAGAGCGGCAAACGTGCTTCAACCTCGGCTTTCGGCCCGACCCACAGGTAACGCAGCTTCCCGAGCGCATCCGGCACGCGGATCAGCGAGCCGGCGGGCCCGTCCACTTTCACATGCACGCCATCGGGCAGCGCATCGAATACGCCCGACAACACCTTGCGCACGTCGCCCGCGAGGCCCACTACAGCCAGCTCGCCGCTCGCATCCGAAAGCTTCGCTTTCGCGCGCAGCACGAACATCGACAGACGCTTCTGCACGGCGGCCTGAATGTCCTTCGACACCAGCAGGCGGATCGTCTCGCCGCTACGCCAGTTCAGAAACGACGCCAGCAGACGCCCCTTGGCCGAACAGTAGCCCGCCAGACGTGCATTGGCCGCGTCCAGATGCTGGGTATCGTTGGTCAGCTGACCGTGGAGGAAGCTGGCCGCGTCGTCGCCGGTCGCATCGATCACGCCGAACTGCGTGAGCAGCATATAAGCGCCGTGCGCGCCGACAGCGTCGAATTCCTCACGCGAGGGGCGCGGCAGCGGGGGCAGTGCGGCCGGTGCGGCAGCGGCGGTGCCGGGGGCAGAAGCGAGCGGTGCATTCATGGATTCGGGGAACAGTCAATTCTGACTTTGGCTAAGGCAAGCAAGTATTATATGGACTTCAACCAAGCCATGTTCCGCATGCCCCTCCTGAAGAAATGTCTCGTTGCCGGCACGATTGTCGTTGCGCTGGCTGCCGCCGGTGTTGCTGGCGTATATCACTGGGCCAACAGCCCGATCAACCTGACACCGCCGCAACTCGACGTCACCGTCAAACCGCATAGCAGTCTGCGCAGCGTCACGCTGCAGCTGAACCGCGGCGGCGTGCCGGTCGAGCCGGAACTGTTCGTCGTCATGACGCGCGTGCTCGGGCTGCAGACCCAGCTCAAATCGGGCAACTACGAGTTCAAGAGCGGCGTGACGCCCTACGAAGTGCTGCAGAAGCTTGCCCGCGGCGACGTCAACGAATACGTCGCGACGATCATCGAAGGCTGGACCTTCAAGCGCATGCGTGCCGAACTGGACGCCAATCCGGCCCTCAAGCACGACACCGCCGGCATGAGCGATGCCGATCTGCTGAGCGCGATCGGCGCACCGGAAGCCGCAATCGGCAACGGCGAAGGGTTGTTTTTCCCCGACACCTACCTGTTCGACAAGAACACCAGCGACCTCGACGTGTACCGGCGCGCCTATCATCTGATGCGCGAGCGCCTCGACGAAGCCTGGATGGCACGTTCACCAGGGCTGCCGTACAAGACGCCGTATGATGCACTGACGATGGCATCCATCATCGAGAAGGAAACCGGCAAGCCCTCCGACCGGCCCATGGTCGCGGCGGTGTTCGCGAACCGGCTGCGTGTGGGCATGCCGCTGCAGACCGATCCGACGGTGATCTACGGGATGGGTGACGGCTACACGGGCCATCTGCACAAGCACGACCTGCTGGCCGACACGCCCTACAACACGTACACGCGCATGGGCCTACCGCCAACGCCCATTTCGCTGCCGGGCGTCGCGTCGCTGCAGGCGGCGCTGAACCCGGCGCAGAGCACGGCGCTGTACTTCGTGTCGCGCGGCGACGGCAGCAGCATTTTTTCTGACACACTCGGCGATCACAACAAGGCCGTCGACAAATATATTCGAGGGCAATGATGGCGCGGGGCAAATTCATCACATTCGAAGGCATTGACGGGGCGGGCAAGACCACCCATCTCGCGTGGTTTCGCGAGCGCCTCGAAGCGCACATTGCGGCGAGCGGCCGGAGCGTCGTCATGACCCGCGAACCGGGCGGCACGGCGCTCGGCGAGTCGCTGCGCGAGATTCTGCTGCACCAGACGATGGACCTCGAAACCGAGGCGCTGCTGATGTTCGCCGCGCGCCGCGAACATCTGGCGCAGGTCATCGAGCCGGCGCTCGCGCGCGGCGACTGGGTGCTGTCCGACCGCTTCAGCGACGCCACGTTCGCCTATCAGGGCGGTGGCCGCGGCCTGCCACGCGACAAGCTCGAAGCCCTGGAGCGCTGGGTGCAGGGCGGCTTTCAGCCGGACCTGACGCTGCTGTTCGACGTGTCGCCGGACACTGCCAGCGAGCGCCGCAGCTCGGCGCGCGAGCCGGATCGCTTCGAAAGCGAATCGGACGCGTTTTTCACCCGTACGCGCGCCGAATATCTGCGCCGGGCCGAAGAAGCGCCGTACCGGTTCGCTATCATTGACTCCACGCAGAGCATTCCGCAGATTCAGAAACGACTTGAAGAGCTGATTACAACGCTTTGATTTTTAACAAATATTAATCAGCGTTATAATGACCCGAAAGCTCGTGTTTCACCTGATAAAACAACGACAACCGATTGAATTTAAAGAGAAACAATGATTTATCCGTGGCAAGCCGATGACTGGAACCGTCTGCAACAGCTACGCGGGCATTGGCCACATGCGTTGCTGCTCCATGGGCAAGCCGGGATCGGCAAGCTGCGCTTTGCGCAGCATCTGGCGCAAGGGCTGTTGTGCGAGGCCCAGCTTCCGAACGGCGAGCCGTGCGGAACGTGCGCCGCGTGCAACTGGTTCGTGCAGGGCAACCATCCGGACTACCGGATCGTCGTGCCCGAGGCGTTAGCCGCCGAAGCCGGTCTCGCCAGCGCGGCCGCTGATGAAAAAGCTGACAAAGCCGACGCCGACGACGCCAAAAAGACCCGCGCGCCGAGCAAGGAAATCAAGATCGAACAGGTGCGCGCACTGCTCGATTTCACTGGCGTGGGTTCGCATCGCGGCGGGGCGCGCGTCGTCGTGCTGGCGCCGGCCGAGGCGCTCAACGTGGCCGCCGCCAACGCGCTCCTGAAAACGCTCGAAGAGCCGCCGGCGGGCGTGGTGTTTCTGATGGTGTCGGCGCGCATCGACCGTCTGCTGCCGACCATCATCAGCCGCTGCCGCCAGTGGCCGATGACCGCGCCCGCGCCGGAGATCGCGACGCCGTGGCTCGCCGCGCAGGGCGTGGCCGACGCGCCGGCGCTGCTCGCCGAGGCGGGCGGCGCGCCGCTCACCGCGCTGGCGCTGGCGAGCGACGAGAACCGGACCTTGCGCGACTGGACCCTCAAACAGCTCGCTGCCGGCCCGCAGTGCGATGCGTTCGCGTGCGCCGAGGCGCTGCAAAAGCTGCCGGTGCCGCTCGTGCTCGGCTGGCTGCAGCGTTGGCTGTATGACCTGCTGGCTCAGCGGACCGCTGGGGCACCGCGTTACTTCCCGCAGGCTGCGGCGGCATTGGACCGCTGCGCCGCGCAGACGGATGCCACGGCGTTCGCCCGCTTTATCAAGACCGTGACGCGTCAGCGCGCGGTGGAAAATCATCCGCTGAACGCGCGGCTGGTCTTCGAGGAACTGTTTATCGGCTACCGCGATCTGTTCGCCTGAGGCAGCTGGCCGCTTCCGCTAGTCGATGGCTCGCTGACACGTCGGCAGGCGAGCGGCGAGGCGGGCCGTACGCGGCCCTGGCCGCGGCGTAGCGCAATGACACGTGGTTCGCGGCCGCCTACGCCCCGATTGCACCTGTCCATACCTGACTTTTTTCAGAACCACCACCCGACACACCCGCCATCATGAGCCTTTCGTACCGCGACGCCACACTCGACGATCTGCCCGCCATCGTCGCCATTTACAACTCGACCGTGCCGTCGCGCCTGGTCACCGCGGATCTGGAGCCGGTGAGTGTCGAGAGCCGGCTCGCCTGGTTTCATGCCCATGGTCCGGAAAAGCGGCCGCTGTGGGTGGTGGAAGACGGCGACCGGATCATCGCGTGGCTGAGCTTTTCGGATTTTTACGGCCGCCCGGCCTATCTGCGGACGGCCGAGGTCAGCATCTATCTGGACGAAGCAGCACGCGGCAAAGGACTCGGCAAGCAGTTGCTGGCCGAGGCGCTGTCGGCCGCGCCGGGGCTCGGCATCCATACCGTGCTGGGCTTCATTTTCGGCCACAATGAAGCGAGCCTGCGCCTGTTCCGCGGCTTCGGCTTTGGCGAGTGGGGTGCGCTGCCGCGCGTCGCGGTGCTGGACGGCATCGAGCGCGACCTGTTGATTCTCGGCCGGCGGATCGATTCCGCTGCCTGATGCACGCTGGCTGGCCCCACACCCATTCGATTCACCGCAGGACACCACCATGTTTGTCGATTCGCACTGTCACATCAACTTCGAAGGACTCGGCGACCGTCTCCCGCAGGTCATCGAGAACATGCGCAGCCACTCGGTCACGCATGCGCTGTGCGTGTCCGTCGACCTCGAAAGCCTGCCGTCCGTGCTGGCGGTTGCCGAGGCGTACGAGAACGTCTTCGCTTCGGTCGGCGTACACCCCGATCATGAGGATGCCCAGGAACCAAGCGTGGCCGAGCTGGTCGAGCTGGCCAAACATCCCAAGGTGGTGGCGATCGGCGAGACGGGCCTCGACTACTACCGCCTCGAAGGCCGCACGATCGCCGACATGGAATGGCAGCGCGAGCGCTTTCGCACTCATATCCGCGCTGCGCATGCCACGGGCAAGCCGCTGATCATCCACACACGCTCGTCGTCGGAAGACACGCTGCGGATCATGGCCGAAGAACGCGCGGGCGAGCCGGGCGGTGTGATGCACTGCTTCACGGAACCGTGGGCTGTCGCCCAGCAGGCGCTGGCGCAGAATTTTTACATCTCGCTGTCGGGCATCGTCACGTTCAAGAGCGCGACGGAGGTGCAGGACGTCGCTCGCCGCGTGCCGCTCGAGCGTTTGCTGATTGAAACCGACTCACCGTACCTCGCTCCGGTGCCTTATCGTGGCAAGCCGAATGAACCTGCGTACGTAAGTTATGTCGGACGCTTCATCGCGCAACAACGCGAGATGCCGGATGCGGCGCTGGGCGCCGCAACGACCGAAAACTTCTTCCGGCTCTTCAGGATTCCCGCAGCAGCCGCCGCGTGAATCTGGAAATTGAATATTATCAACAAGATAGGGACGATTCCTAAAGCTATATATGAATAAATATCTGACCCAGGCCAACGCCCAGAACGCTTCGTCCTCCGTTGTAAACGCCAACTGCACCGGCATGCTCGCGTCGCTGCGCCGAGGCGCTGCCCGCGTGTCGCGCGTCGCGCTGGCCGGCGGCTTCGCCTGCGCGGCGCTCGCCGCTTTGCCGGCTCACGCCGCCCCGGCCGATACGATGATCAAGGCCGTCAAATTCGACGATGTCAGCGAGGTCAACAAGCAGCTTTCGCACGGCATGGACCCGAATCTGACCGACGACCAGGGTATCCCGCTGCTGGTATTGGCTGCCCGCGAGAAGTCCGACAAGGTTGTCGCGGCACTGATCGCCAACCCGAAGACCAACATCGAGATCACGGACAAGGCCGGCGAAAACGCCATGATGATGGCCTCGCTCAATGGCGACATCAACATCGTGCAAACGCTGATCGCGAAGGACGCCGAGGTCAACAAGAAGGGCTGGGCGCCGTTGCACTACGCGGCCGCCAACGGTCACGACGACATCGTCAAGCTGCTGCTCGACCACTCCGCTTACGTCGATGCCGGCTCGCCGAACGGCACCACGCCGCTGATGATGGCTGCGCGCGGCGGCCATGTGTCGACGGTGAAGCTGCTGCTCGACAACGGCGCCGACCTGAATGTAAAAAACCAGATTGGCATGAACGCGCTCGACTTTGCCAAGCAGTACAAGGAACCGGATGTCGTCGAGGGCCTGACGGCGAGAATGCAGCAAACGCAACAGAAGTAACGTGCCGGCATGCCTCGCATGCAGAAAAACAGTGCAGAATAACGGCTACGGCGCGCTTTGGGGCGCGCCGTTTCTATGCGGCATCAGACCGCTCGATAATCACCCTGGAAGGATCACCATGCTGCGGGCTTTGATTTGCGCCAGTGCGCTTGCCGTACCGCTAACGGCAGCCGCATTCACGGGAGGCGACCTCAACAAGCTGTGCGAGAAAACGGATGTGGCATCGCGTAGCGCGTGCGCTGCGTATATTGAAGGCGCGGCCGACGGCGTCTTCAACACGATCGACGCGATCGGCGGCACCACCGGCCCAAGGGTCGGCCAGTATTTCTGCCTGCCGCCGGACGCGCGCTCGCAACAGCTGACCGATGCGGTGCGCAAGTACATTGCGGAGAATCCAAACGCGGTGGGTTATAACGCCAGCACCGCAATTTCGCTGGGGCTCGGCAAGGCGTTTCCCTGCCGAAGCGGCGAGTAACGCGCCGGCTGAATCCGCCCGGGTCCGGCTTCGTGAAGCCAGTCCGAGGTGTGCCTGAACCCTGTCTGCGGCCACTGCATGGGGCCCGGCCCCCACCGGGCTTGCAACTGATCGTCCTCGCGACCGGTCGAACTGTCATTTCTTAGCCGCGAACCAGGGCGCCGCGCCAGCGCGCGAGGCCCTCGGAACCAGGAGGACAATAGACATGGGCAGGCTGATCGTCGTATCGAATCGTGTGGCAACCCCGACGGAAACCAAAGGATCGGCAGGGGGGCTAGCGGTCGGCGTATTCGGTGCATTGAAAGACGCGGGGGGCGTGTGGTTCGGCTGGAGCGGCGACGTCGTCAGCGAAACCGTCGCCAACGCTGGTCCGACGCTCGAGCAGGAAGGTGCTGTGACCTTCGCTACCGTCGGGCTCACGCGCAAGGACTACGATCAGTATTACCGCGGTTTTTCGAACGCGACGCTGTGGCCGGTCTTCCACTATCGCAACGATCTGGCGCGCTACGAGCGCGAGGAATATGCCGGCTACCGGCGCGTCAACGCGTGGCTCGCCCACCGTCTCATCAAGCTGCTCGAGCCCGACGACATCATCTGGGTCCACGACTACCATCTGATCCCGTTCGCCGAAGCGCTGCGTTCCGAAGGCATCACGAACCGCATCGGCTTCTTCCTGCATATCCCGTTTCCCGCGCCGCAGATCCTGCTCAACATCCCGCCGCATGAAGAGCTGGCGAAGTCGCTGTGCTGCTACGACCTGCTCGGTTTCCAGACTGCCACCGACGAGCTCGCCTTTCACGACTACCTTGTGCGCCACGCGCGCGGCAGCGTGACGGCCGACGGTCACGCGGAAGCCTTTGGACGCCGCCTGCGCACGGGTGTCTACCGGATCGGCGTGTTCCCCGACGAGATTGCCGAGCAGGCGCAGCGCTACGAGAGCCGTCAGCATGTACTCGATCTCAAGCAGAGCCTCGAAGGACGCAAGCTGATCATGAGCGTCGACCGGCTCGATTATTCGAAAGGCCTCGTCGAGCGGTTCCGCGCCTTCGAGCATCTGCTGGAACGCTCGCCGGAGTGGCGCGGCAATGTCACGCTGGTGCAGATCGCGCCGCCCACCCGCTCCGACGTCGCCACTTATCAGCAGATCCGCCAGGACCTTGAATACGAAGCAGGTCGCATCAACGGCCGCTATTCGGGCCTCGACTACACGCCGATCCGCTATCTGAACCAGCGTTATGACCGCTGGAAGCTGATGTCGCTGTTTCGCGAGTCGCAAATCGGCTTCGTCACGCCGTTGCACGACGGCATGAACCTGGTCGCCAAGGAGTACGTGGCGGCGCAGAACCCCGACGATCCAGGCGTGCTCGTGCTGTCGGTCTTCGCGGGCGCGGCGGCTGAACTGAGCGGGGCGCTGCTGGTGAATCCACATGACGCAGTGGGGATGTGCGAAGCGCTGCAGCGTGCGCTGTCCATGCCGCTCGAGGCACGTCAACGGCGTCACGAGATCAATATGGAAGCGCTGCGCAAGAACGATCTCGGTGTGTGGCGCGACTCATTCCTGCACGACTTGCGCAGCGTCCCGCTGCATGGGGCGGGTGCCGCGGGGCGGTCGTCCTGATGGGTGGCGCGCGGGGTGGTGCGAGCGATGCATCGATGAACGCCGTATGGCTGGAGGCTTCATGCTGACCACGCTGGCGATTGCCAACTATCGTTCGTTGCGGGAAGTGATCGCGCCGCTCGGTCCGTTGAATATTGTCACCGGGCCCAACGGCAGCGGCAAATCGAGCGTGTATCGCGCATTGCGGCTACTGGCGATGACGGCGCGCGGCGGTGTGATTGCCTCGCTGGCGCGCGAAGGCGGCTTGCCATCGACGCTCTGGGCCGGCCCCGAACGCTTCTCGCGCGCCATGCTGAGCGGCGAGCTACCGGTGCAGGGCGTGCGGCGCGACGATCCGGTCAATCTGCGGCTCGGCTTTGCCGGCGACCAGTTCGGTTACGCCATCGACCTCGGTTTGCCGACCATCAAGCCGACGACGACGGCGTTCTCGCTCGACCCGGTCATCAAGCGCGAATGCATCTGGAGCGGTCCGCTGCTGCGGCCCTCGGCGATGCTGGTGGACCGCCACGGCCCGACGCTGCGCACCCGTGACGACAGCGGCGAGTGGCAGACCATCCCGCAGCCGGTGGCGAGCTTCGACAGCATGATGACGGAGTTCTCCGACCCGCGCACCGCGCCGGAGATGATCGCGGTGCGCGAGCAGATCCGCTCGTGGCGCTTCTACGACCATTTCCGCACCGATAGCGAATCGCCCGTGCGCCTGCCGCAGATCGGCACGCACACGCCGGTGCTTGGCGACGACGGCTCGGATCTCGCCGCAGCGCTGCAGACGATCCGCGAAATCGGCGACGCCGCCGCGCTTGACGACGCTATCGACGACGCCTTTCCCGGCGCCAGCATCGCGGTGATCAACCTCGACGGCCGCTTCGAAGTGACGATGCATCAGCACGGGCTATTGCGTCCGCTCAAGGGCGCCGAGTTGTCCGACGGCACCCTGCGCTATCTGCTGCTGGTGGCGGCGTTGCTGACGCCGCGCCCACCCGCCTTGCTGGTGCTGAACGAACCGGAGACGAGTCTGCATCCCGATCTGCTGCCGGCATTGGCACGGCTGATTGCCCGGGCCTCGCGCCATTCGCAGGTGCTGGTGGTGTCGCACGCGGCGCGCCTCATTGCCGCGCTCGAACGGGAAGACGGCAGCCAGTCGATCGTGCTCGAAAAGCAGCTCGGCGCCACCCGGATTGCCGGAGCGGATGCACTCGATATGCCGCCGTGGAAGTGGCCCTCCCGATAAGCCGGGATGTGTTTCCTGACTGTAACAGCGCATAGGAATTGAAAGGTTTGTGGGCTTTTTTGTACGCGATCGGCAATAATCGGCAGTAACCGGTGAAATAAGCCGGCGAAATAAGCGGGTGCAATAAGTACACAAACTGGCGCGAGCAAACGCAACGCCGGTCATTACATTGATTGGAGACATAGGCGCTGGCATACTCGTGCGCCGCTGACAAGGCCGTTGCAGGCTGCTGCGCTGGATGTCCGGGCTCAGCGTGGCCAGGCCGTCAGTTTCACGGAGAGACACGATGAGAATTGCTCAGATCGCCCCCTTGACCGAATCGGTGCCGCCCAAGCTATATGGCGGGACCGAGCGCGTCGTGTCGTACATTACCGAGGCGCTGGTAGACCTCGGCCACGACGTGACGCTGTTTGCCAGCGGCGACTCGGTGACCTCCGCAAAACTCGAGGCTGTGTGGCCGCGCGCCCTGCGGCTCGACCCCGGCATCCGGGACCGCATCGCGCCACATATGCTGCTGATGGAACTGGTGCGCCGCCAGGCGGACCAGTTCGACGTGCTCCATTTTCACATGGACTATTACTCGTTCTCGGTGTTCAAACGCCAGGACACACCGTTCGTTACGACGCTGCACGGCCGCCTCGATTTGCCCGAGCAGCAGCCCGTGTTCGACACGTTCAACACCGCACCGGTGATCTCGATATCGAATTCGCAGCGTCACCCCTTGCCGCAGGCCAAATGGCTGACCACGGTGTATCACGGGCTGCCTGAGAACCTCTACACGCCGCAACCGGTGGAGCAGAAGTATCTGGCCTTCCTCGGCCGCATCTCGCCGGAAAAGCGCGTCGACACGGCGATCCGCATTGCGGGCCGCTGCGGCCTGCCGATCCGGATCGCGGCCAAGGTCGACAGTGCTGACCTCGAATACTTCGAGCGCGATATCAAACCGCTGCTGGATCTGCCGTATGTGGAATTTATCGGCGAGATCGCCGATAACCAGAAGGCCGAATTTCTGTCGGGCGCGCATGCGCTGCTGTTCCCGATCGACTGGCCCGAGCCGTTCGGTCTCGTGATGATCGAGGCGATGGCCTGCGGCACACCGGTTATCGGCTTCAATCGCGGGGCCGTGCCGGAAGTACTGGACGACGGCGTGACAGGCTTTATCGTCGAGGACGAGATTGGCGCAGTGGCTGCCGTGAACCGTCTGCACAAGGTGCCGCGTGCCGGCGTGCGCGAGCACTTCGAGGCGCGCTTCACGTCGCACCGGATGGCGCAGGAGTATGTCCAGGCGTATCAGTCGGTGATTCGCGCGCAAAAGCGTTCACGCTTCAAGGTGATCGACACGACCACCACGCCGCGTTGATCCCGGCGTGCGTCTAGCAAATAAAAACGGCGATGCCTGCAGCATCGCCGTTTTTGTCTGGGATCGCATCAAGACGCGCGATCCCGGATCCTGCCCGCCTAGATATGCAGGCGCGACACCTTCGTGCCGTTGATCGAAACATCGCCCATCAGACCAGCATTGGTGAGGATGAACACTTCGACCGGTGCGGTGGCCGTAGTGGTGTCGATCGCGCCGTTCGCGCCCATCTTGACGAGAGCGACTGAGGCATCGCCGCCTGCCGACCAGCCGTCGGTATTGCGGAATTTGTCGAGCGCGTCCTGCGTCATGAACAGGAAGATGATGGCCTTCGACTGCGCGCCGGCCTGCAGGCCGAACGAGCCCGAGACCGTGCTGTAGTAGCCGACCGTGCCGCCGCCGACCTTCAGCGAGCCTTCGCCATACTGGCCGCCGACGATAAAGCCGGCTTGCAGCACCGACGGGAATACCAGTACGCCACGCGCCTTCGACACGAGCTCACGCGAGCCGGGCACCGTCTGGAAGAGGCGCGACATCGTCCCATCGACGCTGGAGTCAATCGACTGCCGCTTCGACATGTTGGTCGCCGCGTTGTCGGGGGTGCCTGACGACGTGGTGCATCCAGCGAGTGCAAGGCTTCCGAAAGCTAGCGCAGCGGTAGTCTTCAGCATGAAGTTTCGTCTTTGCATCGTTTTTCTCCGTCACGGTTCCTGGGTGCAACCACGCTTTTTTACCGGGCTGCCAGGTTAGTTATATCACACGCACGAGTAAAGGGTGCGTTCCCGCTTGCGACGAAAACCCTTGTGGGACGGGCGTTTGCGGCAAATATGAAAAGTCATTGGGGTAACTATGACCGATCACTGGACCGCCTTCGAAGGGCTTCGTACGCACGGAAGGACGCAGAATTTGTGCCTGAGATGGCGGCTCGCCAGCACCGGCGGAGCGGTGTCTTTCGTGCACCCGGCAGGTCGCTTTTTACCGATTTTCAGCGCGACACAGGACGATTGAAATAAATATGAAAGGTTAAGGGGTGTGTTGCGCGCACGCCGCAATGCCGACGGTGTTGCGCGATCGTACGGACTCGCCGCGATACCTGACGCCAGCGAGCGGGTGCACGTGCACCCTTCAATGATTCTGCGTGCTTTTGATGGGTGGTGGAGGGCGGCGTAGCGCGCGGCGAACGCCGCCGATCAGCGCCCCGAGGAGAAACAGCGTGATGGCCGGCACGATCCAGTAACCGACGAACGCGTGCCAGAGATACGCGAACAGCGTAGTACGGCGCAAGGAGTATTCGTCACGGGCCTCCTGCTGACGGGGTGCGTTGGCGCTCAGCACGTCTGCCGGGCAACCTGCCGCGCGTGCCTCATCCGGCTCGCCATGACAGCGGGCGGGGGCACCGGCGGCGCGTTGCGCGTCGGTGAAATTCCACGTGGTCAGGGCGCGGTCGAGGTCAACGGCGTTGTAGGCCATTTCCTCCTGAATCTCGCGCACCGCGACGATCGCGACCGGCACCGCCCAAAAGACGATGACGACCAGCCACCGCCTGAACCAGCGGTTTTTCTGTCTCCATACCATTCTTGCCTCCGATCAATGCTCTGTGGCATCAACGACAAGATGGCGGCCCGATGGCGCATGGTGTTTTATAGGTGGGCCGTCTCCGCAGCCATCATAGAAGAAAATGCTGCAATCGGGGCGAACGGACTTTGAAAGGCGGGAAAGCGGCCGGGAGGCCGGATGCTGCTGATGGCGCAACTAGCGCTGACAGGCGCGGCGGCCTTTATGGCGGCGAGATGGTGGCGCGACCGGCGTGCTCTGCGGACAGTGGCGTCGCGGAGGTGGCGCGGTTCTAACCGCGCCGTGCCTCCGCTACAACGCCCAGGAGAGCCTGGATTCAGCTCTTGTTGCTCAGGCAGGTCGACATGAAGGCCTTGCGATCGTCGCCTTTCTTACCGGCTGCTTGTGTGTTGCACGCCTTCATCTTGTCTTGCTGGGACATCGGCGCGGCGGCCGGTTTCGCCGACAGGCACGATTTCATAAAGGCCTTGCGGTCGTCGCCTTTCTTGTCGCCGGCCTGCTGGTTGCAGGCGGTCATCTTCGACTGCTGACTGTTTTGAGCGAAAGCGGGCGACGCCAACACGGCGCCGAGGACGAGGGCTGCGAGCGCGGACTGGATCTTCATGGGACACTCCATCGGTAGTGAAACTGTTATTGGTAGTCGTACAACCGGGCGTCACAGGCATCCGTTTGCCCATCGCCGTCATTATTATGGCAAAGCTGTCAGGTAAAACGGATGGCAATGTTGGCTGGTTGACAGGCGGCGGGGCAGGTTTTCCCTGGGCGCCCATCCGCCGGCGATCGCCCGTCAATGACACTCAAGACACGCCTGGCATGAGCAAAATGCGCAGATAGTTCGGAATGCAGAATGAATGACGATCGATAACAATACCTTTCAATTTGCTTGTCACGTTTCCCGGTGAACAGAAGCGCGCCCGCATTGGTATAAGCTCGATTCGATCGGTTTCAATTGAAATCCGGAAGAAAATTCCGCCGTTATTCTAAAGCCGCAATATTGACGTGATTGGCTAAACCGGAAATATTTATCCGCTAATTCAGGAGGGATATCCATGCATTACCTGTTGATCTACGACCTCTGCGACGACTATCTCGAACGCCGCGCAAGCTGGCGCGACGAGCATCTGAAACTGGCGCGGGCCGCGGTCGCGCGCGGCGAACTACAGCTTGGCGGCGCGCTCGTCGAGCCGGCTGACAACGCCATCCTGCTATTCGAAGGCGATTCGCCGGCTGCTGCCGAAGCCTTTGCAAACGCCGATCCGTACGTGCGGGAAGGGCTCGTTACGCGCTGGCGCGCGCGTGGATGGATGACGGTGGTGGGTGAGCACGCAGCGAATCCGGTCACCTGATCTACGCTGCGTGGCGGTCCCAAATGTGCTCCCGCGCAGAGGCACGGGAGCGGATCGCCAGCCGGCTCGTTGCGGCCTCAACGTGTTGCGGTACCGATACACACGTCTATCAGGCCATAAAAAAACAGTAAAACTTTTCCGTATTCATTTGGCTGAAATAAAGCAGTTCTTTCATCGTGGATGTGCCGCGCGATAGACGGTTGTGCTGTTGCCACTGACGGCATTTCTGCCCCGGCTATTGGAAAATCAACGCGGCAAAAAGCACAAGTTTGTTTCCATCCGTAACACTTGTGTTTGGGATATTCACGGAAACCCTGGTGATGGTATGCTTCCTGCACAATTTCTCCTATGCACGAGTGAGACCACGTTTTGTGCTTCGCGGTGGGGAACAATCGCACTAACGCAGTGCGAAATTCGCGAATCGGCCGGGACGTAAATACATATTTGTGCAACCGAGGACACTACACGGATCGTGAACGCTGAATTCGTGAGATGTCCAAAGCCGCGGCCTGGCCAGGCTGCGTGGAGAACCGCATGTTTTTCGATGAGCTAAGCAATGACGAATGGGCGCAGCTCGCAGCGCTCGTTTCCGATGAGCCGGCGGTCCGTCTCAACCGACGCGGCCGGCCGCGCGCCGAACCACGCATCGTGGCAAATGCAGTCCTCTGGATTCTGACAACCGGTGAGCCCTGGTCGAAACTGCCAGGCCGCTATCCGTCGGGTCCGACTTGCCGTCGCCGTTTTGAGGAATGGCAGGTAAACGGCACGCTCGCCGAAATGGTCCGGCTGCTGTCGCAGACCGGGCGCACTTTCGTGTATGTCCCGCAAGCATCGCCGCCGGCTGCTGCAGCGAACCCCGTGCCGCAACTGGAAACCGTGAGCGTGCGCGACGACAGTCTGCGCGGCGTGTCGTGGAAAAGCCCCGAGTCGTGGCAGACGCCTGCCAATGCGACGCGCGGCTGGCCCTCGCTCGATCCGCTCGCCGACATGACGCGCCAGCTGTCCGGCACGGTGCCGCCGGATGTCGGCGTGCGCACCGAGCCGGCCGTAAGCCGGGCAGCGGAACTGGGCGCCGTACCGCGCCGCTGCGACCATCCGCTGGACGCTCCGCAACGTCCGTTGCCGATGAGCCTTGCGGCGCGCGGCATGCAGGTCGTCGACCGGCGCGGCTACGTGATCTACGTCGCGGCTGAACGCGTGCCGAGCGCCATGTATCGCGCGTGGGCGGAGATCGAGCTGGACGGCCGCCGCGTCGAGCGCTCCGGTCTGGTCGGCCCGCGCTTTGCCGACCCCGATAGCGCGCAGGAGTATGCGCTGGAGTGGGCGCGTCAATGGATCGACCGGCAGTACCGCACGGTGGGCGCTGCGGCGAATGTCGCAACCGTCGCGAACGTGGCAGGTGCGGCGTCGTCGGCCGCTGCCGCAGGTGCGGGAAGCGTCGCAACTGCGGCAGGTTATTCGCGTCCCTTGCCGGCCACCCGTACGATGCCCAATGTGCCCACTGTCAGTTCGCCGGGGCTGCGCGCTGACGCGCTGCCAGCAGCGCAAGCAGGCGGGCAGGCAGGGCACACGAGTGGTGCGATGAACGGTCAGGCTAGCAGCCAGGCGAATGGCCAACCGGGCATCCACGCGCAGGGCCACCATCTGAGCGGTTCTTTGGGTGGGCCGGTAAGCGGTTCGCTTGGTGGTCCAGTAAGCAGCGGCCCTATCAATGGCCAGCTGCACGGTCCCTTGCATGGCCCGATCAGCGCACTGCGCGCACCGCTGCGCCGCTACCCTAGCGAAACGCCGGCCGACAACAGCACGTCCGAGCGATTCCCGATGTCCTCAGAGCTCATCTCCCACGCAGGGTGAGCCAAAGAGCAGCCCGCGGCCGGTAGGAGCAACCGCCGCAGGATCCGCATCAATAGCTGGTGATTCGCCGTCAAGGTTACTGGCGTCCGTAAGTGTCGTCGAAGCGCACGATGTCGTCTTCGCCGAGATAGGAGCCGGACTGCACCTCGATCATTTCCAGCGGCATCTTGCCGGGATTCTCGAGGCGGTGAGTCGTCCCAAGCGGAATATAAGCTGATTCGTTTTCGGAGACGATAAAGCGCTCTTCACCACGGGTGACGAGAGCTGTGCCGCGCACGACGATCCAGTGTTCTGCGCGGTGATGATGCATTTGCAGCGACAGACGTGCGCCCGGATTCACGACAATGCGCTTCACCTGGAAGCGCTCGCCGCTGTCCACGGAATCGTAGTGCCCCCACGGACGGTGCACCTTGCGGTGATTCGCGGCCACCGCGCCACCCTCGGCGCGAATCCGGCCGACAATCTTCTTCACGTCCTGCACGCGCGATTTATCGGCGACCAGTACGGCGTCGGCGGTCTCGACAACCACGAGGTTCTGCGTGCCGACGCAGGCAATCAGGCGTCCTTCGGAGTGTGCGAAGGTCGACGTCGAGCCTTCGAACATCACCTCGCCGCGTCCCACATTGCCGGTTTCGTCCTTCGGCAGGATCTGCCAGATCGCATCCCATGAACCCACATCCGACCAGCCGGCCTGCAACGGCAAAACCACGCCGGTCGCAACCGACGGATCGCCGCCAAGCTGTTCCATCACCGCATAGTCGATCGAATTCGACGGCGACGCGCTGAACGCTTCGCGCTGCAGCCGGAAGAAGTCGCCGTCCGCCTTGCCGCCCGCAAAGGCCGCGTCACAGGCTTCATAAATGCCCGGTTGAAAATGTTTGATCGCCGCAAGCCAGGTCGAGGCGCGCATGATGAAGATGCCGCTATTCCACCAGTACTCTTTGGATTCGACGTAGCGCTGCGCGAGTTCGAGATGCGGCTTTTCGACGAAGCGGTCGAGACGGTGCGCATCGAGTGCGCCGTCACGCTCGAGCGGTGCGCCCAGACGGATATAGCCATAGCCGGTTTCCGCATGTGTCGGCACGATGCCCATCGTCACGATGTGGCCTTCGTAGGCGTGCTGCACGCCGGCGGCGACTGCCGCGTGAAACGCTTCGACATCGGTGACCGCGTGGTCGGCGGGCATGACCACCATGATGCCGTCGTCGTCCTGCGAAGCGATCGACAGGGCGGCTACCGTTAGCGCCGGCGCGGTGTCGCGGCCGGCCGGCTCGAGAATCAGCCGGCTTGCCTTGCCGCTCACGCGCAGCTGCTCGGCGGTGGTGAAGCGGTGTTCTTCATTGGCGACCACGATCAACTGATCGGCGAGCGGATGCCCGGCATCGAGCGCGTCGAGGCGCCTGGTGGTCGATTGCAGCAGCGAGTCGTCGCCCAGCAAGCCGATCAGCTGCTTCGGATACTGCTCACGCGACATGGGCCACAGGCGGGTGCCGGAGCCGCCCGCCAGGATGACGGGATGAACCTTCAGCTTGACCTTCAGGGATGGGGCGGCGCCTTGCCGGCTGTCGCCGACGGATGCCGTGACCGTTGCTGTCATGGTGATGTGCTCCTCGGGGCTGGGTGAGTACGTCGATTTGTATCACGGCGTAAATAGCCAATAAAAGCTTGATAAATCGAAGTTCCAAAAAACTAATCAAAAGAACCCGCAAAAAATCTCGAAATAATGGATGGTTTATTGCGGCGCAGCAAAAAATCAAAAAAATATTCGCAAAGAAACGCTCTGGATTTTTTCGGCGGCCTGGCTGCCTAAAAAAGGGGCAGCACAGACAGGTGTCATGACGTGCAAACTTTGCCGAAAACTGTCCGATAAACACTAGAAGTGCCCCCGCCGAGGCGCCAAACAGGCTCCTAATCAGAAAAAATTACCTAAATAATGCAGAAAAAATATTGCATTTCTGACCGATACAATTTGAGATTTTTTACGATCTTGCAGTGCGATTTTTAATGCCCCCTTATCTAGTCCTGTACGGGTATTCACTCATTCTGACTTAGGTCTCTTTTGAATTGGCTTGTAAAGCGCGGTGTGCATGCCCGCTTATCTGACGGACGGAACTTGACTGACCAACTGAGGTGCCGCGCATGCTGAGCGTCCTATCGAGAATCATCGACATCGCCATGGTCGCGCTCGGCGCCGTGCTCGCGGCAGCGCTACACAACGGCAAATGGCTGTGGCTGGACGACATGCAGAGCGTTTCGCTGGCGTTCGACTGCCTGCTCGTCGTGGTGTTCTTTCCCGCGCTGGGCATCTACCAGTCGTGGCGCGGCAAGCCGCTGATGGACCTGCTGTTTCGCGTCTGCGGCGGCTGGGTGATGGTGGAAATCACCGGCGTGCTGATCAGCTTCAGCCTGCACCGCTCGGACCTGCTGTCGCGCCTGTGGCTCGCGTATTGGGCCGTCGCCACGATCGTGCTGCTGATCGTCACCAAGGCGCTCGTCTACACGATTCTGAAGGGGCTGCGTCGCGAGGGCTTCAATCACAAGGCTGTGGCGATCGTCGGCGGCGCGCCCTACGGCAAGTTTTTGATCGAGCAGATGCGCATTCGCCCGGAGGCGGGCTTTAGCCCCGTGGTGGTCTATGACGAGGACGCCACGATCGATCCGTATCAGGATCCGGACACGGTGCAGGCGATCGAAGGCGTGCCGGTGGAGCGCGAGTTCGCCACGATGATCCAGCTGGTGCGCGGCCGCGCCATCAAGGAACTGTGGCTCGCCTTGCCGATCTCGAAGGAGAAGACGATTCACCGCTTCGTGATGGAGTTGCGCAACGACTTCGTGAACATCCGCTTCATTCCGGACGTGCGCAGCCTGACGCTGTTCAGCCAGCCGATGGTCGATCTGCTCGGCGTGCCGGCGATCAACCTCGCGGCCTCGCCGATCACCGATCTGCGGGTGCTGCCCAAGCGCGTGTTCGACCGGCTGTTCGCGTTCGGCGCGCTCACCGCGCTGGCGCCGCTAATGCTGGTTATCGCGGTGATGGTGAAGCTGTCGTCGCCGGGTCCGGTGTTCTTTCGCCAGAAGCGCAAGGGCATCGACGGCAACCAGTTCGAGATCTACAAGTTCCGCTCGATGAAAGTGCACGCCGAAACAGCCGGCAAGATTACCCAGGCGACCCGGCGCGATCCGCGCATCACGGCGGTGGGGGCGTTCCTGCGCCGCACGAGCCTCGACGAGCTGCCGCAGTTCATCAACGTGCTGCGCGGCGAGATGTCGGTGGTGGGACCGCGCCCGCATGCGCTCGAACACGACGACATCTACAAGGATCTGGTGAAGGGCTACATGCACCGCTATCGCATCAAGCCAGGCATCACCGGATGGGCGCAGATCAACGGCTACCGGGGCGAAACCGACCGCATCGAAAAGATGATGGGCCGCGTGAAGCTCGACCTGTACTACATGCAGAACTGGACCTTCTGGCTCGACATCAAGATCGTCGTGCTGACGCTGTGGAAGGGTTTTGTGGGCAGCAACGCGTACTGAGAGACGTACCTGGCGCGGACCGGACACATGCGGGCGCAGGCAGAAGCCTGAGCCCGGTTTCAGAACCATTCATATCTCCGAGGTGTAATTCATGAACGTGACGATCATTGGTAGCGGCTATGTGGGTCTCGTGACGGGCGCGTGTCTTGCCGACATCGGCAACGACGTGTTCTGTCTCGACCTCGACCAGCGCAAGATCGACGTGCTGAACAATGGCGGCGTACCGATCCACGAGCCGGGCCTGCAGGAGATCATCGCGCGCAACCGCAAGGCCGGGCGCCTGACGTTCTCGACCGACATCGCCGCAGCGGTGGCGCACGGCGACATCCAGTTCATCGCGGTGGGCACGCCCTCCGACGAAGACGGCTCGGCCGATCTGCAATACGTGCTGGCGGCAGCGCGCAATATCGGCCGCCACATGACCGGCTTCAAGGTGATCGTCGACAAGTCGACCGTGCCGGTCGGCACCGCCGTGCGGGTACGCAATGTGATCGCCGAAGAACTGGCGGCACGCGGCGCGCACCACATGTTCTCGGTGGTATCGAACCCGGAGTTCCTGAAAGAGGGCGCCGCCGTCGAAGACTTCACGCGCCCCGACCGCATCGTGCTCGGCTGCGACGAAGACGTGCCGGGCGAAAAGGCCCGCGAGCTGATGAAGCGCCTCTATGCGCCGTTCAACCGCAACCGCGAACGCACGCTGTACATGGACGTGCGCTCGGCCGAGTTCACCAAGTACGCCGCCAACGCCATGCTGGCCACGCGCATCTCGTTCATGAACGAACTGGCGAACCTGGCCGACCGCGTGGGCGCGGATATCGAAGCCGTGCGCCGCGGCATCGGTTCAGACCCGCGTATCGGCTACGACTTCCTGTATGCCGGTTGCGGCTATGGCGGCTCGTGCTTCCCGAAGGACGTGCAGGCGCTCATCAAGACCTCGATCGAGCATGACCAGGGCCTGCGCATTCTGGAAGCCGTGGAAGCGGTCAACGAAACGCAGAAGAAGATTCTCGCGCACAAGATCGTGGCGCGCCTGGGCGACGATCTGTCGGGCCGCACGTTTGGCGTATGGGGTCTCGCGTTCAAACCCAATACCGACGACATGCGCGAAGCACCGAGCCGTCCGCTGATCGCCGAACTGCTCAAACGCGGGGCCCGCGTCAAAGCCTACGACCCCGTCGCGGTAGACGAAGCGAAGCGCGTGTTCGCGCTCGATCTGCAGCATGTCCCGCAACAACACGCGCGGCTTACCTTCGAAAGCGAAGAGATGGACGTGGCGCGCGGCGCCGATGCGCTCGTGATCCTGACGGAATGGAAGGTCTTCAAGAGTCCTGATTTCGGCAGTCTCAAACAGCACCTGAAAACACCGCTGATTTTCGACGGCCGCAACCTGTACGAGCCGGAGGCGATGCAGGAACTCGGCGTCGAGTATCACGCGATTGGCCGCCAGCACGCGCAGGGCGCCGGGCACACGCCGGCTGCACACGGCCTGAATCATCCGCATCACGACAATCGCGCAGCCCGGTCCGCCGGTGCCGCCGCCACGCAGTGACCTCCAGCGAAGGAGTCCGCCTATGTTAGCCAACGTATTGATTGTCTGTCATGCCAACGTCTGCCGCTCGCCTGCGGCCGAATGGCTTTTCAGGGCGCGGCAACGCAGCGCCGTGGAGGCCGAAGGGCAGGCACGGCGGGCAATCCGCTTTCATTCGGCGGGCATTCGCGCGGTCGACGGCTGGGGCATGGACCCGATGATGCGGCGCCTGCTCGCCGAGCGCGGCGTGACGCCGGGCATGCATCAGTCGCGGCGCATCGACCGCCAGATCGTGCGCGACGCGGACCTGATCCTCGTCACCGAACACCGTCAGGTCAAGGACGTCGAGAAACTCGAGCCGGATGCGCGCGGCAAGGTCTTTCCGCTCGGCACGGAAGCCGACGTCGTCGACCCCTATGGCAGGGCGGAAAACGAATATCGCGCGAGCCTCGTGCTCATCGAACAGTTGGTCATGGGATGGCTAAACAAAATATGCTGAATCGAAATTTTACTGTTGCTCTTTTGCTGACGGTTTTTCTGTCGGCCTGCGCTACCGCACCTGGCAATTACCTCGACACTTCGAGCCTGAAAGAGGATTCGTCGAACAAGCCGGCCCAGACGTATCAGGTCCATCTGATCGACGGCGATCTGGTCGATGCCCAGACCCAGGCGCAGCAGGCAGCGGCGCAGCAGCGCCCGTTGCCGCCCAGCCGGTACACCGACCCGTCTCAATACGTCTACCACGTGGCGCCGCAGGATATCCTGGGCATCACGGTGTGGGATCACCCTGAATTGACGACGCCGAGCGGCAGCACGCTGTCGACCGGCGACAACACCACGCAGACACTCGCAGGCGCCGTGCAGCAGCCGTATACGACGGCGTTGCCGGGCCAGGCCGACCCGTACGGCCAGACCGTTGCGCCGGACGGCACGATCTACTTCCCGTTCGTCGGACGCGTGCAGGCGGCCGGCAAGACGGTGGGCGACATCCGCAACGAACTGGCGGTGCGTCTGGTGCCGTACATCCGCAATCCGCAGGTGGATGTGCGGGTGCTGTCGTTCCGCAGCCAGAAGGTCCAGGTGACCGGCGAAGTGAAGACGCCCGGGCCGCTCGCGATCAGCGACGTTCCGCTCACGCTGCTCGACGCGATTACGCGCTCGGGCGGCAGCACCTCGATTGCGGATATCCAGCGCGTGCGTCTGACCCGCAACAACAAGCTCTACGTGCTCGACGCCGATAGCGTGCTCGACCGCGGCGACGTGCGGCAGAACGTGATGCTGCAGGCCGGCGACATCGTGAATGTGCCGGACCGCGTGGATAGCCGTGTATTCGTGATGGGCGAGGTCAAGGCGCCGCAGGCCGTGTCGATGTTACGAGGCCGCCTGACGATTGCCGATGCGCTCACCCAGGCCACCGGGATTCTCGACACCGACGCGAACCCGCGCCAGATCTACGTGATGCGCGGCATGAAGGACCATCCGACCACGCCGGAAGTCTATCGCCTCGATATGACCCAACCCAACGCCATCATGCTGTCGTCCAAGTTCCAGCTGCAGCCGCTGGATGTGGTCTACGTCGGCACGGCGGCTTCGACGACTTTCAACCGCGTCATCCAGCAGGTGTTGCCGGCGATCCAGTCGGTGTTCTATATCAAGGAACTGACGAACTAGTCGCCTGAAACTGCCGAAGATCCTGCGTGATGCGAACCCGTGCACAGCGCAGGGTCCGAGGCGACCCAACCGGGATGGAATTGTGAGCACTCAACTGAATCCGTATATGGCCCCGCCGGCCAAGACCGAAGAAGAGGACGTCGTCCTCGGTCAACTATTGCAGGTGATTCTCGACGACATCTGGTGGCTGCTTGCCATCGCGATGACGATCGTTGCAATGGCCGGCGTCTACTGCTTCCTTGCCAAGCCGACCTACAAGGCCGACGCGTACGTGCGGGTGGAGGAGTCCGACAACAACTCGCAGGCCCTCACGCAGACGCAGACGGGCGCGATGATTTCGAGCGGCCAGACCTCGCTGCCCACCGACGCCGAGATCGCGATGATCCAGAGCCGTGGCGTGGTCGGCCCGGTGGTTCGCGACGGCAAACTGGACTTCTCGGTCGCGCCGAGGACCTTTCCGTTTCTCGGCAGTCTTGCGGCGCACTTCGCCACGCCTGGTGTGCCGGCCCGTCCGTGGCTGGGTCTTGACAACTACGCGTGGGGCGGCGAACAGGCCGAGGTCGATTCGGTCGAGGTCGACCCGTCGCTCGAAGGCAAGAAGATGGTGATGACCGTGCTGTCCCCTACGTCGTACGAGCTGCGCGACCCGAACGGCAAGCTGTTGCTGCGCGGCGAGACGGGCCAGACGGAGCAGGGCGGCGGCGTGACGATTCTCGTCAACAAGCTGGTCGCGCGGCCAGGCACTGAATTCACGGTGGTGCGCGCCAATGAGCTCGATGCCATCACCGGGTTCCAGTCGGCGATCAAGGTCGAGGAGCAGGGCAAGCAGACCGGCGTGATCGAGATTTCGCTGGAAGACAAGGACCCGGCGCATGCGGCGTTCATTGCCAATGCACTCGCCGAGTCGTATCTGCGCGAGCACATCGCCGCGAAGCAAACCGATGCGACCAAGATGCTCGAATTCCTCAAGAGCGAGGAGCCGCGGCTGAAGAGCGACCTCGAACGCGCGGAAGCGGCTCTCACCGCGTATCAGCGCGAGTCCGGCTCGATCAATGCGAGCGATGAGGCGAAGGTCTATCTGGAGGGCAGTATCCAGTACGAACAGCAGGTCGCCGCCCAGCGCCTGCAGATCGCCTCGCTCGAGGAACGCTATGGCGACGAGCATCCGCTCATCAAGGCTGCGCGCGAACAGATGGCCGACCTCGAAGCGCAGCGCGACAAATACAGCGATCGCTTCCGCAATCTTCCGGCCACCGAAGTGAAGGCCGTGCAGTTGCAGCGCGACGCCAAGGTGGCTGAAGACATCTACGTGCTGTTGCTCAACCGGATTCAGGAGTTGTCGGTGCAGCGGGCCGGCACGGGCGGCAACGTGCATATCGTCGATCTGGCATTGCGCCCGGGCACGCCGGTCAAGCCCAAGAAGGCGATGATCCTGTCGGCGGCCGTGATTCTCGGCCTGATCGTCGGGACCGGCTTCGTGTTCCTGCGCCGCAATATGTTCAAGGGCATCGACGATCCGGAGCGCGTCGAGCGCATGTTCCATCTGCCGATCTTCGGGCTCGTGCCGCTCTCCGCGGAGCAGGCCGTGCTGGAGCATTCCGTCGTGCGCGGCGGCAACCGGCTCAGCTCGGTACTGGCCGATGCGCGGCCCAAGGACGTGTGCATTGAAAGCCTGCGCAGCCTCCGCACCTCCATGCAGTTCACGATGATGGATGCGCGCAACCGCATCGTCATGCTCACCGGGCCGATGCCTGGAGTCGGCAAGAGCTTTCTGACCGTCAACCTCGCGGTGCTGCTCGCGCATTCGGGCAAGCGTGTGCTGATGATCGACGGCGACATGCGGCGTGGCGCGCTCGAGCGCTATGTGGGCGGTGCGCAGGTCAACGGGCTGTCCGAGCTGCTGAGCGGACAGATCTCGCTGGAAGAAGCGATTCGCGCCACCGACATCGAAGGCCTCAGCTTCATCTCGTGCGGCCATCGTCCGCCGAATCCGTCGGAACTGCTGATGTCGCCGCGCCTGCCGCAATACCTCGAAGGTCTTGCCAAGCGTTACGACGTGATCCTGATCGATACGCCGCCGGTGCTGGCGGTGACCGACGCGTCGATTATCGGCGGATATGCAGGCTCGACGTTCTTCGTGCTTCGCTCAGGGGTGCATAGCGAAGCCGAGATCGCCGATTCCCTCAAGCGGCTGAAGGCAGCCGGCGTGCACGTGCAGGGCGGCATTTTCAACGCGATGCCGCAACGCGCACGCGGTGGCTACGACCGTGGCTACGCGGCGGTGCAGGAATACCTCAGCGCTTAACAATGGAGCATGACGCGATGAAAGTAACGGTACTGGTTCCCACCTTTCGCCGGCCAGCCGATCTGACGCGCTGCCTCGAAGCGCTGCAGCGCCAGTCGCGCGCCCCGGACGAGGTGGTCGTCGTGGCCCGTCCCGACGACATCGCGACGCACACTTGCCTGCGCGATCCGGCGGTCAAGGGTAGGCTGCCGCTTTCAGTGGCACTGGTCGAAACGCCGGGACAGGTCGCCGCGCTCAATCGTGGCCTCGACGTGGCAAGCGGCGACGTGGTTGCCATCACCGACGACGATGCCGCGCCGCGACCCGACTGGGTCGAGCGGATCGCCGCCGCGTTCGGGAGCGATTCACGCCTGGGTGCGCTCGGTGGACGTGACTGGGTGCACGAAAAGGGTCGCATTCTCGACGGCGAACGGCCGCTGGTCGGCAAGGTTCTGCCGTCGGGCAAGATCATCGGCAACCACCATCTGGGCGTGGGCGGCGCCCGCGAAGTCGATTTGCTCAAGGGCGCCAACATGAGCTACCGGCGCGCAGCGATCAGCCATATCCGCTTCGACGCGCGTCTGCGCGGCGCCGGCGCGCAGACGCATAACGACATGGCGTTCAGCATGAGCGTGAAGCATGCCGGCTGGAAGCTCGTGTACGACCCGCGCGTAGCGGTCGATCATTACCCCGCCGAGCGTTTCGACGAAGACCGCCGCGACGCGCAGACCATGATGGCCGTGCGCAACGCCGCCTACAACCTGCATCTGATCCTGCGCGACCAGTTGCCGCCGCTGCGGCGCGAGGCCGCCTGGTGGTGGTACACGCTGGTGGGCACCAGGGTCTATCCCGGCTTCGCCCACGTAGTGCTCGCACTGCTCTCGAAGCAAGGCCGCACGCGGCTCTCGCGCTGGCGTGCGGTGCGCACGGGCGCAAACGAAGCGCGCCGCGCGACGGCCTCGTGAAGCGTCGCGATGCGTTCGCCCATCGGTTGCCACAGTGGCGGGCCGTTTGCGCCGAGGCCTTTTCACCCCGCGTCACTCTGCAGACCGGAGTCTGAATGAGCACAAAAGTCAACGTGCATCTGTTTTACGGCGCCGATCCGCGCTTCTATCGCAAGGGCGAGAATATCGGCTGCCTGTATGGCTATCACCACGCCGAATCCGACGAGTTCGCGCTGACCTATTCGCAGGATGCGCGCGAAAGCGCGCCGGTGCGGCTGCTGCGCCGCGGCCTCAAGGCCGTGCTCGGCTTCGATCTGATCCACACGTGGCGCAATCGCGCCGAGATCCTGCGCTCGGATGTGATCTGGACGCATACGGAGCACGAGTATCTGTCGGTTGCCCTGGTGCTGCTGCTGAGCGGGCGCCGCAACGCGCCGCCGCTGTTGCTGGCACAAAGCGTGTGGCTGCTCGACAAGTGGCCCGGCTACGGCATGCTGCGGCGCTGGCTGTATCGCAAGCTGATTGCGCGCGCTGACGTGCTGACGACGCTCGCAAGCGAAAACGCCGAGCTCTGCCAGCGCTACCTCGGGCGCGCAGCGACCCATGTGTACTACGGTCTGAATACCGACGACTTTCCGGTGCAATCGCCGGCCGAATGGCAGGCCCATACGCCGGTGCGGATTGCCGCCATCGGCAACGACCGCGATCGCGACTGGGAAACGCTCATCAAGGCGTTCGGCAACGATCCGCGCTACCACGTCAGGCTCGCCACGCGACGCAAGATTCCGGCAAAGCTGCACGCACCGAATGTGGATATCGCGCCTGCCGCAGGGCTGAAGAAAGCACGCGAGCTGTACGACTGGGCCGATCTGGTGCTGGTGCCGCTGCGGCCGAACTCGCACGCCTCGGGTATTACCGTGATGCTCGAAGCTGCGGCGCTCGGCAAGCCGATGGTGGTCACCGGCGTAGGCGCGCTCGAGGACTACTTCTCACATCAGGCTGCGTCGTACGTGCCGCCGTTCGATTCGCAAGCCATGCGCGAGGCGGTTGACCGGCTGGTTGCTTCGCCATCCGAAGCATTGCGCCAGGCCCAGGCGGCTGCAGAGCAACTGCTGTCGCGCGACCTGACGACGCGCCATTTCGCCATGCAACATGTGCGGATCACCGAAGACCTGCTGCGCCGGCGTGTGGCGCCACACGGCCGTCCGGAGGCGCGTGCCGAAGTGCGAACCGAGGTGCGGACATCGGGCCAGTCCCGCGGAGGCCTCTAACCGATGTCAACGATCACGCGTGCCGCCGCAAGCGGCGCCGTCCGCCGCCTCAAGAGCGACCCGATGGAGTGGGGGCCGCCCGCGCTGCTGTGGTTCATTACCGCGCTACTGGTGGCGGCGCACCAGGGCTCGCTGCTGACGCTTGCCTTTCCGGTGCTCGCCACCATGACGGGGCTGTGGCTGTACTTCAGAAGTCCTGCGCGTTATGTCGGCTTCATGTGGTGGCTGTGGTTCCTCAGTCCCGAAGTGCGGCGTCTCGCCGACTGGTCGAAGGGCGGCTTTACGCCCACCAGCCTGATCCAGATTGCGCCGCTCGCAGTGACGATGATCAGCGGCATAGGGCTGATTCGCCACTACCCGCTGCTTGCGCAGCGGCGCGGCTTGCCGGTGCTGCTGATTCTGGCCGGGCTCGCCTACGCGTTCATGGTCGGCGTTGTCTCGAGCGGGCCGCTCGCGGCGATCTATGACCTCGCCAACTGGCTCTATCCGCTCCTGATCGGCTTTCACATCATGGCGAATACGCGCAACTATCCGGCGTTTCGCGACACCATCGTCAACACCTTCATCTGGGGCATGCTGGTGATGGGCGGCTACGGACTGGTGCAGTTCGTCATCATGCCGCCGTGGGACGCGCTCTGGATGCTCGGCTCGCAGATGAACTCGCAAGGCGACCCCGTACCGATGGGTGTGCGCGTCTTCAGCACGATGAACTCGTCGGGTCCGTTTGCGTTCGCCATGATGGGCGCGATGGTCTACGTGATGGCCGCGAATCACCGCGTGCGCTGGATTGCCGCCGTGCTGGGCTTCTTTGCCTTCGCTTTGAGCCTCGTGCGTTCGACGTGGGGCGGCTGGGTGGTCGCCATGCTGGTCCAGCTGGTCAAATCGAACAACCGGGTACGCGTGCGCATCGTCGGCAGTGCGATCGTGCTTGCCGGCCTGTGTGTGCCCTTGCTGGTAGTGGGCCCGGTGGCCGAGCGGATGCAGACGCGCCTGAACAGTATCGTGAATCTCAAGGACGACCAGAGCTATGCGGCGCGTAACCAGTTCTACGCGACCTTTGCGCAGAAGGCGTTCACCGACGTTTCGGGCGAAGGCATGGGCGCAACCGGCACGTCGACGAAGCTCTCGAACGATGGTGGCCAGCTTGGCCAATACGGCAACTTCGATAGCGGCGTGATGAACATCCCGTTCGTGCTGGGCTGGCCAGGCACGCTGCTATACCTCTCCGGCATCCTGTGGCTGATGGTGCGAGCGTTGCTGGCCTCGTTCAAGATGCGCGACGACAAATTCGTGTCCTCTTCGGTGAGTCTCTCGCTCGCGATCTTCGCGATGCTGGTGTTCACCAATTCGCTGGTCGGCACGGGCGGCCTGCTGCTTTTCATCAGTCTTTTTTCGATCCTCTCCGCCGCGCACTGGCAAAAGCAGCAGCGCATGCGAGAGCTCATTCTCCACGGAGGCACCTGATTGAGAGTCGCCATTGTCACGCATGTCGTGCGCCATAACGACGGCCAGGGTCGCGTCAATCATGAGATCGCGCGCGCGGCCCTCGACGAGAATATCGCCGTCACACTCGTCGCCTCGCACGTCGCCCCTGACTTGCTCGCGCATCCGAACGTGCGCTGGGTGCCGGTGAAAATCGGCCGCTGGTGGCCGACCAATCTGTTGCGCCAACAGGTATTCGCCTTCAGGAGCGCGCTGTGGCTGCGCACGCACCGTAGCGAATACGATGTGCTGCACGTCAACGGCTTCATCACGTGGGTGCCCGCCGACGTGAACACCGCACACTTCGTGCATAGCGGCTGGTTCGGCAGCAAGTACTACCCGTTCGGGCTGACGAAAGGGGTGTGGTCTGCGTATCAGTTCGTCTATACGCGGGTCAATGCGACGCTCGAGCGCTGGGCATATCGCCGCTCGCGGGTGATTACGGCAGTGTCGCAAAAGGTGGCCGACGAGATCCGCGCGATCGGGTTGACGCCGCGCAACCGCGTCGACGTGATCTATAACGGCGTCGATACTCAGGGCTTTGCTGCCGCCCACGGCGACCGCGCGAAGTTCAATCTTCCGGGCGACGCGTTTCTGCTTCTGTTCGTGGGCGATCTGCGCACCCCGCGCAAGAATCTCGGCACGGTGCTCGAGGCCTTGCGTCATTTACCGCCCGACGTGCATATCGCGGTAGCCGGTTACCTGCCAGGCAGTCCTTACCCGGAACAGGCACGCGCGCTTGGCGTGGCCGACCGGGTGCATTTCCTCGGGCTGGTGAAGGAGATGCCGGTGCTGATGCACTCGGTCGACGCCTTCGTGTTTCCTTCGCGCTACGAAGCGATGAGCCTGTCGCTGCTCGAAGCGATGGCAGCGGGCCTGCCGGTCGTCACCGCGCGCACGGCAGGCGGGGCGGAGATCATCACGCCGGAGTGCGGCATCGTGCTCGACGATCCGGACGATCCGAAGGCCCTGGCCGGCGCCATTGCGCGGCTCGCGAATTCCAGCGACGTACGCCGCGCGATGGGTGTCGCGGCCAACGAGCTCGCGACCGGCTTTGGCTGGGCGCGCATGGCGGCACAGTACATCGCACTGTACCGGCAACTGGCGGGACAGCGCGAAGACCGCCAGCGAGCCACCACGGCGAGCGAATCCCAGCCGGTCAACTTCAAGGTGGCCGAATGAACGCCGCCACCGCGACTGCTTCAACCGAAATTTCACGCCACACGAGAGAGCCCGTCATGAAAGCCAGTTCCATCAAATCGTTGCAGATCGGCATGCACTGGTTCCCGGAGCGTGCGGGCGGACTCGACCGCATGTACTACTCGCTGGTGGGCGCATTGCCGGGTGCCGGCGTGGCGGTGCGTGGCGTGGTCGCCGGCTCGGCGCGCGTCGCGGCGGACACGGACGGCGCGATCCAGGGTTTCGGCTCCGCGGCCCAATCGTTGCCGCTGCGCCTGATGGCCGCACGCCGCGCCTTGCGCCGTGAGATTACGCGGCAACGCCCCGACGTGATTTCCTCGCACTTTGCGCTCTATACCTTTCCGGGTCTCGATGTGACGCGGGGCATCCCGCAGGTGTCGCATTTCCAGGGGCCGTGGGCGGACGAGAGCCACGTCGAAGGAGCGGACTCGTTCGGCCAGCGCGCCAAGCGTTATCTGGAACAGTCGGTGTATGCGCGTTCGTCGCGTCTGATTGTGTTGTCCGACGCCTTCGGCAAGATCCTGACGTCGCGCTATGGAATTTCGCCGGAGCGGGTGCGCGTGGTACCGGGCTGCGTGAATGTGGACCAGTTCAATTTGCCGATCACACCGGGTGAGGCGCGGCTGAAACTGCAGTTGCCGCAAGGCCGTCCTATCGTGCTGGCCGTGCGCCGTCTGGTGCGGCGCATGGGGCTGGAGGATCTGATCGATGCAGTGAAGCTACTGAAGAAACGGGTGCCCGACGTGCTGTTGCTGATCGCGGGGAAGGGGCGATTGCAGGAGGAGTTGCAGACGCGCATCAGCGAGGCCGGGTTGGACGACAACGTCAAATTGCTCGGCTTCGTGCCGGATCAGCATCTGGCGGCGCTGTATCGCGCGGCCACGATCAGTGTGGTGCCGACCGTGGCGCTGGAGGGATTTGGACTGATTACGGTGGAGTCGCTCGCCTCCGGCACACCCGTGCTGGTGACGCCGGTAGGCGGCTTGCCGGAAGCCGTAGCAGGGTTGTCGCCGAATCTGGTGCTGCGGGCGACTGGCGCAGAGGCGATTGCAGAAGGCCTGGGAGCCGCGCTCGATGGCAGTCTGAAGCTGCCGGATGCGCAGGCCTGCCGGGACTATGCGCGGGCCAACTTCGACAACTCGGTGATCGCGAAGCGGGTGGCCGCGGTCTATAGCGAGGCGATTGCTTCGGGTGAGACGCATTGACGGTTCGGCCAGGCTGGGTCTCAGGAGAACACCACATGGTCTGGAAGCGAATCCATGCTGTATTCCTTGGTCTGCTGCTCGTCGTGATCGCGCCCGCGTGTTGGGCGCAATACACCACCGACTGGCTGGCGAATACGTATGGGACCGATGCCACCCATGTGGGTAACACCGCGCGCTCGATGTGGGTCGCACCCGAAGGCGTCATCTATACCGCTTCGTTCTGGGATGAGGACGAGGGCGGCGTGGCGATCTACCAGAACGGCGCCAGCCTCGGTTCCATCGGCCTTCACAACGATTTTCAGGGGGGCGCGATTACCGGCAATGCCACCTCGATCTTTGCGGCGTTGCAGGGCGGTACCCCTTACGGCAGCGCTGCGGTGGGACGATACAACCGCATCACCAAGACACGCGATCTTGTTATTGACGTCAGCGTGTGGAATGCCGTCAGCAAGGCCGATGTCATTACGGGACTCGCAACGGCGGGCTCGCTGCTCTATGCAAGCGACTTTTTTGACAATCGCGTCCGGGTCTACACCACCGATGGCGTCTTGCAGCGTGACATCGCCGTCTCGAGTCCCGGCGCGCTCGCGTTGGATGGCGCAGGAAATATCTGGGTAGCCCAGAAGAGCGCGGGCACGATTGTCGAATTCACTCCGGCTGGCGCGCCGCTTAACACTATCCAGATGCCCGCCGGCTCGCAACCGTCGGCGCTGTATTACGACGCTTCGTCCGGGCAACTCATGGTGGGCGACGAAGGGCCCGACATGAACATCAAGCTCTACAACATCTCGGGCACGCCGACACTGGCCGGCACGTTCGGCATCCAGGGCGGTTATCTCGACGCGACCCAGGGAGTCAAAGGTCAGGTCGGCGACAAGCGTTTCACCCGCATCGTCGGCATCGGCAAAGACTCGGCCGGCAATCTTTATGTGCTCAACAATCCCTGGGGTGGAAGCTGGGACATGGGGCGCAACGGCGGCACCGACATTCACGCCTACAACAGTGCCGGCAACCTGCAGTGGAAGCTTCAGTCGCTTAACTTCGAAGGCGTCGCTGCGCCGGACCCCTCCACGGATGGCGCCAACTTCTATAGCGGCACCAATATCTACACGGGCACGGCTGGCGGCACCTTCGTTGCGAACACAGTGGATCCGTTCGACTATCCGTCCGATCCGCGCCTGAACATGCAGGATACGGAGCGCGACGAACACTTCGGCCAACTCGTCACCGTCGGCGGAAATCGCATTCTCGTGGCGTCCGGCCAGAATCCCGCCGCCTTCTACTTCTTTCATTTCAACGCAGCGAACGGCTACATTGCCATACCGGACGCAGCGCTTCCCGGTCCTGCGTTCAACACGACATTAGCGGTGACCGCCGGATTCTGCATCGACAGCAGGGGAGACGTGTGGGCCGGTCTGGACCGGACGAACCACATTTACCACTACCCGCTGACCGGCTTCGATGGTGAAGGAAAGCCGACATGGGGGCCAGCCGTCACCATCTCCATTCCGGAGAGCATCCGGCCATTGACGCGCATCATCTACCTGGCGGATAGCGACACCATGATCCTCGCACAGGGCATCCCCGGGAGCGCGGACTGGACGGCGATGCAATCGCGGATCGAGGTGTATCACGGCTGGAGCGCCGGCAATACCACCACGCCCAACCCGGTGATCACCCTGACCAGCGTCAATCCAAAGTCGATGACAGCGGCCGGCAACTATCTCTTCGTCGGCTACGTGCACACCGTACCCAACATCGACGCCTTCAATCTGACCACAGGGCACCTCGATACGACACTGATCGACGCGAACCCAACTGCGGTGTACGTCGGCAACGACGTGGATTCAATGTATGGGCTGAGAGCCTATCTCACGTCCTCGGGCGAGTATGTGGTCACGAAAGATAACTACAACGCCTCCAGCATCATTGTTCACCGATGGACGCCCTGACCGGTATGCCGGGGCGAATGTCATTGTGAAACTCGCATTCCCCGGATTGCCTAAGGTTTTTAGATTTATTGAGCCTATTTTTCAGGTTTTTTTTAGCCTATTTTGCTAGATACCCGCCGTGTGTGAACGCATACGCAGAGCGAACCGGCCGCTGTGCCTCCGCTCATAATCAAGGTGAAGCCATGACGCGCCCTTTTAAAGTTTCTATCTGCCTGCCGACATGCAATCGCCCGGAGCTGATCGTCCAATGCATCGACTCGTGCCTCGCGCAGACGCACGCCAACATCGAGATCGTGATTGGCGACGATTCGAAGGACGACCGGACCCAGCGGCTGATGGCAGCGCAATACCAGCATGACCCGCGCATTCGCTACGTGAAAAACGAACCGTCGCTCGGCCAGGCGCGCAATGTCGCCAGCCTGTTCGCGCGCGCGAGCGGCGACAAGATCCTGCTGATCCACGACGACGATTACCTTGCCGAAGACGGTGTCGAGCGGCTGGTTTCACTATGGGACAGTCATCCCGGTCTGGATGTCGCCTTCGCCGACCAGTACGAAGTGGATCACGCGGGGCACGTCGATGGTGCGGTCAGCGCAAAACTCAACGCTGATTTTCACAGAACGAAAAGCACCGAGGGACTGCAGAAAGTGCCCGGCCGCACGGGTCTGATCCAGATGTTCCCGAACAACGGCTGGCTCGCGAACGCAGAACTCGTGAAGCGGGTCAGTTATAAGGAACAGTACGGGACGTGCTGCGACTTTGTCTTCGGCGTCGAACTCTGTCTGGCTGCGAAGCAGATCTACTACCTGAACGAATACGTGTCGTACTACCGCAAGACCGACGTTTCAATCTCGGCGAGCACGCGCGGTTCGACCAATGCGGCACCGGTTTCCGCCTATGCGTTCGTCAGCAGTCTGACGCTTGAGCGCCAGGTTGAACCCGCCCGCACTGTCGCGTTGCGCCGGCTCGTACCGATCGTCGTGTCGGTCTATGCGAAGAATGCCGCGCCGTTCAAGGCACTGCGAATCGCGTTCAGGCATCTATCCGCGTATAACTACGGCCTCAATGCGCGGCTCTACTATCATCTGATGCTGATTTCCAGATCGATGCTCTCATCTCGCGCTGGGCGACAGCCAGATGCGCCCACGACCCGGTCCGCCCGCGAAGAATCGCGCACGGAAACGGTTCTCTAATCGACACGGACTGCCATGAAAATTTCGATTGCGATGGCGGCCTATAAAGGCGAGCGCTTTATCCGTGAGCAGCTGGACAGTATCGCCCGGCAGACGCTGCCCCCGTTCGAGCTGGTCATCACCGACGACAGCCCGGACAGTGGAACGCACGACATTGTGGTCGAGTTTTCGCGCCGCGTGTCGTTCCCGGTCCGCATAGTACGCAACGAACAGCGTTTGGGATTTCACGAGAATTTCTTCAAGGCGATATCGCTATGTCGTGGCGATTTCATCGCGTTCTGCGATCAGGACGACGTATGGACGGACGACAAGCTGGAGCGGGTAGCCAAAGAGTTCGTGGACCCTGAAGTGATGCTGGTGGTTCACGCCGTGAAGGTGGTTGATGCCGATCTCAATGTCCGCCCCGACAACACCGCGAGCCACTGGTCGCACCGTGGTGTCTACGACCCGCTGACGACGAATCCCTGGTACGTGCTTTTCGGCATGTCGACCGTCGTTCGACGCTCCATCTACGAGTACGTCGACTGGCACGATCGGCCCGAGCATCCCGTCGATCCAGGATTTCCGATGTCGCACGATACATGGGCCTGGTTTGTCGCGACGTCGTTGGGAAAAATGGTGGCGTTGGAGGACCAGCTCGCGCTTTATCGTCAACACGACGCTAATAGCTGCGGTATTTCGCCTGACAGGGACATGGGGGAGAAAGTCGCCATGGCCAAGGCGGCTGGGCAGACGCACTATCGCAGGATGGGGACGTCGGCCCTGGCGCGAGCGGACAAACTGCGCCACGTGTTGCAGGAAGCGCCCGCACAGATTCGGCAGCGGGCCGCTATTGCAACGGATTACTACCGGAAACTTGGAGAGCGCCTGCTACGCCGAGCCAATCTCTACAGCGCTGCGACGGCGCGGGTCAGTCGAGCGGGCACCGTCGTCCAGTTGCTCGCGTCCGGAGCCTATCGGCCGGTACCTAAGGGAGGTCTGGGGCACCGGGCCTTTTTGAAGGACGTCCATGCGACCGTCTTTCACGTCAGCATCGAATGAAGGATTAAAGCTGAACAAAAGCTCGCGCGGCGCCTCCTCAAACACCACCGCGTGAGCGAAAAGCAGCAACGCTAAAACGTCTCATGCGCCTCGTTGCGCGTAAGATCGGCAGCCACCATCATCTTGCAGAGCTGCTCGAGTTCGGTCTGCGGTTCCCACCCAAGCTTGTCTTTGGCCTTGTCCGCACACCCGATGAGAAGATCCACTTCGGCAGGCCGATAAAATCTTGGATTCACGCGAATGAGGGTCTTGCCGGTGGCGACATCAATGCCGACTTCCCTCTGTTCCTTCCCAGACCATTCGATCTGATACCCGGCCGCCGCGAATGCCATTCTCACGAAGTCCCGTACAGTCTCGGTCCGATTGGTCGCAAGCACAAAAGTATCGGGCTCATCGGCCTGCAGCATCCGCCACATCCCCTCGACGTATTCGAGCGCAAATCCCCAATCCCGCTTGGCATCGAGATTGCCGAGCTCGAGCGAATCCTGCTTGCCAAGCTTGATCTTGGCCACCGTGTCGGTGATCTTCCGGGTTACGAACTCGCGCCCACGCAACGGCGACTCGTGATTGAACAGAATCCCGCTACTGGCAAAAATCCCATACGACTCGCGATAATTGATCGTCATCCAGTGAGCAAACAGCTTGGCGACGCCATAAGGACTACGCGGGTAAAACGGCGTGTCTTCGCGCTGCGGCACCGCCTGCACCTTGCCGAACATTTCGGAGGTCGAGGCCTGGTAGTAGCGCGTCTTCGGACTCAGAATGCGAAGCCCCTCAAGCAGATTCAGCGCTCCGATACCCGTCACCTCGGCCGTAGTAACCGGCTGATCAAACGACACCCCAACAAAGCTCTGCGCAGCAAGGTTATAAAGCTCATCGGCCTGCGCCTCTTCAAGCAGCCGCAGCGTCGACCCAAGGTCGGTCAGGTCATGCTCGACGAGCCGCAGGTTAGGATGCCCGGAAACGCCCAGCTCGTTCATCCGCCAGAAATTGACGGAACTGGTACGCCGATACGTGCCGGTGACCTGATAGCCCTTGTCGAGCAGCAGTTTCGTCAGATACGCGCCGTCCTGACCGGACACGCCGGTGATAATCGCTTTGCGTTGGTTGCTCATGGGTCGCCCTGGAAGCAGTTAAAAAAATCGGAAGATCAGGTGATGGCGCTATCTGCTACGACGAGCCGGCCAGTAACCGCTGCACCAGCGGATCGACTACGCGAAAGTCCTGTTCGGCTTTCAGCCGGTACAACTCAGGCTTCGGATGCGCACCGTCGGACATCATGGTTTGCCAGCCCGGCAACGCCTCGATGTACGCGTACTGATCGACGAGCGGCACGTGCTGCTCGGCCGCGACCCGGCGGGTCATCGCCACCATCGCACCAAGGCGGGCATTGAGCCGGCCATCGGGCATCGGATTCGATGTCTGCAACACAGGCTCTTTGCCAAGCGCGAGCGCGGTTTTCACCAGCGCGGTTTCCGCTTCGTAGAACTGTTCGGGCGTCTGGTTATGCATCACCTCGTTGATGCCGTAGTTGATCGTGACGATCTGCGCGTTGGACGCCGCAAGCCGTTGTGCCCACGGCGGCACGCCGCGGCCCATGCCGTCGCGCAACTGGTAGGCCATCGTGCCGCCCACGCCGAGATTGACGACACTCACGCGTTCGCCGAAGCTGGCATGCAAGGCATCCTGCAGATAAGCCACCGCGTTCTGTGGGCGAGGGAAGCAATGACCCTCGCTGCAGGAGATGCCGAGCGTGGTCGAATCGCCGTAGGCTTCGACCACGACCTGCGCAGACGTCCCGGCACGAGGCGGCTCGTTCGCGCGCTGCATCGGCGCTCCGTCCGCACTGGCCTGGCCGCATGCCGCAGCCATCGCCAGGGCGCCCGCGGCGCCGCGAAGTTTGCCGAGGAACTTCATGCGCGCGACTGCGGCGCTCGCGACGCGCTGCCCAACGTAGCCCCGGCGCGCTGCGCACGAGAGGCCGGACCATGAATCAGACGCCGCTCGAAAGCGAACCACGTCACGCTGGCATAGGCGAGCGTGATAGCCAGCGCAAGCGCGGCGGTGACATAACGGCTCATATGCAATGGCCACAGCGTGTACAGGATGCTCAGGTGGATCAGATAGATCGTGTAGCTGATCGTACCGATGTAGACCAGCACCGGATTGCACAGGAGGCGCTTGACGATGCCCTGGCTTTGCAAGGCGATGACAACGACCGATGTGCACAGGACCAACGAAACGCTGTAGAGCGCCGCATTCGAAAGCGGCGTGTTTTCGGCGCGAAAGCGCGGATAGTGGATATGTAGCCACGCCAGCACGGCCAGCGCAGCGAAGAAGCCGAGCATGGCGAGCGGCCGGAACGGTTGCAATGCGTTGGGGTTGCGCCGCACGGCCACCGCCAGCAGCGCGCCGGCCGCCAGCAGATCCATGCGGAACGGTGTGAGGTAATAGATCGGCCAGAACGAATCGAACCACGGCGTCGCCACGGCACGCAGCACCGGCACGGCAACGATCAACGCAGCGGCGACCCACGCAAGGGCGCGTTCGGGCAGCAACAGGATCACGAAGGGCCAGACAATGTAGAACTGCTCTTCGACGGCGAGCGACCACAGCACGTTCAGGCTGTCATGACCGCTCTGGCCGAGCGCATCGCCGATGTTGGTGGCAAAGAACGCGTACCACTCCCAATGCTTCGCCCAGCCGAAGCCGAACAGCAATGAGGACGCCACCATCAGCAGCAGATACGGCGGCAGAATGCGGCGCGCGCGGCGAGCATAGAAATAGCCGAAATACGATTGCCCGCGCGCCTTACGATCCAGCAGGATGCCGGTGATCAGAAAGCCGCTCAAGACAAAAAACAGATCGACGCCCATCCACAGCGGCGCCTTTAGCGCGTGCTGCGCGAACACCGCCAGCACGGCGATCGCGCGCAGGCCGTCGAGCTGCAGGATGCGGCGCGAGTGAGAAGGAGAAGGCGGGGCAGCCAGGGTGCTAACTGTCATGAACCGTCCATGGTGGGCATCGGGTGGGCGTGAGGCGAACTCGTTCGCGGCATGGGCATTGCGTTGCCGGCCTGATTCAGCTGCGAACGGCGCAGGCCACGGAAGTGGGATTCATTCTAAGGAAAAGAAATTGATGAAAAAACGGGAATGAAAAGAACCGGCGGATTGAAAAACCAGAATGATGCTTTCAAAAGTTCAAATCTTTATTTGCCTTTATTTACCGCATTCCGGTGAATATTTTTGAATTATTTTCGAATTTCTTCGCGGCGCGGTTAGCAGGTAATGTGGCCCGGTAACCCTTGACTGGAGGAACACCTTGGCTCGTCTCAGCTTCGCGAAACTGCTGGTTGTCTGGCTTTCTTTTGCAGCTTGCGTTGCCTCAGCCGAAACGGTGCTGAACGCGAAGACCTCCTGGATCGGCAATACCTTCGGTTTTGGCGACGGCACGTGGACGCAGATCAATATCACGGCGATCGCGGTGTCGCCGGACGGCAAGGTCTACACCAACGCTCCATGGGACGAGAGCGGCGCCGAGGCGAGTACCTATCAGAACGGCAAGATGCTTGGATTCGCCGGCGGCACGCACGGCTGGGGTGCAGGCGGCGGTAATGCGATTGCGGTGAACCAGCATTATGTCTTCATGGCTGTTGCGCTTGGCAACGAGAGGGGGCATCTGGTCGGGCAGGGCATCTGGCCGCAAAAGGGCAAGCAGTGGTTCGGCATTTCGCGACGCAAGATCGAAGATCCGAAGCTTAGCGCGCTGTTTCAGCCGGTGGCCACGCTGCCCAATGGCGCGACCGACCCGCACGCGCAAATGGCAGCAGGCTTTCTGGTGGTGAACGAAGTGCCCGCGGGCACCAAGGCCGACATCCAGGGTCTCGCGGCCAACGACACGACGCTGTACGTATCGAACACCACGCAAAATCGCGTCGAAGTCTACGACGCCGAATCGATGCAACGCAAAGCGCAGTGGGCCGTGCATGAGCCGGGGCACATGGCGCTCGCAGCTGACGGCACGCTGTGGGTGATAAGCGGCGCGCTCACCGATGCCACGCCACACGTGGCGCACTACTCGGCGAGCGGCCAGCTTCTCTCCGACACACTGCCATTGCCGGCCGATTCGGTGCCGGTCGACGTCGCACTCGACGCACAAGGCCGCGTGCTCGTCGCCGACAACGGTCCGCGTCAGCAGGTGCTGTTCTTCAGCAAGGAGGGTGGGCGTTACGTGGCATCGGGCACGCTCGGCGAACGCGGCGGCATCTTCGCAGGTGTGGCAGGACAGCCCGGGCCACAGCGCTTTAACGGACTGACCGGCGTCGGGGTCGACGCGCGCGGCAACGTTTATGTGTCCACCAACGGCATGGGCCCGCATTTCGCGCCGCTTGGCGCGGGCCTCGGCGCCACGCTCGAAAGTTACGCGCCGGATGGCAAGCAGCTTTGGCAGGTGCAGGGGCTGCTATTCGTCGATGGCGCGTGGATGGACCCAGCGCGCCCGGACAGCGTCTACACCGGCAACAAGCGCTTTCAACTCGATCTTTCGAAGCCTGCGGGACAGGACTGGAAATACGTAGGCTTCCTGTCGAATCGCTTCAAATACCCGGACGATCCGGTCTTTCATACCGACATGTGGCCGGGTTTGCCGATCGCCCGGCAACTGAAGGGACATACGTTTCTTTATCTGACCGACATGTATGCGGACCATCTGAAGATTTACCGCTTCGATGCTGCGCACGACGGCGAGACGGCGATTCCTTCGGGCTTCATTGCGGGCCGCGAGCGTGGCGTCGCGGGCGTGCCGAACGCACCGCCCGGCGGCGAATGGATGTGGCGCGACACGAACGGTAACGGCAAATTCGACAGTGACGAGTTCACGCCGAACACGAGCGGCACGCGACTCGTCGGCGGCTGGGGCTGGTGGGTCGACAGCAACGGCGACATCTGGCGCACGAGCGTGGTCAAGGGCATCGACCGGCTGCACTTCGGCGGCCTCGATGCGAAGGGCAATCCGGTCTACTCCTATTCGGACATGACCACCTATCCGGTACCGCAGCCGTTCACCGAACTGCGCCGCGCGGTGTACGTGCCGCAGACCGACTCGCTCTATGTGACCGGCTATACGGCCGACATGCCCGTCGATCGGTCCTTCTGGAAAGAGGTGGGCCGCGTGCTGGTGCGCTACGACAACTGGTCGAGCGGCAAGCCGGTCCTGCGTTACTCGATCACGCTGCCATGGGAAACGCATGCCAAACCGGTCGCAACGATCATCGGGCTCACCGTGGAAGGGCAATACGTGTTCGCGGTCGAACCGGTAGGCGCCGTGCATGTGTTCGACAAGGACAGCGGCAAGGAAGTCGGCGTGATCCGGCCGGGGCCCGAGGTGGGCAAGGCCTCGGGCTGGGTCGACGTGCCGAACGGCGTGAGCGCCTACCGGCGCAGCAACGGCGAATACCTCGTGTTCGTGGAAGAGGATGCGCGCGGCAAGGTGATGATGTACCGCTGGAAGCCGTCTTGATGTCAGATTGATTTATTTTCCGGCGCCGCACATTTCGACGCATGACATGCATCGTGCGGCGAATTATTTTTCTGTCGATTTATAGAGAACGGCACGCATTTTTAACGTGCTTTACTCGAAGCAGACTTCATGGGCTTGCATCGCGCGGCTTTTCTATGGCGCGTGCATCGCGGTGCACGCTGCATCGCTGAATCAAAAGGCATCCGATGGACAAAGGCATTCTCAAGAACGTAGGCATCAATTTTTTCGGCCTGGTGTTGCCGACCTTCGTTTCGCTCGTGACAGTGCCGTCGTATATCCGGCTGCTGGGCGTTGAGCGCTATGGCGTGATTGCCCTCGTGTGGACCTTGATCGGCTATTTCTCGATTCTCGATCTCGGCATGAGCATGGCGGCGCAAAACCATATCTCGAAGGCGCTCGCTTCGAAAGACTCGGACGAGTGCGCGCGCGTGTTCTGGAGTGCCACCTGGCTGAATCTGGTGACGGGCATTATCGGCGGCCTGATCATTTATTTCGGCGCATTTCTCTACACCGCCTATTTCAGCAAAGTTTCGCCGGCATTGCAGCACGAGGTCTACATGGCGCTGCCGTGGCTCGCGATTGCGATTCCGATTGCCAACCTCTCGTGGGTGTTTGGCGGCGCGATCAACGGCGCCGAACGCTTTGGCGTCTACAACACCAACCAGACGCTCGGCACCTTCGCGTTTCAGCTGCTGCCTTTAGGTGTGGCGTGGTGGATGGGGCCGAGCTTGCAGAACGTACTGGCCGCCGCGGTGGTGGCGCGTCTGTTCGCCGCGCTGCTGCTCGGACGCTCTGCCTTGAAGGTGCTGAATCTGCGGCGCATCCTGCCGCCGCAACTCGGTGTGGCCAAGGGGCTGTTCAATTTCGGCGGCTGGATGCTGGTGACGAGCGTCGCTTTTATGGTGGCCGATACGCTCGACAAGGTGTTTCTCGGCACCGCCCTCGGCGCTCGCTTCGTGACCTTCTACACGGTGCCGCAGAACCTCGTGACGCGCCTGAATATCGTGCCCACCGCGTTGGGGCGCACGTTGTTTCCGCGTCTGTCCGCCGTCGGCCGCGATCACGCGGACCAGATTGCGCAACAGTCGCTCGAGTTTCTCAACGGCGCCTTTACGCCGATTGCGCTGGGCGCGATTTTCGTGCTCGGCCCATTCCTGCATATCTGGGTCGGCAATGAGATTGCCACGATCGCCGCCCCTGTGGGCCGCATCCTGATTGTCACGGTATGGCTGGTCGGCCAGGCCAACGTGAGCCGCATCATGATCCAGTCGCAGGTCAATCCGGCGGTGGCGGCGCGCGTCGGCCTGCTCGAATTGCCGGTTTATGCCGCCGGCCTGTGGTTCGGCATCAAGTACTTCGGTCTGACGGGAGCGGCGGTGGCCGTCGGCGGCCGCGCGCTGCTCGACTACGGCGTGCTGCTGTGGCTGTCGGCGGTTCGTGCCCGGCCGATCGTGCTCGACATGCTCCCCCATCTCGCGTTCTTGCTGGCAAGCCTGTGGCTTGCGGGCGCCGTGCCTAGTCTCTCGCTGGCGATCGTCGCCGGCACCGTAGTGGCGGCTGTCAACGTGGCGTGGTCCATCACCTCGACGCCTGCCTTGCGCGATCTTGCGCGTTCGCTGCTGTTGCGACTGAATCCGAGGAAAAGCGCATGAACCAGGACGTCCTAGAGGAAGCCGTCATACGGCCCACCCAGCGCAGCGCGCTGGCCGAAGTCGCCACACCGCCCGCACAGCACGCGCCGCCTCGACGTGTGCCGCGCGCGAACAGCCACGTACGCGTGGCGATCGTGCACGACTGGCTCGTCACCTACGCGGGTGCCGAGCGTGTGCTCGAACAGATCGTGGCGTGCTTTCCGGATGCGGATCTGTTCAGCGTGGTCGATTTCCTCGAGGACCGCAGCTTCCTGCGCGGCAAGCCGGTGACGACCTCGTTTATCCAGAAGCTGCCGAAGGCGCGCACCAAATACCGCACGTATTTGCCGTTGATGCCGATCGCGATCGAGCAGCTCGACGTGTCGGCTTACGACGTGGTGATCTCGAGCAGCCATGCGGTCGCCAAGGGCGTGCTGACCGGCCCGGACCAGGTGCATATCAGCTACGTGCATTCGCCGATCCGCTATGCGTGGGATCTGCAGCATCAGTACCTGGAGCAATCGAAGCTGACCAACGGGCCTAAATCCGCGCTGGCTCGGCTGATTCTTCACTACATCCGCAACTGGGATATCCGCACATCGAATTCGGTGGACACCTTTGTCGCCAACTCGCAATTCATCGCGCGGCGCATCCGCAAGGTGTATCAGCGTGATGCGGCTGTGATCTTCCCGCCGGTGGACGTGGAAGCTTTCGTACTGCACGAGCAGAAGGAAGATTTCTATCTGACCGCATCGCGGATGGTGCCGTACAAGAAGATCGATCTGATCGTCGAAGCGTTTGCGCGGATGCCGGAGCGGCGTCTCGTCGTGATCGGCGACGGGCCCGATATGCAGAAGGTGCGCGCGAAGGCGGGGCCTAACGTCGAGATCATGGGCTACCAGCCATTCAAGGTGCTGCAGGAAAAGATGCAGCGGGCCAAGGCGTTCGTGTTCGCTGCCGAGGAAGACTTCGGCATTTCGGTGGTCGAAGCGCAGGCCTGCGGCACGCCGGTGATCGCGTACGGCAAGGGCGGGGCGCTGGAGACCGTACGCGATCTGTCGAACTCGCGGCCTACCGGCATGTTCTTCGAAGATCAGCGCGCCGAGTCGATCATCGCCGCAGTCGAGGATTTCGACGCGCATGCAAGCCGTTTTTCCGCTGCCGATTGCCGTGCCAATGCGGAGCGTTTCTCCGCCGCGCATTTCCGCTCGCGTTTCTTCGCACATGTGCGAGCTGCCGTGCCGGCCCTGCACGGTGCGACGATGCCGGCTTACGAGCCGTATGTTGCGCCACCGGCTGCTGAAGTCGCTGCCGGGAAAACGCCACGGATACTGGCGCTCGATCAGAGCGGCGTCCTCGGCGGTGCCGAGTTGTCGCTGCTCGAGATCGTCAAGGCGCTGAAATCGCGAATCGAAGTCGTGCTGTTCGACGATGGGCCATTTCGCACCGCGCTCGATACGGCTGGCGTGAACGTGCGGGTACTGGATTCCGGTGCGCTGCGCGAGGTGCGCAAGCAGGGCAGCACGCCGCCGCTTGGACGTGCTATCAAAGGGGTGGCTGGGCTGGTGAAGGCCACCGTCGCTCGCGCGAAGCATGCCGATGTGATCTACGCGAACACGCAGCGCGCCATGGTGATCGGCGCGCTCGCGGGGCGGCTCGCACGGCGCCCGGTGGTGTGGCACCTGCGCGACATCGTGAGTCCCGAGCATTTTGGCGGCAAGCAACTGAGCATCATCAAGTGGTGCGCGAAGCTGGGTCTCGCGCATGTGATCGCCAATTCAGCCGCGTCAGCGCGTGCGTTTGCCGAGTTGACGCGTTTCGATGAGAAGCGCATCGACGTGGTCTTCAACGGGATTTCGGCCGCACCGTTCGACGCGCTGCGCGGCGTGCCGGTTGCGGCGCTGCGTGCCCGTCTGAAGCTGCCGCAGGACGCGTTCCTCGTGGGCTCGTTCAGCCGTCTCGCGCGCTGGAAAGGCCAGCATGTGCTGCTCGAAGCGATGGTTCTCAATCCGCACATGCATGCGGTGCTGGTAGGGGCGCCGCTGTTTGGCGAAGACGCTTACGAGGCGGAGTTGCGTGCATTCGTCGCGGAGCACGGACTGGGCGCGCGGGTGCACTTTCTGGGCTTTCAGCACGATATCGCGGCTTGTATGTGTGCGGTCGACGCCATCGCCCATACGTCGATTACGCCGGAGCCGTTCGGCCGCGTGATCGTGGAAGGGATGCTGGCGCAGCGCCCCGTTGTGGCGGCGCGGGCCGGCGGCGTGCTGGAAATCGTCGAGGATGGTGTGAATGGCGTGCTGTGCACGCCCGGCGATGCAAACGCGCTGGCCGATGTGCTTGCCGAGTTGCGCAGCAATAACGGACTGCGCGAACGGCTCGTCACGAACGGCTACCAGACAGCGTTGGGACGCTTCGGCACCAAGGCTTATGTGAATGGCGTCGAACGGATTCTGAAGGACGTGGCAGGAGGCAAGACGAGAGGTTGAGGCTACGAAGCTCGACGAAGCAGAAGGGCCGCAACGGCAACGTTGCGGCCCTTCTGTCATGCGCGTTCCGACGATTTGCTGTTGCCTGGTCTATCGGGCCGTTACTGCGGGCCAGGTCAACCGGCAGCCTGCGCTGTATCGCTTAGGCGGCGGCCGCCACTATTGAATCACGGGCGGCTGCCACTGCCGATTTCACGCCGCCCGCGTAGCAACACGACTGCCCCTGTTCTTCGGCTTGAGGCTCGCGGACCACTTCATCGCAGGCAGCTCGACCAGACGGTAGAACACATAGGCAACCGGCACGGCCACCAGCATGAAGCCGAACGACGGCCAGATCGACAATTGCAGCGCCGAGCGATAAAGCAGCGACGACAGCAGCACGAAAATCGGCAAGTGGATCAGGTAGAGCGAGAAACTGAAGTCGCCGAACCGCGACAGCACGCGCGTAATGGGCGTATCCACAGCGCGTTGCCGATCCAGTGCCTTGTACAGGTAGAAAGCGAAACCGAGCGCCCAGAACTGGAACGCACCGTACTGGCCGAAGTGAAACGCGACGCAGCCCAGCACCACGAACCCCATCGCGACCGCGTAGAGCCAGTTCGAGGCAGGCCGCTTGTCGAGCGACACAGCGGCCCCCGTCTGGGCCCGCGCGTCGGCAATCCAGGCGCCGAGTGTCCACGAGAACCAGTACGACGTGAAGAACTGCAGGTCGTGCCGCTCGAGCACCAGCGCCGACACGATATTGACAAGCGCGACCAGCGCCAGCACCGGCGTCATGCCGATCCGGCGCCGCAGCGCGAACAGCAGCGGATAAATGACGTAGAACTGCACCTCGAGCGAAAGCGTCCACAGCGCGCCGTTCGAGCCGTACGTCTTGCCCGCTACGCCTTGCAGCGAGAACAGGTTGACGAGAAACGCCTGCAGGCCGATCTCGCGCAACTTGTGGTTGACGGGCGGCAACTGGAAGCTGAACCAGTCGAGCGCGAAGGTCACCAGCAACGCGGCCAGCAGCACCGGGTAGATCCGCGCAAAGCGGCGCGCCCAGAAATTGACCGTGTCGAGCCGGTAAACCGGGTTTTGCGCGAGACGCAACGCGCCGCCGCGATGAATGCAATAGCCGCTGATGACGAAGAAAATCGGCACGCCTGCCGAGCCCCAGGCGATCGGAAATGTCAGATAGGCCGCGATGGAGCTGAAACCCAGCGCATGGCCGACAGTCCGGTGAAAGCTTTCCATGCCGACCCAGGCCACCTGGCGGCAATGAAAATAGGCGACCAGCAAGGCGGCAAAGCCGCGCATGGCATCGATGACGTGTTCCTTGCCGGCGCTGTCCACGCGCGAATCGCGCAGCGGGCGAGCCGGGATGGACGCGGAAGCGGGGAGGGAAGCCTGCAGGGATGCGCCACTGGCATCGAAGGCTGAATCGCTCATGCGCGGTCCTTTATCGGGCGAGGGAAGAGGCTAACCGGCTAAACCGGCCAGCGGTTCATACGAACGCGAACCCGTGCGCAAATCGGCCGCTCAAAGGACGCCCTATGCGCACCAGTCGCCGCATGCACATGCTAGAACACCGCCGAGGTAAAAAAATGAATAAAAAATGGCATATCCAGTGGCAAAAAAATTAAATGTGTTTCGATTTGTAATTCGCTGGCAAATCAGCGGTCACAGAATTATTTGCCGATTTTGTCGTGATAGTTTGGTGCCCTGATTCTTCTGACCAGAGGTGGAGTCATGAACCTGCATCTGCTCGCCGGCATTGCCGTGCTTTTGATCCTTGTCGCAGCTTCGGCTTACCGGGAGGCGCTGCGCAATGAACCGATCGGCCGCTTCCGGATGAAACCCGGCAATTTGCCGCCAATGGACGAAAACGAGGAAGGCGCCGCCTGACGCCGCGCGCCGGGCAGTTACCGGCCCGTAAAAATTACGGCATTCGGCCTGTTCCGGCGTAATTGTTTCCTGCGTTGACGTGCAAAGTTAATCACCCGGTGCGATAAAGGCTTATAGATTATTTTTTCACACGATTTACTTTAATTTTGACGAAACGTGAATTAGATTTTAACGACACTTTCGATCAGTTCTATTCGGCGCCCATCCGGCGAACCGCACACTTTCATCAACCGATGTGGGAATGCATACCATGCTGAAAGTTACCAAAGCCGTGTTTCCCGTGGCAGGTCTCGGGACACGGTTCCTGCCGGCCACCAAGGCAAGTCCCAAGGAGATGCTGCCCATCGTCGACAAGCCGCTGATCCAGTATGCAGTGGAAGAGGCGATAGCGGCCGGCATCACCGAGATGATCTTCGTAACAGGCCGCAGCAAGCGCGCCATTGAAGACCATTTCGACAAGTCGTACGAGATCGAGGCAGAACTCGAAGCGCGCGGCAAGGAGCAACTGCTGGAACTGGTGCGCGGCATCAAGCCGGCCAATGTCGATTGCTTCTATGTGCGCCAGGCTACGGCGCTGGGCCTCGGCCACGCCGTGTTGTGCGCGGAAAAACTGGTGGGCGACAGCCCGTTCGCTGTGATTCTCGCCGACGACCTGCTGCACAGCACGCAACCGGTGATGAAGCAGCTCGTCGACGTGTTCAACCACTATCACAGCTCGGTGATCGGCGTGGAAACCATTGCGCGCGAGGACAGCCGCTCATATGGCGTGGTCGACGGCCGCGAGTGGGAAGAGGACGTGATCAAGCTGTCGGGCATTGTCGAAAAGCCGGCACCGGACAAGGCGCCGTCGAATCTCGGCGTGGTGGGCCGCTATGTGCTGATGCCGACCATCTTCAAGCATATCCGCGCGCTCAAGCCGGGTGCTGGCGGCGAATTGCAGTTGACCGACGCGGTGCAGTCGCTGCTCACGGAAGAGCAGGTGCTGGCGTACCGTTACTTCGGCACGCGTTTCGATTGCGGCAGCAAGCTCGGTTACCTGAAGGCGACGGTCGAGTTCGCGTTGCGCCATCCGGAAGTGCGGGCTGAGTTCGAAGAGTATCTGCAGGCCTATTTGCCGCTCCATCTCACGGCTGCCGCAGCCTGAAAGCAGCGTCGGGGAACGGGCGCGCGATGCCGTCGGTGGGTTCGCCGAAATCCTGGTAGAACTGATCGACGCTGAATGCGGGCACACCAATGAAAAACGGGCGCCGCAAAATTCGTGGCGCCCGTTCGTTTCGCTCAGCGTCCGGCTATAGAAGAAGCCGCCGGCGCGTTCCTCAGACCTTCTTCACCTCGAGCCGGAACTTGTGCAGCAACGGTTCCGTGTAGCCGCTCGGCTGTTCGAGTCCTTCGAACACAAGCGCCTGTGCCGCCTTGAACGCGATCGTGTCGAAGCTGGGCGCCATTGGCTTGTAGTGCGGATCGCCGGCGTTCTGCTCGTCGACCACCTTGGCCATGCGCTTGAACGTCTCTTCGACGAGCTCACGCGTTACCACGCCGTGGTACAGCCAGTTCGCAATGTGCTGACTGGAAATGCGCAACGTCGCACGATCTTCCATCAAGCCGATATTGTGAATGTCCGGCACCTTCGAGCAACCGACGCCCTGATCGACCCAGCGCACCACATAGCCGAGAATGCCTTGCGCGTTGTTCTCGACTTCCTGGCGGATGTCGTCGGCATTCCACTTCGCGGCTTCGACCACCGGAATCGTCAGCAGGCCATCCAGCAGCTCGCTGCGCACGCTCGCCAGATCGATCTTCTCCAGCTCCTTTTGCACCGCCTGCACGTCCACCTGGTGATAGTGCAGCGCGTGCAGCGTGGCGGCGGTCGGCGAGGGTACCCATGCGGTATTCGCGCCGGCTTTCGGATGCGCGATCTTCTGCTCGAGCATCGCGTGCATCAGATCCGGCATCGCCCACATACCCTTGCCGATCTGCGCGCGGCCACGCAGGCCCGCGGCGAGACCTTCCAGCACATTGCTGCGCTCGTAGGCCGTGATCCATGCAGTCGACTTCATGTCGCCCTTGCGCAGCATAGGGCCGGCTTGCATGGCAGTGTGCATCTCGTCGCCGGTGCGGTCGAGGAAGCCGGTGTTGATGAACGCAACGCGCGCCGACGCCTCGGCGATACATGCGGCGAGATTGACGCTGGTGCGGCGTTCCTCGTCCATGATGCCCATCTTGATCGTGTTGCGCTCGAGACCGAGCAGATCTTCGACGCGCGCAAACAGTTCGCTCGCAAACGCGACTTCAGCCGGGCCGTGCATCTTCGGCTTGACGATATAAACCGAGCCGGTGCGCGAATTCAGGCTGTGTTTGCGGTCGTGCAGTGCGCACAGGGTGGTGATCACCGCATCGAGAATGCCTTCGGGAATCTCGTGGCCATCTTTCGTCAGCACTGCCGGATTGGTCATCAGGTGACCGACATTGCGGATGAACAGCAGCGAGCGGCCATGCAGCACGACCGGCGCCGTGCCGTTGGCCGCCGTGTAGACGCGATCGGCGTTCAGACGGCGCGTGAAGGTCTTGCCGTTCTTCGTGACCTCTTCGGTCAGATCGCCGGTCATCAGGCCGAGCCAGTTGCGGTAGAGCTGGACCTTGTCGTCCGCATCGACGGCCGCGACCGAGTCTTCGCAGTCGATGATCGTGCTCACCGCCGCTTCCATCAGCACGTCCTTGACGTGGGCCGCGTCGGTCTTGCCGATCGAATCCTCGGCGTCGATCTGGATTTCGAAGTGCAGACCGTTGTGCTTGAGCAGGATGGCGGAGGGCGCCGCCTCTTCGCCTTGATAGCCGATGAATTGCGCGGCCGTCTTCAGCGCCGTGGCGCCGTTCTTCAATGCTACGACGAGCTGGCCGTTTTCGATGCTATAGCGGGTGGCGTCCGCATGCGAGCCATGGGCGAGCGGGGCGGCTTCGTCGAGGAAGGCTCGCGCACGGGCGATCACGCGAGCGCCGCGCACCGGGTTGAAGGCTTTCTGCTTTTCCGCGCCGTCGGTTTCGGGAATTGCGTCGGTGCCGTACAGCGCATCGTACAGGCTGCCCCAGCGTGCATTGGCGGCGTTCAACGCGTAGCGCTGGTTCGACAGCGGCACCACGAGCTGCGGGCCGGCCTGTTCGGCGATCTCGGTGTCCACGCGGTCAGTCGTGGCCTTGACGCGGGCCGGCACCGGCACGAGATAGCCGATGCTTTCGAGGAAACTGCGGTAAGCGGCCAGGTCGCGCACCGGGCCCGGATGGGCGCGATGCCATTGATCGAGTTCGGTTTGCAGGCGGTCACGCTCAGCCAGCAGGGCGCGGTTCCTGGGTGCGAGGTCGTGCACCAGCGCGTCGAACCCCGCCCAGAAGGCGGCGCTGTCTACACCGGTGCCCGGCAGGGCTTCGTGTTCGATAAACTGGTCGAGATTCGCGGCTACCTGCAGTCCGCTTCGCTTGGTCATGTCAGTCATGGACTGCTCCATCTGATTGGGCTGGGCCGGTGTGGGGTCACCGGCCTGATGGTTCGTTTGCTTGCGCAGGGGCCTTCGCGGTTGGCCTGGGTGGCTGCCTTCCGCGCTTGCCTTGCGCTGTTGCGTTGCTCGTTTGCCTTGCTACTGCGCTTTGGTCGGTCGTTTCGCTGGAGTTACGGATTCATTTCAACCCTTGAGTGCGGCCGCGCCCGCCTTGGCCACTTGCGCGTCCTGGTCCGCCTTGACGCCGGACACACCCACCGTACCGATCACCTGGCCGTCGACGATCACCGGCACGCCGCCTTCGAGCGAGCCCGACAGCGGCGCGCTCAGAAACGCAGTGCGGCCGCCGTTGATCATGTCTTCGTACACCTTGGATTCGCGCCGGCCGAGGGCCGCGGTGCGGGCCTTTTCAACGGCGATATAGGCGCCGACCGGAGCACAACCGTCGAGTCGCAGCAGGCCGAGCAGATGGCCGCCGTCGTCGGCGACCGCAATCGTTACGGCCCACTGGTTCTTCTCGGCCTCGGCTCGCGCGGCGGCGAGAATCTGCGTGACTTCGGCAACGCCCAACACATGTTTCGTCAGCATAATGAATTCCCTGTCTAGGTGATGGTAAGGATCCTTCTACATCTATTTGTCCCAATCCTGCGGCGCGCCCTCATGAGGCGCGCGGTTTGCGTATGGGGTGAGCCGTGCGCGCCGCCGGTTGAGGCGTCGCGGCTACGCTGTGCTTCGGGATTTTACGTCCAAGCGCCGCAGGGCGTGTCGGAAGCCGGCGCCGGCGCATCGAGCGCACGGGCGCGCTTGCCGCCCGAGGTCCGTAACGCCGCGTAACCGGAGACTGACAATGGCAACTGACCAGACAGCACGCCTGCCATATTTTTATGTCAAGCTTTTCACATTCGAATCCGATTGAAAGGTTCTCATCATGTCCCGTCCATCCCGCGTAGCCTCAACGGCGAGCACCGCGCTGCCGTCGGTCCACACGACCTATAGCCTGACGCTGCGGGTGCTGCACTGGCTCACCGCGTTGTGCATGTTCGTCGTGATTCCGCTTGCCTGGTACATGACCAGCCTCGATCGCCACGACCCGATGCGGGGCAATTGGATCAACCTGCACAAATCGATTGGCCTGACCGTCCTGCTGCTGACGCTGATCCGCGTGGTCACCCGCCTGTCGGGCAACGCGCCGCCATTGCCGGCTTCGATCCCGGCGTTCGAGCAAACCCTCGCGCATATCGGCCACGGCCTGCTCTACGTGATCCTCTTTGCAATGCCGATTAGCGGATACATCAACTCCTATGGCGGCGGCCATCCGGTCAACTGGTTCTGGCTGTTCCAGGTGCCGGGCGTGGTGCCGCAGGACAAGGCGCTCGGCCATCTCGGCGGGCAAATTCATGCGCTGCTCGCGTGGGCCACTTACGCGCTGATTGCCGGGCATGTGCTGGCGGTGATCTACCATCAGTTGATCGAGCGCGTGGACATTCTCGGGCGGATGACGGGGCGGGCAGCCAGGCGCTGATTTATGCCCAGTTGGGCGCGCGTGCGCGGCGGCTATTACAATCGGCCTCTACACGATCAAATAACGCGCCCCCCATCATGCCAGCCGTCAGCGGTCTTTATGTCTATCCGATCAAGTCGTGCACCGGTATCGCGCTAAACGAGGCGCGGCTGTTGCCCTCGGGCCTCGAATACGATCGCAACTGGCTGGTGTGTACGCCCAGTGGACAGATGCTGACGCAGCGCAGCCACGGACGTCTTGCGCTGATTCAGGTGGCGTTGGGCGAGAGCGAACTGATCGTCTCCGCGCGAGGCATGCCTGAGTTGCGAACGCCGCTCGCAGCCGAGGCGCTCGAACAGCCCGAACGGTTTGATGTCACCGTCTGGCGAGACACCATGCCCGCGTTCGACACCGGCCCGCAAACGGCGGCCTGGTTCACCGCTTTCCTCGGCGAACCTGTACGGCTCGCGCGCTTCGATCCGGCCGTGCAGCGCGTGGTGGACCCGGACTGGACGGGAGACATGCAGGCCATCACGCATTTTGCGGACGGCTTTCCCTTGCTGGTCATCGGCGAGGGGTCGCTGGCCGATCTGAACCGCCGTCTTGCCGGTAAAGGCGCGCCGCCGATCCCGATGAACCGCTTCAGACCGAATCTGGTGTTCAACGGTCTCGATGCCTATGAAGAAGACTTCGTGGACAGCCTCACGGTCTGGACGGGGGAGGGTGCGGTGCAGGTTCGACTCGTCAAGCCGTGCGCGCGCTGCCCGATGCCCACGATCGATCAGGCGAGCGGAGTACCCGATCCGCTCTGGCCAAACGAGCCGCTCGACACGATGAGCGCCTATCGCGCCAATGCGCGGCTCGATGGCGCGCTGACGTTCGGTCAGAATGGGATCGTTTCGACGGGATTCGGCGCGGTGCTGGCGCTTGGCCAGCAGATCGATGCCGAGCTGGCGTTTGACGATTAGGTAGCTAACGTTCGACGATCAGGATAGTACGGCAGCGGTGCAGCTCTGATGGAGTGTTTCGCGGGACTTTTCCCCGGCGAACCTTAGGAATCCTGCAGTGTTCAACCTAGGCGCAACAGAAAACCAAAAATCTCGAGGGTAATGGCGAGCGCCACGATGGTGACCGGCAATGTCAGAACAATGACCCAGATCATCCGCGACGATCCCGGGGCGCGCCCGGATGGTTTGACCGTTTTCGCTGCTTCGCTTTCGCGTTCAGTCATGACTGGGCGTCCGTTGGTTGATGGGCTGGGCTCAATTATGCATCGCATCCAGGATTGCCGCTGTCCGATTGCAAACGATGCGAGCTTAAGTTCCCTTTAAGATGGAACGCATAAAGTAGTGATGTATGCGGCGTCGCATGAACCGATCGTTTCATGCACCGCGCAGTCTCCGAGAGTTACGTCCAGTTGCCCCTTGGCTTTGCAGGGGGTGACCTTTGCAGGCCCGGTCCATAGCCGGGCCTTTCTTTTTTTGTGGGCGTGTCGAGCGCCATCCGTCGCATCGGCGATGCGGATGGCGGCCACACAGCTAGCAGCTGCACGAATCAGGATCAGTGACTGATCGACTCGAGCGATAGCCCGCGCGTCGACGGTCCGAGCATGATCATCACAATGCCGACCAGCATCGAAACGCCGATGAAAGCTGCCACGCCCGCTACCCCATATCCATGCAACAGAATGCCGATCGCGAGTCCCGCAAAGGCAGCGGAGATCCGGCTCCACGAATAGACAAAGCCGATTGCCCGGGCCCGGATCCGGGTGGGAAAAAGTTCGGCCTGGTAGCCGTGATACGCGTACGACATGATGTTCGCCGCGAGCGTGAACAGCACGCCCAGCACGATCAGCAGCCATGGTTCGGAGGCTTGGGAAAACACGGCGATCACCACCGCCATCGTAATCAGGCCGCCGCAGATCTGCGTCTTGCGTTCGAACTTGTCGGCAAACCACACGCCCAGCAGCGGCCCGAACGGATTGGCGATGGCAATCACGAATGCATAGCCAAGGCTCGCAGTCACATGAATGCCGCGATGGATGAGGAGGGTCGGCACCCAGGCGGCGAAACCATAGAAGCCGATTACCTGGGCCATGTTGAAGATCGACAGGAGCAGGGTACGTCGACGGTATTGCGGCCCGAAAATCTCCCCATATGAGCCCGTACCGGCCTGCTCGGGCGCGACCGGTTGCGGCGGCGGCAAGACCACACCTTTCTCTGCGGCGACACGACGTTCGATATCCGCGACGATGCGCTCGGCTTCCTCAATGCGTCCATGGCGCGCGAGCCAGCGCGGGCTTTCGGGAATCTTGCGACGCAGGATCCACACGATCACGGCGCCGACAGAGCCGATCAGGATCACCACGCGCCAGTATTCGAGGCCAAGCGGCTGGGTGCCTTTGAGCGCGTAGGCGAGAAAGGCGACCACCGGCACGACCGAGAACGTAATGAACTGGTTGACCGCATAGGCCCGGCCGCGCTCGCCACCGGGGATCAGTTCGGAGATGTAGGTGTCGATGGTGACCAGTTCGACGCCGATGCCGATGCCCGAAATCAGGCGCCAGATATCGAGCGCGAAGCCGGACGTCTGGAAAGCCATGATCACCGTGCAGACCATGTACCAGATCAGCGACCAGGTGAATACGACGCGTCGCCCGAAACGGTCCGCCACGAAGCCGAACGCCACGGTGCCGATCCACAGGCCGGCGAAGGTGGCAAACACGAAAGTCCCGAACCCGGCCACCGCGAGCGGCTGCAGTGCCGCGAAAAATCCCAGCGATTCGGCTTTGAACAGCCCGGACTCGACCATGCCGGGCGCCACATAACCGGTGAAGAACAGGTCGTAGAACTCAAAGACGCCGCCGAGTGAAATCAGGATCACCATGGTCCAGACGGTACGCGAAGGGGGTAACCGGTCAAACCGGGCGGCGATTTCCGCCGCCTGCTGTGTGGACATGAGCGCCTCTTGTTCTAAAGGTTTTGTAAGGTTGACGGCTGAGCGGGTGATGGCTCGCGGCAATTTCGCACGGCGCGGCGTGCGGGCGCAATGCGTGCGAATACGGAGCGGGATGGGCCGGTTGGTTTTGCAAACCGAGCCGCGCAGATGAAACGATAATGACTCGGTAAATATTCAGACTGAGGCCTGACTGACTCTTTATTGGTCTCTATAATCATCCAATATCGATGCATTGGCGCTTCAAAGGAGTATCGAATCCCAATGACCCAACAGCCCCCTCACGACCCCGCGATTGCCCCGTCAGACGTCGGCGAAGAAGAGAAAGCGCAGCTCCAGTGCTATCGCAGCGGCGCCGCCGCGCGTCTCGCACGCATGCCCGTCACAACGCTGCGGATCTGGGAGCGGCGCTATGGCGTCGTCGCGCCGCCCAAAAGCGCTTCGGGGCAACGCCTCTATTCGTCGCAGGATGTGCAGCGGCTGATCCTGCTGAAGAAATTGGTGGAACGCGGTCACGCGATCGGCTCGATCGCGCGACTCGAACTCGATCAGCTGGATCGCCTCGCGCTGACGTATGCAGAAGCGGCGTTCCCGCCTGGTCCGCTGGATGATGTCACGGAGTCGACGCTCACGATTGTCGGCACCTCGCTCGCACGCCGTTTGCGCAGCGATCTGCCGGAGTTGCGTTCCGCCAGCCAGCCACGCCTCACCGTGTTCGACGACATCAAGGACGCTCAGGCGCATCCGCTGAAAACGGATGCGCTGGTGATTCATGTCGCGTCGCTGCACGACGAACTCGTGCAAGCCGTGCTTGGGCTCGGCGAAACATGTCATGCCAAGGTGCTCGCTGTCGTCTACGCATTCGGTACCGAGCACAGCGTGAATACGCTGCGCTATGCGGGCGTGCGGGTGTATCGCGAACCGCTTGAGAAGCTGCAGGCACGGCAGATTCTGCGCGACCTGTCACCGCAGACGCAGCCACGCGATGCTGTCGAAGCCTACGCACGTACGCCGCGTCGCTACTCCGACGACGCACTTGCATCGATCGCCGGGCGCTCGACCACCATCGCGTGCGAGTGCCCGCGCCATCTTGCCGGTCTGATCCAGCAGTTGTCGTCGTTTGAGCAGTACAGCGACGATTGCATGTCGCGCACGCCGGCCGACGCGGCGCTGCATCGCTATCTGGGGGAAGTGGCGAATCGCGCCCGGGCGATGTTCGAGCTGGCGCTCGAGCGGGTGGCGCGGGAGGAGCGGTGGGCGCCCGAGGAGGGTGGTTGAGCGAAGAATGCAGCTTTGCCCGGCACCGATTCCATTTCAAAGTCCATTCACTTCGGATAGCTGACAATCCGTTAGCCAATTCCCGATTCGGTCATCATCGTCCGACGCTGCCGGCGTTCGCCAGTCCCTCAGCCCGCTTTAGCGGCACCATCACCCCAGCGCGCGTATGATCGATACCTACCGTACCCAACATCCCAGTCATCGTTTGCGGAGGAACCTATCGTATGAGCGCGCCTGAAGAAGTCGTATTCCTGCTCGACGTCGACAATACCTTGTTAAACAACGATCAGGTCGTGGCGGATTTACGCGAGCACCTGACCGAACAGTTCGGAACCACGAGCAGCGACCGCTACTGGGAAATCTTCGAAACCTTGCGCAGCGAGCTCGGTTACGCCGATTACCTCGGGGCCTTGCAACGCTACCGGCTGGAACGTCAATGCGACACGCGGCTGATGTTGATGTCGTCGTTCCTGATCGATTACCCGTTCGCCACCCGCCTGTTCCCGGACGCACTTGCGGCAATCGAGAATATGGCCAAGCGCGGGCCTACCGTGATCCTGTCCGATGGCGACGTCGTGTTCCAACCCCGTAAGATCAAGCAGTCGGGGCTATGGGATGCGGTGGAGGGGCGGGTGCTGATCTACATCCACAAGGAACGGATGCTCGACGAAGTCGTGCAACGGTATCCGGCAAAGCGCTACGTGATGGTGGACGACAAACTGCGCATCCTCGCCGCCATGAAGCAGATCTGGAAAGAACGGCTGACGACAGTCTTTCCCCGCCAGGGGCACTACGCGCTCGATCCGGCCAATATTGCCGCTTATCCCCCGGCTGACGTAACAGTCGAACATGTCGGAGAACTGGCCACGATGGACCTCAGCGTGCTCTGAAGGCCGGTTGCCATGGCGATACGCCCGCACCGTCACCGCTTTGTCATCTGGCTGGCATAACGACCACGCACTATAGGAGAGTGCGGAGGCGGCTATCCGTTGGCCGACCATCCGCGGGCGGCTGATCCACTCGGCCGCCCCACGACAACCATGCAAAAGAAGGCGGCGAACGTTAACACGCTGCCCCTGTCAGATTCGGAGACTGAATGAAGGCGAGCTGCTGCCGTACCTACGGCGGCGGCAACCGCGGGACCCTAACCATGGAGCGACCCGATGGCCGAGATCAATACCCTTTCCCCCTCGACTTCCCCCGTGCTGGACGACGAGACGTTGCGCAAGATGGACCGCTACTGGCGTGCCTGCAACTACCTCGCAGCGGGGATGATCTACCTGCGCGCCAATCCGCTGCTGCGCGAGCCGCTCAAAGCCGAGCACATCAAACGCCGCCTGCTGGGCCACTGGGGTTCCGATCCCGGGCAGAGTTTCCTGCTGGTGCATCTGAACCGCCTGATCAAAAAGCTCGACCTCAACGTCATCTATATCGCCGGCCCCGGGCATGGCGCGCCGGCTACCTTGGCGAGCAGCTATCTCGAGGGCCGCTACTCGGAAATCTACCCTGACCGCAGTGAAGACGAAGCCGGCATGCAGCGCTTTTTCCGGCAGTTTTCGTTTCCCGGCGGGATCGGTTCGCATTGCACACCGGAGACGCCCGGCTCGATCCACGAGGGCGGTGAACTCGGTTACAGCCTCTCGCATGGTTATGGCGCGGCCTTCGACAATCCCGATCTGATCGTCGCCGTGATGGTGGGCGACGGCGAGGCGGAAACCGGACCGCTCGCGACCTCCTGGCATTCGAACAAATTCCTCAACCCGATCCGCGACGGTGCGGTGTTGCCGGTCCTGCATCTGAACGGCTACAAGATCGCCAATCCGACGATCCTCGCCCGCATTCCACATGAGGAACTGGAAGCGTTGCTAACAGGCTACGGACACAAGCCGTATTTCGTCGAAGGCGACGAACCGGAGTCGATGCATCAGAAGATGGCGGCGACGCTCGAGCATTGCATCGGCGAAATCCGTGCGATCCAGCAGCAGGCGCGCTCGAGTGGCAGCGCCGTGCGGCCGCGCTGGCCGATGATCGTGTTGCGCTCGCCGAAGGGCTGGACTGGCCCGAAGGAAGTGGACGGCCATAAGGTCGAAGGGTCGTGGCGCGCGCACCAGGTGCCGATTCTCGATCCGGCGACCAACGATGCGAGTCTCAAACTGGTCGAGAGCTGGATGAAGCGCTACCGTCCGGAAGAACTGTTCGACGAAAAGGGCAAGCTCGTCGCCGAACTGCGCGACATGGCGCCGAGCGGCACGCGCCGCATCAGCGCCAATCCGCACGCCAACGGCGGCTTGCTGTGCAAGGCACTCGACATGCCGGACTTCCGCGAATTCGCCGTCGAGGTCAAGACGCCCGGCGCGGAGTACGTGCCGCCTACCGAGGTGCTCGGCAAATTTCTCGGCGAAGTCATGCGCCGCAATATGAGCGACTTCCGCGTATTCGGCCCTGACGAGACTGCCAGCAACCGGCTGACCGCAATCTACGAAGTGTCGGAGAAAACCTGGCTCGCCAAAACCGAGCCTGGCGATGCGGATGGCGGTGAGCTTTCGGTGGATGGCCGCGTCATGGAAATGCTTAGCGAGCACACGCTCGAAGGCTGGTTCGAAGGTTACGTGCTGACCGGCCGGCATGGCCTCTTTGCCACCTACGAAGCGTTCGTGCACGTGATCGATTCGATGTTCAACCAGCACGCCAAGTGGCTCGAAAAGTCGAAACTCGAGTTGAGATGGCGGCAGCCGGTGCCGTCCATCAACCTGCTGATCACGTCGCTGGTCTGGCGTCAGGATCACAACGGTTTTACGCATCAAGACCCGGGTTTTCTCGACGTGGTCACCAACAAGAGTCCGAATGTGGTGCGCATCTACATGCCGCCTGACGCCAACTGTCTGCTGAGCGTGGCCGACCATTGTCTGCGCTCGCGCGATTACGTCAACGTGATCGTCGCCGATAAACAGCCGCACCTGCAGTACCTCAGCATGGACGACGCCGTCACGCACTGTACGAAGGGCATCGGCATCTGGAGCTGGGCCTCCACCGATCACGGCGCCGAGCCGGACGTGGTGATGGCCTGTGCAGGCGACATCCCGACCATGGAATCGCTCGCGGCCGTGGAGATTCTGAAGGAGAAGTTTCCGACGCTGAAGATCCGCTTCGTCAACGTGGTCGATCTGTTCAGGCTGATGCCCGATACCGAGCATCCGCATGGTTTGTCGGACCGCGACTTCGATTCGCTGTTCACGGCCAACAAGCCGGTGATCTTCAACTTCCATTCCTATTCGTCGCTGATCCACAAGCTCACGTACCGCCGCACCAATCACGAGAACCTGCACGTGCACGGCTATCACGAGAAAGGCAACATCAACACGCCGCTGGAACTCGCGATCATCAACCAGGTGGACCGCTTCTCGCTCGCAATCGACGTGATCGATCGGGTGCCAGGTCTGCGCGGCGTCGGCGATCATGTGAAGGAGTGGCTGCGCGGTCAGATCATCGAGCATGTCGCGTATGCGCATGCCGAGGGTATCGACAGCGAGGAGATCCGCAATTGGACATGGAAGGGCTAAGACGATGCCGGATACTACTGCGAAAAGCGAACCGACCATCCTGGTTCTGAATAGCGGCTCGTCGTCGCTCAAGTTTGGTCTGTTCAAGGCGGCTCACGCTGCCGGCAATTCGCAGGCCGATCAGGATGACGAAACGTTATTGCTCGAAGGCAGCGCGGAGGGAATCGGCCGACCGGACGGCAGCCTGAAGATAAAGACAGCCGACGGCACCGTGCTGCTGCAGAAAGACCAGGTGCTGGAGTCGCAAACCGATGCTCTGCAGAGTCTCGCCAGCGTGCTGGCGGACCATGGACATACGCGGCCGGTGGCAGTCGGCCACCGCGTGGTGCATGGCGGCCCGCATCTGCGCGAGCATCAGCTTCTCACACCGGAAGTCAGGCAGCGTCTGCAGGAGGCGGTGCATTTCGCGCCGCTGCATATCCCGCCCGCGCTTGCCTTGATCGATCAGGCACAGAAGATTTTCGGCGACGCGGCGCATTACGCCTGTTTCGACACCGCGTTCCATCGCACCATGCCGCGCGTGGCTACGCAGCTTGCGTTGCCGCGCCGCTATGCGCAGGCCGGCGTGATTCACTACGGCTTTCACGGTTTATCGTACGAATCGCTGGTGCGGCGTCTGGGCGCCGATCTGCCTTCGCGGGCGGTGTTTGCGCACCTGGGGAACGGTTCGAGCGTGTGCGCGTTGCGGGATGGGCGCTCTGTGGATACCTCGATGGGCATGACGCCAACCGGCGGCATGCCGATGGGCACGCGTAGTGGCGATCTCGACCCTGGGGTGCTGCTATACCTGATGCGCACCGAGCATCTCGATGCGGACAAACTTGAAACGCTGCTGACACGCCAGAGCGGTCTCGCCGGTTTTACCGACGGCGAGGGCGATATGCAGGCGCTGGAGAAACGCAGCGCCGCAGGCGATGGGGACGCAGAGCTGGCGGTCGAAGTGTTCGCGACGGCGGTGCGTAAATATGTCGGCGCCTACGCGGCGTTGCTCGGCGGGATCGATCTGCTGGTGTTTGCGGGCGGCATTGGCGAGCACAGCGCGGAGGTGCGGCGCCGCGTCTGTACCGGGTTGGAATTTCTCGGGTTGAAGGCCGACAATCCTGCGGGGAGGGTGCGCGTTCTTCACACCGAGGAGGAGCGGCAGATCGCCCGCCATTGCCGGACGTTGATGCAACACGAGAAGCGTTAGCCGCCGCGGCGCCCGCCGCCGCTTTTGTTGCTTTTGCCGGTTTTCGCAAGCCTGGGCCCGTTGTCACCGCTCGCCAACGTGATCTGGTCGGATACCCCTGTCACGCCGAACAGGCGGGTCACATCTTCCAAAGCGGCTGAACGCTGCTCGTCCCGGTCAACCTGACCCAGCAGCGCCACGTGCCCGCGTTCGATCTTTACCTTGAACAGGTCCTTTGGCAACCACGCGTCCCACGCGAGGCGCCTGAGCACTTCCACAGCGAGCTGGTCATCGTGCTGTATTTCGGAGTCAACACCGCGAATCTCGATGGCGACAACCACCGCTTTGACACCCTCCACCCGCAACGCAGCGCTTTCGGCCGCCTGCTTTTGCCCGGCGTGTTCGACGTAGCCAAGCAGGGTCACGACGCCGGCATCCACCGCGACGGCGGCTCGTCCCGCAGGCACATCCGCCGCGTTTAGCTCGAGCAGCACGGCGCGCTGCAACGCGTCGTCGTTCGAAAGGGCTCGTTTCATGGGACCTCGATCTCCTTGTCCGGCGTCGCCCTGCGTGGGGCGAAAGTGCGACAACCGGGTCTGTTTTCTCATTATGCGTTGTTCCCGCGAGCGGCGTCTTGCTCGTAGCCGCTACCTGCGGCACAGCGCTTGCTCGAACACAGCAAGCGCTGCGGCTCCTGAACGGCCGCGCCGACACATCGACGCGGCCAGGGAGGCCCTCATGTTAGATACCCGTATGCGTGCCGCGGATCACGAGGCGAAGCGGCGTGCCCAAAACGCCGTGTATGACGAAGATACGGTCGCCGCCCATCGTCAGGACTCTGTAAAAACTGCCGGCGCGGCGCTCGAAGATTTCCTGACTCATGCACGCTTCGACTCAGCGGATCCCGCCGCACTAGGCGTCATCCTGACGCAAATGATCGCAGCCGGTCATGACCGTTTGCCGTTGCCGGGCAGCGGCCACACGCTGGCCCGCTGGCGTGCGTTGGCGGCAGTCGCAGCGCGCGATCTCGGTCTCGTCAAACTGTTCGAAGGGCATACCGACGCCCTCGCGATCCTCGCCGAACTTAAGGCGCCTGCCGTGCCCCCCGGAAGTAGTTGGGGCGTATGGGCAGCCGAGGCGCCCGACGCCCGCTTGACCGCTACGCCGCTTGCAAACGGCCAATTGCAGCTGGATGGCGTCAAGGCATGGTGCTCAGGCGCACGCGCGCTCAGCCATGCCGTGGTGACCGCATGGTTGGGCGACGAGCCGGTGCTGGCCGCCGTCGCGCTAACCCAGCCGTCCGTTTCGATCTCTTCAGACCACTGGCAAGCCGTCGGCATGCGCGCGACCGAAAGCGGCGATGTCCGCTTCGAGCAAACCCGCGCCATTCAGATCGGCACGCCGCGCGACTACGTCAACCGCGCTGGCTTCTGGCAGGGCGGCGCGGGTATCGCGGCGTGCTGGTACGGCGCCGCCGCAGGCATCGCTCACATGATGGCCGACGCCGTGGCGGCTCGCCCCGATGCCCATCGTCTCGCGCACATGGGAGCAGTCGATGTCGCGCTGGCCGGTGCTGCGGCGGTGTTGCGCGCCACCGCCGCGCAGATCGACGCTCGCCCGCGCGCTGACGTCCAGATTGCGGCGTTACGCGCACGCCTGATTGTCGAGGCGGCGGCCACCACGGTCATGACCCACGCGGGCCGCGCACTCGGCGCCGCGCCGCTATGCCGCAACGAGCGCTTTGCCCGCGCCATGGCCGACTTGCCGGTTTTCCTCAGACAGAGCCACGCTGAGCGCGATCTGGCCGCGCTCGGCGAGCGCGTGCTGTCGGAGCGAGCAGGCGGGAATGGCAATGCCGATTGCCGCGGAGACAGCGGCGCATGGTCGCTCTAGACAGCCCGCGCGATTGGCTTCAGAAAATGGCGGGACAAACAGGATTGACGATTGATACAGAGCTGGCGCAACGAGCCAGACCCTGAGCTTTAAAACAAGGTGTCCGAAATGATTTCATCAGGCTGCTACTTCGACTCACTCTATGAAGCCTGCGACGACCCGTGGGGCTTTCGCAACCGCTGGTACGAGCGCCGCAAACGTCTGCTGACGATGGCGCTGCTGCCACGCGAGCGTTATCGGCGTGTCTTCGAGCCAGGTTGCGCAAACGGCGAGCTCTCGGCGCAGCTTGCTGCCCGTTGCGACAGTCTGCTCGCGACCGATCTCAACGAAACCGCGGTGCGCCTCGCAAGCGAGCGCCTCGAGGCGTTGCCGCACGTGCTGGTCGAGCGCGGCAGCGTGCCCGACGACTGGCCGGCCGGCAGATTCGACCTGATCGTCATCAGCGAACTCGCGTATTACCTGAGCTCGCCAGAACTGGAGCGGCTAGCCGAATGCATCAAGGCGGCACTCACGCCGGACGGCACTTTGCTGGCTTGCCATTGGCGCCGACCCTTCGATGCGGCTCCACAATCGGCGGCATCCGTGCATGCGTTGTTCGATGCGCGCTGCGGACTTACACGGCTCGCGCGTCACGAAGACGCCGACATGCTGCTCGACGTCTGGTCGCGCGACCCGCGCTCGGTGGCCGAACAGGAGGGGCTGGCATGATCGGCATCGTGATCCCTGCCCATAACGAGGAGGCGTGGCTCGCGCGCTGCCTCGCGTCGATTCTCGAAGCAGCGCGCGATCCCGCACTGGGCGGCGAAGTGGTGCGAACGATTGTGGTGCTCGACGATTGCACCGATCGTTCCGCCGAGATCGCCACGTGTTGCGGCGTGGAGACGCTCGCGTTGCAGGCGCGCAATGTCGGCATCGCGCGAGGCGCCGGTGCACAGCGCCTGCTCGCGGCAGGCGCGCGCTGGCTCGCCTTCACCGATGCCGACAGCCGCGTTGCGCCCGATTGGCTGGCGGCGCAGTTGTCGCTCGCTGCGGATGCCGTGTGCGGGTCGATCTGCGTGGACGACTGGGCGGCGCATCCACAGCAGGTGCGCGACTACTTCCGCCAGACCTACGTCGACGCGGACGGCCATCGTCACGTGCATGGCGCCAACCTTGGCGTATCTGCGCAGGCGTATCGTCGGGCAGGCGGTTTCGCGCCGCTCGCCTGCAGCGAAGATGTGGCACTGGTGGAGCAGTTGCAGGCGAGCGGGGCATGCATCGCGTGGAGCGCCGCGCCGCGGGTCGTGACGAGTGCGCGGCGCGCAAGCCGGGCGCGCGGCGGCTTCGGCGATACGCTGTCCGCATGGGGCGTCAAGCTGGCCGAGCCGTTGTACGGCTATGAAAATCGTCCGGCTGCCGCGGCGGAGCCCGTGCCGCCGACGCCGTGCATGGAACCGTGCGAGCTGGAGGAGGTTATCGAAATTCGCGATCCGTTCGACGACCCGTATCTCAAGACCTCGCCTTCGTAAGTTGCGCCGGCGTATCGGGCGCGCCCATGCGGTTGGCCGCGTCGAGCGGCGTTACGCCCGACGCGTCGCGCGCTTGCGGATTGGCGCCGTGGGCAAGCAGCAGATCGACGATCTCGGTGCGATTGAACATGGCCGCGATCATCAACGCAGTGCGGCCGTCCGGCGAGGCACCCTCGACATCCGCGCCGCCCGCGAGCAGGGCTTCGACAACCTCCTTGAAGCCCTTGAACGCCGCGCCCGCAATAGGGCTCTGGCCATTGTCGTTGCGCAGATCAGGATCCGCGCCGTGTTCAATCAGGGCGCGCACCGCATCGGCGTGACCGTGATAGCTCGCCAGCATCAGCAGACTGTCGCCTTTCTCGTTGCGCAGATTGGGCGGCACCCCTTTGCCGATCACCGCCGCGAGCGTGGCGGCTTCACCGCGCCGTGCGGCGTCGAAGACTTCGCGTGCGACGTCGAGCAGGTCTGGATCGATGCCGCCATTAGCATCGATTGAAGAGGATTTGGGTTCGTCGTTCATGGTGGACTCCGTGCAATGCGGTCGCAGCAGACGCGGGCGTTACACGATTCGCATCGCCCGCCTGCTGCGCTCAAGGGTTCGGCTGCGGCTCGTGGCGCCCCTCGTTCGGTTGCGCGCGGCCCTGCGGTTGTTGCTGCGGCTGACCTTGCGGACGTGCCGGCATCTGGGCCGGCGGCCTGCCACCATTTTCGGGCGGTCTGCCACCGTACTGCTGCTGCGGTTGTCCCTGCGGCTGCTGCGGGGCGCCATGCGGTCCCGCATTCGGACGATACACCGGTTGACCTTGCCCCTGCATCGGCGGCGGGTACGGATGGCCGCCGTTCGGGTAAGGCTGACCCGGGTGAGGCGGCGGCTGATACGGGCGTCCCTGATAGCCGCCGGGCGGGCCGCCATGACGCCAGCGATCGCGATCGCCATACCACGGACGGCCGGCATAGTAGCGGCCCCAGTAGTCGTCGATCGAAAACACGATGATTGGCAGACCGATCACCGCGCCGTAGCTCTGCAGCGGCACTTCGTTGCCTTCGTAAGCATACGTGAGGGAGTTGCCGTCGACCCAGCCGCGCAGATCGCCGAGCGCTACATCGCACCATTCGTAATCGCTGACGCAGTCGAACACCTCGACCGGCTGATTGGGCCCAAGGCCGGTTACTACCGGATAGTCGTCGCCGGGTCCTGCCATCAGGTTAATGGGTTGATTCGTGAGCGCATCCACCTGGGCGAAGGCGACGCATGGAAAAGCGAGTGCTGCGGCAAACGCCGCGCGGGTTGCCAGTTTGAGCGTGGCAGTGGGCCGGATTGGCATGAGAAACGCGCCTGAGGTCGCTGTAGTTGGTAGGTGATCAGCGTAGCAGATGGGCGACGCTTAGGCTGTAAGCGCGCGGGCCGTGGCAGCGCGAAATTGTGTGAATTTGAAACCGGGCGTAACGGCCGTGGGCTTCGGCCTGAAGCGGTGGCGTGCGTTGCATTGAAATTGCACTGAACGTATCGCCGGCGTGGCCACAACGAGGCTCGCGCCGAGGCAGCGCTACAGGCGTTGATTCACCTGGCGGATTGATAAGACCATGCGTATACGTTACCGTCGCGCTACCGTCCGGAGCGGGCACGCCGCTTGCTGGCGCTTAGACAGTCGCCTGAGCAGCCGCTCAAGCAACGCATGCCGTTGCGCGGGCGAACCCGCTGCATCTGCGGCAGCTGGCGCCGGAGGTTCGGTGGCTGCAGCCGTGCGGCATTTTCCGCTTTCGATCCTGGAGAAAAACACATGCATATCGTGACGAACGTGGGGCCGCTCGCGGCACTGATTGCGGGCATTCTGATTCTCGTGGTGCCGCGCCTGCTCAATTACATCGTGGCGCTGTATCTGATCATCATCGGCCTGCTCGGCCTGTTCGGCGACCACATTCGCTGATCGACATGGCCGCTGGACGCCCGTCGGCGTCCAGCGAACATCATCCGCCGCGCGTCAGCGCCCGGCACCGGATGCCGCGCGGCCGACGTTGGCCGTAGCGAGCGGCGCTTCGTCGAGACGGCGAAATATCAGCGCCGACACCAGCGTAATCACACCCATGCAGACGAAGCTCAGACGGAAGCCCATCGCCGCCGAGCCGAGCTGTGCCGCGAACAGCTTCACCAGGCCACCGCCGATCGATACGCCAAGCCCCATCGCCAGCATCTGAACCATCGAAAACAGGCTGTTGCCGCTGCCCGCGTCTTCGTGCGAGAGACCCTTCAAGGTTACGCTGTTCATTGCGGCGAACTGCATGGAGTTACCGGCGCCGAACACGGCCAGCACGATAATTTCGACAAACAGCGGCGTGCCACGCGAGATCAGTGCGAAGGCCACGATTGCCGCACCGACGATCACCGTGTTGACCAGCAGGAACATGTCATAGCCGTAACGCCGGATAAGCGGCGCGATCCAGCGTTTGGCGACGGTACCGGCGAGCGCGGCCGGCAACATCATCAAGCCCGAATGGAGCGGCGTATAGCCGAGTTGCAACTGCATCAGAAGCGGCAGCAGGAACGGCACCGCACTCGAGCCGACGCGGCACACCAGATTGCCGATCAGGCCGACGCTAAAGTTAGGTTCGCTAAACAGTTTGAGCTTGAACAGCGGATTGGCACGGCGCTTTGCGTAAGGCACATAGGCGAGGGCCGAGACGAGACCCAGCACGAACAGACCCGCGGCCCACGCAGCGCGATGGGTTTGCACCGGTGTCTCCACTGCGAGCGAGAACGCGATCATGCACAGCGAGAGCAGGGCGCAGCCCGCCAGATCGAACGGCGGCGCGGCCGAGGTCGTGCCGCGCGGCAGATAGCGGTGCACGGCAAAGAGCCCGATGGCGCCAATCGGCACATTGATGAGGAAGATCCAGTGCCACGAAATGGCCTCCACGAACCAGCCGCCCAGCGTCGGTCCGACAATCGGACCGACTTGGCCCGCCACGGAAATAAACGCCAGCGCCGACACATACTGCTCGCCGGACACACTGCGTAGCACGGCAAGCCGCCCGATCGGCAACAGCATCGAACCACCGACGCCTTGCAGTACCCGCGCAATCACCAGTTGTCCGAGCGTGTGTGCGCTCGAGCAGCACAACGAGCCGAGCACGAAGATCAGGATGGCCGCGAAATAAACCCGGCGCGTGCCGTAGCGGTCGGCGAGCCAGCCGGAGGCGGGCGTGAGCATCGCCATGGTGAGCGTGTAGGCGACGATCACCGGCTGCATGGCCAGCGGTTTTTCGTTCAGGCTGTGCGCGATCGACGGCAAGGCCGTGTTGACGATCGTCGTATCGAGCGACTGCATGAAGAAGCCGGCAGCGACGATCCATAGCAGCGCAGTCTGGGTTGAATCCTTACTCATGTGAACTTCTCGGGGATGCTGGGGCGCCTCGCGCGCCTTGCACCGCAACAAGGCGGTGGGAGTTATTCGATGACGCAACTGACGACGCAAGCATTGGGCAATTAATCGGGATAGCGACATGATATTGACATATACGTCAATCGGGAACCCCACTAGGGACATTGACTGTTATCGGCATTGCCGATAACAATGACGCATGCTCAATCCTATCTGGCTCAAGACTTTTGCCGCTGTCGCCGCGTGTCATAGCTTCACGGAGGCAGGGCGGCAACTCGGCCTCACGCAGTCGAGCGTGAGCGAACACATCCGGCGGCTCGAACAGGAAATCGGCCGGCGGGTGTTCGTGCGCGATACCCACTCGCTCGCCATGACGCCCGATGGCGAGGCGATGCTCGCGCACGCCAGCGTGATCCTGCAGGCGCTGACGCGGGCCGAATCGCAGTTTCGAGCGCCGCGCCTGAAGGGCCGGGTGCGCCTCGGTTCGTCCGATGACGTTGCGCTCGGCCCGCTACCCACCGTGCTGGCGGCGTTCCGCAATGCCCATCCCGACGTGGAACTGGAAATCACCATCGGCATGACCGGCAGGCTTTATGAACTGCTGGACGCGGGTTCGATCGATCTGCTGGTCGGCAAGCGGCGTCTCGGCGACCGGCGCGGCGTGCCGCTTTTCACCGGACGGCTCGAGTGGCTTGCGCGTACCGGTACGCTGGTGGACATGACGCAACCGCTGCCGCTGATCCTCGTGGCGGAGCCGAGCGTCACCCGCGCCGTGGTGCTGGATGCGCTCGCCGAAGCGGGTTTCAGCTGGCAGGTGGTATGCACGAGCAGCAGTCACTCGGGATGCATTGCCGCGGCACGCGGCGGCCTGGGCATTACCGTGCGGCCGCAATATCTGACGGCACGTGGCCTCGCGGCGCCGGTCAACAGTGCGAGCCTGCCGGTTTTGCCGGATGTGGAGTTCATCGCGCTTGCCGCCAGACGGCTCAGCCGCCCTGCGGGCACATTGCTGCAGTTGCTGCACGACAGCGATCTGCGTGGGACGTGGGTCGGCGAGTAGCGTGCTACCTTAAAGCTTCAGCCAACACGGAACTACATGATGTCGACAGCCTCTCCACTCGCACTCCACCGGTTTCCTCGTTTCAGCCTGCTCGAAGGAGCCACGCCTATCCAGCCTCTCGCACGCCTGAACCGGCAGCTTGGCGGTGTCGAAGTGTTCGTCAAGCGTGACGATCTGAACTGGCTTGGCGGTGGCGGCAACAAATTGCGCAAGCTCGAATTTCTGGTCGGCGAAGCCATCGCGCAAGACGCAGACACGATCATCACGGTCGGCGCGCGCCAGTCGAACCATGCACGCCTGACCGCGGCGGCAGCGGCGCGTGCCGGTCTGAAGTGCGAACTGGTTCTGACTCGACTGGTGCCGCGGTACGACGACGACTACCTCGAGAACGGCAATATCGTGCTGAATGGCCTGTTCGGCGCCCATGTGCACGACTTGCCGGGCGACGCGAATGCGCTAGCGTTTGCAGAAGAGCGCGCGACAGCTTTACGCGCCGAAGGACGCAAGGTGTATGTCTGTCCGTTGGGTGGATCGAGCCCGGCCGGTTGCCTCGGCTATGCGGATTGCGCGGCGGAAATCGTCGCGCAGTCGGAGCAGATGGGCGTTCCGTTCGATTACATCGTGGGACCGAACGGCAGTGGTGGCATGCACGCCGGCCTCGTGGCCGGGATGATCGCGCTGGGTCGTACCACGCCCTCAGTCATCGGATACGGTGTGTATGGTCCAGCCGAAGCCGCCCGCGCCGCGACCCTCGACAAGGCCAATCAGACGATCCGCCTGATCGATCCAACGCTCGGCGTGCCCAGTGAGGCGGTGGTTGTCGACGGCAGTCAGCTTGGCGACGGCTACGGGATCCCCACTGAAGCGATGCTGCGGGCGGTGCGACTGCTGGCCTCAACGGAGGGGCTTTTGCTCGATCCCGTGTACAGCGGTAAAGCTTTTGCGGGTCTGTTGCATGGAATCAAGACCGGCGCGTATCGTGCCGGACAGCGCTTGCTGTTTGTGATGACGGGTGGTTTGCCAGGGCTGTACGCCTATCGGAGCGCGTTCGAAGGTTCCAGATAACGGCCCGTGCGCGTCTCGGGCCTATCCGTTCAACCAGCGGATGGCATCGTCGACGACCGTATCCCAGTCTCCCGTTAACGTTTGGCGCAGTACGCTGACGTTATCCATCCAGGGCGTGATAGAGCCTTGGCTACCCCAGCGCCAGTCGCAGGAGACCGGTGTCAGCACAGCGGTGGGCTTGCCGATCATTGCACTGAGATTGGCAACGCCTGAGTCCACCGCAATGACCGCGTCCAGTTGTTCGATGCAGGCAGCTGTGTCCGCAAAATCTTCGATGCCCGGGTCGTATTGGCCAAGATTGCCCGAGGGAATGCCGGCGAGCGGCTGAGCCGCGGGATGGTGCAGACTCACGAAGTGTATGTTGGGCTCGACTTGCGCATCACCAATCAGGCGATTGACCGCAGCAAGCGGCAAGCTGCGCGCAGCAGCCCAATAGCGGTCAATGCTGCTGGCCTCGATAAAGTGACGTTGACTGCAATCCCAAAAGAGCCCGACCAGACGCTTCCCGGAGTGTTTCGCCCTCAGGGCTTGCACCCATCCGGCAGCAATATTTCGTTCTGTTAAGGGTGCCTGGATGTAAGGCGTAAAGTACGGCGTGGGCGGCGTCGTGCGCGCTGCAGCCAGCACTGGCAGATGCAGCAATGTGATGTGCAGGTCTGGCGCGAAGGCCCGCACAGCATCCCGTAGCGCCTCGGGTAGCGGGGCACCCCGATCGAGCGGACGCTCTGCACTGACAACCGTGCATTGAGGCAACGCCGCTTTCATCAGCGCGTGAATCTGGCTGTCGCAACTGACCATAATGATCGCGCCGGCCGCAAGCCAATGCGAAAGGCAGGAAAAGAGCAAAAATGATCGCCGAAGCCTAGCTGATTCGTGACGAGCAGGCGCTTGCCACGCAGATCCTGTTCACCCGTCCAGCTGGGTACACCGTCTGGTCGATAACTGCCGCTGTTGTCCTGATTGCGCGCGAGCCAGTGGTTGAAACCCTGAGGCAGTCCAGTCTTGAGGAGGGCCTCGCCCAACAGGCGCTCGGCTACCGGGGCCAGAGGGGCGTTATCGGCCGCGGCCCCCTGCCATGCGCGCCGCAACATGGGGATGCCGCGCTCGAAGTCGCCCGCCATCTCAAGACTATGTCCAAGATTCAATTGATAGAAAGTGGTGTTCCACGGCAGCGACGCGTAGTGAAGCCAGGTTGCGATGGCTTCGAAGTGACGCCCGAGTAACGTCAGGCAATGCGCGCGCAGGCAGACGAATTCAATGTTCCGGGGATCCAGCGTTAATGCCTTCTCGGCCCATGGCAACAATTCACCGTCACGCTTAAGCTCGATTAGCGCGAGACAAATGTCATTTAGAGCAGCCAGATCTTCTGGTGCTAGCGCGTGCGCTGCTAACGCCCTTTGCAATGATGCGTCCATTTGTTTACTTATTTATCGATTTATCGGACTCAGCCGAGAAAGCGTCAAATGATAGCGCCGCGCCATAAAAATCATGGCAAATCTATTATGTTTTACGACAACCGAAAATTCAAAAAAACCGGGGGTTATTCTGCAGGACTGATTGATGCCACGTCTCGCACGCCGATGCGCGGCATCCATTGGCTCTTTTAGCGCGAATCGCCGTCATGATGCGGTTCGTGCTTATCCTTTTGCTGTACTTCCTTGGGCTCGAGCCGCGTCTTGCCGCCCGTCGACGGTGCGTCGCTTGCCGGGAAACTGTCTTCCACGGCCTGATCGATCTGCGCTTCGCCCTTATCGGCGTGCGGATGCTTCTCGGTGTGCTGCTTCGACATGGTGTGCTCCTTGACTTGAACGATCCGGATCAACGATACGGGTCAAGGTTAAGCAGCAAGCCGCATGCCTCGCGCTTCCGCGAGAATCCAGTCGCGGAACAGATCCATCGCCGGCGCCATGTGCCGCGATTTCAACCGGCTCAGCCAGTAGCTGCCGGTGCTCACTTCAGTGTCGAACGGGCGCATCAGCAGCCCGTTTTGCAGTTCGCGTCCGAACATGCACGGCGGTGCGAGCGCTACGCCCGCGGCTTGCATGGCGGCTTCCACCATCAGTCGCGACGAGTCGAACACCGGACCGTTGATCGTCCACGGCTCGAGTCCCGCGGCGTCGAGCCAGAGGGTCCATTCATCGGCGCGATATGAACGCAGCAGCGTTTCCTTGACGAGGTCGCGAGGCGTGGCGAGCCGTCTGGCAATCTCCGGCGCGCACAGCACGCTCAGCGGAGCGTCGAGCAGCAATTCGTTGTGAGTGCCAGGCCAGATTCCTTCGCCGAAGCGGATCGCGAAGTCGAGCCCCTCCGCGGCGAGATCTACAAGATTGTTGTGGGTCAGCAGCCGCAACTCGACAAACGGATGTGCGTCACGAAACGATTTGAGTCGAGGCATCAGCCAGCCGACCGCGAACGTGCCGACTACTCCCACCGTGAGCACCTCGTGGAAATGCCCGCCCTCGAACTGCTTGAGTACGCTTTCGATGCGTCCGAAGGCGTCGCTCAGCACCGGCAGGAGCGCCCGGCCTTCGTCCGTAATGCCGAGCCCGCGCGGCAAGCGCTTGAACAGCGTCGTGCCGAGCCGCTCTTCGAGCATACGCACCTGCTGGCTGACGGCCGCCTGCGTGACGTTGAGTTCGAGCGCGGCGCGCGTGAAACTCAAATGGCGTGCCGACGATTCGAACGCGCGTAGCGCGTTAAGTGGGAGATGGGGACGCATACGATCCAGACCAAGATTTTCTTTACCCTAGGTCGGATTATCCCCGTTTGTGAGGCGCTCGCAAAGGTGAAACCGTCGCGCTCTGCCGCAACGCCAGCCTGCAGCCGCTAGCCACCACTCGACTTACGCAAACGCACCGGAATCGACTTCGCTGCCGGCACGAGGCTCGATTTCGCGTGGTGGTAAAGCGGGATCAGCGGATTGCATTCCGGGTAGTAGCCCATCATGCAGCCCTGTGGAATATCGAACGCATGCACGCGCATGCCGTCGAGTTCGCGCGTGATGCCGTCGTTCGACAACGTGGAAATACACACCGCGTCGCCTTCTGCAAAGCCGAGCCGCGTCAGGTCGTCACGATGCATCAGCAGCACTTCGCGGGTGCCGGTCACGCCGCGAAAGCGATCGTCCAGACCGTAGACCGTGGTGTTGAACTGGCTGTCGCCGCGAGTCGTCATCAGACGCAGCACATCTGGACCGGTGGACGGCATATCCGCGTCCTCATCGAGCGTCTCGGGCACAATGAAATTCGCCTTGCCATTGGGCGTTTTCCACTTCCGCTCGCAGGCGGGAATAGGACGGTGAAAACCGCCTGGTTGCCAGAAACGCTCGTTGAAATCGCGGAACTGGTCGGGATAGGTCTGCTCGATAGCGCCGCGAATCTTTGCGTAGTCGTCCACCCACGCATCCCAGTCGACCCGTGGATTGCGCGGCAGGAGTGCGTTGGCCAAGCCCGCGACAATGGCCGGTTCCGAAAGCAGCATCTCGCTCGCCGGCTCCACGTAACCGTGCGAACCGTGAATGCAGGCCGTGCTGTCTTCGACGCTAACCGCCTGGTCGCCGCTCGCCTGGCGGTCGATCTCGATGCGCCCAAGGCACGGCAGCAGATACGCGACCTCGCCGTGAATCAGATGGCTGCGGTTGAGCTTGGTCGCAATCTGCACGGTGAGCCGCACCTTGCGCCACGCCGGGTCCATCACATGATGATCGGGGGTCGCGACCTGGAAGTTGCCGCCGAGTCCGATGAAACCTTTTACCTTGCCATCGAGCACACCGCGACACGCTTCAACAGTGCTCATGCCTTTATCGCGTGGCGGCTCGAAGTCGTACAGTTCCGCAAGCCTGTCGAGCGGGGCGAGTTCCGGCTTCTCGGTGATGCCCACGGTACGCTGTCCCTGGACGTTCGAATGGCCGCGAATCGGACAGATGCCTGCACCGGGGCGCCCGATATTGCCGCGTAACAGCAGCAGATTGGTGAGCATCTGCACGTTATGCACGCCGCTGCGATGCTGGGTAATGCCCATGCCGTACAGCACGATCACCGCTTTGGCGCGGGCGTATTCGCGAGCGGCCGCTTCGAGCGTGGCGCGACTCAGATGGGCGTGGCCTTCGATCTCTTTCCAGGTGGTCGCACGCATGGCCGCGGCAAACTCGTCGAAGCCATGCGTGTGCTCGGCGATAAAGGCGGCGTCGAGCACGCGTGGGGTGCCGTTCCGCTGTGCTTCGTCATCCCATTCGATCAACAGTTTGCATAGCCCTGCGATCGCCGCAGCGTCGCCGCCTACTTTGACCTGGTGATACTGGGTGCTGATTTGTGTCGCGCCGGGTGTCAGCATCTCCACTGGTGACTGCGGATTGGCAAAGTCGACGAGGCCGCGCTCCCTGATCGGATTGAACGTGATGATTTCCACGCCGCGTTTGCGCGCATCCTGCAACTGGTGCAGCATGCGCGGCGCGTTGGTGCCGGTGTTGTGGCCGAAGAAAAACAGACAGTCGGCTTTCTCGAAGTCGGCGAGCGTGACGGTACCAACCGGCGCGCCAATCGCCGGCACGAGACCCACGGAGGTGCTCTCGTGGCACATGTTCGAGCTGTCCGGCAGATTGTTGCTGCCATACATGCGCGCGAGAAGCTGATACATGTACGAGGTTTCAAGCGAAGCGCGACCGGACGCGTAAAACACCACTTCCTTCGGATCCATCGCGCGGAGCTCGCTGGCGATGTCGGCAAACGCATCCTCCCACGTTGTGGGGACGTAGCGATCGCTAGCCGGGTCCCAGCGCATCGGCGCGCCGAGCCGTCCTTGCGATTCAAGTTCAAATCCGGACCACGACTCCAGCTCGCTCAGCGTATGAGTCTCGAAGAACTGAGCGTCGACACGTTTGTTGGTGATCTCCCAGGCCGTGGCCTTCGCGCCGTTCTCGCAGAACTCGAACAGGTGCGGGTCGGCGGGCTTCGCCCATGAACAGCTTACGCAGGCAAAGCCGTCCGGTTTGTTCTGGTGCATGAGCACCTGCGTGCCGTGCAGTGCGACGTGCTCCTGGACCAGGATCGAGGCCACCGCCTTCACAGAGCCCCAGCCGCCTGCAGGGTGCGAGTACTCCTTGATGGGGGCATCTGTGCTCATACTGGCTCCTGGACATTGGGTTGGACGCCAAACATCGGCGTAAGAAGACCCGCAAGAAATGGGCCGCTGGGCTTGATTAAAGACCGGGACAAACGCGTTGCACGTGTAGCGAGAATGCCCCACGTCGGTCAGTCGTCGATCGACCACTCCGCGGGGTGCACGCTTGTGCTTGTCATGTGTGCCATCGCCCGCTCGACTGTGTCATTGCGTTCGGGAGCGTGCCAATGCACCTGGAAGCGCTCCTCGAGGACACCGTTTGCTGGATCCATCCGCAAGCCGCGCGACGCCACCCGGCAATGCAGGCGTTCGAGTTCATCGAGCCATCGGGCCCGTTCGCGGGAGGCAACGTCGTAGCGGATGGTGAGCGAAGCACGCAGGTTGCGCGGCAACCGATGTTCGATTTTTGCGAGCGCGCTCAGCACGAACATCCCGAGCACGATCCCGATCACGGCGAGCGCAATCTGCCCGCCGCCGGCGCACAACCCCACCACGGTGACGAACCACAACGTTGCTGCCGTTGTCAGCCCGGTGACCAGACCGTCCTTGCGCAGGATCGCGCCCGCACCGATAAAACCGACGCCGGAGAGGATGCCGAGCGGCAGACGCATGAGGTCGAGCACCGCGAACGAACCTTCGGGCTTGCCGGCCTGCGAGAGCAGCACGTTCATCTGCAGCATCGCGAGGCAAGCGGCAAGACATACGAGCATGGTGGTACGCAGGCCCGCTGCCTTGCCCGATTCGCCGCGATTCAGGCCAAGCAGTGCGCCGGCCAGCAACGCCACCGCAAGCCGGATGGCGAGATCTTGCCAGACTGGGATGAACGGCATTGGCGTCATGAAGATGATTTCCGCTGAACGAAAATTTGCGCGAGGGCGTAACCCTGCGGATGCAACGCGCATGCCATACAGGGGCTAAACGGGCTCGTCGCGATCTTTCGTCATGCTCAGGAACAGCCGTTGCTCGGTGCTCGTTAAACGCTCCCACGCGCGAAGCTGACCGCTGAGCGCAAAGGGATGCGGCGAAGAAAGCCTCTATACAGGGAAGTATGCAGAATGGCGCGACACAAAGCCGACGTAGCCGATGACGAGTTTGAAATCTTCGCGAGTTACCACAGCACGGGAGACGGTCGATATATCGGTGGCCTAAAGGTTATCCGCAAGGCCGACCGGAGAATTCTGTTTCCATTCGAAGGCGCACCGCAGATCGGACCCTACGAAAGCGCGGATGAAGCACGTCATGCCGCGATTGAATATGGCCGCTCGATTGTCGCGGCGGATCGGGCTGCGCCTGAGCCTTGATTTCCGTGTCCGGTACGCGGATCGTCGCAATCGCAATCGGGGAGGCGGCCACGCCGTTCTCCTTTTTACAAAGTCGATGAGGAATTTGCTGCAACCCCCGTGCCTGGTTTGCCGCTTTCTGGCGAGATGAAGCGGTCCGGTTGTTGCTGCGATGCTGAGGTCGTCATCTACAGGAGGCTGTGATGCAACACGATACGAAGCCCCAGAATGCAGGACCGCGCGATGAGGATAAGTCGCGAGGCGATACCCGCACGGCGGCACAAAAGGAAGAGGCGGAGCGTACCGATCCGGCGCGCACGCGCCAACGTCCGAAGCAGACTGCGGAGGTGCCGCTCGGCACGGGTGAGCGTAGCGAGCCACCCGGAGGCGGTGGCCGCGAGGCACAGCGAGTGTCACCGGACAAGCAGCGCGGTCATTGATTCACGGCAGAGCTCACAGCACCACTTGCACTCCAAGCTCCACCACGCTGTCGCCATCTAGCCCGTAGTATTCGGCGCTCGATGCGGAATGAAACGACATCGCAGCAAATAGCGATTTGCGCCAGTCCCGCATGGCATCGCCATGATGTCCCTTGACGACTTCTTCGCGCGGCAAAAAGAACGTGGTGTGCTTCGGCTCGTAGCGCCAGTCGCCGAGCCGTCCATTGAGCGAGGCGAGCAATGTGGGCAGATTGGGCCGCTCCACAAAACCGTGCCGTGCTACGACCTCGTAGCAGCCGTTGCCGAGGTCACGCGTCTCGATACGGGTTTTTTCGTCGACCCGGGGAGCGGATTCCGAGAGATTGGTGAAGAAGATCGAGGTCCGATGCAGGACGCGGTTATGGCGCACGTTACTGTGCAGCGCGGCCGGTGTCATGCCGCGCAGATTGCCCGGGTAGACCGCCGTGCCCGGCACACGTGCGAGCGGTTCCGCATCGCCCAACGCTTCGGCCAGAAAGGTTTCCAGCGTCGCTGTCTTCGCGGCGCGCTGCGCCTCTGCCTCACGGCCGCGCTGCCAGGTGGTCATGAGCACGAACATCACCGCGCCGATCGTGACTGGAAACCAGCCGCCTTGCGGAATCTTGGGCACGTTGGCCGCTACCAGCAGGCCGTCTACTACCAGCAACGGCACGCTGACGGCCGCCATCGCAAGGCGCGGCCAATGCCAGACATGTCGCGACAGGCTGATCATCTGGATCGTGGTGGTCAGCATCGTTAGACCGACGGCAATGCCATAGGCGGAAGTAAGCTTCGCGGACGAGCGAAACGCCAGCACCAGAAACATCACCGCCGCAAACAGGATCAGGTTGACGGCCGGCACATACACCTGGCCGCGGTGCTCACGCGACGTTTCCACCACGCGCATGCGTGGCAGAAAGCCGAGCTCGATTGCCTGGCTCGTCATCGAAAAAGCGCCGGAGATCACCGCTTGCGACGCGATCACGGTGGCAAGCAGCGCAATCACGATAGTCGGAATCAGTGCCCAGCCTGGCGCCATCGAGAAGAACGGCTGGTCCTTCGGGCCGGCCTCATAAAGCTGCGTGGCGCCCTGGCCGAAATACCCGAGGATGATGGAAGGAAACACCACCATCAGCCACGCCACGCGAATCGGACGGCGTCCGAAATGGCCGATATCGGCATACAGCGCCTCCGCGCCGGTCAGCGCGAGAATCACGGCGCCGAGGATCACGAAGGCGATCGTCGGGCGTTCCTGCACGAGATGCATCGCCCACCACGGTGACAGCGCGCTCAGGACCTGGGGATGCTGCGCGATCCGGTAAATGCCAAGCGCAGCGAGCCAGAGAAACCACAGCGTCATGACCGGACCGAACCACCGTCCGACCGTCGACGTGCCGCGCTTCTGGAACAGGAAGAGCGCAATCAGGATCGCGACAGCGCCGGGCACGACGAGCAGGGCTAACGCATGATCGATCTGCGGTAGCCCTTCGGCCGCGGACAGCACGGAAACGGCGGGCGTAATCATCGAATCGCCGTAGAACATCGCCGCACCGAACAGGCCGACGAGCAGCAGGATACGGGGCGCCGGCTTGCCGTCCCTGTCGCAGCCGGCGCGCACCAGCGCCGTGAGCGCGACGATACCGCCTTCGCCCTGGTTGTCCGCACGCATCACGTAGCAGACGTATTTCAGCATCACCACGATCACGACGGCCCAGACGATGGTCGATAGGACACCCATGACGATCAGTGGCGTGCTGGCGCCGGCATCGAGCACACCCTGGCGGAACGCATAGATGGGGCTGGTGCCGATATCGCCGAATACCACCCCAAGCGAACCCAGCACGAGGCTCGAGGTGCCGGGGCGATGATGGGGTTGGTTGGTGCTGCGTTTAGCAGCAGCGTCGCGGGCCGTCGGGCGAGACTCGGTGGAAGAAGTTGACATGGCGCGGCTTGCAGATCTCCTGTGCGCACGGCGATTACCGGCATCAGTGAAATGCGGTAGCAAGACGTGTTCCCTTGCGAGAACAAACCTGTCCCCGCACGCCGGGGCGAGGGCGTCGAAGCCGGCTCATGGCGGCTCAGGCGAGCAAAGAAGGCGTACTCGCAACCCACAGAGCAGGCGCGGTTTGTGCGGCACAACGAGCGTTGCTGGACACATTCTGGAGTCGACCATGTATAACGATGCCGAATACGCGCGGGACGTCGCAAACGAACAGTACGAGGTTTTCAGGCTGGATCCTCGCGAGTGGGTACCGAACAATTCCCGGCTGCCGGTCGTGATTTACCGGCGCGCCCTACGCGCCGACAGCGGCGACCTTGCGTCTGCCTTCGAGATTCTCTTCGAGCGTAACGACTGGCCGCCGCAGTGGCGCGACGGCATTTTCGACTATCACCATTTCCACGCCACTGCCCACGAAGTGCTCGGCATCGCCTCGGGTTCCGCCGAAGTGATCGTGGGCGGCCCCGGCGGACGCGTCGTGAAAGTCACCGCGGGGGATGCGCTGCTGCTGCCGGCAGGCACCGGTCATTGCCTGCAGGCTTTCTCGGGCCGTTTTCAGGTGGTGGGCGGCTATCCGGCAGGCCAGCAGTGGGATATTCGCCGCGACGCACTGACGCCCGCCGAGCACGCAACCATGGAGGCGCTGCCGTTTCCGCCGCGCGATCCGCTCGACGGCACGCACGGTCCGGTCGTCGAACACTGGCTGCATGCTGCTTGAGTCTGTAGTCGTCGCAAGCTTTGAAAGCTGCGTGACGGCAGCAGGCAGGGCATTGCGGCGATTGTTGCGCGGCCGCCGCCTAGTCGTTGCACGCCATACAGTTGGCTATTACCGCATATCGGCGCATGATCGGACGGTTGGCCGCCACTGGGCCGTTTAAGATGGGCTGTCCCCATGCAGGGCGCCCGTAGCCGGCCGCCCCATGCCGGTCGCTCCGGGCAAGCCTGGCTTTCGGCCCGTTTCCGCAGGAATGTTCAATTGCCGCGCGTCACTTCGACGTCGCCCTTCGTAGAACAGGAGCTTCCCATGCAAAACAATCCCTCCCTCGATAAGCTGTGTATCGACACAATCCGTACGCTATCGATGGATGCCGTGCAAAAGGCGAATTCCGGCCACCCCGGCACGCCAATGGCGCTGGCCCCGGTCGCCTATCACCTGTGGCAAAACCATCTGCGCTATGACCCTGACGAGCCGCTGTGGCCCAATCGCGACCGCTTCGTGCTGTCGGTAGGGCACGCGTCGATGCTCTTGTATTCGCTTCTGCATCTCGCCGGTGTAAAGGCGGTCGACGACGACGGTAAACCGACCGGCAGACCCGCTGTATCGCTCGACGACATCAAGCAGTTCCGCCAACTCAACAGCAATACCCCGGGACACCCCGAATACCGCATGACGACCGGCGTCGAAACCACCACTGGACCGCTCGGCCAGGGCCTAGGCAATAGTGTCGGTATGGCCATGGCCGCGCGCTTCTACGAGACGCGCTTTAACCAGTCCGATGCGCCGCTGTTCGATTACCGCGTTTACGCGTTGTGCGGCGACGGCGACATGATGGAAGGTATCTCGCACGAAGCGGCTTCGCTCGCGGGCCATCTGCAGTTGTCGAACCTGACGTGGATCTACGACAGCAATCGCGTGACGATCGAGGGGCACACTGATCTCGCCTATAGCGACGACGTGGAAGCGCGTTTTCACGGCTACCACTGGCATACGGTCCACGTCACGGACGCGAACGATGCCGCCGCGCTCGAAGCCGCCTTCAACGAGGCGAAAAGCGTGACCGACAAGCCGACGCTGATCGTGGTGAACAGCATCATCGGCTGGGGCGCGCCGAAAAAGCAGGACACCTCGGCCGCACACGGCGAGCCGCTCGGTGACGAGGAAGTCGCCGCCGCCAAGCGCTTTTACGGCTGGCCCGAAGACAAGAAGTTCTACGTGCCGGATGGCGTGATGGCGCGCTTCGCGGACGGCATCGGTGCACGCGGCAAGGCGGCGCGTAGCGACTGGCTTGCGAAACTGGACACCTACGGCAAAAAGTATCCGGATCTCGCGCGCGAGTTCGCGCAGATCGAGGCGCATGAATTGCCGGATGGCTGGGACACCGATATTCCCACTTTCGAGCCGGACGCCAAAGGCATCGCCACGCGCGAGTCGTCGGGCAAGGTTCTCAATGCGATCGCCGCGCGTCTGCCGTGGCTCATTGGCGGCGCGGCCGATCTTTCGCCGTCCACCAAGACCAATCTGAAGTTCGAAGGGGCGGGCAGCTTCGAGCACGACAGCTACGGCGGCCGCAATCTGCACTTCGGGATTCGCGAGCACGCCATGGGTGCCGCGGTGAATGGCCTCGTGCTATCGAACCTGCGTGCTTACGGCTCGACGTTCCTGATTTTCAGCGACTACATGAAGCCGCCGATCCGGCTGTCGTCCATCATGGAAGTGCCGGCCATCTATGTGTTCACGCATGATTCGATCGGCGTCGGCGAGGACGGTCCGACGCACCAGCCAATCGAGCAGCTGGCGTCGCTGCGCGGCGTGCCGGGTCTGACTGTGCTGCGGCCCGCGGACGCCAATGAAGTGGCCGAGACGTGGCGCGTTGCGTTGTCGAGGCCGCGCCATCCTTCTTGCATCATCCTGACGCGTCAGCCGCTGCCGACATTCGACCGCAAAAAATACGGCTCAGCCGAAGGGGTGCGCAAGGGTGGCTACGTGCTGGCCGATGCCGCCGACGGCAAGAAGCCGCAGGTGCTACTGCTCGCAACCGGCAGCGAAGTGTCGATCTGCGTGGACGTCTACGAAAAGCTGAAGAGCGAGGGTATTGCCGCGCGGGTGGTGTCGATGCCGGCATGGGATATTTTCGAATCCCAGGACGACGCTTATAAGGACTCCGTGCTTCCGCCTGATGTCGACGCGCGGGTTTGCGTCGAACAGGCCGCGGAACTCGGTTGGGACCGCTACGTGGGCCGGCTCGGAGCGAAGGTCGTGATGCATACGTTCGGTGCTTCGGCGCCGTTGAGCGAACTGAAGAAAAAGTTCGGCTTTACGCCGGAACATGTCTACGACGCGGCCAAGCAGCAGATTGCCCGGGTACAGAAGAAGTAACTTCGCGCCCGGTTAGTCCGAAGGCATTCAGGTTGGCCTGGCAGTTGCAGGCCGCCTGAATGCCTTTTTATTGTGCCGCCAGCTTTGATCAGCGTTCCTAATTTGCTGGAATCGTCACAACCGGAGCCTTGGTGCTGGTGTCGGCCTCGGCGAGCGCCATCAGGTTCTGCACGACGGTGAAGGCGTATTTCGAATCGAAATCATTGCGCTCCACCCAATAGGCCGAGGCGCCGTAGTTGATCACCACATAGGCATCCGCAGGCGGCTTTTCGCCCGAATGCACGATGATGGTAGGCCGCGTTTCTCCACCGATCAGGCCCACCGTCGGCTTGGTCGCGCCGCTGCTAATCTGCTCGAGCGGCACCTGTACCTGCGCGCCGAGATCGGTCAGGATGCCGAGCACCGAACGGGTCACCATGGGAATCCGGTCTCCCCGTTCAGACGATGGTCCATAGACGATCTGATAGGTCCGTGTATTCGGCGCGAGATTCAGCAAACGGCGCACGCGCGCCAGGTCAGCGACGCTTTGCGGCGACACGCCGCTGGTCGCCGCGCTCATCGCCAGATAGACGCTCGCTTTGCCGTTCTCCTGGCGCGATTCGACGTTGAGCTCGCCCGCCATCTGCAGGCGTCTGAGAGACTGCAGCAACTCGAAGAAGCCCGGCGCGCCCGCGGCATTGTCGCCGCCTAGCGCGCTGCCGTTCTGCAGGCCGCCAATCGATTGCGCTGTGATGCGCAATAACAGATCGATCGGGATGCCGCCTTCGGCGAGCGGCAGCACCAGTTCAGGTGCGAGCGGCCGGATGTAGGCCGAGGCGAATGCTTCGCCGGTGGTCGGCGAGAAGGTGAAGGTGGGGTGGTTCGAGTAAGACACGCTGCCGGTCGCGAGCGCATAGTTCGGCTCGCTGCCCGAGCCGACGTTTCCAGTCGCGCCGATGGTCGAGTCGAACTGATAGGCCGCGATGATCGAGCTGACCGTCAGGAACGCGGGCGCATCGCCATAACGTAGTCCGACGACTGCGGCCAGGATTTCGCGTTTTTTTGCGTCGCCTAGCGCTCTCGCGTAATCGACCTGATCAGCTCTCAATCGGGTGGGACCCACATGTACGCATGCAGTGGTGAGGCAGGCTGTGCAGAGAACCGCGAGAACCGAGGCTTTTGTCATCATGGGAACGCGAGAGCGGAGCAGGCCGCGTGGGAAATTGGCATCCCAGGCGCAGTAGCAGAGCGTATGCCTGATCGGGGGTTTTTAGCGCAAGCGTCCGTGGTATCGGGATTCGGCGGTGCTGACAGGCAGCTTGCACCGCTGGAGGCAGCGTAGATTCCACAGATGAATGCAATATTTGCAGAGCGCGAAGTTCAGCGGTGAAACGGCTAACCAGCGATTCCTTTAGATTCCTTTAGACTGGGAGAAGGAAAGGTCCAACCCTTCGTCAACCTCTCATTGCTTCCGAACCGACTCGATGCCAGCAACTCCTGCAGAGGATCTGATCGTTGCCCGTCCGCAGGGTCTCTATTGCCCGCCAGGCGATTTCTACATCGATCCCTGGCAGCCCGTCGACCGTGCGGTCATTACTCACGCCCACTCCGATCACGCCCGCTGGGGCCACACGCACTATCTCGCCGCTCAGCCAGGCGCGGGTGTTCTGTTATCAAGGCTGCCCGGCATCGATCTGCAAACCGCTGCATACGGCGAGCGTCTCGACATCAACGGCGTAACGGTCTCGCTGCATCCCGCGGGCCATGTACTCGGCTCCGCGCAGATACGCGTTGAACATCGCGGCCGCGTGTGGGTCGCATCCGGCGATTACAAACTCGATTCCGATCCCACCTGCGCCCCGTTCGAACCGGTACGCTGCGACACCTTCATCACCGAGTCGACGTTCGGACTCCCGATCTATCGCTGGGAGCCGCCGCAAACCGTGTTCGACAGCATCGACTCGTGGTGGCGGCATAACGCTTCAGAAGGGCGTGCGTCGGTGCTGTTCTGCTATTCGTTCGGCAAGGCGCAGCATTTGCTCGCGGGTGTCGACGCAGCCATTGGTCCGATTTTCTGCCACGGTGCGCTCGAGTCGATCAATAACGCGTATCGTGCCGAAGGCGTCGCGTTGCCGCCAGTTCGACTGGCCGGTGAAATTGCCGCGAAGGACAAAGCCGTCTTCAAACAGGCGCTCGTCGTCGCGCCCCCCTCGGCGCAAGGCAGCCCCTGGTTGAAGCGCTTCGGCGATTACAGCGACGCATTTGCATCCGGCTGGATGCGCTTGCGCGGCGCACGCCGCAGACGCGGCGTCGACCGCGGCTTCGTGCTGTCCGATCATGCGGATTGGTCCAGCCTCCACACTGCGATTCGCGAGACCGGCGCTGAGCGCGTGATCGTCACGCATGGCCAGGTGGAACCGATGGTGCGCTGGCTGCGCGAACAGGGTCTCGAAGCAGGCGCCTTCGCCACGCAGTACGGCGACGAAGCCCTCGAAGATACCGCAAGCGCCGTCGAAGCCGCCACGCCAGCCGCATCCGATCCACCGTGAGCCGCGCGTCATGAAACGATTTGCTGCGCTCTACACCGCGCTTGATGCCACCACCTCGACGCACGACAAGCTCGAAGCGTTGACTACCTATTTCAGCGCGGCGGCGCCCGAGGATGCCGCGTGGGCGTCCTACTTTCTGGCGGGCGGCAAACCGCGGCAGTCGGTGCCGACGCGCCTGCTGCGAGAAATCGCCTGCGAGCGCGCAGGTTTGCCGGCCTGGCTCTTCGAGGAGTCGTACCAGGCGGTCGGCGATCTGGCCGAGACCATCGCGCATATTCTGCCGCCGGCGCAGCGCATCTCGGAGCTGGGGCTCACGCAGTGGATCGAGCAGCGCGTGCTGACCTTGCGCGGCGTCGCGCCCGAAGAACTGCGCACGCGGCTCCTCGCGTACTGGGACGAACTCGACTGGGGCGGGCGGTTTCTGCTGACCAAACTGATCGGCGGTGGCTTTCGGGTTGGCGTGGCACGGCAACTGGTGGTGCGTGCGCTCGCCGAAGTGGCAGGCGTCGATCACAAACGAATCGCACAGCGCATGGTGGGCTGGACCGATTCGCAACAAACACCCGATGCCGCACGCTATCTTCGCCTGATAGCACCGGAGCCTAACCATGCAGCAAATGGCGACGCCACGAACGAAGCGGAGCAGGGCACGCCCCTCGATGCAGCGAACGACAGCGACCTTGGTCTGCCGTACCCATTCTTTCTCGCGCATCCGCTGCAAGCCGAACCGCAGACGCTGGGCGACCCGCAACACTGGCAGATCGAATGGAAGTGGGATGGCATTCGTGCGCAACTGGTCAAGCGTGCCGGCCAGGTATGGCTGTGGTCGCGCGGCGAAGATCTGATCACCGCGCGCTTTCCCGAAGTCACCGCGCTGGGCGAAGCGTTGCCGGATGGCTTCGTGCTCGATGGCGAGATTCTGGCGTGGGAACCCGATGCATTGGCGCCGTTGCCGTTTGCCCGGCTGCAGCCGCGCATCGCGCGCAAAACCCTCACGAAGAAAATTCTCGCCGATTCACCCGCCGCGTTCCTTGCCTACGATCTGCTCGAAGCACAGGGCAACGATTTGCGCATGACGCCGCTCGCACAGCGCCGCGCACAACTCGAAGCGCTGGCGGTTTCGCTGGACGGCTCGCAGATCCGCGATCTGCTGCGAGTCTCGCCATTGGTGGAGGCGCCCGACTGGACCGCGCTCGCACAGTTGCGCGACGAAAGCCGGGCCCGCGGCGTAGAAGGCTTGATGCTGAAGGAGCGTCAGTCGATGTACGGCGTGGGTCGCACCAAGGCCTCGGGCACGTGGTGGAAGTGGAAGATCGATCCCTACGCGGTGGATGCCGTACTGGTCTATGCACAACGCGGACACGGCCGTCGCGCGAGTCTCTACACCGATTTTACTTTCGCCGTATGGGACGAAGCCGATGGCGTGCGCACACTGGTGCCGTTTGCCAAGGCCTATTCTGGTCTCACCGATGAAGAGATGCGCCAGGTCGATGCGATCGTACGCAAGACGACGATAGAAAAATTCGGCCCTGTGCGCAGCGTGACGCCGACGCTCGTGTTTGAAATCGGCTTCGAAGGCATTCAGGCGAGTCCGCGGCACAAGTCGGGCGTAGCGGTACGTTTTCCACGCATGCTGCGCTGGCGCACGGACAAGACGATCGAAGATGCCGATTCGCTGGCAATGTTAAAAGGCTTTATCGACGATCGCTCCGCCTGACGCGAACCCACTCGGGATTTTCCCTGAGAGCCATGCCAGATGCGTGGCGTGATGGCTCTGGTTGCGCACACAAGGGCTTTCCCAGGCTGGTCAGCGCTTGCGCATTTTGATACTTCTTGCTCCTTTGGACCGGGCGCTTCGCCTGCTTGGGGGCGCCCTCAGGATCGAATCTTGCGGCCGACGTGCGATGTGCCCGCTTGTGGCAAAGGGGAGAATGCAGTGACTGCAGACGACGGAATCAATGATAGCGACGACGTAGTGGTGTGGCGGCCAATCGGTGAAGCGTTGGCATCGCATCGCCGCGTGCTGGTGGTCGACGACTACCGCGAAGCGGCCGACGCATTGCAATTGCTGCTCAATGCGGATGGTTTCGAATGCCGCGCACTCGAAGACCCTTTGACGGTTTGCGATGTGGCAGGGGACTGGCAACCGTTCGCGGTAGTGCTCGACATCAAGATGCCGGGACTTGACGGTTTAGAGCTCGCACGGCGGCTGCGGGCTCATCCTTCCACGTCGCATATGCTGCTGGTTGCGTGTACCGCGTTCTCATCGGCAAATGATCGGGCTCGAGCGAAAGCAGTGGGCTTCGACGCGCATTGCGCGAAGCCGCTCACGCCGCAACGTCTGTTGCGCGTGCTGGAAGCCGCAACGACAAGCAGGGCAGACGGCCCGCTGTAACTGGCAGCGGACAATCCCGCACACCTGCGCACAGCCCGCGCTGCAAAATCCTCTTCAATCAGGCGCGTACTTGAATTCAGGCAGCGCCTCGAGCGACTTCTTCGTGGCCTCGGGCAGCATCACCTGGCGGTTCTCGATCTGCAGCTCGGCAAACGGCACCGCGACCAGGTGCTTGTCCATCCCCAGAAATCCTCCCACCGACAGGATGGCATACGTGCTGTGATCGCCTGGCGCGACGATCAGATCGTCGAGCGTGCCGATGTCATCCTTGTTGCGGTTGTACACCGACGCGCCGTGCAGTTTAGAGGCGCGGTAACCGCTGCCGAGTTGCACGACGTCGGTTCGTTTTTCAGTGACTGCTTGCGGCGCTCCCTGCGCGAAAGCTCCGCAAGAGAGCAGGGCGGCGAGCACACCCGCCGCAAATTGCATCTTCGATGTTCGTGTCATGGTGTCCACCCTCGGGGCGCCTGACGAGGCGCGTTTGGTTTAGTCATGCAAAAGACAGCGCGGACCTACCCAATTCGCCGTGCTGATTCGTGCGCGTAAGAGGTAGAGGCAAAACGCATGCCTTGCCACTTGGCACGATTCAAACAACGCGTGCCAAACAACGTGCGAAGGGATATCGGCCGTTCGGGACCATAACTTGCTTAAGTTAGTCTTTCGCACAGGCTCCCGTGCAATCACTCCCATCGTCCAAGGAAAAAACATGTCACGTGAGGCCTCCCAAACTCCTCCCGCCCAATACGCCGCACGCATCGCGGAAGGCGTCCCTTACCCGCTGGGCGCGACCTGGAACGGCGTCGGAGTCAATTTCGCATTGTTTTCCGCGCATGCGACAAAGGTCGAACTCTGTCTGTTCGATTCAACGGGCGAGACGGAAATTGAGCGCATCGAACTTCCCGAATATACCGATGAGGTCTGGCATGTTTTCGTGCCGGATCTGAAGCCCGGTGCGATCTATGGCTACCGCGTGCATGGCCCGTATGCACCCGAGGAAGGCCATCGCTTCAATCCGAACAAACTGCTGCTCGACCCGTACGCCAAGGCGCATATTGGCGATCTGAAGTGGGGGCCGGAAATCTTCGGCTACACGCTCGATCACGAAGACGGCGACCTTTCCTTCGACGAGCGCGACAGCGCCCCCTTCGTGCCGAAGTGCAAGGTGGTGGACGCCAATTTCTCGTGGAGCCACCCCGAGCGCAATGCGCTGCCGTGGGAACGCGTGATTGTCTACGAGACGCATGTGCGCGGTTTCACGCAACGCCATCCCGCCGTGCCGGAAAATCTGCGCGGCACGTTCGCCGGCCTCGGCCAGCAACCGGTGATCGACTACATCAAGGGGTTGGGCGTCACCACCGTCGAACTGCTGCCCATCCACATGTACGTCAACGACAGTTATCTGCTCGATAAAGGTCTGACGAACTACTGGGGCTACAACACGATTGGCTTCTTTGCGGCTGACCCGCGTTTTTTCGCGAGCGCGAATGCATCGTTGGAAGAATTCAAGGCGATGGTCGACCGCTTCCATAACGCCAATCTCGAAGTAATCCTCGACGTTGTGTACAACCACACCGCCGAAGGCAACGAACGCGGCCCTACGATCTCGTTCAAGGGCATCGACAACGCTTCGTACTACCGTCTGATGCCGGATGAACCGCGCTATTACATCAACGACACCGGTACCGGCAATACGCTGAACCTGTCGCATCCGCGTGTGCTGCAGATGGTGACCGACAGCTTGCGCTACTGGGTAAGCGAAATGAAAGTGGATGGTTTCCGCTTCGATCTCGCCACGATTCTCGGTCGCGAGCCGCATGGTTTCGATGAAGGCGGCGGCTTTCTCGACAGTTGCCGGCAGGATCCGGTGCTCTCGAGCGTGCGTCTGATTGCCGAGCCTTGGGATTGCGGTCCGGGCGGCTATCAGGTGGGCGGCTTTCCGCCGGGCTGGGCAGAGTGGAACGACCGCTTCCGCGATACCACCCGCGCTTTCTGGAAAGGCGATGAGGGTATGGTGCCCGATCTCGCCAAGCGCCTTACCGGCTCCGGCGACAAGTTCAACCGGCGTGGCCGGCGTCCGTGGGCCAGCGTGAATTTCATCGCGGCCCACGACGGCTTCACCACGAACGATCTCGTTTCGTACAACGACAAGCACAACGAGGCGAACGGCGAGGACAACAAGGACGGCCACTCCGATAACAAGTCGTGGAATTTCGGCGTGGAAGGCCCTACCGACGATCCGGATATCCGCCAGCAGCGCGAGCGTCAGAAGCGCAACCTGCTAGCCACGTTGCTGCTTTCGCAAGGTACGCCGATGATCCTCGCCGGCGACGAATTCGGCCGCACCCAGAAGGGCAACAACAACGCCTATTGTCAGGACAACGAGATCAGCTGGCTCGACTGGGAAGCGATCGACGACGACGGGCGTGCGTTGACGGAGTTCGTCAAGAACCTCACCACCTTGCGGCATCGCTTGCCGGTGCTGCGGCGCGGACGCTTTCTGACTGGCGAATACAACGCTGCGCTCGAGGTGACCGATACCCGCTGGCTGTCGCCGACTGGCGAGGATCTCTCGCAGGAACAATGGGACGACGCAGCGATGCGCTGCTTTGGCCTCGTGATCGACGGCCGTGCCCAGGCGAGCGGCATTCGCCGGCCAGCCTCCGACGCGACACTGCTGCTGGTCCTCAACGCGCATCACGACGTGGTCAATTTCACGTTGCCGGATGTTCCCGAGGGCGATCAATGGACCTGCCTTCTCGACACGAACATGCCGGTACGCGACGAACTGCCGGCATTTTCTGCCGGCGCGTCTTACCAGGTCACCGGCCGCTCGCTGCTGTTGTTCGCGCTCGATGCTTCAAGCCGTGCAACCCAGCGGGTATTGGACGGACTCGAGCAGCAGTTGACCACCGATGATCCCGGCAAAACGAGCTAAGCACGGTCCGTAACGCCAGGTATAGGGCTTGCTGAACATGTAAACGCAGGCACCCCCGCGCGCCTTTGCATTCGCCTGATTCTCTGGTGCAAGCCAGCGAAGAAAATCCAGGCAATGAAGAACGCAGCGGCGGTCGCTCCGACCAAAGCAGACTCAAGGCAAAACGCCCAGGAGGGCAAGATGGCACAGGACCACGAACTCGAAACAAACAGCACCGAAGAAAAGATTCGCACCCGCGCGTACTACCTGTGGGAACAGGCGACCGATCCCAAGGGCAACCCGGACGAATACTGGGAGCAGGCGCGCGCTGAAGTCGAGAAGGAATCGATGGGCGCGGAGGGCGACTCGCATACGGGTGTGACGGTAACGCCGACACACAAGGAATAGATGCGGGACTTCGACGACCCACGCTTGACGCGCACGGCGACACGTATTGCTCCGAGCACCGCGCTGGGCATCGAGGGGCTGATCACGTTGGCGGTCGGCGTGCTGGCCGTCGCTGCGCTTTACTTTGCGCGCGACGTGCTGATTCCGATCACGCTCGCGATCCTGCTCAGCTTCCTCGTCGCGCCATTGGCGAATGCGTTGTTGCGCATCCGCCTAGGACACGTCGCCTCGGTGTTTGCCGCGGTGCTGCTATCAGTCTCGGTCATTGTGCTGCTCGCCAGCGTGATCGGGACTCAGCTCACCGACCTCGTCGCCAACGGGCCGCATTATGAAGCCACCATCGAGCGCAAGCTCGACACCGCGCACAACCTGACCATCGGCAAGCTCGACCGCCTGATGGGCACAGCCGGTCAGGCGCTGCAGCGTGTCACCGAGCCGCAGCAGCAGCCGTCCCCCGCGCCGCCACCGGCCTCGCGCAGTGCCGTGGCGCCATCATCCGATGCACAGGCACCCGCCGCGATGCCCGTCGTCGTGCGCGAGCCGGTGCCCACGCCATTCGAACTCGCGCGGCGTTTTCTGACACCTGCCATTAGCCCGCTTGAAACCGCGTTTATCGTTTTCGTCGTGACGATCGTGATTCTGCTCCAGCGCGACGATCTGCGCGACCGTGCGATTCGTCTGTTCGGTTCGCGCGATCTGCATCGCACGACGACCGTGATGGACGAGGCCGCGCGTCGTCTGAGCCGCTACTTCGTGTCGCAGCTCGGCGTGAATGCAGGGGTGGGCGTGGTGATCGGCATCGGCCTTTCTCTGATCGGAGTGCCGAGCCCTATCCTGTGGGGCATCATGGCCGCGCTCTTGCGGCTCGTGCCATACGTGGGCATCTGGATTTCGGCGGTGCTTGCCACCGCTCTGGCCGCAGCGGTGAGTCCCGGCTGGTCGATGGCGATCTGGTCGCTGGCGCTCTTCGTGAGCGTCGAAGTGCTGGTTGGGCAAGTGGTCGAGCCTTTGCTGTACGGACACAGCACGGGTCTTTCGCCGTTTTCCGTCGTGGTCGCCGCGATTTTCTGGAGCTGGATCTGGGGGCCTATCGGACTGATCCTCTCCACGCCCTTGACCTTATGTCTGCTGGTATTGGGCCGTCATGTTCGACGGCTCGAGTTTCTCGACGTGCTGCTAGGTGATCAACCCGCGCTCACGCCGATCGAGAACTTCTATCAGCGTGCGCTGGCCGGCGACCCGGATGAGGCGCTCGCACAAGCCGAGAGTCTGCTTCGCGAGCGTTCGCTCTGCGCGTATTACGATGAAGTTGCCCTCAAGGGTTTGCAACTGGCGGCCAACGACGTGCAGCGTGGCAGCGTCACCGCCGCGCAACTCGCACGGATCGAATCCACCACTAACGACCTGGCCGAAGGGCTCGATAGCTTTCCCGATCGCGATCCCAGGCTCGATCAACCCGAGGAAAACTGGGCGGCAGTCGGGCCGTCCGACGAACGGTCGCGATTGCCCGTGGATGAAGCGAGCCTCGAGCGCGAAGCCAGAGCACAAGCGGCGGCGAGCGAAGGCGAAGCGGGCATGGGGGCAGGTCAAGGCACGGCCGGCAACACGAGCGACGAGACGCGTATCCAGCGTGAGCGCGCCGAACGCAATCGGGCTGGCCATCAGGTGCTATGCATCGCCGGACGCGGTCCGCTCGATCAACTGGCGACCAGCCTGCTGCTGCAACTGCTCGGCAAGCACGATCTGAATTGCCGCTCGCTGCCGCATGAAGCGGCGTCGCGCACTGCTATCGATACGCTCGATACGTCGGCGGTCACCATCGTATGCCTGTTCTATCTGAACATCGACGGTATTCCCTCTCATCTGCGCTATCTCGTGAGGCGGGTTCGTCAGCGCCTGCCTGATGCGTCGATTGTCGTTGGCCTGTGGCCGCAAGGGCAGCCGGAAAAGTGGAGCGACGATCTGCAAAGCGCGATCGGTGCGGACTGCTACGCAACGTCGATGCAGGACATGCTGAATGCGTGCTGCCGGATCGCCGCTACCGTTCCGGTGGAAATGGAACCGGCGCAGACGGTCGACGATATCGCGGCGTAGTTCTGGAAGTACCATCCTCAACCGCCCGGCGCTTTCGCCGGGACCGCATCCGTCGCGCCTGTCGCATTCCCACCAGCTTGCCATCCGCCGCCCAACGCCTTGTACAGTGCCACGAGGTCAGTGCTGACCTGCATGGTTTCCTGCGCGTACTGCTGCTGCGCATCGCTTAGCTGCCGTTCTGCGTCGAGCACGTTGATAAAAGTAACGAGGCCCTTGCGGTAGCTGTCGCGCGCGAGTTCGAAGGCGGCCTGCTGCGCCGCGACGCTGTCGCCCAGCGACACCTGGCGCGCCTGATCGGTACGGTAGACAGCGAGGGCATTGTCGACATCGCGCAACGCCATCAGCACCGTCTTGCGGTAATCGAGTGCAGCCTGCTGCTGTTGCGCTTGCGACAGATGGAGGTTAGCCACCAGCGAGCCGCCCTCGAAGATCGGCAGCGAGATGCTCGGCCCGAATGAATAGAACAGGCTCGACCAGTGTGTCAAACCGCTCGCGTTTGTGGCGCGCGTGCCGACCTGGCCGGTCAGCGAGATATCCGGGTAGAACTGCGCCACCGCGACGCCGACATCGGCGGTGGCCGCATGCAGACTCGCCTCGGCACGGCGGATGTCCGGACGTCGGCGCGCCAGTGTCGACGGCATGCCGACCGGCACGCTCGGCGGTACAGGCGGCACCGCGGCAGGCGCGGACAGTTCATCCGCGAGCGAGCCCGGCGGCTCGCCGAGCAGATAGGCGAGGCCATTGAGCGCCTGCTGGATCTGCTGATCGTATTGAGGCAACTGCGCCTGGGTCTGCGCGTATTGCGCTGTCGCACTTTTTACATCGAGCTGACTCGCAAGCCCCACCTTCGCCTGACTTTGCGTCAACGCGACGATATCGCGCTGCTGATCGACGAGGCTTTGGGTAATCTGCCGCAATGCCTGGGCGCCGCGTAACTGCATATAGGTTTGCGCGACCTCGGCCTCGAGCGACACCAGTGCGTCGTTGCGGCTTTCCACCGCCTCTTCGGTCTGCGCATGCGCGGCCTCGACCGAGCGGCGCACCCGGCCGAACAGATCCAGCTCCCACGAAGCATCGAAACCGACCTGCCATAGGTTGATCGGCGCGGTCAGCTGGTTAAGGACATTGTTGGCGCCGTTTTCGAGCGTAGCGCCCGCCCCAGGGGCGATCTGGTTGACCGGCGAGTTCGGCGCGCCCAGTTGATCGACCTTGTTGTAGACGCCATCGGATTCCAGAAAGCCCTTCGCGCCGAGCTGTTCGCGCTGATAGCTACCGCTTGCGCGTACGTTGGGCAGACCTTGCGCAGCCGCGCTCTGCTCCTGGGTGCGTGCTTCGACGATGCGCAGCACGGCCTCCTGCAGGTCAAGGTTGTCGCGCGCGGCGCGGTCGATCAGCCCATCGAGCGTCGGGTCCGAGAAGCTGCGCCACCATTGCGGATCGGGATCCGAGTCCATCGTGGGCACGGATGCGGCTGTTGGCGCCGCAGCCGAAGCAGGCGTCGCGGCACGAGCCGCCGCCTCTGAGGCAGCCTGCTGCGGATCGTGCCATTGCGCCGGCGTGTCGGCTTGCGGAGCGCGAAACTGCGGTCCAACCGTGCAGGCGCCGAGCAGCACTGCAAGAGGAAGTGCAACGGGGAGTGCACGCCGGAGCGCGGCACGTCGTACGCGGCGAACGTGGCTCATATCAGTGTCCTCCTCCGCCGCCTGCGGCTTTGGCCGGAGAAAAGAAAAACGTCACGGGAATGACCATGGCGCAGAAAAGTGCGAGGTAGCCGAACACATCCACGTAAGCCAGAATGGTCGCCTGTGAGATGAAGGTCGTATAGAGTTGCCCGGCGGCGGTTTTCATCGCCTGCGCGAGCGGCTGGCCGGTCATGCCGGCAATCGTATGCGCCGTGCGCTGCAGCGTGTCGTTGTAGTTCTGCGAGAGCGTCGTCGTATGGACCGACAAATGCGCCATGCGCGCCTGGGTGCGCTCGCGAATCAGCGCGGTGGATAACGAAATGCCGATCGACCCCGCCACGTTACGGAACATCGTAAACAGCGCCGAGGCGTCGTCGTTGAGTTCGCGCGGCACGGTCAGATAGGCGAGCGTCGTAATCGGCACGAACAGAAAGCCGATCGCAATCGACTGCGCGCTACGCATCTTGACGAGCGTGTCGTAGTCGACATTCGGCACGAGGGTATGCGAGTAGGCAAGGGCGAGCGCGAGCAGCAGAAAACCGGTCGCCACGAGGAAACGCGTCTGCACGTAGGGCATCGCGCGGCTGATGATCGGAATCTCCATGACGATCAGAATCGCGCCAGGCGATAGCACGAGCCCCGCCAGCGTCGCGGTATAGCCGAGTTGCTGCTGGGCGAGTTGTGGCACGAGCACGGCACTGCCATAGAGCATCATCGCAAAGGCCGCCATGGTGATGCAGCCAAGCGCGAAGTTACGATCCCTCATGCACGCCAGATTCACCACGGGCTTCTTCGCATAGAGCAGCCACGCTATCGCCCCCGCTATGCCCGCCACCGCCAGCGCCGCAAAGATGCGAATGAACGTCGACGAAAACCAGTCGTCGTCTTCGCCGCGATCGAGCATCACCTGCAGGCAGCCGAGACCGATCGCGATCAGCGTAATGCCGATATAGTCAATCGACACCTTGCCGCTGTCCTTGTTGCGCCACGGCGGATCTTCGACCAGCTGCATCACGGCGAGCGAGGTGAGAATGCCCACCGGCACGTTGAGCAGGAAGACCCAGCGCCACGAGAAGTTATCGGTGATCCAGCCGCCGAGCGTCGGGCCCAGCACCGGCGCAACCACGATCGCCACCGCCGAAATCGAAAACGCGCGTCCCCGTTGTTCAGGCGGGAAGGTGTCGAGAATGATCGACTGCTGGTTCGGCTGCAGACCGCCGCCGAAGAACCCTTGCAGCAGCCGGAACACGATCAGCTGCATCAGGTTGCTGGCAATCCCGCACAGGAACGAGCAGATTGTAAACGCCACGATGCAGACCAGGAAATAGCGCTTGCGGCCCATCACCCGGCCAAGGAAACCTGAGATCGGCAACACGATGCCGTTCGCCACCAGGTAGGAGGTTAAGGTCCAGGTCGCTTCGTCGTAGCTGGCCGACATGGTGCCGGCAATATGCGGCAGCGCCACGTTGACGATGGTGGTGTCGAGCACTTCCATGAACGCGGCCAGCGTCACGACGATCGCGATCAGCCATGGATTGCCGGCAGGCTTCCAGTTGGCCTCGCTCATTTCAGGAAGACCTTGGGCGACACCGAAAGTCCGAGACCGAGAGGCTGATCGCGCGGCATGCCGTCGTCGATCACGATCTTCACCGGCACGCGCTGGACGATCTTGACGAAGTTGCCGGTCGCATTTTCCGCCGGGAAGGCCGAGAAAACCGAGCCGCTGCCGAGCTGCACGCTGTCGATATGACCATGCAGTTCGAGCTTCGGATACGCATCGACCTCGACGTTCACCTTGTCGCCAGGGCGCATGCGCTCGAGTTGCGACTCCTTGAAGTTGGCCGTCACCCAGACGTCCGGCGTGACGATCGAGAACAGCGACACGCCCGCCTGCAGGAAGCTGCCGTACTGCACATTGCGGCGCGTGACCCAGCCATCGGAGGGCGCCCGCACTTCGCAGTACGAGAGATTGAGGCGTGCCTGCTCGAGCTGCGCCTCAGCCTGCTGAACCTGCTGACGGCGTTCTTCCACCGTCGCCTCGGTCTGCCTGATCTGCTGCGGCACGAGGCTCGCCGTCTGCTGCTGGGCTTGTGCCTGCTGCACGCTGGCGCGGGCGGTTTGCTGCTGCGCGTCGGCGGTATCGATGTTCTGCTGCGAGGTGGCGCGCTGGTCGACCGCATGCTGACGCACGTAGGCGGCCTGCGCCTGCTTCAGGTTGGCCTCGGCCGAAGAGGTTTGCGCCTTGGCCTGCAGGTACTGCGCCGGATACTGCACCCGCGCGATATCGAGCTGGACCTGGGCCGCATTCAACTGCGCCTGCGCGAGCCCCAGTTGAGCCTGGGCGGCGTCCACCTGGGCCTGATACTCGCGCTTGTCGATGACGACCAGCAGCTCGCCCTTGTGCACGTAGACGTTGTCGTTGATCGCCAGCTGGACCACGTAACCCGAGACTTGCGGCGCAATCGTGATGGCGTTGCCGTCGGTGTAGGCGTCGTCGGTGGTGACCTGGTTGCGGGTCGCGAACCACCAGATAAACGCGCCGATCAGCAGGATCACGGCCACTACGGCAAGGATGATCAGCGGCTTTTTGCTCTTGTTCTTTCCGGAGCCGTTGGCGTCCTTGCCATCCTTTTCGTCCTTGCCGTTGCCGTTATTGCTGTCCTTGTCGTTTTTGCTGCCGTTGTCGTTCTTGGTGGACCGGTCGTTCGCGCCGTTCTGGCCGCTCGCCGCGCGCCCGGAGTCGCCGGCGCTGGATTGCCGGTCGCGTTGCTGGTCTTCATCACCGTGGGATGGAGCGGTCTGGTCAGACATGACGATTCGTTCCGATAGGGCGGTGCCCGCTGCGGCAGCAATCGTTGTGCCCAGTTGCCTGGCGGATCGCGACGGAACGCCCTTGAACGCCATAGAGCCTGCTGTAAGCGCCATATGTTTGTGTCTGGGCGCGGCCTGTCGTACAGTCAGGCGAAACCGAATTAGGGTCGCGCGCGGTATCGGGCACGTTGTCTGCAAGCCACCCAGTTCGACCTACACTGATTTTATCGATTCGTCAGAGGAGATCGTCACGTGCAACATGCGGAGCGCGCCGTCGTCGACTTACCCCTGCCGTTACGCAACTTTGCTGCAACGCGGCGCATCCTGCTCGTGGTGTTCGTCGCCTCGATCCTGTTTCCGCTCGCCTGTCTCGCAGGCTACGGATACTTCGACTATCAGCGCCGGATTGCCGATTCCGACAACATGATCGACCGCCTCGCACGCGTGACCGACGAGCAGGCGGTCAAGGTGCTCGATCTGAACCAGCAGATCATCGCCCGTATTCTCGACCTGCTGGGTGACGACGACGCGGCCGCGATCCGCGCCCACGAAGGCGAGATCTTCCAGCACCTGCGCGAGATTGGCGGCGACTTCCCGCAGGTGGCGGCCATTGCGATCTTCGACCCGGCGGGCAAGCTGCTGGTCAATAGCCGCGTCTTTCCCGCCCCGGACGTCTCGGTCGCCACACGCGACGATTTCCTCTCGGCAAAGGCGATCCGCCCGTCGACGTACTTCTCGCTGCCGATGTACGGGCAGGTCTCGCAGACCGATGTGTTCAACACGACGCTGGCCCGCTCGACGGCGGACGGGCGCTTCCTCGGCGAAGTCTCCATCGCGCTGCGCAGCGACTATTTCTCGCGTTTTTACAGCGACCTGACGGGAGGCGACCCATCGCTCGCGCTCGGCCTGTACCGCCAGGACGGCCAGTTGCTGGTGCGTTATCCGGGCTGGCCACCGGGCACCGAGCTGTCGGCGCATACGCCGTTTACCGATGCGTTGCGCGACAAGGAACTGTTCGGCCACGTGCGGATGACTTCGAGCGTCGACGGGGTGGAGCGGCTGCTGGCATTCCGCCGGGTCGCCGACTATCCGCTGTATGTGATGAGCGCCTACGCCACCTCCGCGATCTATGAGCAGTGGTGGCACCACTTCTTCCTGATCGCGACCATCACGGTGGTGCCGTGCATCGCCATCTGGCTGCTGGTGTTCTTCTCGCTGCGCCAGCTCGAGACCGAGCGTCAGGCCTGGGAGCGCTGGCAGGGCGAAGTGGCGATGCGGCTTTCCGCCGAGGCATCGACCCGTCAGTTGCAACGCATGGGCGCGCTCGGCAATCTGGTGGCCAACGTCGCGCACGACTTCAACAATCTGCTGATGGTCGTCTCGTCCAACATGCAGATGGCCCGCCACAAGGGCTTCAACAACATGGAAAACGAGGTGAAGGCGGTGGAGCGCGCCACCTCGACTGCGGAGGCGTTGACGCGCCGCCTCCTGAGCGTGGCGCGCAAGCAGCCGCTCAAACAGGAGCCGGTCCAGCTGGCGAAATGGCTGCCCGGCGCCGCCCCGCTGATCGACGCGGCGGTGGGCGACAAGGTGCAGGTGAAGCTCAATCTGATGGACGAGATCTGGCGCGTGCTGGTCGACCCGACCGAGCTCGAGTTCGCCATCATGAACCTCGCGGTCAACGCGCGCGATGCGATGCCGCGAGGCGGGCGCTTCGCGATTCGCTGCCAGAACGTGCGGCTGGTGTCGAGCGACACATTGCTGCCCGATGGCGAATACGTGCTCATCACCTGTTCCGATGACGGCGAGGGCATGGCCGAGGCGGTGGCGCGCCGCGCCTTCGAGCCGCTTTTCACGACCAAGCTGCACGGTTCTGGCACAGGCCTCGGGCTCGCGCAGGTCCTCGCGATGTGCGAACAATCGGGCGGCACCGCGAAAATAGACAGCGTGGTGGGCAGCGGCACGACGGTGCGTCTATATCTGCCGCGTTACCGCGAAGCGCGGGCGGCGCAGCCGGTAGTCGCCACGGCGACCGGCGACGACCACTCCGCTGCGCAGGGCGTGGTGCTGCTGGTGGAGGACAACGCGGATGTCGCAGCGGGCATCGCGGCCGTGTTGCAAACTTTCGGATGCGAAGTGCATCACGAAGCGACTGCGGACCGGGCACTTGATGTCCTCACCGCCGGGGAGACTTTCGAACTGGTGCTCTCCGACATCCAGATGCCCGGCAAGCTGAACGGCGTCGACCTCGCAGAACGGGTGCGCACTTCCTGGCCCGCCCAGAAGATCGCCTTGATGACCGGCTACGCCGACGAACTGGAACGCGCCAAACATATCGGCGTGGCGATTCTCGCCAAGCCATTCAATATCGACGAACTGCATGCGCTCGTGACTTGCGAGTGACGGTGAACCGGGTGAGTCTGGTGAACTGGCGGGACTGTCGCAGGTAAGGTCATCCTCTCCGCTTGAATTTTCTACACGGCGTTGCAACTCCCCAAGGCTGCCGGCGTCGCCGACGCGATCCGGCGGACGCGCGTAGACTCGAGCCCTGTTGTTGCAGGATGGAAAATGCGTGGCCATCGGGCGGCGCATTAGCAGCACATGAGCAGTAAGCGAGCAGCAAATGCGAAGCAACCTTACGGAGATTATTCGATGGAACAGAGATATTTGGGCGCGTCCGGCTTCAAGGTTCCGGTGCTCAGCTTCGGCACGGGAACATTTGGCGGCAAGGGCGAATTCTTCGAGGCGTGGGGCGCAACCGATGTCGCCGAAGCACGCCGTCTGATCGATATCTGTCTCGACGCGGGCGTGACGATGTTCGACAGCGCCGACATCTATTCGAAAGGCTCGTCCGAAGCCGTGCTCGGCGAAGCGATCAAGGGCAAGCGCGACAAGGTCATCATCTCGACCAAGGCCACCTTCCGTTTCGACGATGGGCCCAACAGTGTCGGCTCGTCGCGTTTTCACCTGATCCAGTCTGTCGACGCCGCCTTGAAGCGTCTGCAGACCGACTATATCGACCTGTTCCAGCTACATGGCTTCGATGCCAAGACGCCGGTCGTCGAAGTAATGTCGACGCTCGACGATCTCGTGCGGGCAGGCAAGATCCGCTATACAGGCGTGTCGAATTTTTCCGGCTGGCATCTGATGAAGTCGCAAGACGTGGCCGACCGTTATGGCTATCCGCGTTACGTCGCGAATCAGGCGTATTACTCGCTGGTAGGACGCGACTACGAATGGGAGTTGATGCCGCTCGGACTCGACCAGGGCCTGGGCGCGGTGGTGTGGAGTCCGCTCGGCTGGGGGCGTCTGACCGGCAAGCTGAAACGCGGTCAACCGTTGCCGGAAAAGAGCCGCCTGCATAAAACCGCTGACATGGGTCCGCCGGTGCCGGACGAATATCTGTTCCGCGTGCTCGACGCGATCGACGAAGTGGCGGCCGAAACCGGCAAGACCGTGCCGCAGATTGCGCTGAACTGGCTGTTGCAACGTCCCACGGTTTCGACGGTGCTGATCGGTGCGCGTAACGAAGAACAGTTGCGGCAGAATCTCGGCGCCGTCGGCTGGAATCTGACGGCCGAACAGATGGCGAAGCTCGATGCCGCCAGCGCAGTGCGCCCCGTGTATCCGTACTGGCATCAGGAAGGCTTCGCGGAACGCAATCCGTCGCCGGTGTCAGGTGGAGCGTCGTAACCTGCAGTTGATGGCGGGTGGCCGGCCTTCAGTTCGTGGCGAGATGCCACGGGCTGAAGGCCGATGCTGTTATCCCTTCAGCATTTCAATCATGGTCACCATCAGCGTGAACATGCCGATGCAACCACCTAGCGTCACCGCGCCCTGCATGAAGTGCGACATATTTGAGGTCTCCTCGTGCTTAACGAAGGCCTCAATTTAACCTTAATTGAAAGAATAAAGAAAGCAAAAAGAAAGGTTTGGTGGAATTGAAACACCAGGGATAACCCTTGAACAAGGTCCTGTTTCGAGAACCACCCGTTCCGGTAAATGCCTCTCGGCCTGCACGAGCGACGGATATACTCACAAGCGTCGTCAATCTTCCGGGACAGGGCCGCCTCATGCGCTTCTCACCGCAGCGAACGCTCGCCGCGATCGTGTTGCTGATCGCCACCCAGACCGCTCTCGCGCAAGCGCCGAAAACCGTGTTCCTCGAAAACCTCACGTGGACAGAGGTACGCGACGAGGTGGCGGCAGGCAAGACAACCATCATCATTCCCATCGGCGGCACCGAGCAAAGTGGACCCGACGTCGCGCTCGGCAAACACAACGCGCGCGTCGCGGTGCTGTCGCAACGCATCGCGCAGGGACTCGGCAATGCGCTCGTCGCGCCTATCGTGGCTTATGTGCCGGAGGGTGGTTATGCGCCGCCCACTTCGCACATGCGCTTTCCGGGCACCATCACGATTCCGGACGACGTCTTCGAAAAGATGCTCGAATCCGCCGCCAACAGCTTCGCTGTGCATGGCTTTAAAAACATCGTGTTTCTCGGCGACCACGGCGGTTATCAGAACGATCTCAAGCACGTCGTCGCGCAGTTGAACAAGTCGTGGGCCGGCACCTCGACGCGTGCCTTCGTGCCGCCGGAGTACTACGGCACAAGTTCGGACGGCTTCAACGCGATTCTGCGCGAGCATGGCTTTCACGACGACGAGATCGGCACCCATGCGGGACTCGCAGACGTGTCGCTGCTGCTCGCGGTGGCGCCGCAAATGGTCCGGCTCGATAAGCTGCGCAGCGGCCCGAAGCCAGGGGCCGCCGATGGCGTGTACGGCGGCGATCCGCGTCGCGCGACCGCCGAGCTCGGTCAGCAGGGCATCGACGCAATCGTGTCGCGCACTGTGGAAGCAATCAGGAAAGATACGGCGGGGCACTGAGGTGCGTGCGTTGTGCATGGCATTGTCTGTCGCCTCGTCCTCGTTGTCCGCGTTGTGCTTGTGGTGCGCTTATATGCCGCTCGTTCATGGAGTTCGTCGCTATGGCTTACCGGTCCGGTCGCTGGATGCAGCTCGTGTCGCTGGTTGGGGTGGTCCTGTCAGGACTATGGATGACTAGCCTCGCGGCGGCGGCAGCGCCCGCCGTCACGACCGTGGCGGGTATGCCGCCGGTGGTCAACGCGGGCAACCTGTACAGCGAGGCGGGCGCCAATCGCATGAGCGCCGCCGTAGCCGGCGCGCTGCCACGCGTCTATGTGCCCAACCTGCGCTCGAACGATGTCTACGTGATCGATCCGGCCACCTTCAAGGTGGTCGACAGATTTGCAGTCGGCCGTAGTCCGCAGCACGTGGTGCCCTCGTGGGATCTGCAGACGCTGTGGGTCGCCAATAACGCCGAGGGCCGGCTCGATGGCAGCCTCACGCCGATCGATCCGAAAACCGGCAAGCCGGGCAAAGAGGACATGGTCGACGACCCCTACAACATGTACTTCACGCCGGACGGCAAGGAAGCAATCGTAGTGGCCGAGGCGCGCGCCCGGCTCGACTTCCGCGACGCTCACACGATGGCGCTCAAGTCGAGCCTCGAAGTGCCGGAGTGCAAGGGCATCAACCACGCGGACTTTTCGATCGACGGCAAATACGCGCTCTTTACCTGCGAATTCGGCGGCAAGCTGGCGAAAATCGACATGGTGAACCGCAAGGTGCTGGGCTATCTGCAGCTCGACGCCAAGGGCATGCCGCAGGACATCCGAATCTCGCCGGACGGCAAGGTGTTCTACGTGGCGGACATGATGGCCGATGGCGTGTTCGTGGTCGACGGCGATAGTTTTACCAAGGTCGGCTTTATCCATACCGGTATCGGAACGCATGGGCTGTATCCGAGCCGCGACGGCACGAAGCTGTACATCTCGAACCGCGGCTCGAACCGTGTGCATGGGCCCAGGCATGGCCCGGGCAGCATTTCGGTGCTCGACTTTGCCACGCGCAAGGTGCTGGTCACGTGGCCGATTCCCGGTGGCGGCAGTCCCGACATGGGCAACGTCAGCGCGGACGGCAAGATGCTATGGCTGTCGGGCCGCTTCGACGATGTGGTGTACGCGATCGACACGACCTCGGGCACCATGCATTTGATTCCGGTCGGCATGGAACCGCATGGCTTGACGGTGTGGCCGCAGCCGGGACGTTACTCGCTAGGGCACACGGGGAACATGCGCTGATGCGGGAGAGGGTAAGGGCGACAAGGGCGCCCGTACCGATGCCTATGCCTATGCCGAAGTCGACGCAAACCGGTCAGGAGGTCTTCTCCTTTACCCAGTTTTTGGTCTTGTGATACCCGTGGCTCGTCGTGTTCGCGACTGCGTGCCCGGCGGTCTTCGCGCCATGCGCCACTGCATGGCCCGTTGCCTTCGCCCCGTGCGCAACCGCATGACCGGCATCACGGAACGCGTGTCCGGTTTCCTTTCCAGCGGTCTTCACGTCGCTCTTGAATTGATGTGCGGCATCGGAGACGTCCGCATGGGCCATCGGAGTGAGCGTGGCAAATGTCACTGCTATAAGCGCGGTCAGCGCGCTGAGCTTCTTCATCACACAGGTCCTGAAGTAACGCCGGGGCTCGACGCGAGCCCGGCCGTTGAAAGACAGATCAAGGGCAAAACAAGGAACCACTAAAGAGCACCGCTTGCATCGAGCATGACGGCGGCGCGGCCTGTCAGCAGCAGGCGCTCGTCACACCGCAATGCGAAGTGGTACAGAATATTATTCTCGTTGCCGCTCAAGCGCTCGGCTTCGACACTCAAGGGGCCATCCAGCGTATCGAGGCGCGCCACCTGCGCATCGACTTCGCGCACGCTGGCCAGAAAACCTGCCCGCGGACGTTGCTGTCCGGCTGCGCCCAGCAGCGCACCATGGACGGCCATTGCCTGGGCAGCGTACTCGATGCCACACACCGCAGCGAGGCGTCCGTGCGCACGCAGCGGATTATGCACGTCAAGATGACTGGTGGCCATACAGCGGATATGGTCGGCGTCCCACTCCGCGACGTGGTCGAGCAGGCACATCGCGCCGCTGTGCGGGATCTTCGTGGCAATCCACGCGCGGTCGAGCGGCGGTGAAAGCGGCAGGGTTGAAGTCATCGCGTTGTCTACTCGCTAGAGCCGTTCGGCACAGTGATATCGAGTTGAAGCTGTACGTCCTGCAGATAATCGAGTACGACGCTCGCTGGGCGCTGTTTCGCCAACGCTTCGAGCAAGGGCAGGGCGCGGGCGGCAGGGTTGCTGCGGCGCATCTGTTCGAACTCCGGCACGGCAAGCACGCTGGCGGGCGTGTCGGTGAGGCGTGCGTCGATGCGCGCCAGCGCGCTGGTATCCGTGCCTGCGGGTGTGCGCACATCCGCACCTTGCACTGGCGAGAGCAGCAGCGCCACGCCGAAAGCGTCGGGGACCGGCCGGACGTCGCGCATCGGTGCCGGGTACTCGGTGTCGAAGACGATCAGCAGCGTGGGCACCCCATCGACCGCCACCTGGCAAAGACTCTCGAGGAGGCCCGCGGCGAAACTGCCGTCGTACGCGCACAGCACGTTGGACGGCGCCATCGCCCTTGTCGCAATGCTCCAGTAGCCGGCCGGCGCGTTATGGACCGAGTTGTGGAAACGGGTGGGCGAGAGCTTGCGGTCGTCGCTCGCGAGCGTCTCGCAGATTGCATGGCAGTTCTGACCATCGCCGCCCGATGCCGAAAACACCGTGGCAAGCGAGGCGGCATCACGGCCGCTTGCCGCCACCGCTTCATGGCCCACCGCGAGGGCGAGTTTAACGCTGGTGCCGGTGCGGCGCCGCTCGGCGGAGGGCAGGCTGGCCGGTGCCGGCACTACCGTGCGCGCAGCCTCGTAAGGCGCGCGGCCGGCTAGGATGGCCTGGGCTTCGACCCAGCTGGCAAGGCCCGGACCTATCAAACCGACGCTTTCAATGACAGCGCTCAAGGGAATCATCACGCTGCCCTCCCGTTGTCTCCGCTAGTCCCGTCAGATGCTTGATCCGCATGGCTGAACCCGCGGGTGAACAGCAGGCTGCAATTGGTGCCGCCAAAGCCGAATGAATTGCTGAGCACACTACGCAGGCTGGCCGGCCGGCTCGTCAGCAGATAGTTGAGACCCAGCGCTGGGTCGGCCTCGCTCGTGTTGATGCCGGCGGGCAGCCACTGCTCGCGCAACGTCAGTGCGGCGATGACGGCTTCCAGCGCTCCCGCCGCGCCGAGCGTATGGCCGGTCGCCCCCTTGGTGGAACTGCAGGGCGTGCCGTCGAACAGCGCGTTGACCGCGAGGCTTTCCGCGGCATCGTTGCTGGGCGTCGCCGTGCCGTGCAGGTTGATGTAGTCGATCCGGGCCGCAGCGATCCCGCTACTCGCCAGGGCTTGCTCCATCGCAAGGCGTGCGCCGAGTCCCTCGGGATGCGGCGACGACATATGGTACGCATCGCTCGATTCGCCGATGCCGGCGAGAAGGATCGCATCGTCGGCAAGCGGAGCGCTTGCGCTGTCGTCTCCATCCGGCACGCGCTCGAGCAGCGCAAACGCCGCCGCCTCGCCGATCGAGATGCCGCTGCGATGGGTATCGAAAGGCTTGCAGGGACCATTCGAAAGCAGTTCGAGCGAGTTGAAACCATACAGCGTGGTGAGACACAGCGAATCGACGCCGCCCACCACGGCCGCATCGATCAGCCCAGCGGCGAGCATGCGGCGCGCCGAGCCGAACACTTTGGCGCCCGACGAGCATGCCGACGAAACGACCAGCGCTGGACCCTTCAGCGCAAAATAAGTGCGCACGAAGCTGGCGGACGAATAGGGATTGTGCGTCTCGGCATAGTGAAACCCGGTGGGCAGGGCACCGCTTTGCGGATCGCGCTGCCGGTACGCGAGTTCGGTTTCGAGGATGCCAGCCGTGCTGGTGCCGATAAACACGCCGACACGCTCTGCGCCATAGCGCTGCGCTGCCGCCGCGACAGCCTGCGCAAAGCCGTCTTGCGTGAGGCCGAGTTGCGCGAGCCGGTTGTTGCGGCAGTCGAAGTCGCGCAGGTCGGCGCGCACCGGCTCGTCATTGACGCCTTCGACCTCGCCGATCCAGGTGTCGAGCGTCGCGCGCTCGAAGCGGCACGGTGAGAGCCCGCCGCGTTGCTCGCGTAGCGCGGCAAGCGTGGCGTCGAGGCCGCGTCCGGCACAACTCGTGGCGGTGAAATGCGTGAGCAGGAGAGGTTTCACGACGGTTCGGTCCTGTTACGGTTCGATGGAACGGCCCGGGCGGATTGTGCCAACCCAGGGCCGGCCGATGACGCCGAAGTCCTTGCGTCAATGGTAGCAAACGGCAGGCTCGTGCTATCCGGCGTCTCAGGCATCTTCAGCTCCCGGTGCGATTGCAGCGCGCAGCGTTGTGCAACGCAACTGCGCAGCCGCGGCTGCTTCGAGCACGCGCGGCAATACCTCAAGCACCACCGGTTGATTGTGCGCATCGCGGGCCGGATTGCCGTCGTGCACGAGCAGGATGTCGCGCGGCGCGAGCCCGCGCAGCAGCCGCTGCGCCACCACCTCGGCGTCGCGCGTGCGGGTATCGAAGCCGCGCCGGGTCCAGCTCGCCAGATGCAGTCCAAGTCCACACAGCACCGGTTCGAGGAACGGATTGCGCAATCCGGCTGGTGCCCGGAAGAAGAGCGGCCGCGTCCCGGTAATGTCCGTCAACGTCTGTTGCGCCGCCGCGATTTCGCGCTCCAGGGCACGCGGCCCCGTCACCGAAAAGTTATGACGATGCCGCTGACTGTGATTCTCCACGGCATGGCCACGGGCGACGATCGCTTCGACGCAGTGCGGATAGCGGCGCGCCATATCGCCGATGCAGAAGAACGTCGCGCGGGCGTCGTAACGGTCGAGCAGGTCGAGGATGCGCGGCGTGACCTCGGGATTGGGGCCGTCGTCGATGGTCAGCGCGATCTGTCTGCCGGCGCTTTCGGGCAGCGCCGTCCAGTTCAGACCCAGCAGCGTGCTGCGCGGCCACAAACCAGCGGCTACCAGCGCCAGATGCGAGGTGACGAGACTCCCCATCGCCCAAGGCCAGAGCGCCGGCTGTGCCAGGAACGCTGCCGCAGCGCCGACATGCAGCGCGGCCGAGCCGGTGACAAAAGGCGACGGCTTCCAGCGTCGTGCGACGCCAGGCGCTGCATACGAGGTACGCGAGGGCGATGACGTGCGTGGTGTCGTCGAATTCATACGCGCTCTCCAGTACGGCGTGCTGCCGCTTCGAGTGGCTCGACTGTTTCTGCTGTTTCGGTCGCGTCACCCCGCGTGATGGCCGGTGCGAGAATCGCCGAGAACAAAAGGGCGAGGATTGCGCCCGGACCCACGGTCAAACCGAACGCCTTGAGCAGGGGCACACGGGCGAGCACCAGCAGTCCGAAGCCCGCCACGGTCGCGAGATTGGCAATCAGCAGTGAAACCAGAGTTTGCGGGGCAATACTTAGGCCCCCTGTCGAACCACGGTTGGGCTTGTTGAAAAAGAGCGCATAGTTCGAGCCCACGGCGACGATCAGCAACATCCCGATCAGATGCAGGATAGTCAGTTGCTCGCCCGCCAGCGCGAGGCCCGCGCTAACCACCAGCACGGCGGCGATGAGCGGCGCGAGCGTGCGGACCACTGCCTGCGGCGAGCGCAGCGCGATCAGCAGCAGCACGACGATCGCGCCGAGCCCGGCGAGCGACAGATGAATATCCTCGCGCACGTAGTTGATGTAGAGACGATCGGCTTCCGCCTTCATGTCGACGAAGAGCGCGTCCGGCACCTGGGCGCGTGCGACCGCGGCGCCGATCGTGGCGGCGTCGAGGCTCGGTTCGTCGGGGGCGGCGGCATGCCCTGCGTTCTGCGCGCTATCCGGTGCGCGCAGCGACAGCATCGCGCTCCAGCGGCCTGCGCGTTCGGTCAGGAGAGCGTCGACGGCGAGCGCCATCGAAGTGCCACGCAGATCCGCGCGCTGCAGCAACGGCTGCTGACGGGCCGCCTGGACATCGGCAATAAACGGTGCGAACGCCTCCGGCTTGACGCTGATAGCCTGATTGGCGACGGCCTCGCGCATCCGTGCCGTCAACTCATCCGCGGACGGCAGGCTGGCGAGACGCGCGCGCTGAGCAGCAATGCTTGGCAGATACAGCGCCGGACTTTCGTAGCCCGCCAGCACGCCCTTGTCCACGAGTGGCTGCAATTGCGCGGACACCTTCTCGGCGCCTTCCAGCACCGCTTCCTGGCTCGCACCCGAGATCACCACCAGATAACGCACGTCGGGCGCGCCTACATCGGCCCGCAGGCTTTCGTCGAGCGCCTGGCTTTGTGCCGACACCGGGCTCAACGCGGACAGTTCGTGACTCCAGACATGCTGGCGATGAAAAGCCAGCGTTGCGACCGACGCCACCAGCAACGCGACCAGCAGCCAGCGCAGACGAGGTGCGGCGGCGGTCAGCGTGGCGAGTCTTGCGCCGAGCGGGGCGACGTCGCGAATCGCGAAACGCGCGCCGCGCAGATGCGGCAGGACGAAACGGGTGACGAGCGCTGCCACGACCAGGCCCGCGATCGAATACGCGCCCAGTTGCACGAGGCCCGGGAAGCCTGAAAACAGCATTGAAGCGAACCCGCAGACCGACGTCAGCATGCCGAGGCGGATGGTTGGCCAGTAGACGGCAATCCAGTTGCGCAGCGTCGCATCTTCGCGCAAGGATGCAGAACCAGCAGCAGACAAGGCACCATGAGCCTGCGCGCGCGAAGACTGCACGAACAGATAGATCGAATAATCGACCGCCTCACCGATCAGCGTGGTGCCGAAGCCGAGCGTAATGCCGTGCACCGTGCCGAACGCGAGGCTGACTGCGGCGAGCCCTGCCGCCACGCCCGACAGTACCGGCAGCAGACCAAGCAGGAGCGTGAGGGGCGAGCGGTACACCACCAGCAGCAACGCTACGATCAGCAGGAGGCTAACCACGGAGAGGCGGGCAACGTCATGCTTGATGTTGTCGCGCGTCTCGACGGAAAACACGCCCGGCCCGGTCATTACCAGGCGGAACGCGGACGGATTCGGGACGCTTCGCTTCGCGGCATCGAAAGCCTGTTGCAGCGTGGCCATGGCGCGGGCCTGAGCGTCGGTGTCGGAGCCGGCTCCGGTGGTCTGCACGACCATGACCGCACGCTTGCCGTCGCGCGAGGCCCACACGCCTTCCTGCGACCTCGGTTGCGCGCCGCTATCCAGGCGGTTGACGAGCGCGGCAACTTCGCCGGTCGGATCGTGCGGCAGCAGCTCCTTGGTGAACATGCCCGCGGATGAGCCGAGCAGATCGAGACTGTCACCGAGCGCCTGATGCAGGCCGTCTGCGGAGAAACGCTGCGGCGTCACCGCAGGGCTCAGCACATAGCGATGCTGGAAGATGAACTGCTGGTCGCGCGTCTCGCTGACGGGTTCGCCGTTGTTTACCGAGGCAAACTGCGTGTCGCCGCGCAAGCTGGTGGCCATGTTGCGCGAGAGCGCCGCGCGGGTCGCAGGATCGCCACCTTCGATGCCCACCAGAATCAGCCGCGACACCAGGCCGTCGCGCAACTGGTCGACCAGCACGCGCTGGCCGGCGCTCGGCGAGCGCGGCAGGAAAGCGGACAGGTCGGCGGTGAACGTCGTACGGCTGATCACCACCGCGCAGGCCAGCAAAAACACGAGCCATATCAGGACGGCGCGTTGTCGCAGCAGCCGCCCCATGCCACCTGGTGATGTACCGCCGACAGACTGCTCGCGCATCAGTTGGCCGCGTCGTTTTGCAGGCGCATCAGCGAATGATCGCCGTCGGCCTGCTGGATCGCGACGGTATGCAGAACGTCGCGTGTACCCGTCAGCGTAATGGTGCTGATCGTCTTCAGCATGCGGGAATCGAGCGGGGTGAGCGTGAGCGTCCAGTCGTCGCCGGTTCCCGTGACCGCCACCTTATACACCTGCTCGAGCGCGAAACGGTTGCCCGATAAAGTCGCGCGAATGCTTTCGATGAAAGCCGACAGATCCGGGTACTGCGTCAGCGCGAGCGTGTACTTGTGGCCGTTGCGGGCAATCGTCAGTTTGTCGCCGTCGACTACGAGGTCTTCCGGCTTCGGGTTGTCCGTGCGCTTTTCCAGATGGTCCGGTGCTGTGAACGTCAGTTCGCCTGAGGATGTCACGGGCTCGCTGGCGATCGACAGATACTTCGTTTCGACGAAGCTCGCGCGCCCGGATTTTTTCTGTCCCAGGGTGGACATCAGACGGTCGAGGTTCCAGCTCGTGGCGTCGGTGCTGGCCGCGGTGGCGGCGCCGGCGGCACAGCAGGCGCTGGCAAGCGTCAGCAGCGCGGCGAGCGTGCGAAGCCGGCAGCGCAGGGAAACACGGGGCAGTGGGCGGGCTGCAGTCATGCGTCAGGTATTCCTGCTCGTGGTGGTGATCGTCGTATTGATCGCGGTGAGATCGGCGCTGGACACCAACGGTGTCGCGAGCCTCCGGCTCGCCTGCCGGGCGACGGGTTCGGCCGTGGCTTCACCGCGTGGCTGAGTTTGCACCGTGGCCGCCACTTCGGGCGCGGTCTCGACCTCGACCCTCGTCGCAGCAACGGTCTGCGGTCCACTCGCGGCTGCGCCGTCGGGAATCGGCTCGGCGTGCCAGAAATCGAAGAAGTTGAACCAGTTGTACGGCGCAGCGCGGCAATGTTTTTCGAGCAATGCCGCGTAGCGCGTCAAGGCGGCCTGCACCTCGGCGCCGCGTTTGCCGCGCTCTACCCTGGAAAAATCCGCCAGCGTTTCGAAGTGAATATCGTAGCGGTTGCCGCCGCGATACAGTCCGGTCATAAAGATGACCGGGCGTTTGAGCATGGCCGCCATATGCAGCGGCCCGAGCGGAAACGCAGCGGGCGCGCCGAGAAAATCGACCCAGCGCATTGAATCGCGGGCGTCACCCAGTATGGTGCGGTCGGCGAGAATGCCGATCATGCTGCCGGTGTCGAGATGCTCACGAACCTTGAGCATCGAATCCACCTGTCCCAGGCCGATCACGGCCTGCTTCGCCGCCGGGTTGATGGACGCAAGGATCTTGTTAGTCCGGCGCGCGTTGTCCTCATACATCGTGATGGCGACCCGCAGATTCGGCTGGGTACGCCCGAGCGCCCGCATGACTTCGAAGCTGCCCAGATGCGCACCCATCAGGAACGCACCATGCCCTTCGGCCAGCGTGTCGCGCATGACTTCTCTGCCGTGCACGCGCAGGTCGAACAGGTCGAAGCGGTCGTTGAGCAGATAGATGCGGTCGTGGATGGTCGCACCGAACACGATCAGGTGCCGCCAGACGTCGAGCCAGGTCGCCGGCCGTCCGAGGGCGCGCGTGAGATAAGCACGCGACGCTTTGCATGCGGCCGGGGAAAACAGCATGAAATAGGCGCTGGCAGGCGAGAGCACGATACGGCTTACGCGCCGGCCGAGGCGTAGCGACAGCCACGTCATGAGGCGCATCAGCGGAATGTTGCTGCGCTCCTTGCGTTGGGTCCAGGCGGGGCGTTTCATGAGCACACCGCCTCGGTTGCTGGAGCTACTGGCGTGGCCGGGGCGGCTGGCTCCATGCCAGCCAGCAGGCCGCTCGCCACGACGCGGGTTGCGGCGTTGATGGTGAAGCGGATGGCACCGCTCGCCGTGATCTCGAAGCTCAGATCGAGCGGTGTGCCCGGTGTAGCCGGACCTGGAAATTTGGCGGAACGCAGGCGGCAGGCATCGAGCGACCGGTTCAGCGCGGTGCCGATCGCGCTGATGGCGTGGTCGAGCAACACCACGCCGGGGACGATCGGCTGGCCGGGAAAGTGTCCGGCGAGGGCAGGGTGGTCGGGGGCGATGGTGAAGCGAATCGTTGAGGTGGCGGGGCGCGCGCCGGCGGCCGGGCTTGCGGACGACGCAGCGGCTGCCGGTTGCGCGTGCCGAACGTGTTGTGCCTTCCGGGCCTGTTGCATCCCTTGCATCTGTTGCGTCGATTGAGCCTGTTGAGCCTGTTGAGCCACTAGCGCCGTCAGCACATCACGCGGCAGCTTGCCCGTTGCGTTGCGCGGCAGCGCATCCACGAAGTACAGCGGGCGCGGCATGAATGCGGCGTCGATGCGTTCGCGCAGCGCACGCTGGAGATCGGCGGGCGCAAGGCCGGGCGCCACCACAAACGCAGTCAGACGCGTCACCTGCTCGTCGCGCCCTGCGCCGGTGATGCCCGAAGTGCCCGCGGTGTCGGCGGTGTCCGCAAGCGCAGCGGCAGGTTCGTCCGGCATGAAGAACACACCATCGACCACGCCAGATATTTCGTTTAACTGATGATTCAGATAACCCAGCGAGGTCCGCTTTCCGGCGATATTGATGAGATCGCCCTTACGGCCATGCAGCAGAAAACGGCCGGCATCGAGCAGTTCGATTGCGTCGCCCAGCGGTAACGGCGCTTCGAGGTGACCACCGGACGCCCAGACCGTAGCGTCGCCGTCTCGTGGCTCACCTTCACTTTCGCCGCTCGTATCTTGAGCATCGCCGCTGCGCCGCGTCTCCAGGCTGATGCCCGGATAGAGATCCCAGGCGGCTCCCTGCGCGGTACGGCGCGTTGCGATCTGGCCGCTTTCGGTGCTGCCATAAATCTCAAGCAACGGTGCGCCGATACGTGCCTCGGCGGTGCGCGCCAGTTCCTGCGTGAGCGGCGCAGTCGCGGACAACATCAGCGAGACCGGCGGCATCGCCTGGTCGGACAGCATCAACGCGCGCAGGTGAACCGGCGAAGTGACCAGCACCCGCGGCTGCGGGACGGCAGCGAGTTCGGCGGCGACATCGCCCGGATAGAACGGCTGGCGGTTACTGAACGCAAAGCCGCCGATCAACGCCAGCAGCACGGTGGTCTCGAAACCGTACATGTGCTGCGGCGGCACCGTGCCGACCAGCGTGCAGGCACCCATCCCGAACAGGCCGAGACGGTCCGCCGAAGTGCGCAGGCACTGCACCAGGTTACCCCATGTTTTGCCATGCGGGACCGGCGCGCCGGTCGAACCGGAGGTGAACAGATAAGCCATGACACGCGTCGCGTCGATTTGCGGCACGACGGTTTCTGCAGCAGCGGGGAAGAGGGTCGCGGAGTCCGCTAAACCAGCTGAGGAATCCTTGCTGGAAGACCCACAGGACTGCGCAGCAATACCTGCCGACGGAAACCGGAAGCGCGGCAATTCCACGGCGCAGTCGGCGGCATCGTGCAGGCAAAAAGTATCGGGAGCAAACGACGCCAGCTGGCGCACCGCTTCCGGCGTATGCGCGGAAGGTAGCAGGCTGATCTTGCCTGCCACCAGGGCCGCGCAAAGGCCGACCGCGAAACGATAGCGGTCCGTGCACATGTTGAACACATGGCCACCGGCCGGCAGTGCCTTCCCGAGGGCCGCCACGTCGGCGAGAAACTCGCGTACGGAGACCGGCGTGCCGTCGCGCCAGGCAATCGTCTGTTCAGACGACGAGTGGAACAACAAAGGAAAGCTCGGCATAACGTCAGTCAGGGCAGTTACCGTGGCTCCGCGCTACGCCATTCAAGGCTGCGCGGAGGTTGAACCGGATTCATTGTGCGCGTCCGGCCCGGCCGTGCATCGTATGCCGGTAGGCGCGCGCCGTGGCGACCATGCTGGGACGCTGCACGTCCGGCAACGCGACGCGCCGCCATGCATGTTCCGCGACGAACATCGCGGCCACCAGCGGCAGCGTCATGTAGTTGGCGAAGGTTGACCACACAACCACCGGCGCCGCAACGAACAGCAGTGTCGAGAGGGCCGCGATGCCCAGAAAGAACGCGGTCCAGGCAACCGTGATCCGGCGGGTGTAATGAGCAATGGCCGGCGTCAGTTTGCCATGCACCAGCGCGGCAAACTGGCTGCACAGGGGGCGTTGGCCCGCCGCGAGCGTGCGCCCGAATGCGAACGCCATGATAAGGGTGACGGCGAGGTGCTCAAAATAAGCGCCCCATTCGAAGTGACGCACGAGCGGCGCGCGCGCAAACCACAACGCCACGCAGCCGCAGACCCAGCCCGGCAGCAACCAGGCACGCTGCGCCGAGCGGGCCGCGGCGGCCAACGTCAGCAACAGAAGCGGTGCGAGGACGACGGCCAGACCGAAGCCTTGCGCGCCCGGCGTGCTAGCCGCGTAGTGCGTGCCGAGCTCGCATGCCGCGATCACGCCGACCGTCGCCGCGCCGCTCACGATACGCTTTAGCTGAGCCACGACGACCTCCCTCGACGAGCCGCCGGCGCGCTCGCCCCGCGATACCAGTCAGGAATAAGGACAATGTGCTGCATAAGTAGGGGTATTTTTAAAGCCAGTTCGTCCGCTGTCTTGCACGACGCCTGGCCGGTTCTTTCATCACATGAATGGTCGCCGTTTGTCCTCGGCATACCCGTCATCACGCATTTTTCATTCCCGCAGGGGACCTGTTAAAGACCCGCCCGGGCACACGGGGTTCGCACCCGCTTTTGTAACTGTTTGTTTGACCCCGGCCGCGCACGCGGCGGGCGCAATTCTAGCGTACCGTCCGTCCCGGGCGAGGTCCGCGACGGGTTTTGCCTTTCATGGCCTTACAAAAGACGCATGCCGGCCCAAAACTTCATGTAACCCTTTGCCCGTATACGACCGGGGATGGCTTCGTCTAGAATCGCCCCACACTTTACAAACTCGAAGACAGCGGGCAGATCGCCGCTGCGACGGGGTTAGAGGGCCTGCCCATGCGCCAGCCAGGAGGAGCGGCGCAGGGACCCGATACGGGCCGTTCTGCACCCCTTCCACTGGCGTTGATCTCCGGCACACCAAGGCAATGAATAAACTGGAAGAAGAGCTGGCCGCGATGATCGTCGGCGAACTGAATCTCGAAGACGTGCAACTCGACACGGTGACGGCCGACACTCCGCTATACGGCGAAGGGTTCGGACTCGACTCGATCGATATCCTCGAAATCGCGCTGCTGATTTCGAAGAAGTACGGCTTCGAACTGCGTTCGGACAACCCGGACAACGAGAAAATCTTCGCGACGCTCGGCGCGCTCGCTGCGTACGTGGCGACCCATCGCATCCGCTAGCCGCGCTCAACCTGCTGTTTGCCATGCGCACACTCCGCCCATCGTCGACCCACGTGGTCATGATTCCGAGCTACAACCCTGGCGAAAAGGTCTATGAGACCGTGCGCAGTGCGCGCGAGAACTGGAACCCCGTCTGGGTGATCGTCGACGGCAGCACGGACGACAGTGCCCAACGGTTGCAGGCGATGGCCGAACACGACGAGGGCTTGCGCGTAATCGTGCTGCCGCACAATCAGGGCAAAGGGGCGGCCGTGCTGACCGGACTTGCACAAGCGTCCAGCCTCGGTTTCACGCACGTTCTCACGATGGATTCCGATGGCCAGCACCCCGCCTATCTGATCGCGAGTTTCATGGCCACTTCGCAGGCACACCCCGGCGCCATGGTGCTGGGCTTGCCGAAGTTCGATTCGAAAGCGCCCTGGTTGCGCGTGTATTGGCGGCGTCTGTCCAATGCCTGCGCCAACCTTGAAACCCTGTGGTCAGGCATCGGCGATTCGCTCTACGGTTTTCGCGTGTACCCGGTCGAGCCATTGCGCGAGGTGATGAGCCGCCATGTGTGGATGCGGCGCTTCGACTTCGATCCGGAAGCGGCGGTGCGTCTGTGCTGGGAAGGCGTGCGGCCCATCAGGATCGAAGCGCCGGTGCGCTATTTCCGCGCCGACGAAGGTGGCGTATCGCATTTCAACTACCTGCGCGACAACCTGCTGCTGTCGTGGATGCATCTGCGGCTCTTCTGCGGTTTCCTGTTGCGCTTGCCGGTGCTGGTGCCGCAGCGGCTCAAACAGCGCCTCGACCAGCGTCTCGAGCAGCGCAGCAGTTAGCTGTGCAATCGATCGCGCAATCGACCTCGCCGTTGTCCCTGCATTGACTTTCCGGCTTGTGCGGATCAGCCAGCACGTTTTCAGCGCCGCGTCCCCGTAGTACCATCCGGCACGGATATCATCGTCGTCAACACCCTGCCGCGAGGAAGCCCGCGTGTCCCAGTTCGAGCGTCTGACCATTGACGACATCGCCCGTCTGGCGAACGTGTCCCGCACCACCGCGAGCATGGTGCTGAACGGCTATGCCGAGCGCTATCGCATCTCGGCGGCCACCGTCGAGCGCGTGCTTCAGGTCGCCAAAGAGCACAATTTCACGCCGTCGAAGTCGGCGCGCGCGCTGCGCTCGCGCCGCAGCAACACGATCGGCCTCGTGATTCCCGACCTCACCAACTCCGTGCACTCCGCGCTGGCCCAGGCGATGGAATGGCGATGCCGCGAGCAATACAGCTATCAGCTGGTAGTGGTGACCAGCGACGAAGATCCGGTCCGCGAAACCGAAGGGATTGCGCACCTGGTTTCGCATCAGGTGGACGGGCTCGTGGTCGTGCCGTGCACCGCCGATCCGGAGCGCTACCAGAAGTGGGTAAAGCGCCTGCCGCTCGTGTTCGCCGATCGCCGGGTGGAGCAGAGCGAAATTCCCTATGTGGTCACCGATGCGACCGAAATCGTCGCCACGCTGGTGGGCGACGCGCTGAAGCAGGGCGCGAGCGAAGTGGTGTACTTCGGCGGCCAGGCGGAACTGTCGGCAAGCTGCGACCGGCTCGCCGGGTACCGTCAGGCGCTGGCGGCGAACGGCCTGAGCGAGCAGCCCGACTGGGTTCACCAGCGCGACTTCCAGCGCGAATCCGGCCGCGCGCTGATGCAGGACTGGTTCAAGACGCACGGGCGCTATCCGCAGGCGCTGTTCGCCGGCTCGATTACCCTGCTCGAGGGCGCGCTGTCGTTCATGAGCGAGGCGCACAAGCTGGCGCAGGCGCCGGGCCGGCTGATGTCGTTCGACGATCATCCGCTGCTCGACTGCCTGCCGCTCGCCATCGACGCCATCGTCCAGGACAGCCGGCAACTCGCCGAACACAGCTTGCACTGCGTGTTTTCGATGCTGGAAGGCAATGCACATCCCGATTCGCTAAAGGTCCCCGCGCATATTCATTACCGGCGTTCGCAGAATGCGGCGGAGTGAGTTTTAAAGCCTGAAAATGGGTTCATAAAAATAACTCACGAACATGCGTTGAGAAATGGATTAAGCGGCTAATTGCAGAGTCATTTTAAAATCACCTGAACATTCCAGCCAGCTTTCTTGTCTGGATATGAAAGAATCAAGCGGATAACGGGCCATCTATTGCAATCCCGTCAACGATGAATCAATACCCTCCTTTGCATCAAATGAGTATTTCTCCTCCAGCAATAGTCCGGCAAAGCCTTACAGGGAAAGGCTTTCAGCCCTTGTAGACTTTTTACGACAGAAATTTTTTTCAGTGTCCCGGAAGAGTCCGGCGCGTTATTGTCCTTTTCGCAATAACCAATCGTTCATCTGCACGGAGAAATGATGAAAAGAATAACGCTGTCCACGCTCTCTCTCGCACTGCTGGGCGCTGCTGGTGCGGCCCATGCACAAAGCAGCGTAACCCTTTACGGCACGATCGATACCGCCGTTACTTTCATCCATAACGCCAATGCGGCTGGCCAGAACCAATGGTCGGTCGGCAACGCCAGCAATGGCGACCTGTCGGGCACCCGTTGGGGCCTGAAGGGTTCCGAAGATCTGGGCGGCGGTCTGAAGGCGATTTTCCAGTTGGAAAACGGCTTTAACCCGAGCACGGGCGGCCTCGCACAGGGCGGCCGCGAATTCGGCCGTCAGGCATTCGTCGGTTTGAGCGCAGACCAGTACGGCACGTTCACGCTGGGTCGCCAGTACGATCCGCTCGTCGACCTCGTACAAGGCATCACGGCTGACAACTATTTCGGCAGCACCTTCGCGACTGCGGGTGACGTCGACAACTACGACAACAGCTCGCGTACCAGCAACGCGATCAAGTACGTGTCGCCGGTGTTCTCGGGCTTCCAGGTCGAAGGTATGTATGCGCTGGGTGGCGTGGCCGGACAGACGGGTTCGGGACAGACCTGGTCGGCAGCCGCGTCGTATAGCAACGGGCCGATTTCGGTGGCCGCCGGTTACTTCGTTGCCGACAATGAAACGACCGACGGTCTCGTGCGCGCCTCGACGGCCACCGGCTCGGGCTGGGCCAGCACGTCTGACGGCACCTTTGACGGTTCGCTGATCAACCTCGGCCTGCAGAGCGCCAAGTCGATCAATATCGCGCGCGTTGCGGCCCAGTATGTGGCCGGTCCGTTCACGTTCGGCGCAGGCTACAGCAATGCGCAGTACAAGGCGGACGGACAGTCGGCATTTGCCTCGACGGAGAAGTTCAACACCGGACAAGGCTTCCTCGACTACCAGTTGACCCCGGCGATGCTGCTGGGCGTGGGCTACAGCTACACGAAGTCGAGCGGCGAGACGGGCGCGACGTACCACCAGGTTTCGGTGGGCGCGGACTACAACCTGTCGAAGCGCACCGATGTGTATCTGGTGGGCGCATGGCAGCACGCCAGCGGCGATACGCTTGACGCAGCAGGTACGGGTATCGTGGCTGCGCAGGCTTCCGTGGGCTCGTATGGCTACGGCGGTACCAACACTCAGGAACTGGTCAGCCTCGGTCTGCGCCACAAGTTCTGAGCGGGGCGCGCGGATAGCGCAAACCGGGCAGTATAAAAAGCCGGTCGCCAGCGGGAGCTGGCGGCCGGCTTTTGTTTTGCGTGCGGCTCCAGCGGCAGTTTGCCTACGCCTTCTTCTTCAGATGCGGCCCCAGCAGCGACAGATCGGCCGCGCCAAGGCGGTCACTGGCGGTCTGCAGCTGATGCCAGTAGGGGTAGAGCAGAGGAGGGGCGCTGACCTGATCGAGCCGCTCGCGCTGCGCATCGCTCAGCTTGACGTCGGCCGCGCCGAGGTTGTCGCGCAACTGCTTCTCGTTGCGCCCGCCGATGATCACCGAAGCGACTGCCGGACGTCCCAGTGTCCACGCCAGCGCGACCTGGGCGGCGGAGATATTGAGCTCGCCGGCAATCTCGACGAGAGCGTCGACGATGTTCCAGAGGCGGTCCTGATCGCGGATCGGCGGTTCGGTCCAGCCCGCGAGTTGGCGCGTGCCTTCCGGCGTCGTGTCGCGGCGATGCTTGCCCGACAACAGACCGCCGGCTAGCGGACTCCAAACCAGAATGCCGAGGCCCTGATCGAGCGCGAGCGGCGCAAGTTCATATTCCGCTTCACGCGCCTCGAGCGTGTAGTGGATCTGCTGGCTGACGAAACGCGGCAGGCGGTCCCGCTCGCTCACGTGCAGCGCCTTCATCAGATGCCAGGCGGAGTAGTTCGAGCAGCCGACGTAACGGATCTTGCCGTGCCGCACCAGCATATCGAGCGCCTCGAGCGTCTCCTCGAGCGGCGTGAGACCATCCCACTCGTGCACCTGATAGAGGTCGATCACATCCGTCTTGAGACGCCGCAGGCTCGCCTCGCACGCCTCGATCAGATGATGCCGGGACAGGCCGCGATCGTTCGGGCCGTCGCCCATTGGAAAGCGCGCCTTGGTGGCGATCAGCACGCCACCTTTGCGCTTGCCGCCGAGCGCCGCGCCGACGATCTCCTCCGACGCGCCGTTCGAATAGACATCGGCCGTGTCAATCAGGTTGACGCCGGCTTCGAGGCACATATCGATCTGCCGGCGCGCCTCTTCGAGGCCCACTTCACCGACGCTCGCAAATTTTCCTTTGCCACCCATTGTCATCGTGCCGAGCGTGACGGTCGACACCTTGAGGCCGGAACGGCCGAGTTGACGATATTCCATGATCAGACAATCTCCTATGTAGACACGCCGCGACGCAGGGCGCGTGCCTGCGTCGCAGCAAAACCCCTCGTTTCATGCAAGAATCGCGGCCGGGGAAGTGGGCGGAAAAGACGCGGCCAAAGCAATCCGGCGCAAGATTTAAACCGCCCGTTAAAAATATCATTGGTGACGAGGAGTAGACAGTTGATTCAGCGTATCTCGCGCTTTTTTACTCAGGTGGTGCATCGCGTGCTGCCTGACCCGCTGATCTTTGCGATCTTCCTGACGATTGCAACGTTCGTGCTGGCCTTTGCCTTGACGCCGAAAGCGCCGGCGGAACTGGTGACGATGTGGGGCGGCGGTTTCTGGAACCTGCTGGCCTTCTCGATGCAAATGGCCATGATTCTGGTGACCGGTCATGCGCTCGCCAGTTCTGGCCCGGTGAAGCGGTTGTTGATCGCACTGGCAAGTTCGGCCCGCACGCCTGCGCAAGGCGTCATGCTGGTGGCGTTTTGCGGCGCGATTGCATGCGCCATCAACTGGGGCTTCGGCCTCGTGCTCGGTGCGATGCTGGCGCGCGAAGTCGCGCGGCGCGTGAAGGGCACCGACTACCGTTTGCTCGTGGCATCTGCATATATGGGCTTCCTCACGTGGCACGGCGGGCTGTCCGGGTCGGTGCCACTGGTTGCGGCCACCAAGGGCAATCCGATGGAAAAGACCATTGGACTGATTCCTGTCTCGCACACGATCTTCACCGGCTACAACGCCTTCATCACGTTTGGTCTGATCGTGCTGCTGCCGATCCTCGCGCGGCTGATGATGCCCAAACCCGAGGATGTCGTGGCGGTAGACCCGGCGCTGCTCGAAGACCCGCCATCCGTCGAACGAAAGCTTCCGGCTGATGCAACGCTTGCCGAACGGCTCGAGGAAAGCCGCGTGCTGGCGTTGCTGGTAGCGCTGGTGTGTGCGGTATATCTGGTGGTGCGTACGGTGCAGAAGGGGTTTACGCTCGACATCGATACCGTGAACCTGGTGTTCCTCGCCGCCGGCATGGTGCTGCACAAGACGCCGATGGCATACGCGCGCGCGGTGGGCGCGGCAGCGAAGGGCGCTTCCGCGATCATGATCCAGTTTCCGTTTTACGCCGGGATTCAGGCATTGATGGATCACTCGGGACTGGCCGGCATCATCACCACATGGTTCGTGGAGATTGCCAACGTGCATACGTTCCCGCTGCTCGCGTTCCTCAGTTCAGCGGTAATCAATTTTGCCGTGCCGAGCGGCGGCGGCCATTGGGTGGTGCAGGGGCCTTTCGTCATGCCGGCCGCGCAGGCGCTGCATGCCGACCTCGGAAAGTCAGCAATGGCGATCGCCTACGGCGAGGCGTGGACCAATATGGCGCAGCCGTTCTGGGCGCTTCCTGCGCTGGCGATTGCCGGCCTTGGCGTGCGCGACATCATGGGATATTGCGTAACGGCGCTGCTGTTCTCGGGCGTGGTGTTTGTCGCGGGGCTTTATCTCTTCTAGATTTCTGTGGCATCCGGATTGCTGTTGCTGCTGGCCGCTTCACTGGGGAGGCCCAACTTCATGAACGCCGACGAACCCGTTTCGCCGCCGGGACAACCGGGTCGTCGCCGCGTACTTGTGTGGGATGCGCCGACGCGCCTGTTTCACTGGTTGATGGTGGTACTGGTTGCGGCCGCTTATACGACCTTGAAGCTGAATCTGATCGACTGGCATGTGCGGGCCGGCGAAGCGCTGCTCGCGTTGCTGCTGTTCAGGTTACTGTGGGGCTGCTTCGGCAGCGATACGGCGCGCTTCAGAAATTTTGTGGCGTCACCGGCGGCCGCGGTGCGGCATCTGTCGCACCTGTTTCGCCGCGAGCCGGACGATCAGGTGGGCCATAACGCGGCCGGCGGATGGATGGTCTTGTTGCTGCTCGTCCTGCTCCTGCTTGAGACGCTAAGCGGCCTGTACGTGTACAACGAGGTCGCGGACGAGGGTCCGTTGAGCGAATGGGTGCCCGCCTGGATCGCCAGTGCGATTTCCACGCTGCATGGAGTGGTGTGGGATGTGTTGCTGGCGGCGGTCGCACTGCATGTGCTGGTGATCGCACTCTACGCCGTGGTGAAGCGGCACAACCTGCTGCGCCCGATGCTGACGGGCTATAAGGCGTTGCCTTCGAATATTGCCGCACCGCGGCAGCGGCCAGCGGTGCTGGCACTGCTGCCGCTTGCGATTGGCGCTGCGGTGGTGGTGCTGCTTGCGGCCTATCTCTGACCACGTCTGCTGCTATGGCTGAAGCGCGGTGCGTCAGTTACCCTTCGGCGGCATGACCTGGCCGCGGATCTCACCACCCGGGTTGGTCTTGGTGTGGACGTTGATGTACATATTGCCGGCTTCGAAAATCTGGGCGTCATCCGCGGACAAGGTTGCCTGACCGCTGAGCGGACTCGTCACGGACATATTGCCTTTCTGCGAGATCCACACCTTCACGCCGGCGTTTTTACCGGCAGGAGCCGGGCCGTGAAAATGCGCCATGGTGGCTGGGCTCGTCAAACCGCTGAAGGTGATGTTCCACGTCACGACGTGGGTGCTCGAGTCGTACGTGAGATTGGCGGTGCCGCTGCCGGGAGTTTGCACCGGAGGCACCTGCTGGTCGCCCGTGAGCGGTACGGTAAATGAGACCGGCGCCGCTTGCGCGAGCGACAGCGTGCCCGAGAGTGCGAGACCGGTGAACAGCAGAATGGCGCGCCGCGAGATCGATACTGTCATTGGGTTTTCTCCGTTTTAGGTTTTCCCCCTTGCTGGGCTTTGGACGGCTTCGTTTGGCGCGGAAGCGTCGTTGGCGCTGCGAGTGGCCAAGGGGTTAAGGAAGCATAGACATAAGCGGGCGGTAACACCAGGTGGGATGGGTTGGGGAAAAGGGCTTAGGTGAGGGCGCGGCTGCAGCGGAAGGTTTTGAACGCTGATGTTACTAATGGCGCGCAGTTTCCATTGGCTCGGTCAGGTTCACAGGTAGATGTGTTACCTGTCGGCGTTGCCGTCGCTGGCTGCGCGTCGATGTCGCGTCGCGCTCTTCAATCTGCGCTGTCGGCTCGCTTGCCTCAGCTTGCGAAAATCAATCACTTCATTTCCGTATGGATACGAAACGTGAGAGACCGGCGGGGTTTTCGGCCGCTTCAAACTGGATGAGGCTCCGAAGCACGTTTTGTGAATAGCTTCCGTTGAAAAGTCAATTTGACATAAGATAAATTATCGAACCTTTGTATGTATGTAAGAGCTTTTTAGAAATGTCCGGTTTCCTGCTCCGGTCCGGCTGCTGCGGCGCATGCTGCGGCATCCCAGCCAGACCTCGACCGGACACTCGCTACGCACGATGTCAACGTCCGTTCGGCTCCGAAGTTGCTGTCGATCTTGAGTTCAGTGCGCCGATCCCCGACGATCTGATGCACGCCGAAGCTGCGCCGCTGCCTGCCAGCGGTCCGCGAACCGCCAGCCCGTTCCAAGGCTGGCGTCACTCACCCCAAGGATCAGGGTTGGCGTTTGGCGCGGCCACCAGCGGGTTTGCCAGCCGGCTTACGAGAACCCGCTGCTGGTTTGCTGGCGGGTTTGCTGCGTGGCTTCTGCACGCCGAATGGGTTACCGCTAGACAAGCTCGTGCCTTTACCCGCGGCCACAGCGCGCTGCGCCGCAGGTTTGTGTTCGTTTTCACCACTTTGCGGGCGCGGTTTTTTGCCAAACACTGCCATGCCGCCCGGCGCAGCTTGCGGCGCTTTCGGCTTCTTGGGCTTTTTCGGTTTCTTGATGATCTGGCCCGTCGCGCTAGTTTGCGGCACGCGGTGTTCGGCTTCAAAACCCGGCTCTTCTTCACGAGGCAGCGTTTGGCGGATCAGCGCTTCAATCGCGGCCAGTTGCGGCGCTTCATCGGCACACACAAGGGACACCGCCACGCCGCTAGCGCCCGCTCGACCGGTACGGCCAATGCGATGCACATAGTCTTGCGCCACGATCGGCAGATCAACGTTGATCACCAGCGGCAGGTCGTCGATATCCAGCCCTCGCGCCGCCACATCGGTGGCGACCAGCATAGGTACTTCGCCCGTCTTGAAGCGCTCCAACGCACGCAGGCGCGCGGATTGCGGCTTGTCGCCGTGGATGGTGTCGACCGCATAGCCCGCTTCGTCCAGCATGGCCGCGAGGTAATCCACGCCATTGCGGGTTTTGACGAACACCAGCGCGTGCTCCCACTTGTTCTCAGCCACAAGGTGCATGAAGAGGTCAGGCTTGTTCTTTTTATCCACCGGCACCACCCACTGCTTGATCCTGGCGGCCGTGGCATTGGGCGGGCTGACGCTGATATTGACCGGGCCGCGCAGAATGTCCGCCGCCATGGCGCGGATGTCATCGGTAAACGTGGCGGAGAACAGCAGTGTCTGGCGCTGAGCGGGCAAGGCAGCAAAGACAGCGTTGAGTTCACGCGCAAAGCCCAGATCCAGCATGCGGTCGGCTTCATCCAGCACCAGCGTTTGTACTTGATCAAACTGCACTGCGTTCTGGCGATTGAGATCTAGCAAACGGCCCGGCGTGGCAACGAGCACATCCACGCCTTTGCGCAACTTCATCATCTGCGGGTTGATACTGACGCCGCCGTAGGCGGCCAGAAATCGTAAGTCGAGGCCTTTGCCGTAATCGATAAAGCTTTGCAGCACCTGTTCGGCCAGTTCACGCGTGGGCACCAGCACCAGAACACGTGCGCGGTTGCTGGACACCGCCGGGCCGTGTTGCGCTAGCCGTTGCAACAGCGGCAGCGCAAAACCCGCCGTCTTGCCAGTGCCGGTCTGTGCCGCGGCCATGACGTCCTTGCCACTGAGCACAGCAGGAATCGCCTTGGCCTGCACCGGCGTAGGTGTCTGGTAATTGAGGTCCTGTACATTACGCAGCAAGAGATCGATCAGGCCAAGCGAGGCAAAAGACATCGGCGTATTCCGGGCTAAAGCCGCAATTCTAGCGCGACGAAACCCATTCCTTAACTCGCAATTCACATGCAGCGCCAGCCTCCAAGGTATGCGCCGGCCCATGCGATTCAATCTCAAAGTACGGCAGCGCCGGTGCATTGAACACTTCCATCGGAGCGCCATGCAGGTACCGCGCATCAGCAACTACGTCGAAGCTTCGCAGCAGACGCTTGTTACCCTCCGGTAGCATCAGTCGAACGTCCAGAGCACCGCCCGATGCGTTGATACCAAACTTGAACTCAATGGCGTCGTCGCAGTGGGCTGATAGCACGCCGTCGGCGAAACTCAGGAATCTCGAACCACGTACGTCACCTATCGGTCCTTTTTCTGGAAACGGCACAATTGCCTCACGCCATTGGTCGCCGGTTTGATCGAGTCGTACGCTTACCGAGCCAGGGCGCCGGAGCATCAACACATCCCAGATGCCGCACTCACGAATCTCGCCGGAGCGGTTGATCAATCGATGCACCGTCGTCCAGACGCCGTTTGCTGCAAGCTCGATGCGCCGGGTAATCTGCAGCCCGCTTCGCCCGCACACACCACTGCCCAGTTCCACGCCCATCGAATCAATGCCGTTCCATGTGGCTAGCACACCGTAGGGTCCGCTATCGAGATCGCGCTGCGGCGCGCCATCAGGCCAGTTCGACTCCGGCGCAACCCACGTCTTGCCCCCACCCCATAATGGAAAGCCCCATTCACCACATAAGACTCGCCACTGCTCATCACTGCCGTCCGGCATTTTGCCAGCCAGGGCATCGCTGACGTAGGCGAGCTCCACACCTCCGTGGCGTATGCTTATCAGACGCCCACCAATTGACGGCACTACCGTCAATTCGAGTTCATCCTGAGTCAGAACGAGCGCCTGCCAGCCACGAAAGCAGATCCATCGCAGAGACCGTCGCGACCGCCGGCTCTCGTCAGGCGTTGCCAGAAAATGAGAGATATCACCAATCATCAACCGGTCCTAGCTCTTTTCGATTGGCTTGCTGCGCATCAGACCCACCGTCTCCGGCTGCGCAATCTTGCACATCACTGGCGGTAGTCCACGCGCGATCAGTTCGATATCGGCCAGCGCCCTGCGGCCTATCTCGCGAAGCACCGCGTCAAGCGCTCCGGCCTGATGTGGCGATAGCAGCACGTTGTCCAGCGAACGTGCGCGGTGATTTTTCGGCAATGGTTCAACAGGAAATACGTCGGTTGCCACCCGGATGTGGCCCTGCCCGGCGACGTCGAGCATCGCATCGAAATCAACCACACCAGCACGGCTCACGAGGACAAATGCGGAGCCAGATCTCATGGACATGAACTGCTCGCGTGTCAGAAAGCCCTGATTTTGCGACGTTACGCCAGCTACTACGAAAACGACCTGCGACTCACGCAGCACATCCTCAAGCGTCGCCGGCTGGCAACCCAACGACTCGATGTAGGCCGCTGGCAGCCAGGGATCAAATGCGCGCACCGTTCCGCGAAAGGGAGCGACGAGTGGCAAGATCGCGCGTCCCAGATCGCCCATGCCGATGAAACCTATGGGTGCTTCGTAGAGAGAAAACGCGTCACGGTTTGCCTCAAGGCCATACTGCTCGCTATTGTGGCGAAAGCGCCGGTCCGCCTGGCTTATGCCACGCGCCAGGTCGATCGCCATGCCAAGCGCCGCCTCAGCTACCGGCTCAGCGAAGACGGGACTCACGTTCAGGACCCGGACACCCTGCCGGAAACACTGGGCATAGTCGACGTTCGGCAGGAAGTTACCTTCCACGTTGACAATGGCCCGCAGATTCTTCATCCGGTTCAACCGGTCAACAGGAAGATCGAACTGGCCGACGACAATATCGGCCTGCACCACATGTGCGTCGAAGATTGCATCGTCGACGACGCCATCTTCGTGGAGGTAGACCTCACCGAGGTCGCGCAGCCGCGCAAGATCGGAAGCACTAAAGATATCCGCGACCGCGCGCGGCGCCGGTGCAATGAAAAGTCGCATGGGCTTGACTGCCTGATTCATGGAAACTCCACAAAAACAACTGTAGTTCGCGTGTATCGCCAATCCGCGTTATCACACGGACAATCTGTAATACTGATCACGCACTCGAACAAAGGCGACGGGCTAGCGCCTGCGGCGCGTGAAAAGCTTATCGGCCGTTACCGCCGCGATGATCAGGACACCCATCACGATCTGCTGGTAATAAGACTCGACATTCATGATGTTCAGGATGTTATTGATGACGCCGATAATCAGTCCACCAATCACTACGCCTGCGATTTGCCCACGCCCGCCGAAAAAGCTGGTGCCGCCGATGATCGCCGAGGCGATGGCGAAGGTTTCGAACCCTATCCCCGCATTGGGCTCGGCTGCCCCAGTTCGCGCGGTCGTGACAATGCCGGCAATACCCGCGCACGAGCCTGAAATAACGAATACGACGAGCGTGTGCAGTTTGACGCTGATTCCGGAATAGAACGCTGCCTGCGCGTTGCCGCCAAGCGCATAGAGGTTACGCCCGAGTTTCGTATATCGCGTGATGAAGAACAGGAACCCGGCAACTGCAGCGGCGATGATAATCGGCACGGGTACACCGAACGCGCGTCCTGCAACGACGTCGCCAAACCCTCGATCAAAACCGAATACTGAACGCGAATCGGAAATGATCAGCGTGACTCCACGATAGATCGCCGCAGTGCCGAGCGTGATGATGAATGGGTGCAATTGCGTGAGATTGACCAGCGCGCCATTGACAGCGCCCAGCAGTGCGCCCACGCCGACACCTCCGATCAGTACCGCCAGCCAGACAGGCATTCCAGCCATCATCAGCTTGGCCATCACCATGCCGGAGAGCGCCAGTACCGACCCTACCGAAAGATCGATTCCAGCGATCAGAATCGTAAAAAACACGCCGCAAGCGAGCAACACCATCACAGCGCTTTGCAGCAATACCTGCACGAGATTTTCCCGGGCCAGGAAGTACTGCGGTGAGGCAATGCTGCAGAAAATAAGCAGGAGCACCAGAATGCCGAAGGTGCCGTAGCTCTGCCACAGGCTTGCGAAGTCGCGCCGCGACGCGCGTTCGAGCGGCAAGCCCGAGGTGTTCGACTGGTTCATTTTGTCCCCTTCCCGTTTGTTCATGACGTGGCGATCTTCATGATCGATTCCTCAGTAGCGTCGGCATTGACAAGGGTGTCGGCCACCGTGCCGTCGCGATAGACTGCAATGCGATCACACACCGCGATCAATTCCGGCAGCTCCGACGACACCATCAGGATCGCTCTACCCTCGTTGGCGAGCGTGCGCATGATTGCGTAAATCTCGGACTTCGCGCCAATGTCGATCCCACGCGTCGGTTCATCGAAGATAAACAGATCGCTTTGCGCCGCGAGCCACTTTGCGATAATCGCTTTTTGCTGATTTCCCCCGGAGAGTTCGGTGATGTTTTGAGTCGGTGTGGCGCAGCGAATCCGTAAGCGATCCTTGTAAATCAGTCCAAGCTCACGCTGCCGCCCAAGGTCGATCCGGCCGAGCGACAACGCACGTCGTGTGCTGCGTAACGCAGGCGCGATGAAGATGTTCTCTTCGATGCTCAGATTGTGAAAGAAGCCCGTCGCGCGGCGGTCTTCCGTAACGAAAGCGAGCCCCTGCTTGACCGCCTGATACGGGGAATCAACCACAATGTCGCGCCCGTTCAGCGCCATGCGACCGCCTGACTTGCTACGCACCCCGAAAATGGTCTCCATCAATTCGCTGCGGCCCGACCCCATCAATCCGGCAAAGCCGAGGATCTCCCCGCGATGTACGTCGAATGAGACGTCGCGTACCCTGCCATCACGAGAGGACAGACTGCGCACAGAGAACACGATTTCAGCGGCTCTCGTTGCGTCGCCCGGCCGTCCATCGACGATTTCGCGCCCCACCATCAGCGAGACAAGACGCTCGGTCGAGGTGGCCCTGGCGTCGTATGTACCCACGTAACGTCCGTCCTTTAGCACCGTCACGCGATCTCCGATTATCGGAATCTCCTTTAGCTTGTGCGAGATATAGACTATGCCAACACCATGGCGCTTCAGTTCAGCAATCACTTCGAAAAGCCGGCCGACCTCAGTGTCGGTCAGTGACGAAGTAGGTTCGTCCATGATGATCAAACGCGCTTCGCTGGCCAGCGCCTTGGCGATTTCCACCTGCTGCTTCTCGGAGATGCTGAGGTCGCCCACGAGCGTATTCGGGTCACGCTCGAGGCCGACGCTTGCCAATACGTCGCGCGCCTTGCGTTGCATCGTTCGACGGTCAACCACCGGAATGCCCAGGCGTCGTATAGTTGGAATTCGCCCGACGAACAGATTTTCCTCGATGCTGAGATAGTCGATAACACTTAGCTCCTGATAGATCAGGCAAATGCCGAGCTCAGTGGACAGCGTCGGCGAAAGCTTCGTGTACTCCACACCGCCTGCGACGATCTTGCCCGACGTCGGCTCGTAGATTCCGCTCAGCAGCTTCATCAAGGTCGACTTGCCCGCACCGTTTTCACCCAGAAGCACATGCACTTCGCCAGCCCTGACGTCGAAGCTGACGTCCTTGAGCGCCACTGTGCCAGGAAATACCTTCGACACACCGCGCACTTCCACCAGAACTTCGTTCATCTTCACTTCGCTCCGCGACTGAAGCGTGGCGCGCGCTGGCGCCACGCGAGACTCATTTGGTCACCAGGTGCGATTCGATCGGGAAAAAGGTCGGTGCGGTATCGGCGCTGATCGCGGGCTTCGTTTTCAAGGCGTCAAGCAGCAGGTCGACTGCCTTCGCACCCATCGCTTCAGAATCCTGGGCAACGGTCGCAGTCAGCTCACCGTGCTTTACCGAATCGATCGCCTCAGGTACGCCATCGGTGCCCACGACAATCACCTTGCCAAGCTTGTCGCCGTTCTTGACTGCCTGCACCGCGCCAAGGGCCATCGTGTCGTTGGCCGCGTAAATCGCCTTCAGGTCCGGATTCCGTTGCAGAATATTGGTCGCCACGTCGAGCGCTTTCGAGCGGTCCCAGTCGGCCGGTTGACTGGCAACTACCGTCACGTTCGCAGCTTTTGCGAAAGCCTGTTTTGCGCCGTCACGACGCGCGTCTCCCGTCACATTGCCGGCCTTACCTTCAACGATTGCAACCTTGCCACCCGCTGCGCCCAGCTTCTGGACAATAAAGTTGCCCGCCTTGTTGCCGAGTGCGACGTTGTCGGTCGCGATGAAGGCCAGGACCGAGCCGCCTGCAGCTTTCAGCTGGCCCGGGTCAATCTTTTCGTCGATATTGACGACATAGATGCCCTTCTTCGTTGCATTGGCAACGGATTGAACCAGACTTACCGCTGTGGTCGGTGCCACACCGATGGCTTTGTAGCTCTTGTTCAGCGCGTCTTCGAGAATCCGCTGTTGCCCCTGAATATCGTCCTCGCTATTGCCAGCGAACACGTCCACTGTAACGCCTTTGGATTTCGCTTCCTTGAGCACACCATCGCGCATTGCTACCCAATAGGGGTTCGACAAGGTCTTAAGCACGATAGCGATGTCAGCCGCGTGTGCAGGGGTCCAGGCGGTTAGCGTGATGGCCAGTGCTGCAGCGCCAGCCGTAAGAAAGTTGCGTTTTTTCGTATTCATTCTGCGTCTCCTGATGTGCCGCATAAGCGGTCGTTATTCGGTACAAAAAGCCGTACCGCGTGTTTTGTTGCATGGGTTTCCTGTCTTGCGCGGGAGTTGACGCCTGACGCACTAATGGATGGCCTGCCAATGTCCCTCTCGACTCGACGCGAGCACTGCTTCGACGATGCGTGCCGAGCGCCAGCCATCCTCAAAAGTTGGCAGACCGATGCACGTCTCGCCACGAATGGTCGCGTAGGTGTCGGCGACGAATGCCTCAAAGCATTGGGCGTAACCTTGTGAGTGACCGGCTGGCAAGGTCGCGAGCCGACGTTGTTCGGCGCTGCCGCGCGAAGGGTCACGTACCAGCAACCGGCTTTCGTCGCGTGCACCGACCCAGAGCCGCTCGGGTTCTTCCTGATCGAAGGTGACGCTCGCGCGCGCCCCGTCGATTTCGAACCAAAGCCGATTCTTGCGTCCGGCTGAGACCTGACTGATGGTCAACGTGGCGAGGACTCCATTCGCCGTACGCAGTAACGCGCCCGCTACGTCTTCGGTCACCACTGCTTCGGTCGCGGCAGATTTGCTATCCGTGCTCTCTGAGCCAGATGAGAAAGTACGCGCCGTATGCGTCGGGCGCCTCGCCACAGTGGTTTGCAAGATCGCAGCGACCGATGCAAAACGCTCTCCGCTCACCCATTCGATCAGATCGCACCAGTGGGATCCGATGTCGGCAAACGCGCGAGACGCACCACCTTGGGCTGAGTCGACGCGCCAGTTCGTATCGGATGCGCCAAGAAGCCAGTCCTGCAGATAGCTGCCGTGGATCAGTTGCAATGCGCCGACAGTTCCGTCCTGAACCAGTGCGCGCGCTTCACGCACCATCGGATGGTAACGATAGACAAAGGGAATCGTCGCAACGCGACCGCTTTTGCGCGCCGCAACAACAAGCGCGGATGCATCACGTTCAGTGGTAGCGAGGGGCTTCTCGCAGACCACGTGCTTGCCGGCTTCGAGTGCCGCGAGCGCCAGCTGAAAATGGCTCGCATTCGGCGTGCAGATGTGCACGACATCCACGGCGCGATCTTCGATTGCTTCAACCGCTGACCGATACGCCCGTGGGATAGCATGCCGCGCCGATGCCTCCACCGCACTGGCTTCGCTCGATGCGGCTATACCGCATACGGTGGCTCCGGCGAGCCGCGCCGCGCGCGTATGCACCGCCCCCATCATGCCCGCGCCGATGATCGCGACGTGAAGCGACTCCGTCATTCGATTCTCCGTTTTGTTCACGGAAGTACGATATCGAGTGAAGGGAACAGGCGACAATTTGTATTATTTAATTCGATTGCCGACATAAATACTGCGTCTATGGGGGATGCAACGGGGCCTTGCTGCGTCGGATCGGAGAAAGTAAGCTCGCTGCAAACAGGACCGCTCATGACCGACCGCACACTCTCTTCCCTGCCTTCTCGGCTGGCTACCTTCGATCGCGCCTTCCGGCTCGAGGAGTACGAAGTCCACAGCAAGCTCGCGCAACTCATTGCTTCGTCTCAGGGTGTCAGCCGGGCGGACCTCGCGCGTCTTACGGGGTTTGCGCGATCAACCATTTCGCAACTGGCCCAGCCCTTGATCGATGCAGGACTCGTCAAGGAACAGGCAGCGGGGGCTGCGAGCCGCGGACGGCCCGGCACGATGCTCGTACTCAATCCGCGTGCAGGACTCGTACTGGTTGCCGACATGGGCGCGACACACGGTCGCCTCGTGATCTCCGACCTCGCGCAACGCAGACTCGCCGAAACGGTCTTCAGCGTAGACATCGCGCTAGGTCCGGAGCCGGTACTCGATCTCGTGATCGAAAGGTTCCGGCAGATGCTCGCCGAGCATCATCTCGCCGATCTCGCCATACGTAGCGTAGTGGTGGGGCTGCCAAGCCCGGTCGATTTCGGGCGGGGTGTCTGTGTACGGCCACCTATCATGCCTGGCTGGGACGAATTTCCTGTGTCCGAGTATCTGCAGGCACGCCTTAAGGCGGCGGTGCTGGTGGACAACGACGTGAATCTCATGGCACTCGGCGAGGCGCGCACGCGTCCGGCCGGCCAGTCGCCCTTGCTGTTTGCAAAGGTATCGACCGGGATCGGCTGCGGTGTTGTCACAGCGGACGGAAGTCTGCATCGCGGCGCAGACGGATCCGCGGGCGACATCGGCCATATCCGCGTTCCAGGACGAGACGATGTGATCTGCGGATGCGGCAACATCGGTTGTGTAGAAGCGGTTGCTTCTACAACGGCCGTGTTGCGCAGCCTGCGCCAGTTACCCGACGCGGGCGCGGACACTATCGACGATCTGGTGCGGCTCGTACGTGCAGGCGACCGTCACGCGATCAGACTGGTGCGGGAAGCTGCAGCGGAAATTGGCGAGGTCATCGCAATGGTCGTGCATATGTTTAACCCCGCCGCGATCGTACTGGGTGGCCGCATGGCACGCATCAGCGACGATCTGCTGGCCGGTGTGCGCGCAGTCGTCTACCGGCGCGCGTTGCCACTGGCTACACGCAGCCTTCTGATTGAGAATACCGCGCTGAATCAGTATGCAGGTGCCATTGGTGGCACTGTCCTTGGTATCGAACATGCCCTTGCGCCTCAGTGCATCGCGTCCATTCTGGACGGCATAACCAACCGATAACCCATTCCGGCTTTCGGCGGGCGATCGATGACCGACATAGCAATTGACGAACTTCAGAGCCTGTACACCCGTTCTGCATTGTCGTGGAACAGCGCGCGCCGCTCGTCGGAAGAGAATTCTTTCGTGATCTCCTTGAATGCATCGAAGACTGCGTCGTAACTGCTAAAAAGCTTGTCGACCGGGAAATTGCTCGCAAACATACAGCGATCCACACCGAACGCCTCGATCGCATGCAGAACAAATGGGCGGATGCTGTGAACCGTCCATTTCCAGTCGCCCATCCCCAGTCCGGATATCTTGCAGAAAACATTCTGAGCCGATGCGAGCGACCTCATGCCCTGCTTCCAGCCCTCGATCTCTTCCGGTGTCCGGTCAACCGGCATGCCGGTGTGGTTGAGCACCATCGGTGTATCCGGAAAGTCGCGCGCCAGCGCCAGCGCATCTTCCATCTGGGTGTAGTAAAGCTGCAGGTCGAACGACAAATTGTGACGTTTGAGCAGCGTATATCCTTTACGCCATTGTGGATCGCTCATCAGGCGAGGGTTCTCGATAAACGTCTTCACCGGATCGCGGTGGAAGTTCAGGCATTGGCGAATACCGCGTACGTTCGCATACTGGCAGTGCTCTTCGATCACGGCCTGCGCTTTCGGTGCTGACAGGTCCGCGAATCCGACGATACCGTGCGGATAGCCGTGCACGTCGGCGACGCTCTGAAGCCAACGCGTTTCCGCGACCGGGTCGTTGTGATCGTACTCGACCTGAAGATGAACCGTCTTCACGACGTTCTGATTCCTGATGTCGGCCAGGAAGTCGTCGATCAGATAGTCCTTGCGAATAGCGGTGTAATCACCGAATACGCGCTTGAGCATCGGCCCCTGCAGCCAGGGGTAGGTACCGGTCCTGAGATCGTAAAGATGATGATGCGGGTCGATGATGGGCAGATTGTCCATGGTGTCTTCCGTATGAGGTCGGTCGGCGTCGAAGCGCCGCTCGCGAAATGCGAGCGACGGATCCGCGGCGCGTCCTGCTGAAGCATTAGTATTGACCCGCTGACGGCGGATAGACCCTTTTGACGGTTGCCTGTGCGTCCGGCTGGTCAATCGTCTCCTTCGTCACGAGGGGTTCCTTGAGCGCCAGTTCCTGAGTGGTCGGCTTGTGATTCAGCGCATTGAAGACCTGTGTAGTCGCATCGATCCCCTGTCCTACGGCCTCCTGCAAGTAGATACCCTGGATCTGCCCATCGCGCAGCAGCTTGATCGTCGTCGGGCTGCCGTCTGCCGTGACCACCGCTACCTTGCCGACGCTGCCGCGCGTCTGCAGCGCCTTCGCAGCGCCGGTGGCGGCTTCGTCATACATGCCGTAGATTGCCTTGACATCAGGATGCGCCGTGAGAACGTCGTTGGCCTGCTGGACTGCCTCGTTGACGGTCAGCCCGTGGGTCTCGAGTACCTGCGCAACGTCACAGCCACCGCTCTTGAACGACTCCTGGGCGCCCTTCATGTATTTCTGCGCATTTTCCCGGTCCTGCGGCAACGATAGCACCGCCACCTTGTTGCTGCCTCGATCCTTCGCGAGCTTGCAGACGTACGCACCCTCGGCTTTGCCGGTGTCGTAGTTGTTCGCGGTCACAGCTGACGTGTAGTCAGTTTCACCGGCCTGCGGCCCAATACCCGCAAATGCCACCGGCACGGACTTTGACTTCAGCAGCCGCAGCACGGGAGGCGTACTGGTCGAACTGACCGGTCCCATCACGATTGCGCTGACTCCGCGTGTCAATGCGGTGCGAACATTGTCCATCTGCCTGGCCGGCGAATTCTCGGACGTGAACTCCACGTAGTTCATGCCCAGCTCCTGTGCCCTTTGCTTGACGCCATAGGCAACCCATTGCCAGTACGAAATGTCCAGCGACGGCGCGATATACGCGATGGTTTGCTTGTCCTGCGCGACCGACATCTGCGACGCGAGTCCCGCGGCGAGCGTCAGTGCCGATGCTGCAATAAACCTTGCGAGCGGCTTGCCCGAAAACCCGCTTCCTGATTTTGACACGCGCTTATCCATCATTGTCTCCTTGACTGCTAGCGTGAGTGAACCCGTGCCTAACGCCGGGCTTTGGTTACGCGGTCCACGAGGACCGCAACGAGAATCACGACACCGGTCACGGTGCCTTGCCAGAAGCTGTTGACGCCAATGAGGTTCGCGCCGTTCTGAATGATCGTGATCATCAGCGCACCGAGCAGCGCGCCAATCGCCGAACCGGTGCCGCCAAAGAGACTCGCACCGCCAATGACGACCGCTGCGATCGCCTGCAACATCAGGCTCGACCCTGCTGTGGCTTCCGCGTTGCTGATGTATGACACGCTGACTATGCTTGCGAACGAAGCGAACAGTCCCGAAAGCAGATAGGCACCGAGCCGTACGCGATTGACGGGAATCCCGATGACGCGTGCCGAAGAACTGCTGCTGCCGATGGCATACAGCCACCGGCCCGCGACGATCTTGCGCAGACTGAACTCGATGGCGATGAGCAGTAGCACGCACCACAAAGCGTAATTGGGTAGGCCGGGAATCAGCGTTCCCGAATTCAGCAGCCAGTAGTCGGGGTTGGAGATGGGCAACGAATGGCCATCCGTCACGATGAATGAGAGACTGCCCGCAATCGCATAGGTGCTGAGCGTTACGACGAATGGCGCAAGTCCAACGAATGTAACGAGCGCACCGTTAATGGCGCCGATAAGGAGACCTACCGACAATCCGGCAAGACTACTGACGATCGCACCGTAACCGTGCGCCATGACAAGACCGGTGACCATACCGGTAAGCGAAAACACCGAACCCACTGACAGATCGATGCCGCCCGTAATGATCACGAGCAGCACGCCGAATGCCATGATGACGAGCGGTGCGGCCGCTTGCGTAACATTGGATATATTGCCGCCGGACAGTGCCGCCGGGACGATCATGCCGACCGCGAGTTCGATCACGATGATCGCAATCGCAATAGCAATCTCGGTGCGATACGCCGAGAACAGGCGACGACCCGTGCCGCCTTGCCGCACGTGCCCCTCCGCGATCGAATGAGTGACTGATTTCATGACTGTCTCCAGGTAGATATCGTTCTTTCACCAACCGAGCCTAGGCGGCCATGCCTGTTGCGGTGGCGAGCTGAGTTTCATTGACGTCGGCGTGCCGCAGAACCTCGGTTGGCTTACCGTCGAGATCGAAAGCGAGCACGGTGTCGCATAGTTCGACCAGCTCGATGTATTCGGTGGACCACCAGACGACCGTGGTTCCCTGCTCCGCCATCTTTCGAATCAGCGTGTAGATCTCGCGCTTCGTGCGGATGTCGACGCCGCGCGTCGGCTCCTCGAGCACCAGCAGCTTCGGACTCAGCAACAGCCAGCGGGCAATCAGCAGTTTTTGCTGGGTGCCGCCGCTCAACGTAGCGGGCAGATCCCAAAGCGAGCCCGCGCGGATCTTCAGCGCTTCGAGTAGTTGCGCGCTCTGTGCAATTTCGGCGCGTCCCACGACATTGCGTCGGTTGACGACACGCGCTGCCGCAACGAGGTTGTCCACAATCGGCAGAGTGGCGAGGATGCCCTTGTTCGAGCGATCCCCCGACACGAATCCGACGCCATCGCGCGCACCGGCTGAGGGATGCGAATAACTGACGCGGGTACCATCTCGTGTGATAGTCCATGCGCCCGCGGGTGTGATACCGGTCAGCGCATCGATCAGCGACGACGGACCAACTGGCGCACCCGCAAGGCCGATAATTGCGCCTCCCGGAACTTCAATTGCCACGCCGTCTCGCTCGATGCGAAGCGTGCCGCCGGCAGCAGCATGCGCGACCGGCGCGTTGTCATCGCCATCTTGCGCCAGTGCTTCGTTTGAGCTCCGCTGGTTCGCCACCTCTATGAAATTCGCCGGCGCTTCTTCCACCACGACGTTTTGCCCCATGCATTCGACGATCTCACGGTCTGTGATCGCATCCAGTGCGATGCGGTCGACCGCGGTCTTGCCGTCACGGATAATGGTGCAGACGTCCGCAATCTGGCGAATCTCGCGCATGCGATGGGATACGAACAGCACGGCGAGGCCGGTGTCGGCAATCAGCCGGCGTATCACCGAAAACAGGCGGCCCGTTTCCGCAGCGGTCAGATTCGCAGTGGGCTCGTCGAGCAACAACAGCTTCGCACCAGATCCCAGCGCACGGGCTATCTCCACCAGTTGTCGCTCGTGCAACGTCAAGCCACTGACCGGTCTCGCCGCCGATTCGCGCGCGAAGTGTGGATCGATCAGCGAAAGCGCTTCGATCGCGATGCCCATTGCCGCGCGTTCGCTGTATTTCGCCGTACCACGACGCAGCCGCGGCATGGCGATGTTCTCGGCCACGGACAGATGCGGCAGAAGCGCCAGTTCCTGATTGACCACCGCGATCGTGCCCGCTGCGACGTGACCGCCTACGGATGCACCGATCGCTTGCCCGTCGAATTCAAGCGCACCACCGTCGCGCTCAAACTGACCGGAGATGATCTTGATCAGCGTCGATTTGCCTGCGCCGTTGCCCCCCAGAAACGCGTGAACTTCGCCGGGCGCGATCGAAAGATCGAATCCCTTCAGCACGCTAGTGGGTCCGAAGCTTTTGATGATCGAGCGCGCTGTCAGCAAGTAGTGTTGCTCTGCCATGGGGTGTCTCCTGCGGCGATTGCCCCGCGAGGCTGCACACTTTGTTTGTCTTGCGACGAGTGTTGTCAGCGCAGCGGTAATAAGCGGTACGTATAGCTAACGGACGCGTTAGCGTGATGCTGGCGGAATCGTCGAAGTGGTCAACCAACGGGCGAGTTGCGCGGAGCCAAGGTCCCTTATGTGTGCGTCGACTGATCGCGCTTTCAGCCGGAAAGTCGGATAATTCATTGCTGTCTCCTACGCAGTTGTTGCACTGCGCAATGTCTGTGTATGGTTTGCCGCGTCGCCACCCTGTAAATTGCCGGGTCAGCAGCGGGAGCGCTGTGGCTCCCAGGTTGTGCGGCTTGTTGACAGAATGGCAGCGCAGATGGCGTGCGAACAAGGCGGTTTCATTCAACTGCATCTGAAATAAATTCAATATGCGCATTCCACCGGTGAAAGCCATCATCGCTTTTGAGAGCGTGGCCAGGACGAAGAGCGTCAACCGCGCGTCTGAAGAATTGGGGCTTACCGCATCGGCGGTCAGCCATCAGGTCAGCAATCTCGAGTCGATCATCGGCCAACCTCTCTTCTATCGATCCGGCCGCGGCCTTGTGCTGACGCCTACTGGCGAGCGTTACCTGTCCGATGTGACGGGGTCGCTCGCGGACCTTAGTCGCGCAACCGAGCGCGCATCGAGCCGTGCCGATGTCGAAATTCTGCGAGTGCATTCCAGTCCAAGCTTCGGGCTCATGTGGCTGCTGCCACGGCTCGAGTCGTTTCAGAAAGCCAACGGGGATATCCAGCTGAATCTGGCCTGCTCGTATGAAGACGTATCGTTCACGAGCGGCTATTACGACATCGACTTGCGCCACGGCTATGCCCACTGGCGAGATCTGGAAGTGAAGACGCTACGTGGCGAATTTATCGCGCCACTTGCTTCTCCTCGGTATCTGGAAAGCAACCCCGTGGAAACCCCCGACGATTTGCTGAAGCATCGTCTTATCTACTCAGAGACGCCGCTCGTGCAGTGGAAGCAATGGTTTGGGCGTACCGGTGTGTCTGCCGCTCACAAGACCTTCGACTTTTCGTTCGACAGGTCCTACATGTCGCTGGAGACGGCTGCGCTTGGATTGGGCATCGCGCTGGAAAGCCTGATGCTCGCGTCTGTCCGGATCAAGGAAGGCGCGCTCGTGCCGGTATTCGACAGTACGCATGCAGTTGAAGTGGGCGCGCATCACCTCGTGTACCCACCTCAAAACGCAGAACTGCCGCGTGTCACGCGTTTCATTGCGTGGATCGAGCGGGAGATTGGCCAGATGGAACGTCCCGCCTAGCCCCCGAATTCCTCCTGCAGCACCAGGGTATTCCAGCACCCGGATCGACCGGATGAATGCGGACGCCGTGCGTATGCGGCGTCACGCCAAGGTTCCCGCTCCTCAGCACGTCACCTGAAAATTTCTCACGCACAGTTGAGCAGTACCTCGTTGATGCGACCAGCCGTGCAGTAGACACTTCGGCCATCACATCAACACTCAGGAGACAACGATGCTGCTCGAGAACAAGGTCGTAATCGTTACAGGTGCGGCTTCGCCACGCGGAATCGGCAAAGCAGCCGCCAGGGCCCTCGCTGCACAGGGCGCGCACGTTGTGATCCTCGACCTGCGCGAAGAAGACGCAAAGCAGGCCGCGGCCGATCTCGGCGACCCTCACCTCGGCCTCGCCTGCGACGTCACCGATAAGGCCGCGTGTTTGTCAGCCGCGAAGGCGACGATCGAACGGTATGGCCGCATCGACGGCCTCATCAATAACGCTGGCATCACGCAGCCGGTACGCACACTCGATATCAGTGCCGAAGGCTTCGATGCCATCGTCGACGTCAATCTGCGCGGCACGCTCTATATGTCGCAAGCGGTCCTGCCGGTCATGAAAGAACAGAAAAGCGGCAGCATTGTCTGCATGTCGTCGGTCTCCGCCCAGCGGGGCGGAGGTATTTTTGGCGGGCCGCACTACAGCGCCGCGAAGGCGGGTGTCCTCGGTCTTGCACGCGCGATGGCCCGCGAGTTCGGCCCCGACAGTATCCGCGTCAACTCGATCACACCGGGTCTGATCCAGACAGATATCACCGGTGACAAGCTCACCGCGGAAATGCGGGTCGACATTCTCAAGGGGATTCCCCTTGGCCGGCTCGGCGATGCCGCCGACGTGGCTAACGCATGCCTCTTTCTGGTCAGCGACCTCTCGACCTACCTCACGGGAATCACGCTCGATGTGAACGGCGGCATGCTTATTCATTGATGACGGCGTCCCTTGCGGAAAGGGACGTTGCATCCCAGGCACCCGGGCTAACCCGAGGTCATGGAAGGAGACAAACATGAAATCGAAGTACACCGCTTCGCCCGTCGCAGACGATGTCCTGCCACAGACAAGCTCGACCAGCTTCGAGTCGAGAACCTACGCGAAGGTCAGCCGGAGGCTCATCCCGTTCCTGATGTTGTGCTATCTCGGCGCCTATCTCGACCGGGTCAATGTTGGTTTCGCGAAGCTGCAGATGCTCAATGATCTGCGCTTTAGCGAAACGGTCTACGGCATGGGCGCGGGTATCTTCTTTCTCGGCTATTTCCTGTTCGAGGTGCCGAGCAATCTGGTTCTGCATCGCGTCGGGGCACGCAAATGGCTCGCCCGGATCATGCTGACGTGGGCGGCGATCTCCGCCTGCTTCATTTTCGTCAAATCGCCGACGGCCTTCTACGTGCTCCGTTTTCTGCTTGGCGTCGCGGAGGCTGGTTTCGCGCCCGGCGTGATCCTCTATTTGACCTACTGGTTTCCGGCCGCACGCCGGGCCAAGGCCCTATCGCTGTTTTTCATGGCGATTCCCCTCGCCGGCATGATCGGTGGTCCGCTATCGGGTTGGATCATGCACTCGCTTCAGGGCACCCTGTCTCTTGCTGGCTGGAAGTGGCTGTTTCTTCTTGAAGCGTTGCCCTCCCTCGTGCTGGGTGTCGCGATCCTGCTGTATCTCGACGACAGCATTGCCAAGGCAAAGTGGCTAAAGGAGTCTGAAAAGAACCTGCTCGCACGCAATGTCGTCAGCGACAACCAGCACAAGATTGCGCACATTTCAGTCAAATCGTTCATAGGCGATCGCCGTTTGTGGTTGATGGCGGCAATCTACTTTTGCGTCGTGCTGGGCCAGTATGGCCTCACCTTCTGGCTGCCGACCATCATCCGGAAGTCAGGCGTGGCCGATCCGCTGTGGGTAGGCTTCTTCACCGCGATTCCCTATCTGTGCGCCATCATCGCGCTGCCACTCGTGGGAATGAGCGCGGATCGGTGCCGCGAACGAAGGCTGCATCTCGCGATACCGATGCTGGTTGCCGCCGCAGGTTTCGCGGTACTGCCTGCACTTGGCAGCGTACCGGCATCCATCGTCTGTCTGAGCATCGCGGCAGCCGGCATCCTGGCGTCGTCCTCGCAGTTCTGGTCGTTACCGACGGCTTTACTCGGCGGCATGTCCGCTGCTGCCGGAATCGCAGCCGTGAACTGCGTCGCCAATCTCGCAGGCTTCTTCTCCCCGGCCATCGTAGGCTGGCTGAACGACCTGACAGGGAAATCGACCGCGGGGCTGATCTTCATCTCGCTGGCTATCACACTGGGAGCCTGCCTCGTCTTCCTGGTGCCCGCAAAATCAGTGAACCGCTGAGCCTCTTTCCACCCCTTTCCGACTGATCACAGGAGACCATATGAACAGTCCGTCCAACGTGCCCACGGCGGCTCTTGCCGAACACGCTTATCGTATCCGCAGGAATGCACTGTTGATGGGTGAAGTGCAGGGCCAGGGCTATATCGGGCAAGCGCTCGACATAGCGGATGTGCTGGCCGTCGCTTACTTCGGCGCCATGCGATATCGCCCGGAGGAGCCAGAGTGGGAAGACCGCGATCGCTTCCTGCTGTCCAACGGGCACTACGCCATCGCGTTGTATGCCGCGCTGCTCGAGGCAGGTATCCTGCCGCAGGAAGAGCTCGAAACGTACGGTAGCGACGACAGCCGTTTGCCAATGTCCGGCATGGCCAGTTATACGCCCGGCATGGAGATGTCAGGTGGCTCGCTCGGCCACGGCTTGACCATCGCGGTTGGCCGTTGTCTGGGGCTCAAGCGAAAAGGATCGCAATCGTTCGTGTACACGCTGTTTTCGGACGGCGAACTGGACGAAGGTGCGATCTGGGAAGGCATCATGTCCGCAGCGCACTGGAAACTCGACAACCTGATCGCTATCGTCGACGTCAACAACCAGCAGGCCGACGGCCCCTCGACACAGATCATGTCGTTCGAACCCCTCGTCGAAAAACTGCAGGCGTTCGGATGGTTCACGCAGCGTGTCGACGGCAACGACATCGCCGCCGTGGCTGCCGCATTCGAAGCGGCCCGTCAGCACCCTGCTGCACAACCTCGCATGATCATCGCCGATACGCGTATGGGATGTGGCGTGCCGTTCCTGGAACAACGCGAGAAGAACCACTTTATCCGCGTCGATGAGCATGAATGGCAATTGGCGCTTCAGGCACTCGAAGCTGGGAGAAAAGCATGAGCAATGCAACGATGAACAAGCCGCGCCTGAAAACGTCAGCGATGATTGCGTCAATCGCCGGCGAAGGACAGGTCACGCGTTCGGCGCCTTTCGGTCACGCTCTGGTGGAGTTGGCCCGGCAGAAGACAAACGTGATCGGCATGACGGCCGACCTCGGCAAATATACGGACCTGCATATCTTCGGCAAGGCGTTTCCTGAGCGCTACTATCAGATGGGGATGGCGGAGCAGTTGCTGATGGGCGCAGCAGCGGGGCTCGCGCACGAAGGTGCGCAACCGTTTGTTACCACGTACGCGGTATTCGCGACACGCCGCGCCTATGACTTCATTCATCAGGCGATCGCCGAAGACAATCTCGATGTGAAGATTGTCTGCGCATTGCCTGGGCTGACGACGGGCTACGGTCCCAGCCACCAGGCCGCTGAAGATCTCGCGTTGATGCGCGCCATGCCGAACATAACCGTCATCGATCCATGCGATGCACTGGACATCGAGCAAATGGTGCCCGCGATGGCGGCGCACAAAGGACCGGTATATGCGCGCCTGTTACGCGGCAACGTACCCGCAGTACTCGACGAGTACGATTACACCTTCGAGCTAGGCAAGGCCAAGATGCTGCGCGACGGTGCTGAAGTACTGATCATCTCGTCCGGCATCATGACGATGCGCGCACTGGAAGTAGCCAAGGTGCTTGAAAGCGATCGGATCGGTGTAGGAGTTCTTCATGTGCCGACGATCAAGCCACTCGACACAGAGACAATTCTACGTGAAGCTCGGCGCTCCGGCCGGCTCGTCGTCGTAGCGGAGAATCACACCGTGATAGGCGGTCTGGGTGAAGCCGTGGCTGCGGAACTAATGCGCTCGGGTGTCTCATGCCCATTCAGGCAGGTGGGGCTTCCCGACGCGTTCCTCGCTGCCGGTGCGCTGCCCACGCTCCACGACCGTTACAGGATTTCGACCTCTACAATGGCAGAATCGATCAAAGCCTGGCTGACCTGAGTAACCTTGGCTGAACTGGCGCGCCTGGTACTGGCCACGACGACTTCACCCGTTCTGGATCGGATCAACCGCGCGCTGGCTCTGCTCATGGCAGGAGTGCCTGCTTCGGATGCATAGGTCGCAGGTCATCCGGGCTGTCATCGAGGAGCGACTGATGCCTTGGCGAGCTGCTGAACAGCTTGGGCTGAGCGTGCGTCAGGATCAGCCGCCGCCGGATTATGCTCCGGTCGACGCGACCGGCCGCGCAACCCCAGCGACTCAGGCCAATTGCTGCGCGAGCGTCCTGGTTAGTGGCGTAGTGACGTTGCCCGTGTGCCGTGTCGTGACCGACTCGATCAGGACGATCCAGCATTCCTCTTCTGCTACGGGATTGTGCAGCACGCCACGCGGCACGACGTGCATGTTCCCTTGCGCCAGGGGCACCACACGCCCATTCTCATACTCCATGCGCAGATTGCCGCGCACGATATAGAACAGTTCGTCCTCGCCGTCGTGGCTGTGCCATGCAAGCTCGCCACGCACCTTCGCGACCTTGACGTATTGGTCGTTGACCTGTGCCACGACCTTCGGCGACCAGAACTCGTGTATCGAATCGAAGGCAGAAAGCAGATCAAAGGATTCGGCAAACAACATCGTGTTCATCTTTTTCATCTCCACATTGGAATGATCGATACCGCGAGCAAAATCGCCATCGATACATTCAAAAGCCGCCATTGCGCCGGTGTCTTCAATAGCCGTGCAAGCAGCACACCGGCAGCACACCAAAGACACAACGACACGGACGCGGCCAACACGAACGCGCCGCCGAGCAGCGCCGCGAGATGCAGTGGCCCTTCTCCCAACATGGCGAACGACGCCGCTGCCCCAAGCGCCATCGCCCAAGCCTTGGGGTTGAGCAAAAGTAAGCCGGCACCGCCGATGAAGGTAGTCGGCAGAACAGCGCCGTCATTCGTCACAGGCGCCCCGCTACGCGCGATTTTTATCGCGAGCCAGAGCAGATAAGCAGAGCCGATGGTTTTCATGCCGGTCTGCAGGAATGGCGCGGCAAGCAGGATGCCCGCCAGGCCGGCTGCTGCCGCCGCTGCCAACGCGCCGAGCCCTACCGCAATGCCCGCGAGCAGAGGTGTGGAACGGACGAACCCGAAGCGTGCGCCCGACGCAGTCGCGAGCGTTGTCGCGCCGCCCGGTGAAATCGTGGCGACGGTGACGAAGAGGACGAGCGGTGCGATCGATAGAGCAGACATGGCGATCCCTAAATGAGACCGCAGTGTAAGCAACCGCTGGGCATTAGTGAAACGAAGAATACTGATGCCATCCATTACGGGACATAATGTCTGTATGAACAGGAATCTCGACATCACCCTCGTCCGCACGTTCGTGACGGTGGCCGACACCGGCAGCATGACGGTCGCGGCGAATATCCTTCATCTGACGCAAGGCGCGGTCAGCCAGCAGATCAAGCGGCTGGAGGAAACCTTCGATTGTGTCCTGTTCGAGCGCGACGGGCGCCGGCTCGAACTATCGCCCGTCGGCGAACGTTTTCTCGGCAAGGCGAAGCGCCTGCTCGGCATGAACGACGAAATCTGGGTCGACATGACGGCGCACCCGGTGTACGGCAAGCTCAGGGTCGGCGTTCCGTATGATCTGGTCGGAACGCACTTTCCACCGGTGTTCAAGGCGTTCGGCGAGGCTTATCCGAACGTCGAGGTATCACTGGTGTGCGCAACGTCTCCTGAACTGAGCGATGCGATGGACGTCGGTTCGCTCGATCTCGCGGTCGTAGAGGAAACTGCTGGTGTGGCGAGCGGCGAATGCCTGCGCGTCGAGCAGCTCGTGTGGGTCGGCGCGCGCGGCGGAAACGCGCATCTGAAACGGCCGCTGCCTATCTCGATGGTCGCCGATTCCTGTGGCTTCAGGCCGGTGGTGCTGGCGGCACTTCGCGACCAGGGCATCGAATGGCGCACCGTGTTCGAGAGCGGCAACCTCGAGGCCACCACCGCCACCGTACGCAGCGACCTGGCTGTTACCGCATGGCTCGCCTCGACCATCCCCGCCGACCTCGAGATTCTGAGTGGCGACGATGATCTCCCTGGCTTGCCAAACTTTTCGATTAATCTGCGCCTGCCGTCAGTCGTGCCACCTGCTGCGCAGGAGTTTGCGCGGTATGTGCGCGAGCGGTTGGTGCGGATTTCATAATCGACGAGCTGAACTCGGGGACAAGTCTTCGCCGCAACGAGCGGCTGCTTACGGAAGCACTTCGTTCGGCGTAGCGCTGAACGAAATGAACCGGGCAATGGACCACTTGCCATCGGGCTGCCGTTTGAAAATGTCCATCCCCGCTTCGGTACTCACGCTCGACTTGCCCCCCTTCTGCGCAGTAAGTGTCCAGAACAGCCGGACTATGGCGATATCCCCGGAAACAATGATCTCGCGAAGATCGGGACTGTCGTAGTGAAGTTGCAACTCAGGTTTTGCCAGCACAGCCTTTAGCCGCCCGCAGAGCGCGTCCCGGCTACCATCAGGCGCCTCGGGAACGGTCGAAATCAGATCGGGGGCGAACAGGTCGCAGACCCCTGCAGCATCGCGAGCGTTGAACGCCTCCGTCCAACGTTGCAGCCGATTCGTGATGGCGGCCGTGTCTGAATCCACGTCCGCGCGAGCTGAAGTCGCCGCGCCGACGGCGGTGAACACGATGGCCATCGCCAGCAGCAATCTGCTCATGGGAGGTCTCCAATCAATCGGTCGCGACGGGCGAATGCAGCAGCAGCTAGCCCGATGACAGGCGAATCACAGTCATCCGCGTGCCGACGTGCAAACCGATGAAAGAATGATGAACCGAAGCGGTCCAAATATTCTTCGCCAATTCCTGAAGCACCGGCGTCACCCCCGACAATGTAAATCAGACCATTCTCGACGGTTACGTTCGCTACCGTCAAACGAGTACTAACCCGAGTGATCAAGAGTCTGCACGCTGCCTTCACTGCGATTGCCCGCGTTCGCGAACCTCAGCCTCATCTCTACCGCACACGCCTTTGCACACCCCTCCCCCTGGTGAAACCTTTATCCCCTTAGGGAAAAGCAACAGTACTGCTGAAGACATTGCGCATATCTTCCGGAAATTTGTTTGCGTACGCTGCATTTCGGATCGCTCGTTGGCGACCCTCGCAATGCTCAAGCACACACAGAACCGTCTTACACGGCTGAATCCCGAATACAGGAGAACCGAATGGCCGCTTCAACCAGCAGCACGCCTCTGCGCAGGCGCTATACATACGAATGGTACGTGGTGTTGATTTGCATGCTTGCGTATGTGTTTTCTTTCGTCGACCGGCAGGTGCTGGCGCTGATGATCGAGCCGATCAAAAGAGACCTGCATTTGAGCGACACGCAGTTCAGCCTTTTGCACGGCTTTGCGTTCTCGCTGTTTTATGCGGTCATGGGCATGCCGCTCGCGTATCTCGCGGACCGCTTCGCGCGCCCGCGCATCATCGCAACCGGGATTGCGTTGTGGAGTCTTGCGACCGCCGCATGCGGGGTCAGCCAGACCTTCGTTCAAATGTTCCTGGCACGCCTAAGCGTGGGAGTGGGCGAAGCAGCGCTATCGCCTGGCACCTATTCGATGTTGAGCGACTACTTTCCTAAAGAGAAGCTCGGACGTGCGGTGGCCATCTATTCGCTCGGCTCGTTTATTGGCGGGGGCGTTGCGTTTCTGATCGGCGGCTATGTCATTCATCTGCTCAAACAGATAACCACCCTGTCCGTGCCCCTGCTTGGCGATATCCACTCATGGCAGCTGACGTTCGTAATTGTCGGCTTGCCTGGTTTTCTGGTGGCGTTGCTCTTTATCCTCACCGTGCGAGATCCGCAACGTAAAGGACTGGTTCAAGACAGCACGGGCCAGGCGAGGCGCGTATCGATGCTGGACTCGCTGCGCTTTATCCGCGAGCACGGCAAAACGTTCGCATGCCACTACCTCGGCTTCTCGTTCTACGCCATGACACTGTATTGCCTGATGAGCTGGACACCCGCATTCTATATGCGCCGCTTTGGACTGTCGCCGGTCGAAGCTGGCTACACCCTCGGCGCGATCCTGTTGATCGCCAATACCACCGGCGTGTTTTGCGGCAGCTGGCTCAACGACTGGCTGATGAAGAAGGGCCGCGCGGATGGGCCGATGCTCGCGGGCACCATCGGCGCAATTGGCATGCTCGTGCCGGCTGTGATGTTCACGCAAGTGAGTAACCTGACGTTATCGCTAGGCTTGCTGGTAGTGGCAATGTTCTTCGCCTCGTTCCCAATGCCGACTTCCACCGCCGCGATGCAGACGCTCTCGCCCAATCAGATGCGTGCGCAGATTTCTGCTGTTTTCCTGCTGATTTCCAACCTGATCGCACTGGGGATCGGCACGACACTTGTGGCACTACTGACCGACCAGGTATTCGGTTCGCCGAAAATGGTGGGCATGTCGATGTCGGCCGTCAACCTCATTGCGACGCTGCTGGCAATCGGCCTGCTGTGGCTGGGCTGCAAGCAGTTTCGCCTGAGTATTGCCCGCGAAGCCGGCAAGTCAACCGTGGCAAAGGTCAACGAGCCCTTTGCCACAGGCTCAAGGATCACGGCAGATACGCCAGTCTGACGGCACCCCAATGCCGGCCATTCACTTTGACCGGCGAGCTTGCCTCTTTCATCACGACGTTGCTTCCGTTGCCCATCTGTCTTCTATAGGGCATCCAGTTTTCGTCCAGCCTGCTTTCGAAACCTTGTCACTCACTCGCCCCACCCTGCCTAAAGAAATCTTTACGCGGGGTGTTAGTGCTACTTATATGCACAAAATTGACGTGAGACTACATTCAATGCCAGCCCAACATGTATCTCCCTCCTCCCTTCACGTGCCGCAAAATGAACTCGATAGATAGCATCGACCTGAATCTGCTGCGCGTGTTTCACGCCATTGTCGAAGAGCGCAGCCTGACGCAGGCGGGCGAACGGTTGACCCTTTCGCAGCCTGCCATCAGCTATTCATTGGGGCGCTTGCGCACACTCTTCAACGACCCGCTTTTTATCCGTACCCGTTCCGGCATGCAGCCAACCCCTACTGCGCTGGAACTGTCGGAGATCGTCGGGCGCGCTTTGGATACGGTACGCGAAGCCATGCGCCACGCCGAACGGTTCGACCCGGTCATCAGCGCGCGAACCTTTCGTCTTTCCCTATCGGATGCGGGCGAGCTTGCCTATTTACCGCCCATCTGCGAAGCGCTCGGTCAGCGCGCGCCACATATAAAGTTGCAGGTGGGTGCAACGCCCATTGATGAAATCGACGAGGCGATGCGTGCGAACCGGCTCGATTTCGCAATCGGTCATTTGCCGCGCCTTACCGCCACGACAAGCCACCTGACGTTGTTCGAGGAAACCTATGTCTGCATGACGCGTCGGCGGCCGGGCCTGCCTCGTAGCGCGACGCTGACGCCACAGCAGTTCAACGAAGCGGCTCACGTGCGTGTCACGTCGATCGAGCACAGCCACCATAGCGTTAACGACGCGCTTCGTGCCCAGGGCATTCATCCCACGGTGGCACTTGAACTGTCGCGCTTCGCATCGGTGCCGAACGTGCTTGGAGTGACCGATTGGTACGCCACGCTGCCGCGGCGCCTCGCGCATATCTTCAATCGCGACGGGCAGTTCGCTATCTATGAACCACCCGTGCGATTGCCTGGCGCCGCCGTGACGCTGCACTGGCATGCCAATTTTGACAAGGACGAAGGGAATCTGTGGTTACGCCTGTTGATGGCAGAGATCATCGGCAAATTTCAGGCGCTTTGAGTTTCCCATGCATCAATAACCTCGCCGTCTATCAGAAGAGGTGTCGCATCCCCACGCGCACAAGAGTCTGATTGCCATCCGACGATGCTGCGCCCGTGCCGATAATCCACGCTTGCGCCGTAGCAGGGTCGCCGCTTGCGCGCTGATACACCGCGCTGAGGTACACATCGGTACTTTTGGACAACCCATAGTCGAGCGTCAGGTTGAACTGATTCGCCTTGTTGCCATCCAGCACCTGATTCCCCTTCATGTAGTCGTATGAAACTCCGATGCTCGCGAATGTCGTGAGCGGATAGGTCCCGCCGACTTCGAACACATTGATCTGCGCGCCGGTGAACGTGTTCAGCGTGTTCGTGTAGAGCACGTCCGCCCATCCGTCGAGTACTGCAATCCGGCCACCGAAGCCGAAGTTCCGGATGCCGCTGTTGCCGTTGTTGATCGCGGCGTATTTCACCATCGTGTAGGCGGCGTCGATGGAGTACGTACCCTTGATAAAGTCCGCCCCGAAGCTGTAGGCACTGCTGTTGCCAAGCGATCCCGCCACGCCCCCAAACTCATACATCCCGCCGACGGTCAGCCCGTCGATCGACGCCGACTGATAGCGCAATGAATTGTTCAACCGTTGCGCGCCCGCGGTACGATCGAAATCGAAGTCGCCGGTTGGGACCAGTGGTTTTCCCAGCGCCGCGAAAGGACCTTGCCGCAGGTTGTTCATCGACACGAGGGGCAGCTCGGGGCCAAGCCGGTTTTTCGACAGCGAAGTAAACATGTAGTCATACTGATTTCCGGCCGTCAGCGCCCCCCAACTGACGCTTTCCAGGCCCACCCATGATTGACGGCCGAACTCGGTTCCATCGAGCGCACCAGTGCCCATTTCGAACTGCCCTTCAAGCTTGAAGATCGCCTTCAGACCACCGCCAAGATCATCCACACCGGTGATACCGAACAGGTTGGGCGAGAGCATGCCCGTAGCAAGCGAGATGTCGCGGCTTCCGCCTTGATTCGACACCGAGGTGATACCGACATCCATGAGCCCGTACAGGGTGACCGAACTCTGCGCGTGCACTGCAGATGCGCCGCAGGTAGCGCAGAGCGCGCCAAAAAGCAGTTTCTTCATCGAAAAATTCTCCACCTTCAAGTATGTCGGCCTTCAGTGAGGACCGTCTTTAGATTTTTTAGGGCACAGCGCTACATGGGGACTCCCGCCTCGAAACTGTCATTTCAAAGCGGGAATTCTCGGCAGTCTCCTTCAGTACAATCAGCTATCCTTATTAATAATGGAAAAGCGTGATCTGCCGACCCGTCGATCTGGCTCTGCTTGCGTACAACATTGCAGCATCGCTTCAGATTCAAGGTGCACCCAGTGTGGAGGCACCGTATATATCGGTCAAATCGATCGAAAATATTTCAAGTTATTAGGCCGACAGATATCAGGAATGCGGGAGTATTGCGTGTCCCTCCCTGCCGCTTAATATCCATCGCACTTATTTAACAACCAATTTTTAATCGATTTGCCTGATTCACCAGATAGCTCTACGCTTGCCGAACTACCGCATGCAGCGTTGCATGCGGCCTGCTTACTTCTCGCCTCAAGCGCCCAGCAAGACCATGGAAACAACCACACTCAGCGTTCGGGTCGACGCTGTTCACGACGAAGCAAGCGATATCCGCTCGTTTAGCGTCTCGCGTATCGACGGCCTGCCGTTCGATCGCTACGAACCGGGCGCGCATATCGATGTGACGAGCCCTGCCGGCGTCACACGTCAGTACTCGTTGTGCGGCGACCCGGCGCGGCACGATGTGCACACTTTTGCGGTCAAGCGCGAGACGCAGTCGCGAGGGGGTTCCCGCTCGCTGCACGACGACGTCAAGGTCGGTAACGAACTGACGATCGGCGCTCCGCGCAATCTGTTCCAGTTATGTCCCGACGCCGGCGACCATGTGTTGATCGCGGCGGGCATCGGTATCACGCCTTTGCTCAGCATGGCGTATCAGCTAGTCCGGCAGCATGCCCCGTTCATCCTGCACTACTTCGCGCGCAGCGAGCAACACGCCGCCTTCCTGCCCCTCCTGTCGAGCGCACCATTTGCGGGTCACGTGCAGTTTCACTTCGGCGTCGAACGTGACAAACTGGATGCGGTGTTGAGTTCATGTATCGCCGACGTCCGCGAAGGCACGCATCTCTACACTTGCGGGCCCGCGCCGTTCATGGACCGCGTGGTCGAGATCGGCTCAACTCGTCTGAGCGAGGACGCGGTTCATCTGGAACGCTTCGCAGCGCCTGTGGCCGCCGGCAATGTCGAAAGCGGCCTTGACACGTTCGAGGTCAGGATTGCGAGCAGCGGCGTTACTGTGCGTGTCGATGTATCTACGTCGATCGTCGACGCGTTGGCGGAAATCGGCATCGAAGTGGAAACGTCGTGCGGTGAAGGCATCTGCGGCACCTGCATGGTCGACGTCGCGAGCGGCGAACCGGAGCATCGTGACCATTGTCTTAGCAAAGCGGAGCGCGCAAGCGGCAAGGTGATTTGCTGCTGCGTATCGCGCTCGAAATCGGCGGTACTGGTGCTCGACCTTTGAGTTTTCGATCGACATGACCAATCCACCTGGCCACACCACGCAACCAGGCACGCCGCACGAGTAACGCCACTCTGGCCGCCTATGCAAGCGGCAGCGAGAAACAGCACTCGAGACCGCCTTGCGCGACGGGTTTCGCCCATATCTGACCACCATGCCGCGTCACGATGTTCTTGCACAGCGTCAAGCCGATGCCGTTGCCGCCCACCTTCGACGAAGAAAAGCCGTCGAACAGGCGCCCATGAGCATCGGCAGGCACGCCAGGCCCGCGGTCGATCACCTGCACGAGCGCCTGGGTGCCGTCCTGCAGGGTCGCCAGATGCAACTGGCGGCGCGGCAAAGGCATGTGCGCGAGCGCATCAATGGCGTTAAACGCAAGGTTGAGGATCACTTGTCCGATCAGGATCCGCTCGCAAAACACCGGCAACGGTTCGCTCGCCTGCTCGATGGAGACCGTGACATTGGCATCTTTCGCACGCAACTCGATGAAATACGCAACATCGGCCAGCACCTCGCGCAGATCCGCGTGCGATTCGATCGGCTCACGTTTGACGATATATTCGCGCACGCTCTTGATGATCAGGGCCGCGTGCTCGGCTTGCCGGTCGGCGCTGCGCAATCCCCAGATCGCATCGTCGGGCGGACCCGGCTGCGCGAGACGGCGAATCGCGCCTTCAATGAAATTGCGTATCGCTGCCAGCGGCTGGCTCAGTTCGTGAGCAATCGCGGTCGCCATTTCGCCCAGGGCGTTATAGCGGCCCGCATATTCGAGCATGCGAGCCTCCGTGCGGCGGACCTCCTCGATCTCGACATCGTCGGTAATGTCGCGAAAGTGAATCAGACGGCCGTTGAGATCGTCTTCGATCTCGATGTGCCGGCACGTAATGCGCAACCAGCGAATCGCGCCATCCCGACGCGTAATGCGATAGCGCTGTGGCTCCGATGGCCGCAGGCGGGGCGCATTGTCGAGCTGCGCGATCAGACGGTCGCGGTCCTGTTCGCTGCAATAGTCGAGCACCTCCCCCATTGCGGACTGTTCATCCATGCCGAGCACACGACGCCCCGATTCGCTGATGAACTCCACCCGGCCCTGCAGGGTGAGCACGGCGACGCCTTCGCCGAGATCCTGCATGAATTCGCGCAGCCGAGATTCATAGCGACGCAGTTTCTGGCGCAGTGCCTCTTCGGCGCTGATGTCGCGAAACTGCACCATCACGACGTCGCGCTCGCGCAGCGGCACGTACGTCGCGATCGCTTCCGACAGCATGTCGACGCCGGTTCGCGAGCGGTAACACCACTCGTAGACCTGCGGGCCGTTGGAAATCGAGCGATCCATCGCACCGACACCGATTTCCCGGCGATATTGCGGCGCAGGCCGCGTCATGTCGGGCGCCTTCAGCGGCAGCAACTCGTCAACCGTGAAGCCAAGCGCATCGCAGGCGGCACGATTGGCCCACACAATCGCCTTCGTCCTGGCGTCGTGCAGCAGCACACACAGCGTGAGTGCTTCCAGCAGGCTACGAAAGTCTTCTTCGGCAGGAAAGGTCATGATCCACAGAGCGCACAACAGCGCGGTAGGTGTATGCCGTGAACCATAACATTTCCTTGTGCCGGCACCATCTGAAGATTTCTTTAGGGCGTACGGGGGCGCTACCTAAATGGATGTACTGCGCCCCAATTGAAGCGTGCTTTCTACTTTTCTAGACTGGGTCCATGTTGGCACGGCGCATTCCGCCCGATCTGCACGCCGTGTTTCTAGTTCTGTTTTCACCCGAGTTTGTCATTCGCGACCCAAGGAACCCCTCATGTCCGCCATCGATAGCGCCCTCTCCGACGCTGTGGCCCCGAGTGCCCCTGCCGCACACCCGTTGTCCCCGAAAGACGGTAGACGCACGACTGCCACCGCCTCGTTGCCGCTCGATCAGGTGATCGCCGAGATCGCCGCCCATCGTGAGGAGTTCGAACGCCTGTCGCATGTCCCGCGCGAAGTGATTGCGCTGCTCAAACGGGCCGGTGTGTATCGCGCCGGCACGCCGCAGCGTTTTGGCGGCGATGCGCTGGCGCCCGGCGCTTTCCTGCAGATCATTGAGCGCATCGCGGTAGCCGATGGCTCCACGGCCTGGGTGGCAAGCTTCGGCTCCGCCAATGTATATCTCGCCGCACTCCCACTCGAAACCCAGGCGCAAATCTACGCCGACGGTCCCGATCAGGCGTTCGCGGGCGGTCTGTTTCCGGTGCAACCTGGGCAACCGGTCGAAGGCGGCTGGCGCGTTAATGGCACGTGGAAGTTTGCGAGCGGCTGCAAGGGAGCCGACTGGCTCGGTGTGGGCATCGGCGTGGGCGGCCCCACTGGAGGCAAACCGCGCACGGCCGTATTCCGGCCGCATCAGGTAGACATCGTCGAGAACTGGAATGTGGTCGGCATGCAGGCCACGGGCAGTCACGACCTGCGCGTGACCGACCAGTTCGTACCGGAAGCATGGACCTTCGTGCGCGGAGGCGAGCCCACCGTCGACGAACCGCTCTACCGCTATCCGACGATCGCCTATGCGGCGCAAGTGCTGGCCGTAGTGAATCTGGGCCTTGCGCGCGCGGCGCTTGACGTCGCCAACCAGATGTCGGGCGGCCGCAAGACGACCACTGGTGCACCGCAACTGGCAGATCGCGCTTACTACCGGATCGAGCTGGCCAAGGCGGAAGCGCAGTTGCGCTCGGCTCGCGCGTTCTTCTACGACACGACCGACGACGTGTGGCAGTCGATCCTCGCCGGCAACCCCGTCACCCCCGAACAGGTAAGCCTGCTGCGCCTGTCGGCCACGCACATCGCCCGTGAAGGAGCAGACGTCGTGCATCGCGCCTACCGTCTCGGCGGAACGCCTGCCATCTATCGCACCCATCCGCTACAGCGGCTATTGCGCGACTCGATGGTGGTCACGCAACACGCGTTCTTGGGCGAGGGCAACTTCGACGGAGCAGGTGCGGTGTTCGTCGGCGTGCCGCCGATTCCTGGCTACCTGTAAGCGGTTCCTGCACCACGCGGCGCCATGCGCCGTGTTTCTATCATTTCATCTCTAACGAGGATTAACCCGATGTCGGACAGTCAATTGCTGCCGCTGCGTGTGCTGTTTTGTTGCGGCGTCACGCAAAATTTCTTCGATCTGCCGCGCGAAAAAATCGGTGAGGTCTGGCAGGCCTACGGAAAAATGCTGGCCGCTGTCGAAGCGATGGAAGGCGTCAAGGTGCTCGGCATCATGGATGACGATCGCCTGACGGTCGGCAACGCGGAGAACGCACCGTGGACCTTCTACATCATGGCCGACGTCGCCGACTTCGATACTGCCGTCGCGGTATGCAACCTGTACCGCACGACACCGGTCGGCGAATACAACCTGTGGCGCTACGGCAAAATCGAGGCGCGGGTTGGACGTGCGCTGGCCGTGCCACCGGTTGCCGTGGCTGCCCCGTAAGCCGAGGCCTACGCAATGAAGCGGCATCGTAGTTGCTGTCAACGTGCACGCGTCCCGTACGTTGTGCAGCGCCTTTTCCTGGAGCTGGAAAAATGTCGACCAGAGTAGTCCTTGTCACCGGCGCGGCCGGCGGTCTCGGTGCCGTCATCGCCGCCCGCTTTCATGCCGCGGGCTATCGTGTTGCGATCGGCGACATTGCACACGACGCCGCTCAAGCCCTCGCGCGCGATCTCAGCGCCGACGGCTCGAGCGCCTGTGCACTCGAACTGGACGTCACGTCGAAAGCGGCGTTCGAGGCTGCTCGCGACGCCTTGATAGACCGTTGGGGACGCATCGATGTGCTCGTGAACAACGCGGGTGTCTCGAAGGTCGTCCCCGTGATGGACATCAGCGCCGAGCAGTTCGATCAGGTTATTAACGTTAATCTGCGTAGTGTGCTGTTCGGCTGCCAGGTATTCGGCGCACACTTCGCCAACGTCGGCGCGGGGCGTATCGTGAATGTCGCATCGCTTGCCGGACAGAATGGCGGCTCGGCCACAGGCGCCCACTATGCTGCGGCCAAGGGCGGCGTGCTGACACTCACCAAGGTCTTCGCACGCGACCTCGCCGCAGCCGGGGTCACCGTCAACGCGATCTCGCCGGGCCCAATGGACCTGCCCATCGTGCACCAGAGCGTACCGGCCGACAAACTGGCCGCCGTGATCGGCAATATTCCGGTGGGCAAGCTGGGATCGGCAGATTACGTCGCGGATATCGCAGCGCTGCTCGCGGCCGAAAACGCGTACTTCGCCAACGGCGCGTGCTGGGATGTCAACGGTGGCCTGTTCATGCGATAGACGGGCCTTCCGATGCGGTGTGGCGTGGTGTGGTGTGGTGTGGCGTCGCAGCGCCATAAAACGCCGACGGGCGCGCTCAGCGTTGCTTATCGTCGGCCGGCGCGTCCTGATCCCAGACGGCCATCACATCGCGCACCAGTTGCGCGATCGATGGCGCGCCAACCTTGTCCTTGATGCTTGCGCGGTGCACGTCGACCGTTTTTACGCTAATCGAAAGATCGGCGGCAATGCGCTTGCTGCCTTTCCCTTCGACTACACCACGCAACACCTCCTTCTCGCGAGCAGTCAGTGAGTCGATCCGCCGACGTAACTCGCGGTGTTTCTGGCTTGCATCGTGACGCTGCGTAGCGAGCTTCAATGCACGCTGTACGCGGTCGAGCATCTGCTGGGAGTTGTACGGTTTCTCGACAAAATCGATTGCGCCGTTTTGCAGCGCGCGCACCGACATCGGAATGTCGCCATGCCCACTAACAAAAATGATGGGCAGCGTTGCGCCCTGTCGCTGCAGTTCTGCCTGCACGTCAAAACCGCTAGCCTGCGGCATGCGTACATCGAGCACCAGACAGGCGGCTACTCGCGAATCGAAGTCGCGCAGAAACTCGGCAGGATTGGCGAACCCGACGGAGCGGATACCCACCGACTCCAGAAGCCATGACAGCGATGTGCGCATACCGTTGTCGTCATCGACGATGTACACGATTGGGGTCGGCGAAGTCATTGGCTGGCTCAACGGTTGGAAGGAAAAGCAGAACACCAGAAAAACACTCGCGCCACGTTTGACGCTATTCAATGATAACCAGCGAAAAAAGAGCATGACAGAAATATTCGCGGATCTCTTTGCGCCCGGTGTTCAGGTTGTGCGTCGCACAAGCTTATCCGCTGCACCTCAGATTGCCACCTGGTAAAAGCTTTAGAACACTTAGGGAAGACAGCGAGCGGGATGTCACTCTCACGCATTTTTTTCCGTTCGTGCATCACGTACGCTTGCTGCACTGATGATTAGTTGACCCATACAGTACGCACGGTCCACTCCGTTTCAATCTGCTCGCACGAAGGCTGCTCATGCTGCAAACCGATTTGCCAAACCAGGACGCCGACGCCCGCAAACAGTTTCGTCAGGCCATGGCCCACCTTAGCGCGGCCGTCAATGTGATTACAACTGCCGGCGCGCTCGGACGTTGTGGCATTACGGCGAGCGCCGTGTGCTCCGTGACCGATACGCCGCCCACAATGCTCGTTTGCCTGAACCGTTCGAGCGCGATGCATGCGACTTTCGAAGGCAACGGCAAGGTCTGCGTCAACGTGCTGCCGGCCGAGCATGAGATGCTCGCCAAGCACTTTGCAGGTCAAACGCAGGTGCCGATGGAAGAACGTTTCGGCTGGCCGATCTGGGACGATGGCCTGGCGGGTGTGCCCGTGTTGCGCGACGCGCTCGCGAGCATCCAGGGAAGAATTGTCGAACTGAAAGAGGTCGGCTCGCACTCGGTCATGTTTGTTGAAGCCACCCGGATCTGCGTGCGCGACGACGGAGACGGACTGATCTACTTCGACCGGAGTTTCCACCGCATCAGGCGAGCGCAAGCGGCCTGAGCGGCTTGTCCCCGCCTGACGGTTCGTCTGCCCTTCGCCCTCCCCTAACCGGCTGCTGCCGCAGCCCGCGACATGCACGGAGTAGTTTCAATGCTTGAGTTCACCAGCGTACTAACAAACGACAATGTTCGGTTGAATGTGGTTCAGAGCGGAAACCCGCGCGGGTCAGCCATTGTGTTCATCCACGGCATCTCGCAGTCGTGGATGTCGTGGATCGCCCAGTTGACCGACCCCTCGCTGCGCGCGAAGTACAGGATGGTGGCGTTCGATCTGCGTGGTCACGGGACGTCACAGGGTTCTTACGCGGCGGTGGACGGCGTAAGTGCCCGGCCCGGGGCGCAGATCGATACAGCACACGGCGACGGGCAGCCTGGGAACGCGACTGCGCTGGCAGCGGCCGATCTGCATGCGGTAATCGACGGCCTGGGCCTGAGCGCGCCAACGGTGATTGGCTGGTCCTACGGCGGAACCGTGCTGCAAGACTACATTGCCGCACAAGGTGGGCTGGCTGGCATCGGCAAGGCCGTCCTGCTGGCAACCTCCCCCGTCGTCCTCGCGCCGGGGAATGCCGATGGGGGCGCCGATACCGTGTTTAGCGCCGGCGCCATCACGACGCTGTTGAAAACGACACCGATCAATCCCTATACGGGGGAACTCAACAGTCATACTGACATTGCAGCAGGACTGACCGGCTTCGTCGAACTGTGCTACCAGGACGAGCTATCGCGAGCGGCGCCAGGCGAGGCACAGGTACAAGGTGTCACGGGGTTCAATCTGTTCACTCCCGCGGCAGTACGGCTCGCCATTATTGGCCGCGTGTTCGACCACCGCCCGACGCTTGCAGCCCTGAGCGCAGGCGACAAAGCCCGCATCCGGATCGTTTCGCCACAAGGCGATAAGGTGCTGCAGGCCGCCCGTATCGATCACTACTGGCAGGAAACTGGACTTGCGCTCGACGCTGTGGCTGGCGAGGGTCATCTTTTCCATTGCCGTAATGCTCAGACGTTCAATACCATGGTGGCTTCCTGGGCTGGTTAGCGTTGCTAACTATTTGCGATGCACTTCCGGACCAGGCTCCGCCATGTCGCCAGGAGAAAGGCAACTCACCCTCATTCCTGGGTCGGTCGCCTCTATGTCGCCTACCGGAATCGCTCGGGACGAAACGGATAGGGATCGGCAACAGGCGTTGCGCCAGTCATCATTTCCGCCAGCAGGCGGCCTGACACGGGGCCGAGTGTCAACCCGTGATGGTTGTGGCCAAACGAGAACCAGAGCCCGCGATGACGAGGTGCAGCTCCGATAACCGGCCGCATATCCGGCGTACAGGGACGCAGGCCAAGCCAGGGCGCGTTGTCCAGCCGCTGGCCGAGGCCGAAGATGGGTCGGGCAATTTGCTCCGCCCGACCCAGTTGAATGCCCGTCGGCGCCGCCTCACGTCGGGCGATCTCCACGCCGGTCGTCAACCGCAGGCGTCCTTGCATGGGCGCGATCACGTAGCCTTTCTCCGTGTCGACAAGCGGCACGGAGAGCATCGCCCGGGTGGGCTCGTAATGCATGTGATAACCGCGCTTCGCCCGCAGCGGTATGCGATAACCGAGCGGTGCGAAAATCTTGTCGGACCATGGTCCGAGGGCTACTACAACCTCCCTGGCGCTGACCATGCCTTGCGATGTCTGCACGGTCCATGCGTCGGCCTGCTGGCGCAGCGTGGTCGCCTCGCCGGTCAAAAGCTGGCCGCCACCTTCCTCGAACAGTCGCGCGTAGCCCTTCGTCAACGCGCCGGGGTTGGCAACGCTCGCCGGATCTTGCCAATGCAACGCGCCACTGAATCCCGGTGCGAGACCGCATTCGCGCGCCTGGAGTGCGGCGGCATCGAGCGGCGTCACGCGCAATCCATGGGTACGCGCTTTCGCTTCGGCTACTGCGGATTGCCGTTCAAATTCTGCCTCCGTACGGAATGCCTCGAGCCAGCCGCCGTGATGCACGAGGCTGGCAAGGCCTGCGCGTGCGATCAACGCATCGTGTTCGACGACGCTTCGCCGGATCAACGGAAACATGTCACGCGCAGCAGCTTCGAGGCGGCTCGGGGACGACTCCCACCAGAAGCGCGCGAGCCACGACGCAAACGTCGGCAGCGCCTTGTAGTCCCAGTAAAGGTCCGTCGATTGATTGCGCAGATAGCGCAGCAGCGTAGCGGGATGGCGTGGAAAGGCGTACGGGACCACAGACGAACTTTCGATCAGCCCGGCATTGCCGAAGCTGGTCTCCTCACCCGGGCCGCGCCGGTCGACGAGTGCCACGCGGCGTCCGCGATCCTGCAGATGCAGCGCGCTCGACACGCCAACCATTCCGGCTCCCAGCACGATCACATCGAAATCCATACGCCCGCTCCAATGCCATGCCACTCATTACTTCGCGATGATGTCGCGCTTGTGCGTCAACGACAACATCTCCGTGTTCGAGGACATGAAGCATCTCATCGATCGCGCGGTTTCAGGCGCCGGAGTGCTGCCAACTACGTTGCCAACGTTCCTGGCATGGAACGGCGATCCGCCCCGCTCATTGACGGCTCGCCGCTCCAACCTCGAGCAGCGCCAGCGCCGGCCGCACGACTCCCTCCAGCAGCGCACGGTCCGGCCTGGTCCGGGCAAGCACCCGTATGCCGAGATGAACGCCCAGCAGCAACCGCGCAAGATCGTCGGCGGACTGTGCAGTCGAAATCTCGCCGGCCTGCTGGCCGGCGTGCACACAGCGCCGGAAAAACGCTTCTACGGCCACCAGCACGTTGGCGATCGTCGCCTGAAAGCCCGCGTCGTGTGGCGCGACCTCGAGCGCCGAATTCACCAGCAGGCATCCCTTACGATCCCTGTCGCTAACCGAGCGTTCGACAATCTCCCGAAAGAACGCCCTGATGGCATCGAGCGGCGGCAGGTTGACCTCGAATCTCGACACCCGGTCGCCGAAGCTTCTTGCAATGTAGTGTGTCAACGCCCGCTCGAACAACGAGCGTTTGTCCCCAAACGCGTTGTAAAGACTTGCCCCCGTTATTCCCATGCACTGAGCGAGATCCCGCACAGTAGTCGCCTCGTAGCCATAGACCCAGAACTGGTGGGCGGCGGCATCGAGGACCTCATTTTCATCGAATTCCCGTGGTCGAACCATGCTCCCTCCAGCCATCGTGTCGCGTCTCGCCGGTCGCGATTGCAACGTCACATACATTGCGATATTCTAAATCATCCGATCTAAAATAACCTGATGTGATGGCAAAGCTCCTTTGCCATCACACCACAGCCATCACGCATCCATCTGGCGGCCTGAGAACGCAAGGCACAGGAACATCATGACCGTGTACTCCGCAGAGGAGCGTCTGAGAACATTGTTTGTCGCGGGCCTTGCAGGCGACGCATCGCAGTACCGCGCATTCCTGTCCGAACTGACGCGTCACCTGCGAGGCTTTCTTCGCAAGCGGATTCCGCAACTTCACGACGACGTCGAGGATCTCGTCCAGGAAATCCTGCTAGCCGTGCATAATGCACGTCATACGTACCGTCCGGATGAGCCGCTGACCGCGTGGGTCCACGCGATCGCGCGTTATAAACTTATGGATTTCTTCAGAACGCGTGCGCGACGGGAGTCGTTGCACACGCCCCTTGACGAGCACGATGACATTTTCGCCGAGGTCGACGACGAACCGGCCAACGCCCGCCGCGATATCGGGAAACTGCTGGACCACCTGCCGGACAAGCAGCGGCTCTCGATCGTGCACGTCAAGCTGCAAGGACTTTCGGTTGCGGAGGCCTCCCGGTTGACGGGGCTATCGGAGTCGGCCGTCAAGGTCAGCATCCACAGGGGGCTCAAGGCTCTGGCCACATACGTCCGGAGAATCGCATGAGAACGGATGATCTCGTCGGACTGCTCTCGACCGGCATCACGCCCGTAAAACGTGGCACTGCGGGCCGTCGGTTCGGCATCGCCCTGCCGCTCGCCGCTATTGGCGCGACGCTATTGATGGCTACGGTATTTGGCATTCGCCCCGATCTGGGCGCCATCGTCAAAACCGCGATCTTCTGGGAAAAGCTCGCGTTCCCGCTATGCATCGCAATCGGCGCCCTGGTTGCGACCGTGCGGCTGGCACGCCCCGGCGCCAGGATTGGAGCCGGATGGCCTGTCATGGTGACGCCGGTGGTCATCGTCTGGATTGCCGCAATGGTGGTCGTCGTCAGTGCCGCGCCGCAATACCGCTTGCCGGCGATACTCGGGCAGACCTGGCGCACCTGCCCATTCAATATCCTCCTGCTGTCCGTTCCGGGTTTCATCGCCATCTTCTGGGCGGTCAAGGGACTGGCTCCTACCCGGCTACGATTGGCTGCCGCCATCTCTGGCCTGCTGGCGAGCTCGACCGCCACGGTCGCGTACTGCTTTCATTGCCCCGAGATGAGCCCCGCGTTCTGGAGCGTCTGGTACGTGGCCGGCATGCTGCTTCCAGTCGCGCTCGGGGCCGTTCTGGGCCCCAAACTGCTTCGGTGGTAGGCGACGGTAATCGACACCGGGAATGCTCTGCCGGCTCGTTGATCGGGCCGCCTGCTTTCGTCGCACCGTAGCGCCGAATGCAAAAAAATAAATTTTCCCTGTAACCGGACATCTCCAGATCACGAATTAGATGACGTATCCAGCACGGGTACTCCTCTATTTCAACTTCTGGAGAATTTCCATGTCCGCCAAAGCCACTGTCAGCTCCACCCTGCTCGCCGGCGTCGTCGCAAGCCTGCTCGCTTCGGCCGCCCATGCAGCACCGCTCACCAGTGCGGAAGCTAGTGCCGCTGTCGCCGCTCACAAGGAAAAGTGCTACGGCGTCGCCCTGAAAGGTCAGAACGACTGCGCCGCCGGTCCCGGCACCACCTGTCAGGGTACGTCCGCGATGGATTTCCAGGGCAACTCATGGAAGTTCGTTCAGGGCGGCACCTGCACGAATATCCAGGTGCCCGGTGGCGGCCACGGCTCGCTGACTCCGCTGAAGTCCTGATCCTCCCGACCGCAAAAGCCAGCACAGGACAGGAGGCGGCCATGACCGATTTCACCCGAACGACGCATCTCGGACCCGACGGGCGCGGCCGTCCTCCTCATGCACCGGCCGCCGTGCAGCACCTTGTCGGTACCAGTTTCAAGCACGAACATCTTGCCGATATTTTCGCGGACGGACTGAAAGACGGCTTCTTCGAAGTCCACGCAGAAAACTATATGGGGGCTGGCGGTCCGCCGCATCGGCTGCTTGCTGCGATCCGCGAGCACTATCCGCTCTCGATCCACGGTGTGTGCATGTCGATCGGCGGCCCTGGCGCGCTGGATGCGGCTCATCTCGCGCGCTTTCGCGATCTGGTTGTACGCTACGAACCCGCGCTGGTGTCAGAGCACCTCGCATGGTCCTCACATGGCGGCCAGTTTTTTAACGACCTGCTGCCTTTGCCGTACGCAAAAGAAACGCTCGAGCACGTGTGCGAACACATCGAGCAGGTGCAGAACGCGATCAAACGCCCCATCCTTCTTGAGAATCCGTCGACCTATGTCGCTTTCGCGTCGTCGACGATGAGCGAAACCGACTTCATCCGCAGCGTCGTTCAACGCACCGGTTGCGGCTTGCTGTTGGACATCAATAACGTTTTTGTCTCGGCAACCAATCACGGCTTTTCAGCCGCGGCGTATCTCGACGAATTGCCGTTTGATCAGGTGGGCGAAATACATCTGGCCGGACATAGCGAGCAACGCGACGACGAAAACGAACTGCTGCTGATAGATAGCCACGACCGCGCTATTTCTGAGCCCGTCTGGAATCTGTATAGGGATGTCGTATCGCGTACTGGACCAAGGCCGACGCTGATCGAATGGGACAGCAACCTTCCTGCCTGGCCCGTGTTGCGAGATCAGGCCATGACCGTCCGGCAGATCATCGTCGAACACGAGACGTCACTCGCGGAAGCGCCTTGCCATGGAGGTTGAAAATCGTCGGTGCCTCTCGTACGCGTTACCGCCCCCAGTCGGTACGCGGTACATGGGGTATCTGTTGTTCCTCGTACAGCCGGTAGACAAGCTCAAGCATTTCCCGAATGTCGCGCGACTCGTCCAGCGCACGCATGCTCATTATGATTGGTGATACAAGCGTGGGGTCGTCCAGTTCCTTGTAGCTCACGTCGTCACGCTTGAGGCCATATACGCTGCTGGGAACGACAGCAATTCCTTCCCCCGCGGCTACGAGACCCAGTGCAATCTGTAGCTCCCGTACTTCGTATATCCGGCGCGGCTTGAGCGCACGGTCGTGGAAGGCCGAAAGCACCTGGTCTGCATAGCTGGGTCGCGGCGCCTTGGGGAAAATAATCAGCGTCTCGTTGACCAGATCTCCAAGCGCGAGGGCTGGCTTGACGAGAGAAAGTGGATGCCCCTCGGGCAGCGCCACAATCATCTTCTCCTCACGAAGAATCACCCGGCGGATATTCGCATCCTCATGACGGATACGCCCAAATCCGATATCGATTACGCCGTCTTTCAGCGCTCTGAACTGGTCCATCGTCGACATCTCGTGCAGACTGAGTTCGACGGTCGTGTTCTCGTCGCGGAAGCGCCGGATGATTTTCGGCAGCATTCCATACAACGTCGAACCCACAAAACCGACCGAAAGGCTGCGCTCGATGTTGCCCACGCGCCTCGTCATGGATTCCAGTTCGGCTGTCTGAGCCAGCACCTGCACCGCGTGGGAATAGAAGAACTTGCCCGTCTCCGTCAGCTTCAGCGGACGCGAGTTGCGCTCGAATAGCTGCACGCCAAGGATCTCTTCCAGTTGTTGTATCTGACGACTCAATGGTGGCTGGGCGATATGCAGCCGCTGCGCCGCACGCGTGAAATTGCGCTCCTCGGCAACGGCCACGAAATAGCGAAGGTGTCGCAACTCCATCTCTATACCTCCAGGATATAGCCCGATACCCAATCAGTGTTGGACGGTGCCTTTTGGCGTCCATTATTCTGCATTCACAGCGCGTTTCGGAACCCGATTATACCTTTCAGGCATTCTGGGTCACCTTGCATCAAGGGTTAACCCGGCAAAAAACATTCAGAGCAAGGACAACCAGATTGTCCTTCGCCTGGAGCACGCATAGAGGAGCACACATGTCAGCCATCATCGACAAAGCCAGACAGCTGGATGAGCTGCTGCACACCGCTGTTCAGGAGGACAAAGGAAGTGGCGTATTCCGTTGCCGGCGCGACATCTTCACCAACGCCGATCTGTTCGAGCTCGAGATGAAACACATCTTCGAGAACAATTGGGTGTACCTGGCGCACGAAAGCCAGATTCCCAACCACAACGATTACTACACCACGTGGATTGGCCGTCAGCCCGTGGTTGTCACTCGCGACAAGAGCGGTGAACTGCACGCCGTCATCAACGCCTGCGCGCACAAGGGTGCGATGCTGTGCAGACGAAAGCACGGCAATAAAGGCAGCTTCACCTGTCCGTTCCACGGCTGGAGTTTCTCCAATACAGGCAAGCTGCTGAAGGTGAAGGATGCGAAGACCACCGAATATCCGGTGCAATTCAATACCAATGGCTCGCATGACCTGAAAAAAGTCACTCGTTTTCAGAACTATCGCGGCTTCCTTTTCGGCAGCCTTAACGCGGACGTTTTGCCGCTGGAGGACTACCTCGGAGAGGCCAGGATCATCATCGACCAGATCGTCGACCAGGCGCCAGACGGACTCGAAGTACTGCGCGGCAACTCCTCGTACATCTACGACGGTAACTGGAAGATGCAAATGGAGAACGGCTGTGACGGCTACCACGTCAGCACGGTGCACTGGAACTACGCCGCGACGATGGACCGGCGCAAGGTCGATGGAACCAAGGCAGTGGATGCGAACGGCTGGAGCAAATCGGTAGCGGGCGTGTACGGGTTCGAACACGGCCACATCCTGCTGTGGACCAACACGATGAATCCCGAAGTGCGCCCCGTCTACCAGCATCGCGAAGAAATCGCGGCGCGCATCGGTGAAGCGAAGGCGAAATTCATCGTCGGCCAGACCCGGAACCTGTGCCTGTATCCGAACGTGTTTCTGATGGACCAGTTCAGTACACAGATTCGCGTAGTGCGCCCGCTCGCCGTGGACAAGACCGAAGTCACCATCTTCTGTTTTGCGCCGAAGGGTGAAAGTGCTGCCGAACGCGCTACGCGGATCCGTCAGTACGAGGACTTCTTCAACGTCACGGGAATGGGCACCGCAGATGACCTCGAAGAATTTCGCGCGTGCCAGGCCGGTTATGCCGGGACCGCTGCGTTGTGGAACGACCTTTCGCGCGGCGCGCCGTTGTGGGTCGACGGCCCGGACGAGAATGCCCGGAGCATGGGTCTCAAGCCGCTTGTTTCAGGCGAGCGTAGTGAGGACGAGGGGCTCTTTGTGTGCCAGCACGAATACTGGGTGCAAGCGATGAACCAGGCACTGAAGAAGGAGCAAGAGGAGGCGCTGACATGAATTTCGACTACCAGACAATCTGCGCCACCCTGTACCGTGAAGCGCGTCTGCTCGATGACCGTCAGTGGGACGAGTGGCTGGCCTGCTACGCGGAGGACGTTTCCTACTGGATGCCGGCATGGGACGACGACGACCAGCTTACCGATGACCACGAGAGCCAGATCTCACTGATGTATTACCCGGATCGGGGTGGCCTTGAAGACCGCGTGTTCCGCATCAAGACCGAGCGCAGCGGTGCATCGATGCCTGAACCGCGCACCAGCCACAGCGTGACGAATGTGGAAGTGATGGCCGAACGCGGCAATGAAGTCGATGTGCGCTACAACTTCAACACGCTCAATCACCGCTACAAAACTACCGACCATTTTTTCGGCACGATGTTCATCACCTTGCGAAAGGCCAATGACGACCTGCTGATTTCCAGCAAGAGAATCGTGCTGAAAAACGACTACATCCGCCAGGTGCTCGACATCTATCACGTTTGATATGGCATGTCAGGACGGGGTGGGAAATGAAGGAGACAACATGTCCAGCTACAACATTGCCCTGAATTTCGAGGACGGCGTGACCCGTTTCGTGGAATGCAATGCCGGCGAAAAGGTGCTCGATGCGGCCTTTCGCGCGAGGATCAACCTGCCGATGGATTGCTCCGATGGCGTGTGCGGCACCTGCAAGTGCCGCGCCGAAAGCGGCCAATACGATCTGGGCGACGATTATATCGAGGACGCCCTGAGCGACGACGAGAAGAACAGCGGTCTCGTCCTCACCTGCCAGATGGTGCCGCAAGGCGACTGCGTGATTGCGGTACCAGCATCGTCCCATGCCTGCAAGACCGGGCAGAGCCGGTTCGCCGCGACGGTATCGAAGGTCGAGCAGCACAACGATGCTGCCGTCGTTCTCGAACTCGAGGTGGAGGCAACGGCACCGGCATTTCTGCCGGGCCAGTACGTCAATATCGATGTTCCCGGCAGCGGCCTCCATCGTTCGTATTCCTTTTCGTCGGCGCCCGGTGAATCAAGAATCAGTTTTCTGATCAAAAAGATCCCCAATGGCGTGATGAGCACCTGGCTCGAATCGGCACAGCCAGGCAACAAGGTGGAGCTGACCGGGCCGCTTGGCAGTTTCTATCTGCGTGCCGTGCAGCGCCCGTTGTTGTTCCTCGCCGGCGGTACGGGCCTGGCGCCGTTTCTGTCGATGCTGGAAGTGCTGGCGCGCGCCGCTACGCAACAGAAGGTTCACCTCATTTATGGCGCGACGCGGGATCTCGACCTGGTGCAGGTCGATGCCATTGAATCGTACCTGGAAAAGTTGCCGAATTTCACCTACAGCACCGTCGTGGCCAGCACGGACTCGGCCCATCCCCGCAAGGGCTGGGTGACGCAGCACATCCCGGCAGAGGCCTTGAACGATGGCGATGTCGACGTCTACCTGTGTGGGCCACCGCCGATGGTCGATGCAGTCCGCAAGTATTTCGACGACAACGGCATGAAGCCCAACAGCTTCTACTACGAGAAGTTCACGCCGAACGCAGCATCGGGGACCCCATGAGCACGCAACGATTTGCCGGCAAGGTCCTGGTGGTCACCGGTGCAGCACAGGGCATTGGTCGCGCTGTGGCACTTCGTGCGGCCGCCGAGGGCGGCAAGGTGCTGTTCGTCGACCGCGCCGACTTCGTCTGCGAAGTGGCCGCCGAAGCGAACGGCGCTGACACGGCGGGATTCGTTGCCGACCTCGAAACGTATGAGGGCGCCGCATCTGCGATGGCTTTTGCGGCGCGGCAGTTTGGCGGCATCGATATTCTGGTCAACGGTGTCGGTGGTGCGATTCGCATGCGTCCGTTCGCCGAGTTCGAACCCGCACAGATTGACGCGGAAATTCGCCGCTCACTCATGCCGACGCTGTACGCCTGCCATGCTGTGCTGCCTCACCTGCTTACGCGCGGTAGCGGAACCATTGTCAATGTTTCATCGAACGCCACGCGGGGTATCCGCCGCGTGCCGTATTCGGCGGCCAAGGGTGGTGTCAACGCGATGACGCAGTCGCTGGCAATGGAATACGCGGAGCACAACATCCGCGTCGTCGCTACTGCGCCTGGCGGGACCGACGCGCCTCCCCGGCGCGTTCCTCGCAATCTGGCCGGCGACAGCGAGCAGGAAAAAGTCTGGATGGGCGATGCGGTGAAGCAGGTTACCGACTCGACCTTTTTGAAGCGCTACGGCAGCATCGACGAACAGGTCGCGCCCATTCTGTTTCTCGCTTCGGACGAGGCGAGCTATATCACCGGTACGGTGCTGCCGGTCGCGGGCGGCGATACAGGCTGACCGACAGGTGCACTTCCGTCTTCTCTAACGGCACCGGGAATGCTCTGCCGGCTCGTTGATCGGGCCGCCTGCTTTCGTCGCACCGTCGCGCCGTAGCGCCGAATGCAAAAAAATAAATTTTCCCTGTAACCGGACACCTCCAGCGCACGAATTAGATGACGTATCCAGCACGGGTACTCCTCTATTTCAACTTCTGGAGAATTTCCATGTCCGCCAAAGCCACTGTCAGCTCCACCCTGCTCGCCGGCGTCGTCGCAAGCCTGCTCGCTTCGGCCGCCCATGCAGCACCGCTCACCAGTGCGGAAGCTAGCGCCGCTGTCGCCGCTCACAAGGAAAAGTGCTACGGCGTCGCCCTGAAAGGTCAGAACGACTGCGCCGCCGGTCCCGGTACCACCTGTCAGGGTACGTCCGCGATGGATTTCCAGGGCAACTCATGGAAGTTCGTTCAGGGCGGCACCTGCACGAATATCCAGGTGCCCGGTGGCGGCCACGGCTCGCTGACTCCGCTGAAGTCCTGATCCTCCAGACCGCAAAAGCCAGCACAGGACAGGAGGCGGCCATGACCGATTTCACCCGAACGACGCATCTCGGACCCGACGGGCGCGGCCGCCCTCCCCTTACGCATGCTACTGCGCAGGAGCTCAGCCATGCAGCCTGAAAACCGTTCGCTCCGGTACGCCGCAGCGTTTGCACCGGGACTGATTGACCCAGCGATCGCGGCGCCTGAAGACCTGGTCGCCGCAGCGGGGAAGCGTGTGGTCAAGCGCTATAACGTCTATCGCAACAACGTGACGGTCAGCCTTATCGATGCACTGGCCGCCGTCTACCCCGCTGTGCAGAGAATTACCGGCGTCGACTTCTTCAGGGCCATGGCCCGTTTCCATATCCGCGCGACGCCTCCCGCTTCGCCGCTACTGTTCGAGTATGGGCGCGACTTTCCTGCGTTCATCGAATCGTACGAATACGCCCGCGAAATGCCGTGGCTTGCAGACACGGCGCGCATCGAGCGCGCGTGGCTGGATGCCTATCACGCGGCCGACCTGCCTGCACTCGCCACCGAGGCGTTCGGCAATATCGAACCCGCGGCGCTGGCCGGGTTGCGTTTCAGGCCGCATCCCGCGGCGCAGATCGTGCGTTCGGTCTATCCCGCTGTCACCATCTTCGCGATGAATCGCACTGAAGGTCCTGTTTCCGCGGTGCATTCGAACGAACCTGAAGATGCGCTCGTGACGCGGCCGGGATACGACGTCATCGTTTCCCGCCTGCCGGCGGGAGGTGCCGCGTTCCTGATCGCCCTTCTCGCGGGCGAGTCACTCGGCGAAGCAGTCGCGTCTGCGTTTGAAGAAGCCCCTTCCTTCGATCTCCATGCCAACCTGGCAGGGATGATCTCGGCGGGCGTATTTTCCGCCGTTCAACTTGGAGATTGACCCAAATGACGTCCGACACCCAACAGGCAAAACCGCCATTTCCAGGTGCGGTGATATCCGCGATTGCCATGGCGAAGAGGTTCATACAACATCTCGCGCAACCGTGGCTCGTGCAGTTCGTGCTTCGGATTGCGCTCGCCGTTCCTTTCTGGAAGTCAGGCATCCTTAAGTGGCACGGCTTCCTGCAACTGAACGACACGGCAATCGACCTGTTCACGCAGGAGTTCCAGTTGCATCTCCCTGGCGGCCCCTATCCGTTTCCCGCCCCTGCGGTTTTTGCGTTCCTGTCGGGCTGCGGCGAGGTAACGTTCCCGGTATTGCTCGTGCTGGGCTTCGGAACCCGGTTCGCCGCCGCCGGCCTGATACTGATGACATGCATCATCGAACTGACCGTCCCGGAAGGCTGGCCGATCCATCTCACGTGGGTGGCCATGGCACTGGCTATTGCCGCCTGGGGACCGGGCCGCATATCCATCGACTATCTGCTGGGTGACAGGTCGTTCAGGCCCTGACCCGAAGTTTTCATCGAATCGTTAGGCTGTTCTCCATTGGACACCATGAGAACTTCAGATCTGATACTCAGGCTGACCGAGCGTCTGACGACGATCGATCCGGACGCCGTTTCGAAACGGCTCAACCGGTCGCTGAGCGTGGGTCTTGCCGGCAGCACGGCTTTGCTAGTGGTCATTTACGGCATCCGCAGCGACATGCCGCAATTGCTGTTGACGACGATGTTCTGGATAAGACTCGCGTTTCCGGTCGCGATACTCATCACCGCGTTGAAACTCGCCGGGCGTCTTGGACACCCCGGCGTACCCGTCAAGCTGGCGTGGTTCGCGGTTGCGCTGCCCTTCGTTGCTGTGCTGCTCGTTGCTTCGTTCATGCTGCTCGCGACTCCGCGCGGCTATCGGCTGGAACTGATGCTGGGCACAACATGGCGAGTCACCACGGCCAATATCGTTCTGCTCTCCTTGCCTCCGCTTGCAGCCGCGATGCACGCCATGAAGGGGCTGGCCCCGACCCGCCTCGCGCTTGCGGGCGCCGGCGCTGGGCTGCTCGCCGGCGCGCAGGGTTCGCTGGTGTATTGCCTTTATTCCTCGGAGATGTCCGTGCCGTTCTGGGGTATCTGGTACGTACTAGGTGTTGTATTAACCGCAGGCATCGGTACTGCATTTGCTCCGTTCTACTTAAGGTGGTAGCCGGGCAAGCCTAAGGGCAGGCCACGCCACAGGAAAGCGGGTCTCGAGATCAATACGGGTTGCACGCGCTGACCGGACAAGGAGTCAACGCCTGTTGCAGCCCATACGCAAAGGATAAATCGTGAAGGCTATTGGTCACCTCAGGATCGGCGTTCGCCTTGGAATCGGATTTGGCGCGACGCTCGCCCTGCTATGCCTCGTAGGCGCGCTTGGACTCGCGCAGGCTTCCCGCATTTACGACGGCACGCAGGAGCTCGCAACCGATCTCCTTCCCAGTGTCCAGCGGCTGGGCGATATCCGGGCGCTCGCCGACGAGGTCCGCCAGGCTTCCCTGAGTTACCTGATCGCCACCAGTTCCGCCGAGCGTCAGTCGCAGCGGTCGAAACACGACGCCGCGCTGAAAGAACTTTCGCAGGTGTGGCCCCAGTACGAGGCGGTGGTCGGCTCTGCCGAGGAACTGCAACTCTCGAACCAGATCAAGGCAGCATGGACCTCCTACCTTGCGCTGGACAAACGGTTAAACGAGTTCTCCGACAGCGGAGATGAACATTTCAGCGACGCCCGCTCATTCGCCGGGGGCGAGTCTTCGAGCGCATTCAGCAAGGTCACCGCACTCATTGCGCAGGATATTGCCCTGAACAGTCAGGGCGCAAGCGACTCCAGCGAGCAGGCTGCGGACGCCTTCCATAACGCCTCGCTGTTTACCGGCGCGCTGACCGGAATAGCGATCCTGTTGAGCCTCGTGATTGCGTTCGTCATTACCCGCTCCATTACGGTTCCCATTGGCTCGTCCGTGAAGATTGCCCAGACGGTCGCGCAAGGCGATCTCACCTCGCAAATCGAAGTGAGCGGCAAGGACGAAACGAGCCAGCTACTGCGAGCGCTCAAACACATGAACGAAAGACTCGCCGAACTGGTAGGCCAGGTGCGTTCGGGCAGTGACAGCATCGCGACGGGCGCTGCGCAAATCGCAGCGGGCAATGCCGATCTGAGCCAGCGGACCGAAGAACAGGCTGCGTCGCTCGAGGAAACCGCAGCAAGCATGGAGGAACTGGCTTCCACCGTCCGGCAAAACACCGAAAGCGCCCGGCAAGGCAACGCACTCGCGGCAAACGCGTCCGATATCGCGCAGCGTGGTGGCGACGTCATGGGCCGAGTAATCGGCACCATGCAGACGATATCGGAAAGCTCGGCCAGGGTGACCGATATCATCGCGGTGATCGAGGGTATCGCCTTTCAGACCAACATCCTCGCGCTCAACGCATCGGTCGAGGCGGCGCGTGCGGGGGACCAGGGGCGCGGTTTTGCTGTCGTCGCTGCAGAAGTGCGGACCCTCGCACAACGAAGTGCCCACGCTGCCAAGGAGATCAAGGAGCTCATTACACACTCGGTCGAGCGTGTGAAGGCCGGTTCGAATCTCGTCAACGAAGCTGGCGCGACCATGGACGAAGTCGTCCGGGCGGTCAAGCGTGTCTCCGACCTGATGGGAGAGATTACGGCGGCATCGCTAGAGCAGGATGCCGGTATCGAACAGGTCAATATCGCCGTGGCTCAGATGGACCAGGTGACGCAGCAGAACGCTGCGCTGGTTGAAGAAGCCTCGGCCGCCGCGCAGTCGGTGTCGGCACAATCCAGCACGCTGCGCGAGGTCGTGTCGATCTTCAGGCTAGGAGCGGAGCCTGCGGTGAACAGCGCGTCGCTCGCGTAGCATCACTCGTCCCGCGTTTGCGCGGTTGGTCCCGAAACTGTATCTACGCCTTCCAGCCTCCACCCAGGGCCTTGTATAGTGTGATCAGATTGCTCAGTTCTGCAAAGCGGTCGTTGACCAGTTGCTGCCTTGCCGTATACAACGTGCGTTCGGCATCCAGCAGGACCAGAAAACTATCGGTCCCCGTGCGATAACGGGCTTGCGCCAGATCGTCGTAGTGCGTCGAAGCCGCCACGTACTCGCGATCCGCCGCCACCTGGTCCACGTAGGTGGCGCGCCCGGCCAGCGCGTTCGCCACTTCCTTGAAGGCAGTCTGAATCGCCTTTTCGTAATTGGCGACTTCGATCTGCGTCTCTATCTTCGCCGCGTCGAGCGTGGCCCGATTGTTCCCGTAATCGAAGATGGGCAGCGTCACCGTAGGTGCGAAGGTCCATGCGCCGGTCGCTGCCTTGAACAGGCCCGACAGCGCGGTGCTGGACGTCCCCGCCGCCGTCGTCAGCTGGATAGATGGAAAGAAAGCCGCGCGGGCCGCGCCTACGTTCGCGTTAGCAGCCTTCAGCGTATGTTCCGCTTCGACGATGTCGGGGCGCCGGGTCAGCAGGTCGGACGGCACACCGGCACTCATAGGCGGCAACTGCGAGGCTTCCAGCGCTTCGCTGTGAAGCAGTCCGTCGGGAATCGGGCAGCCGATCACCGCCACCAGATTGTTGAAGTCCTGCGCCACCGCACGCTGGTCGGCGATCAGGCTCGAACGCACGCTTGCATACTCGGACTCAGCCTGCCGCACATCCTGCATTGAGGCCGTACCGATCCGCTCGCTTTGCAGATTCACCTGATAGGTTTGCCGGTCGGCTTCGGCTGTTGCTGTCGCCACCTCGAGCAGCGATTGATCGGTCAGCCACTGAAAATAATCGGTTGCGACGGTCGCAATCAGGCTGATGCGCGTGCTGGTCTGCGAGGCGTCAGTCGCCAGATATTGCTCGAGCGCCTGATGCTTGAGGCTGCGTAGACGCCCGAAAAAATCGACCTCCCAGGAAGTCTCGCCAAGCGTCACGCTGCTTTCTTTCGTGGTAACGCCGATCTCGCGATAGTTGTCCACCGCTCCTGTTGCATCGATTGTCGGCAGGAGTGCCGAACGAGCGATGCGGTATTGTGCCTCGTATTGGGCCACCTTCAGCGCAGCCACCCGCATGTCGCGATTGTTTTCAAGCGCCAGCGCGATCAGATTCTGCAGCGCGGGATCCTGGAAGAAGGTGTGCCAATCCACGTCTGCTGCGAGAGGCGCAGGGGATTGCGCAGCCACGCCGGCCCCGGAGGCTGACGCACTGGCCGCCACGCCCGCCGCATCCGTCCAGGCCGCCGCCACTGGCGAAGGCGGGCGCAGGTAGTCAGGCTCCAGGGTGCAGGAGCACAGGCTGATGACGCATAACACGCTGCCAAGAATATGCCGCTTCATTGCTCGGTCTCCGCCGGGTTCGTCGTGTCGGGATGCAACTTGCGCTCCTTGAATACCTTGCGCACCAGAATAAAGAAGAGCGGCACGTAAAAGACTGCCAGCAGCGTCGCGCCAAGCATGCCGCCCGTCACTGCCGTGCCGATCGCACGCCGGCTCTCGGCGCCGGCGCCACCGCTGAAAACCAGCGGCAATACACCGAACACGAATGCAATCGAGGTCATCAGGATCGGCTTGACCCGCAAGCGCGCCGCTTCGAGTGCCGCATCCATCAGATCGCGGCCCTGTTCGTGCAGCTCCTTGGCGAATTCGATGATCAGAATTGCATTCTTGGTGGCGAGGCCGATCGTCGTGAGCAGTCCTACCTTGAAGTAAATATCGTTGGGCATGCCCCGCAGCGTCACGGCAAGCACTGCGCCCAATGCGCCGAGCGGCACCACCAGCAGGACCGCGAATGGCATGCCCCAGCTTTCATACAGGCCGGCCAGACACAGGAACACGATCACGATCGAAATGCCGTAGAGATACAGCGACTGCGAGTTGGACAGGACCTCCTGATAGGATTGGCCGGTCCATTCCACGGAAAACCCCTTGGGTAGTTGCGCGGCGATTTTCCCGATCGCCTTCATCGCGTCGCCGGTACTTGCGCCCGGCCCTGTCTGCGCGGTCATTTCCATCGCCAGCATATGGTTGTAGCGCTCGATCTGCGGCGACCCGAAAGTCCAGCGGGTGGTCGAGAAGGCAGAAAACGGCACCATCTGGCCATCGAAATTGCTCGGTCCGGAACCGGAGACCAAAACAGCTCCGTCCGCCGCGGCGGTACGCACATACCATTGCCCGATATCGTCCGGCATCATCCGGTACGGCGCATCAGCCTGCACGAACACGCGCTGGATTCGCCCCGTGTCGATGTAGTTGTTCACGTAGGACGAACCGAAGGCGATTTCGAGCGTGTTGTTGATGTCGGCGATCGACAGACCAAGCGCGCTGGCCTTCTCACGATCGATATCGACATGGAACTGCGGCGTGTCATCCAGTCCGGCCGGATGCGTCATCGCCAGTGCGGAATTTTTTGCGGCGAGACCCATCAACATGTTGCGAGCCTGAAGCAGCCGCTCGTGTCCCAGCCCCGCCCGATCCTCGACCTCGAAATCGAGGCCGCTCTGGTTGCCGAGGCTAGGAATCGCCGGCAGGTTCACAGCAAATACCTGTGCGTCGCGCAAAGAGGCGAAATGGGCATTCGCGCGGTTCAGGATTGCATGCGCCTGCTGATCGGTGCCGTCACGCTGACTCCAGTCCTTCAGGCTGACAAACAGGATCGCATTGTTCTGGCCTTGTCCATTGAAGCTGAATCCATCGATCGCCAGTACCTTGTCGGTGCCTGGTTCATGATGCAGAAAGTAGTCCTCAGCGAGCCTGACCGTGCGGTCCGTCACGGACAGCGGCGTGCCGACCGGCGTCGACACCAGCACCACCACGACCCCTTGATCCTCGTCGGGCAGATAGGATGTGGGCAGCCCGCTCATGAGCCAGGCGAGTGCCGCGACGATCACGACGAAAAGAAACAGGAAGCGCAGCGGACGCGCGAGAAAAGCAGCCAGCCAGCCGCGGTAACGTTCAATGCCATGCTCGATAAAGCGGGCAATCCGCCCGCTGTGAGCGGCATCGCCGGCGCTGACCGGCTTGAGCAGCGTGGCGCATAAGGCGGGCGTCAAGGTGAGCGCCAACAGCAACGAAAGCACCATCGCCGCCACGATCGTGACGGAGAACTGACGGTAAATGCCTCCGGTCGCCCCGGAGAAAAAGGCCATCGGAATGAACACCGCGGTCAGCACGGTCGTGATCCCAATCAGTGCACCGGTGATCTGCTTCATGGCCTTGCGTGTCGCTTCGCGCGGCCCCAGACCTTCTTCGCGCATCATCCGGTCGACGTTCTCGACCACCACGATGGCGTCGTCGACCAGCAAGCCGATCGCCAGCACCACGGCGAACATCGAGAGCACGTTGAGCGACATGCCCGCGACCCAAAGCACGATACAGGTACCAAGCAGCGCAATCGGAATCACTACGGCCGGAATCAGCGTGGTGCGCACACTGCGCAGGAAAACCAGCATGACGAGAAACACGAGGACCACCGATTCGATCAGGGTCTTCATGACGTCCACAATCGAGATCTTCACGAACGGTGTCGTGTCGAACGGGTAGTCGACGTCGACGTCCGCGGGTAGTTGCGGTTTCAGCTCGTCCACGCGTGCGCGCACGGCCGCCGCCACCGCCATCGCGTTGGCGCCTGTGGCCAGCTCGATGGCAAGCGCTGCGGCCGGCCTGCCGCCCATGCGGGACACGATGTCGTAGGTGTCGCCGCCAACCTCGACGCGGGCAACGTCCTTCAACCGCACCTTGGCGCCGCTGCTATTGACGCGCAGCAGGATGTCGCCGAACTGGTCAGCAGTGCGCATCAGGCTCGATGCGGTGATCGTCGCGTTGATCGCCTGGGACGCGGTCGCCGGCGTCCCGCCCAGTTCGCCAACCGAGGTCTCGACGTTCTGGTTGGCGATCGCGGTCGTCACATCGCTCGCCGTCAAACCGAAGCTATGCAGCTTGATCGGGTTCAGCCAGATGCGCATCGCGTGCTGCGGGGAGAACAGGTTCACACCGCCGACGCCGTTGATTTCGGTGATAGGGTCCTGCAACTGACTCGCCAGCAGATTGCCGAGTTCGATCGAGTTTAGCCGTCCACTTCGCGAAGACAGCGACACCACCATCAGGAAACTGCTGCTTGCCTTGGAAATGTTGATGCCCTGCTGCTCGACCACCAGCGGCAACAACGCGGACACCTGGCTCACCTTGTTTTGCACCTGCATCTGCGCGATGTCGGGGTTGGCCCCTGGATCGAGCGTCAGTGAGATCGTGGCCTGGCCCGCATTGCTGCTGGTGGACGACATATAGAGCAGATGGTCGATGCCGCTCAGACTCTGCTCGATCACCTGCGTGACGTTGGCGGCCACCGTATCGGCCGAGGCGCCCGGATAGGTCGCCACGATCTGGATCACGGGAGGCGCGACCGACGGATATTGTTCGATCGGCATCGTGCGCAGCGCCAGCACGCCAGCGATCATGATGACGAGCGCGATGACCCAGGCCAGTACCGGCCTATCGATGAAAAAACGTGCCATTTCGTCCCCGCTTAACTGTGTACGGCTGCACTGCTAGCCGCGGGAGCGTTGGAAGCCTGGGTGTCGGTCACCTTGACCGGCGCGCCATCCTGAAGCTGGTTGGCTCCGCTAATCACCACCCGATCGCCGGCCTTCAGGCCCTGCGAAACGATCCACCGGTCGCCGTAGGCCGTATCGGCCTTGACGGGCGCCTCATAGGCCTTGCCATCGTGACCGGCCACCCAGACCGTCGCCCGGCCGTCCGCGGTCCGCGTGACGGCCAGTTGCGGAACCAGCATCGCCTGCTCATCGACGCCCTCTTCCAGCTCGGCCCGCACGAACATGCCGGGCAACAGTTCGTGCTCCGGATTGGGCACGACCACACGCAGAATGACCGATCCGGTAGTCTGATCGACGGTGATGTCCGAGAAGGCCAGCGTCCCCGGCTGCGGATAGTCGGAACCGTCCTCCATGACGATGTGCACAGTTGCGCCCTGGTTACCCGCCTGCTTCAGACGGCCAGCGTTGAACTCCTTTCGGAGTCTTAACCAGTCGACGCTCGGACGGGTCACGTCGAGATACATACGGTCGATGGTCTGGACCGTGGCGAGCGCCGTAGTTTGCTCCGCGGTGACGAGGGCGCCGGCGGTCACGCTGGACACGCCGATCTGTCCCGAGATCGGACTCGTGATGCGCGTATAGCCGAGATTGATGCGCGCGGATTCGAGCGAGGCTCGATCAGCAAGCACGTCAGCCTGATCTTCGTTGACGACGGCGATGGCGTCGTCGTAATCCTGCTTGCTGACGCCGTTAATCTTGACCAGTTCCGCAAAGCGACTCGACTTCGCCTTCGCGTCCGACAACGTGGCTTCGGCCTTCGCGAGTACACCCCGGGCCTGATCATAGGTGGCCTGATACATCGCCGGATCGATCTGATAGAGCGGCTGGCCAGCCGTTACCTCAGCGCCTTCGGTAAACAGACGCTTTTGCACGATGCCGGAAATCTGCGGACGCACGTCGGCCACATTGAGGGCAGACAGGCGTCCTGACAACTCGGTCCGCTCGACGATTTTTTGCGGCGTCATGACCAGAACGCCGACTTCGGTTGCAGATGCGGCGTCGCCCGCGCCGCCGGCCAGATGTTTGCCGCAGCCACCGAGCGCCAACAGGAGCAGCATCGCAGCGAGGCATGAAGCTGGGCGCAGCGAAACTCGCCCGTACTTGTCAGAACACGCGAAAAGAACCATATCACCTGCTCGCTTTTACTTTCTTTTGACTGAATGAAAAACGACCGGATCCCGATACCCAGGATCCTTTAACCGTTCTCCGCTACCGCGCCGCCTTACTGCCCCAGGACGCCGTGAACCTCGTCGACAAAACTGCGCCATTCCGCCCGCATTTCGAGTAACCGGCGACGGCCGATGCCGGTCAGCGAGTAATACTTGCGCGGCGGTCCCGAGGCCGATTCGACCGTATAGGTCGACACCCACGCCTCGGCCTGCAGACGCCGCATCAACGGATAGATCGTGCCCTCGCCCACCTCCATCGCAAGCGAGAGTGTCGATGCCAGTTCATAGGCGTAACTATCCCCGCGGGCCAGAACAGCCAGCACGCACATATCGAGCGCCCCTTTCTTCAATTGCGTTTTCATCTATGTCCGGAGGAATAATGCATAACAAGGAACCTTGCTATGCATAATACATGAGCCGGGCCGAAACGCCTGTTGCAACTGGGCGTGACAGTATCAGCCTCTATTTGTTTATGCAAGGTACCGATCAAAAATCATGCATACGGTCTGCTTACGGAAGATTAACAAGACTTTCGGGCGATGGCGTATCCGCTCATCCTCTTCCGAGGATGGTTGGGGACGCTAACCATCCCATCCGAAAGTTTTTCTATTTCCTAAGGCAAGATTTGCTCGATAGTCGATGAACGGCAGAGGCGTCATACTCCGTCGTCAAAACACGCCCCACTCAAGGACCAGGCAAATGAATCGACGAGCCGTAAGCCTCATGACGATCACCGCTATTGCATGCACGATCGCGACCGCCAGCCACGCAGCGGACGATCAGAAAGACAGAATAAAAACCGCGGTCGACCACGCCATGGCACCCGTCATCGCGCACAACGGCATTCGCGGCATGGCGGTCGGCATCGTCGATGGCGATGAGCACTACGTGTTCAACTATGGCGTGGCCTCGACGGAGACAGGAAAACCGGTGACGAACGAAACCTTGTTCGAGCTCGGTTCGGTCAGCAAGACGTTGACGGCGACATTAGCGTCGTACGCGCAGGTTCGCGGCTATCTGTCTCTGTCTGACCCGACGAGCAGGTTCCTGCCGTCGCTGCAGAACAGCCCCTTCGGCAACGTGACGCTCCTCAATCTGGGCACGCACACTCCCGGCGGCCTCCCCTTGCAGGTGCCCGACAACATCAGCAACAATGAACAGTTGATGCAGTATTTCAAGGCGTGGCAACCGGCCTACGCGCCTGGTACCCATCGGACTTACGCCAATCCCAGCATCGGAACACTCGGTTTGATCGCGGCAAAAAGCATGGGGCAAGATTTTGACGGGCTGATGCAAGGTCAGCTGTTTCCCGCGCTCGGCATGAAAGACACCTACATCAAGGTACCTGCGGCGAAAATGCCCGACTACGCGCAGGGCTACGCAAAAGATGGCGCACCGATCAGGATGGCGCCAGGCGTGCTGTCTTCTGAGGCATACGGTATCAAGACGACCGCCGCGGACATGAATCGCTTTGTCGAAGCCAACATGAATCTGATTCGTGTGAACGAAAAACTGCAACACGCGATTGCCAATACGCACATTGGCTACTTCAAGGCAGGGCCCATGACACAGGACCTGATCTGGGAACAGTATCCGTACCCGGTCACGCTCGAGTCGCTTCTGTCCGGCAATTCGCCGGCGATGATCTTTAACGCAACGCCGGTTACCGAAATAAAGCCACCGCAAGAACCACAAAACAATGTCTGGATCAACAAAACCGGCTCGACGAACGGCTTTGGAGCCTACATTGCCTTCATTCCGCAGAAGCGACTGGGGATCGTGATTCTCGCCAACAAGAACTTCCCGATTGATGAACGAGTCACCGCCGCATACCGGATTCTCACCTCGCTGGAGAACAGCGAACGTTGAGAGCTTTCGCCGCGGCCTTCTCATCCTGAAGAGATACCATGAATTCACCCATAGCATTCAAGGCGGCTGAGCAAACCATGTGGCGACTAGTGCAGCGCTACACAGGTCGGGTGGGATATCGGCGCGGTGTGAAATCCGAAGGGCTATCGCTGAGTCCGCCGGTCATTGACTGCTCCGGATGGACCACCCTGCTCCTGACGCAGGCCATGCAGGCGGAAAACGAAGCGGCGGCCCGGGCAGTGTTCAGCGCGGACGACATGCTGGCGTTGCATGCCTGGTCGGATCGGATCATCGAGGAGATTGGGACACGCACGGGGTTCATTCTTGAGGCACGCAAGATCACAGCCGACACCTTCCCTCGATACGCCACGATTGGGCTGAAAATGGGTGAGCCCGAGTGGGCAAACAACCATCCCCGCTCACGCGGAATCACCCACATCGTTCAGGTGGTGTGCAGCCCGGAGGACGGTGCACAGTTCGTTTCGGAGTCCTACGGCGGATCCGTCTCTCCGGGGATAAGCCTCACGCCGCTGACGGGGTGGCTTGCTTCATCAGAAAACCATCTCCGGGCCGGCGAAATGTGGGTTGTCGACCCTTTCCGGCTGGCCTCGAAAGCTCAAGGCTGAAAGACAGCGATGTTGTCCTTCAACCACTCCGTCAACGATCGCGGCGCTTTTCCCGTGAGTTCCTCGACCGTCGACGTCGTCTCTCCCAGCACAGACTCGCGGAACATCTGATCAAGGCCCAGCAGCAGATCGACCGCAAAAGGAGGATGCCCCGCTGCGAGCAAGACCTCTCGTTGTTGTGCAGGAGTGCGATTAATGTAGGTAACCGATCTATCGAGCAGGCGCGACAGTTCCTCGGCAACCTGCGCCATGGTCCATGCCCGAGGACCGGTCAGGTGGTACGCGCGCTGCGATTCGGGTTCGATATCTTCCAGCAGGGCAACGCGCGCGACGTCGGCTATGTCGCGCGTATCGATGAAATTCGCACGCCCTTCCTTTGCCGCGCCGCCCCACGAACCGGCGGCCACACCCGCGCCCGCATACTTGAGAAGATAAGCAAAAGCACTGGGGCGCAAAACAGTAGACGCTACCGGTTGATGCGCCAGGTGCGCCTCGATCTGCATGTGCCAGGCAAACGGGATCAGTCGGCTGGCGGGCCCAAGGGCGGACAGCTTGACGATATGCCGGACACCCGCGGCAACGGCGGCATCGATCAATGCAATCTCGTTGTCGACCTGCCGGCCCGAGGTGCCTTGCGAGATGAACAACCGGTCGACACCACGCAACGCTTCCCGCAGGGTGTCCGGGCGTTCAAAGTCGACACCAACCGCCGTCGCACCGGCAGGCAATCGTGCGCTATCGGGCTGGCGCGTGAGCGCCACGAGTTCAACCGGATCGGCGGCGAGCAACGTGCTCAACGCCAAACCAACGCGACCTGTGGCCCCGGCAATGGCGATCCGCGGCTTCTGTGTATTCGGGACTGGATGACTGGACATATCGGTGCCTTTTGGAGGTATCATGGAACGAACGATCCAAATATCCTGGAACGATCGTTCCTATGATGGAATGATCGTTCCTGATTGTCAACCTGTTTTGTCAACGAGGACCGAGTGAGCGGAAAACCGCAATATGACGAAGCCGCAGTCATCGACGCGGCACTGGAAGTTTTCTGGCGCCACGGCTATGCGGCTGCGTCGATCAATGATCTTTCGGAAGCCACGGGTCTGTCCCGATCGAGCCTTTATCAACGCTTCCAGGACAAGGACGGCCTGTTCCAGGTGGTGCTTGCGACCTACACGGACCGGGTGCTAAGGAGGATGAATTCGACCGAGGGCAGCACAGGACGCGCTCGCCTCGAAGCATTGCTGCGTGGACTTCTGCCCGGCGTCCGGCAACGCCCTCCGGGCTGCCTGCTGGCGAGGAGTTGTGCCGAACTCGTCGACCTGTCCGAAGCAGGGCAACAGGCAGCCGTCGTCGGGATGAACGCGCAGCGCGAGATGCTGGCGAATCTGTTGCGCGAAGCGATCGCGAATGGCGAATTGCAAGCCGACGCGGATGTCGATGCCCTGGCGTGGCACTTTCTCGGTGTTTCCCAGGCAGTGCTTAACCTGCCTCAGGCGGGCGCAAATGCAGACACCCTGGACCGTATGATCGACCTCGCCATGCTGGCGTGGCCGAGCGCGCGCGTAGCCAGAAAGCGAGCCGCAGCTCAAGGCAAAAACAAACCTCGAACAGCGCCTCGCCGACCCAGTTGAACGCAGGGCAATCCAGCGTAAAAAGCTGGCCACCAGTATGCCTCACAGCACACCGGTGGCCTTCGTCTTTACTACGGCTACGCTAGTTCACGATCGGACGTGGCACCCAGCGCCGGATCGCTAGTGCCTGCGGCGGCGCTCTGGTGAGCGAGGCCGCTGCCCATCGCCGGATCGCTGATGCTCGGCCGGCCGGTTTCGACACGGCCCGCGAAGCGCCGCGTGAAACCGCTCGCGGTGGCCGTGAAGTCGTACCAGCCGCCGAGTGCCGCCATTTCCCACCGCTGCACGGTCGACCGGCGGGGCGGCACGAATAGCGTCTGCGGACGCAGGAACGCGCTCGCATAGGCATTGGCCGCCAGCGTCACCTGCACGTCTTTCGAACCGTTGTTGGTAAAAGTCGCCGACACCGCGCCGGTCAGCGCCTCGTAGCCAACCTCGATCTCCACCTGTGCGCCCGTGAGTGCGTTGCCGCTGAACTGGCGCACGAAGCCGTTCGGCCCATACACCCACAGGTTGTAGTTGCCGCTCGTGCTGGCGGTCCATGCGCTGTCGTGCAACTGCTTGCCGGCTTCGACGGTATAGCGCCGCGGGATCGTACTGAGATTGTTCTGGTCATAGACATGGAATACCGCGCCCTGCCTGCCGGTATTGCTGAACAACAGCTCGATCGTGCCGTTCGGCGACACGCGCGCGTTGGTGTGCAACTCATAGGGCAGCGCACGCGACGGCCGGAATCCCGGTTCCTGGAACAGCGGCTCGGGCGAGCTCGGCGGCGTGACCGCCGGCAGCGCCTGCTGCGCAGCGTCGAAGGCCGCGGTGTTGGCGGTGCTCGGCAGCCGCGAATAGGTAGAAGCATTCGCGTCCGGACGCCGGAAGTCGAAGCAGCCGGTCAGATCGCCTGTGATCGCGCGGTTCCACGGGCTCACGCTCGATACCGTAATACCGAAGCGCTTCTCCAGGAACATCGCCATCGACGTGTGCGAGAACACTTGCGAATTGACCCAGCCGCCGGCGCTCCACGGGGAGATGACGAACATCGGTACGCGTCCACCGAGGCCCCACGGGCGCACCGAACCGCTGATCGTGTCGGCGGATTCCAGATAGGTCGAATACAGCGCGGGCGTCGTTGCAAAATACTCACCGGCTAGCGGCAGCGTCGAGCCACCCATGACGTTGCCGCTCGCGTCGTAAGACGGCACGGCGGGGCGCAGCGCGTGATCGAAGACGCCGTCTTCCTCGTCGTAGGTGATGAAGAACGCGGTCTGGCTCCAGACGGCCGGATTGGCCGTCAGCGCGTCCAGCACCTGCGAGATGAAATTCGCGCCGTCGCTCGGGAAGTAGCTCGGGTGCTCGGAGACGTTCGGCGTCGGCAGGATCCACGAGACCTGCGGCAGCGAGCCGCTCTTCACGTCGTTCGCGAACGACGTCACAAAATCGGGGCTGCCGGTCATGCCATTGTTGTAGATGGTCGAGCCCGGCTGTGCAGTACGGAAGCTTTCGAATGCGAGGCAGCCGTGCAGCAGGCCACCCCAGTTGTTGTTCGGATCCTGGTAGATCTTCCACGTCACGCCGGCCTGCTGCAACAGTTCCGGCAGCGTCGGCCACGTGAATGCCGTGCCGCCATAGGTGTACTGATACGGCGGGGTCGTGGCCGAAATCGTGCCGCCGACCGAGCAGCGCACGTTGGTCGCTTCGGCGTTGGCATCGGTCGAATTGACGCCGCTGCTGCCAAGCTGCGGATTGAAGTTCGAGCCAGAGAAAAACGCGATGCGGTTCGGATCAGTCGGCGCAGTCAACTGGCAGTGGTACGCGTCGCACAGCGTGAAGGCTTCGGCCAACGCAAAGTGAAACGGAATATCGGCGCGCTCGTAGTAGCCCATCGAGTACTGCGACTTCCAGTACGGCCAATGGCCAAATTGCCCCTGGCTCCACGCCGCCTGCCCGGTGCCGTAGTCATGCGGACAATCGGCGACACCCATCGCGTTCATCGTCGCCGTGTTGAGGTGAAACGGCGGGATGACGGTGGTCGTGCTTGCACCAGGCGCTGACGACGCCTCTTGCCACACCGTCTGGCCGTTCGGCAGCGTGACCGGGAAGCGATCGCCAAAACCGCGCACGCCCTTGAGCGTGCCGAAGTAGTGATCGAAGGAGCGGTTCTCCTGCATCAGGATCACCACATGCTTGATGTCCTCGATCGTGCCGGAACCATAGTTGGCCGGAATCGCAAGCGCCTTGCGAATCGATGCCGGCAGGATCGTGGTGGCCGCCAGTGCGCCAGCGGTGTTCACCGAGCGGCGCAGAAAGTTGCGGCGGGAGTCGTTGTGCTGGGTGGACGGAGTCGGGGTGTCGTCGTTCTGTTCGATTTCGCTCATCACGTATCTCGACGTAGTAGGGACGGGCAGCACCCGGCACTCCGGGCCAGCGTGGCTTGCCGGCGGATTACGGGGCGCAGTCAGGACCGGGAGCGCTGTCGTGCTCGACGCTGGGTGGAAAGGCTGCCGCGCCCGATCTCCTGTTCAGGTTACGAGGCCTTCGTGACAGACGAGTGAAGTTTATTTATCGAATATGTTTCTACTTTTGAATATTATTCAATTTTGCTTCCACCGCCCTTCCCTTCAGTAACGCTTCAGCGAGAGGACATCGAAGGTGTGGCGAATGGTATCCACGGCGCGCTCGTAATCCGCTAGCGCGAGACAGGCGATCAGCGTGTCGACGATCGCGAGTTGCGCGATCCGGCTTGCCATCGCCTCGGTGCGAAAGTGCGTCTCGCGCGCCATGGTCGTGAGCACGATGTCGGAATACGCGTGGATGGGCGAGCGCCCGAAGTTGGTGATGCAGATCGTGCGCGCGCCCGCTTCCTTCGCCAGCCGGGTGCTGGCAACCGTCTCGTGGGTGGCGCCTGAATGCGAGATGGTCAGCGTGGCAACACTCGAATCGCACAGCGACGCACTCACCGCCTGGATATGCGGGTCGACCGCGACGCGCGCATCGAGACCGATGCGCAGCAGCCGGTAATGCGCGTCCTCGGCGATCGGCGCCGAGCTGCCGACACCGTAGATTTCGACGCGCTTCGCACTGCGAATCGCCATGACGGCCTGCTCGAGCGCATGCACGTCGAGAGTCGCTTCGGTTTCGTGCAACGCCTGGACGTTCGAACTGAAGATCTTCGCAACCACGGCCGCCGTGCTATCGCCGCGCGCCACGTCCTCGTGAATCAGTTGCACCGGCTGCACGATTTCCTGCGCGAGCACGATTTTCAGCTGCAGGAAACCCTTTGCACCGAGCGTCTTGCAGAAACCTACCACGCTGCCTTCGCTCGCGCCGACGCGCTCGGCCACTTCGCTGACCGACATATGCACGACTTCGTGCGGGTATTCGCGGATGAAATCCGCAATGCGCCGGCTCGCGGCGCCATAGGTCGGATAAAGCTGTTCGATGCGCGACAGGATGGCCGACACGGTGATCGCGTCGGCCCGCGCTGCTGGGTTGTTTGCCACACGGTTTCCTTGCAGGGGGCGTCGATAGTGCAAGTATGCCCCCGACAATACAACGCATCACTTCGGGTGGTAGCCGTCGTTTAACGTGCCGATAAACGCGATGATGTCCTGGATATCCTGATCCGTCATCGCAGGCTTGTCGGTCGGCTTGACATCGAATGGCGCGTCGGCGAAGTCGATGTTGGGCTGGTATTGCTTGGGCACATCGTCGAACATCACCACCTTGCCCGACGCATCGTGCGAGTAGATCTTCTCGGGATTGGTATTGCGCAGGTTGTAGAAGTCCATCACGTGCTTCAGGTCGTGATAGACGCCGTTGTGGAAGTAGATGTGGCGTGCTGCACTATTGCGTAGCGTCGGCGTGAGGAACATCGAGCAATACTGCGTTTGCTGCGCCAGATCCTTGCGGATCGGACCGCACAAGCCGATGTCGAAGGCCTTCGGATCGCGGTTCTGCGCCAGCTCAGGGTTGCGCGGTACAGCAAGCGCTTCGTATTGCGTGTCGGTGAAAAGCGGCGGCAGGTTGTCCGCAGTCGGCGCACTCAGGTGGCAGCCGGCGCAGTTGGCCTTCTTCGGATCGTTGAACAGATGCAGGCCTCGCAGTTCCGTTTGCGTCAGACGTGCCTTGCCTTGCAGCCAGTAGTCATACTTGCTGGTGAACGCGTGGAACGACGGTTCCTCGAACTGATAGCGGCCCACTGCGAACATGGCTTCTGCCGTGAAGCGTTGCGGATCCTTGAGGATCTGCGGACCGAAAAGCTTTTCGAATGTTTTGACGTAAGGCGCCTTGGCAAGTTTGGCGGCCACGTCCTCCACGTTTGTATTGGCCATTTCGTTCGGATCGAGCAGCGGTCCGATGGCCTGTTTTTGCAACGTATCGGCACGGCCATCCCAGAACAGGCCGCCCTGCGGCACCATCGCCGGAGCAGCGGGCGCGAGGCCCGCGACCTTGTCCGCACGCTGCACGCCCTTCGCGGCCGAGGCAAGCGCAGCGAAATCGGGCGGCGCCTCGGCATCCGCCGCATCAGGCCCGATGCTGAAAACCGCCTGACGGTACAGGTAGGCGAGCGAAGGCGGCGGACGGTAGCCCGGCCGGTCCAGATGCGGACCGCCCAGCTGCACGGACAGATCGTTTGGCGGTCCGTACGAATGCGCCGGGCTGTGGCACGACGCACACGACTGCTTGCCCGACGCGGACAACGACGTGTCGTAGAAAATCTGCTGGCCAAGTTGGGCGACAGCACTCAGAGGAGCAGACGGCGGCAAAACCAGTTGCACCGGATGCGGGTTCGCGCCGGTGATACCTCCCACGAATTCACCTACGGTGTCGGGCATCTGCTCGGGGTAGGCGAACGCGTAGCCGACCAGGCCCGCGACGGCTAGCAGCACGACCACACATCCTGCCAACAGGGGCCCGCGGCCGCGTGGCCTGCTTTGTCCGGGTGGCTGGGGGGCAATGGTTGATCCGGCTGATGGCGAAGTGGACTGTGGACTCGTAGACATGTGAATGTAGTGAGAAACGCAGAGGTATCAAAAACGCATAGGGCCCGGCCTAAGCCGGGCCTCTCCAAAAACACTCGTCCCGGTAGCGTGAGCTACCGGGACGTGAACCGGCTATAAAGCGTGCCGGCTTATGCTGCTTAGACTGCCGGTGCCACTGAGGATGCGGCCGCCGGCGGCGTGGCAACCTTCGTACCCAGGTTCTGATCGAGGAACAGCGTCGGATTCGGCGTCGTCGTCGAGAAGTTGAACAGGCTCATGATGCTGCCTGCGCTGGCATCGTTCGAACCCTGGCCGATACGCGTACCATTCAACCAGTTGTCTTCGATGAAGCGCACCACCGATGCCTGTGTGATCAGCGTATGGTCGACGTAGTTCGGCTTGGCATACGGCGAGATCACGAGCAACGGAATGCGCGTACCCGGGCCGCAGCGGCCGTTCACTGCACCACCGTTGATACCCACGCCCTGCACCGCGCCCGTCGCGTTACACACACCGGCGCTGACGATCTGGTCGGCACCCGTCACGCTACGTTCGTTGTCCGAGCTATTACCGGCGCTTTCCACCGTGGTGCTGTCGAACGACGAGGTCGTCGGCGTAGCGAACTGGTGGTCGTACCAGCCGTCCGAATCGTCATAGGTAACGATAACGGCGGTGTTCTTCCAGTCCGGCTGCTGCTCGAGGAAGTTCACCACGCTGGTCACGAAGGCCTGCTCGTCGAGCGGATCGGAATTACCTGGGTGCGCATCGGCAATCGAAGGTGCCTTCAGGAAGCTGACCGACGGATAGTTGCCGGCGTTCACAGCGGCAAAGAAGTCGTCCACGTCGTACTGGTGGTGCACCGGCGTCGCCGTGCTATCCAGCGGATCGGTATGACCGATCACCGAAACCGAACTCGGACGCGTGTGCGCCAAGTTCTGCGTGCTCGCGTAGTACTGGAACCACGCATGATGCTGAACGTAATCGGCTTCGTTCGCGCCTAACACGCTCGAGAAGGTCGTCCGCTTGCAGCCCGTCGTACCGTTCGGGTTGACCGTGGTCAGGTTGAACCCGCCCATGAAGCCGCCCCAGGTGATGTTGGCCGAATTCAACAGATCGCCAATGTTCTTCGAGGTCATCGTTGCCGTCGCCGTCGAAGCCGAATCGGCCGCAACTGTACAGGCATCGCCAGTCGGATCCAGGTCACCGATCAGCGTCCAGCCGCCCTGCAGGTCATAGACCACGTTGGACGACGGATTGGCCGACGCGCTGGCCGCTACCACCGCGCCGTTTTTCGTAACCACGGCACCATTGTGCTGGCCCGACACCACGGCGATCGCGCCCGGCGTCGAAGGACCGTACGTGTCCGTGTACATGTTGTCGCTCATCGCGAAGTTCTGCGCGTAGTTCCACAGAGCCGTCACGGTATTGCCGTCGTAGTAACCCATTACGAGGCCGAGCGTGCCGAATTCACCAGTCGTGCCCGTCGCGTTGTTACCCGTGTTGAGCGGGAACAGGTCCATCTTGCCGTTGTCGGAAGCGAGCTGTTCCGCCGTGTAGCCGTGGTTCTGACCTTCCGTGCCGGCCTGGGTACGGTCGAGGCGGAACGGATTGATATTGGTGCCAGCCGGGTTCGCCGTGTTGGAGACCGTGGGATTCGCAGTGAGCAGCGCCGTCGTCAGACCGTTGACCGTCGGCGTGCCGGCTGCCGCGGTGAACGTCGGTTCGCCCGAGGGGTTCGTTGCGTTCGGGTAAGTGCCGAAGTAGTGGTCGAAGGATTCGTTCTCACCGAAGATCACGACGACGTGCTTGATCGGCGTCGCGGTATTCAGTGCATCCTCTGCCGACGGCGCTGGCGTGTTGTGGCTGCTGCTGCCGCAAGCCGCCAGCGTCAGCATCGTCACCGCCAACGAAATCGGCAACAGGGGTTTTCTACGTAACATATGGGGCGCTCCGGATATTCTGCGACGGATCCATCGTTTGGGGATAGGAAGCCGCTTTGTTAAAGGAGTACAGCGTGTTATCAGCTCGATTACGCCGACGCATTGGAGCATTCGAATATGAACGTTTTATAAACGCACTGAAAGATACGTACCCGAAGCGGACGATTGGCTGAAATCACAGGTAATCGGAAGTTCATCGAAAGCATTTTGTATTATTTCGGTTGTGCGAACCGGCTGGGCCTTGATTCACCTGCATCGCACGCACAAGCTGCGTGCACTCGCAAAGGCAACCGGATACAGGGCAGCGGCCCGCTCTTTTTCCAGGCGAGTTTTAGCCTGGTTTATTACGAAATTGTGATCGACAGATCCGGATTAATCGAAGACAGTATTTCGTCAATTCCGTGAATCGCCGGCGCTGGCCGGTCAACGAACGCGCCGCCGCGCGACATGGCATACCGCAGATGAACAACGACCGCTTTCCGGTATCAGTTAAAGGCGTGGCATTCAGCGCGCCCGGCCAGGTCATCCTGCTGCTGAACGAGCGGCAGGAGTGGGAGCTGCCCGGCGGCCGGCTTGAAGTGGGCGAAACTCCCGAGCAGGCCGTTGCCCGGGAGTTCGAAGAAGAGCTGGCGGCAACCGTCACGCCCTGCAGGATTCTCGATAGCTACCTGTTCGAAGTGATCCCCGAGCGCTTTGTATTTATCGTGACGTATGGATGCCGGATCGAAGGGACGTTCTCGCCTTCGATCAGCGAAGAGCATTTGCAGGTGGGGACCTTCGACGTGGATGCATTGCCGGAGCCGCTTCCCTCGGGTTACCGCCGCTCGATTCTTGCGTGGCACGCGCAAATCTAGTTTCAGATCACGTCGACCGGCGCGCGCCACGTTTGCGGACTGCTCCACGACAGACGTTTCAGACGAGCGTGATCCGGGTTCGCGGCACGATGTTTGAACGCATCGCCAATTGCACCACGCGGCGACACTGTCCGGCCGCCGGCATTGAGCCGTCTGACGATTTCGGCAAGCGTGCCGTCGGCCTGCCACTCGTCAAAGCGACGCACGCAGGTCGGGCGTGATGGATACCGGCCGGGCAGCCTGGACCAGCCATGCCCGGTCGATAGTCCCCACAGCACCGCATTGACCACGGTGCGCGGCTCCACTCGCCGTCTTCCTGAGCGCTCGGGCGGCACCACTTCGTTGCAGAACAATCCCTCGATCAGGGCCCATTCGCTGTCGGTCAACTCCTCAAACTGGCTCATGTCGTTTACTCCAGCCAGACGCCGTCGAACCGGTGGCTTCCGAGCGGCGAAAATACGAGCCCTCTCACGCGCTTCGATGCAGGCAACGACACGATCGAATGTGCGATCGGCGTATAAGGCACCTGCTGCTTGAAGATTACCTGGGCCTGCTCATAAAGCGTCGTGCGTACTGCGGTGTCGGAACTCGAGCGCGCCTTGACGATCAAGGCATCGAAGCTGGGATCGCACCACTTCGACACGTTGCTGCCGTGCACCGCATCGCAACCGAGCAAGGTGCCGAGCCAGTTGTCGGGGTCGCCATTGTCGCCCGACCAGCCGTAGAGGATCGCGTCGTGCTCACCGCCCTGCTTCGCGCGGCGATTGTATTCACCCCACTCGTAGCTGACGATTCTGGCGCGCACGCCGATGTTCGCCCAATCCTGCTGGATGAGTTGCGCCATCAACTGCGCATTCGGGTTGTAGGGACGCTGCACCGGCATCGCCCACAGCGAGATGTCGAAACCGTTCGGGAAGCCCGCCTGCGCCAGCAATGTCTTCGCCTTCGCGGGATCGTACGGCGCATCCTTTAACTGTTTGTCGTACGACCATTGGGACGGTGGCATCGGATTGGTCGCGATGGTCGCGTTGCCTGCGAAAACGGCCTTGATAATGGCGGGCTTATCGATCGCCATATCGAGCGCGCGCCGCACTTCGACGCGGTCCAGCGGCGTGTGCTGCGTGTTGTACGCAACAAAGCCTACATTGAAGCCCACGCCTGTAATCAAGGTCAGGTCGGGGTTGCGTTTGATCACCTCCAGATCCGCGGGACGTGGGTACACCGACACCTGGCATTCGCCGCTCGCGAGCTTCTGGGCCCGCACACCTGGGTCGGGCGTAATGGCAAAGATCAGGTGCGCGAGTTTCACGTCTTCCGGGCGCCAATAGTCGGGATTCGCGTCGTAACGGATCAGGGCATCCTTCTGATAGGAACGGAACACGAACGGACCGGTGCCAACCGGCAACTGGTTGATATCGGCCTCGCGATGCGCAGCGCTCAGTTGTGCTGCGTATTGTGCGGACAGAATCGATGCGAAGCTCATCGCGACATTGCGCACGAAGATCACGTCCGGCTGTTTTAGCTGGAAGCGCACCGTGTAGTCGTCCACTTTGTCGATCCGCGCGAGGTTCCTGTCGAAGCCCAGATCGCTGAAATACGGGAAACTCGTCGGATAAGCCCGGCGAAACGGATCGTCGGGATTGAGCATGCGGTTGAAAGTGAACAGCACGTCATCCGCGTCGAAATCGCGAGTGGGCTTGAACCACGCCGTCGTATGAAACTTCACACCATGCCGCAGATGAAACGTGTACGTCCGCTGATCTTCGGACACGTCCCAGCTCGTCGCGAGCGCTGGCTCGAGGTCGAGCGTGCCGGGGCGAAATTCCACCAGTTCGTTGTAGACCGCGCTGCTGCTGGCGTCGAAATCGGTACCGGTTGTGTGCTGGCCCGGGTCGAACCCAGCCGGACTGCCCTCAGTGCAGAACACCAGGGTCTTGCTGCCGGCTGCATACGCCGGCGCGGCAACCGGCAGTGTCGCCGTCAACAGGCTGAATGATGCGATGCAGAGGGATATGGACGCAAGCGCAACGCGCCGCACAGCAAGCGCTGATTTTTTCAAGGAACGGTTGATCATTGATAGGTTGGGTAGAAAACGCTACAGGTACTTCTCGAACAGATATCCCGGCGGCTGGTCCTCACCGAAGTCGTGTGCGGACAGCAAGGTATAGCCATTGGTCTGATACAGCGCAATGGCCTCTGGCTGACGCGGTCCGGTGCTGAGGAACACGCGCGTATAACCCAGACGAACCGCATGCGCCTCCAGTTCGATGAGAATGCGCCGTGCGAGACCCTGACGCCGATGCTTGCGGCTCGCCCAGATGCGTTTGAACTCGGTAGTGCCCGGGTCGGCATGGCGCATGAACGCGCCACCCGCTATGGCCTGCCCGTCTCGCAGCAAAAGCAGGAACGCACCGTACGGCGGCGCGAAAGCCTCCACGGGATAGCGCTCCATCTCTCTCGCGATCTCGTCGGTGTCGATCAGACCCGCGTAACGACTGCTGTATTCGTAGGCGAGCTCTTCGAAAAGAGGACGCGCCAACGGGTCGTTCCCCAAAACATAAATGAGGCGGTCGTCGGGCACGGTGTGAATCTGTGTCGGAACAGTGGCAACGGATGTGGCTTGGGCTTGTGTCATAAGGTCAATCAATCGATACGGCAATATGTGTGGCTGCTACGCCGCGACAGGTTCTCGTGCGGCCTCGGGCCGCCAGCCCAGTTCAGGTGCGATGCGAATCACGAAGTCCTCGAGGATCTGCTGATAGTTCTCAAACGGAAGGTCGTAGGGCAATTCGAGGCGCAGTTCGCGAACCTGTCCAACGACCGGATCTTCAAGCAGGCGCGCGACGATCTCGTCTGCAGTACCAACCAGATCGGGCGCAAACAAGGTGCGGCGCTCGCCATGCGCAGTCAAAGTGCGTGCGTGGCGTCCCTCGGCGAACTCTCGATATCGTTGCCGCGTCCTGGCATCGGCGCCATCGGTCGGCACGATCACGCGGCCCAGCGCGATACGCGGCGAGCGCGCTTCGCGCCAGTGCGAGTGGAACAGTTCGAGCTGGCGCAGCTGCGCTTCGCGGTAATCGTCAGTTCCCTCACCGGTTGTGATGTTGCCGATCAGCAGATTGAAGCCATTGCGGCCGGCCCATTCGATCGAGCGTCGCGAACCGCCGCCATACCAGAGCCGCTCGGTGAGACCCGCCGCATAGGGCGTCACGCGAGGCCGCACGCGGCCCGCCGCCGATTCGATGAAGGTGTCTTCCGCGCCGAGCCATTCACCGGCGAGATTGCGGCGCAGACGCTCGACTCGCGCATGTGAGAAGTCGATCAGTTCGGGATTCGCATCGAAAAGCCGTTCACCGAGCAGGATGCCGTGCGCCGGGGCACCTGCGCTGAGCCCGATGTTGAGGCGGCCGCGCGACAGCACATCGACGGTGGCAAGGTCCTCGGCAAGACGAAATGGATTCTCGTAGCCCATCTGGATGACCGCGGTGCCGAGGCCGATCCGCGTCGTACGCTGGCTGGCAGCCGCGAGGAAAGTCGCCGACGAGGAGACCGCTCGTTCCAGGTGGCGCTGACGCACCCACGCGCTGTCGTAGCCAAGCGCCTCGCCGACGCCAAACAGTTCCAGCGTCCGCTCGAAACCGGCGAGCGGCGCATCGTCGGCATAGTTGCCCGGCGTGAGGAAAGCAAGGTGATCAATGCGGACCGCACACATAAATGCCCTCTCTGGTTGTTCTGGCTAGTAAGCGCCTTCGATCACGCATCCGGAAAGCCGGCAGGATTGGTCTCGGAGTGCTCGACGGCCTCTGTTTGCAGGCCCCAGCGCGCGAGCGCCGCGCGATACTGGCCGCCGCGGATCAGCCCATTGGTCGCCGCCGTCAGCGCCGCCGCAAGGCCACTGCCCTTGCGGCTCGCGATCGCGACGTCCGCGTTGTTCGGCCAGCCCGCGTTGACCGTGCCTACCTGGCGGATCTGTCCTTGCGTCGCGGCCTCATAGGCGAGCGTCGGATCTGGATTGAAGATGGCATCGGCGCGGCCCGACAGCAGCGCCAACCGGTTAGCGGCGCTGTCGTCGTAGTACTGCAGGCTCGCCTCTTTCAGCCCATGTGCGGTGTTCCTCTGATTCCATTCGAGCAGGATCCGCTCCTGGATCGTCCCGGAACTGGTGATGATGCGCAGCCCCGCGATATCCTTCGGTTCACGGATCGACCTGATGGCGCTGTCCGACTTCACATAGAACCCATGCAGACCCAGCCTGTACGTCGTAAAGTCGAACTTCTGCTTGCGTTTCTCGGTGACGCCGACGTTCGAGATCACCGCGTCGTATTTACCTGACGCGAGACCCAGCGGCCAGTCGGGCCACGCGACAGGCACCAGCAGCAGACGCAGGCCGAGCGCATCGGCGACGAGCTGCGCGTAATCGGGATCGGAGCCCACGATGCTACGGGCGTCGGTCGCGTACGTCGCGATAGGCGGATCGAACGGCGCTATCGCCACCGTGAGCACGCCTGGCGTCACGAAGCGATAGCCTGCGAGCAGGCGCTGCGCGTCCAGGTCCCTGGGCGCGCGGATACGCTCTTTCTGCTCCGGGCTGAAGTCGTAAACCTGTGTTGCCGCATACGCTGGTTCGGCAGACCATGCAAACGGCAACGCAGCCAGCGCGGCCATCTCCATCATGAACGTCCGTCGGCCGGTCATCAGTGATCCTAAGCCGTTGTGTTTCATTCGTCGCATACGCTCACAGCACCTTCGAGAGGAATTCACGCGTGCGAGCCTGCGCCGGATCGCCAAGCACGCGCGACGGCGGCCCCGCTTCGACTATGCGTCCACCGTCCATGAATACGATCGTGTCGGCGACCTCGCGCGCGAAGCCAATTTCATGCGTGACAATGATCAGCGTCGTGCCCGAACGTGCAAGCTGGCGGATCACGTCAAGTACCTCGTTGACCAGCTCCGGATCGAGTGCGGACGTCGGCTCGTCAAACAGTAGTACTTTCGGTTTCAGTGCAAGCGCACGCGCAATCGCCACACGTTGTTGCTGACCGCCCGATAGCTGGCGCGGCCATGCATCGGCCTTGTCGCCGAGTCCTACGCGCGCGAGCAGTGTGCGCGCCTCAGCCTGGGCCTGCGCGCGCGGCACACCTGAGGCCAGCGGCGCCTCGATGACGTTGTCGAGCACGCTCAGGTGCGGAAACAGGTTGAAGCTCTGAAACACCATGCCGACATCCGCGCGTCGCCGCTGCAGGATGTCCTTCTCCTTGAGCTCGTAGAGCGTGCGTCCGTCGCGGCGATAGCCGATCAGCTCGCCGTCGATATCAATGAAGCCATCGTCCACGCGTTCGAGGTGGTTGATCGAGCGCAGCAGCGTCGATTTGCCGGAGCCCGACTGACCGAGAATCACGGTGACGCTGCCCGAAGGAAACGCCAGCGAAATGTTATCGAGAACCTTTAGGGTGCCGAAGCTCTTCGAGACATTATGGATGCCCACCTTGCCGCCGATCCGCCGCTGCGCCCAGCCGGCTTTGCCCGCTTCGCTGCTGGATTCGCTGCTGGTTTTTGCCCCAACGCCAGATCGGCTCCCAAGCTCGCCTGCGCTTTCACCAGGTGCAGCGCGCGCATTACGCCACCGGCCGAACAATGCAGTCAACGGCGACAACGCCACCTGCTCGCGCGTCGCACCGCGGGCATAGTACCGTTCGATGTGAACCTGAATCGCCGACAACACCGTGAGGATGATCAGATACCAGATCGTCGCGACCATCAGCAGCGGAATGACTTCCAGATTGCGGTGATAAATGATCTGCACCGTATAGAACAGATCCGGCATCGCGAGGATGTAGACGACGGAGGTGCCTTTCGCGAGACCGATTACATCGTTGAACGCTGTCGGCAGAATGGCGCGCATCGCCTGTGGCAACACGATACGACGCACCTGGCGGCCACCCGGCAGACCCAGCGCCGCACCGGCCTCACGCTGCCCGTGGTCGACGGAGAGAATCCCACCACGGATAGCCTCGGCCGAAAACGCCGCGTGGTTCAGCGTGAGTCCAAGCACGGCCGCGAAAAACGGACTGATCAGATCGGTGGTCGATTCATTCAGTAGTGCAATATGCGTAAACGGAACCCCGATCCAGATCGTCTCGTACAGATAGCCAAGGTTGTTTAACAGCAGCAACAGCACGATCGGCGGGATCGAACGGAATAGCCAGATAAACGCCCACGCACAGCCGGCCAGTAACGGCGAACGCGATACTCGCGCCAGTGCAAGCGGTACCGCGAGCGTGAAGCCGAACAACGCGCCGAGCCCCGTCAGCACCAGCGTACGTCCTAGCCCCTCGAGCACGGGGCCAGCAAAAAACCACTGCGCGAAGACGCCCCAGCCCCAACGCGGATTGCCGAGTACCGAATTCGCCACGATCGCGATCAGCGCGATCGCCAGCACGGTTCCTGCCGTGCGCGCATGGTGCCTTGCGGGAACGATCCGATAGTGCGCGTATTCGGGACCTGCTGCGTCGTCACTTGCGTGGCCTGCGTGAGCCGTGCCGGGAAACCGCTGGGTGGTGTCGCTCATGATTCTGCCCTCCTGCCTCGCGCTACGTCAGTCATGCCGTTTCCGCGGCAGCGTAGCGGCTTTCGCGTCGCGGCAACCCAAGATGATCACGCAGCGTTTGGCCGGCCAGCGTGCGGCTATAGCGGCCACGCGCCTCCAGCGCCGGGATCACATGGCGCACAAAGTCGTCGAAACCTTCGGCCTGCACCGGGAAACCCAGGATGAAACCATCGGACGCACCGGCGTCGAACCAGCGAATCAGTTCGTCCGCGATCTGCTCGCCTGTGCCGATGAATTGCGGCTTCGGTGTCGTCACTTCCAATGCGACCTCGCGCAAGGTCGAGCCATTCTTCTTCGCTTCGGCCTTGATGCGGTCGGTGGTCGAACGGAAGCTGTTTTTGCCGAGGTCACCCAGCTCGGGGAACGGCTCGTCAAGCGGGTATTGAGTGAAGTCGTGATGTTCGAAGAAACGGCCCAGATAGGCGAGCGCCTCCTCTATCGAGATCAGGTCGCGGATCACGCGGTACTTCGCTTCCGCCTCCTCTGCGCTCGCGCCGACGATCGGCCCAATGCCCGGGAAGATCTTGACATCGCTCGCCGCGCGCCCGTGCTCGACTGCGCTCTGCCTCACGCTCTCCGCGAACGCCCGCGTTTCTTCGAGCGATGGCGAATGGGTAAACACCGCATCCGCATACTTGCCGGCAAGCGCAATGCCGGAATCCGATGAGCCTGCCTGGAAAATCACCGGCTGTCCCTGAGGTGAACGCTGGATATTGATCGGGCCCGCCACCTCGAAGAAGCGGCCCTTATGGTTGAGCGTATGCAACTTCTCGCGATCGAAGAAACGTCCGCTCTCGCGGTCGCGCACGAATGCATCGTCATCCCAACTGTCCCATAGTCCCTGCACCGCCTCCAGATATTCGTCGGCGATCTGATAACGCAGTTCGTGATCGGGATGCTCGCCGCCATAGTTCTTCGCGGAGCCTTCGAGCGGCGAGGTCACGACGTTCCATCCCGCGCGTCCGCCGCTAATCAGGTCAAGCGAAGCGAACTGCCGTGCTACCGTAAACGGATGGCTGTACGAAGTCGAGAGCGTGCCCGCCAAACCGATCTTCGAGGTGGCGGTCGCCAGCGCCGACAGGATCGAAATCGGCTCGAAACGGTTCAGGAAATGGGGAATCGACTTCTCGTTGATATAAAGGCCATCGGCTACGAAAGCAAATGCAACGCCGTTGGCCTCCGCCTTCTGCGCGATACCCGTGATGAAATCGAGGTTGACGCTGGCATCGGCGGGGCCAGCCGGATGCTTCCAGGAATTCATATGGCCGCCTGCGCCATGCAGCATGATGCCGAAAGTGAGATTTCGCTGGGTCATGATTGGATCCGGTAAACGAAAATGAGCGTGAATGTAGGAGCGGTCAGACGCGCTCGGCCTGTTCTACAGGGGATAGTGCTTCGAACGAAGCGAGTCGCAGCGCATAGTCCGCTACGGGGGTGTCGATTACGAATTCCTCGATGCCGAAGCGCTCGTGCAATGCGTCGAGTTCCTGATGCACATCGTCTGCGGTACCGGTAACGACGTGCGGATGCAGTTCGTCGAGGCGGTAATCGCTCACGCCGGTTTGCCGCGCGAACTCCGCTGCGGCCTCGGGGCTGGGAAGATTCACGCTCTGCCCTGTGGCGAGCCGCAGTTTGAAAATACGCAATGGACCAACATGACGTTGAGCCTCTGCTTTGGACTCCGCAGCAAACGCGTAGAGCGCGAGCAGCGGCGTACGTCCTGTCGCGTCGCGGTACGTATCAATGGAGCGGCCGATGCTGTCGCTATCGCCGTTAAAGTGACCGGCATAGCAGAATTGCCAGCCGTGTTTCGCGGCAAGCGCAGCACTTTCCGGGCTGCCGCCTAGCAGGATGCCTTGCGGCGCTTCGGGCGGCTGGGGCAACGCGATTGCTCCAGCCAAAGGATGATCGACGTCCACGCCCGCTTTGAGGAACGCGTCCAGTTCGGCGAGCTGATGGGCGAAGTCAGGCTTCTTTGTCTTGTCGTGAAACCATTGAAGCGCGCGCGTCGTCAGCGGCAAGCCGCCCGGCGCCTTGCCGACGCCCAGGTCGACGCGGCCCGGCGCCAGAGACGCGAGCACGCGGAACGCTTCGGCCACCTTAAAAGGGCTGTAATGCTGCAGCATCACGCCACCGGAACCCACGCGGATGCGCGACGTATGCGCGAGCAGATGGGACACCACAATCTCAGGCGCGGAACTGGCGAGCCCTGGCGCGCCATGATGCTCTGCAATCCAGTAACGCTTGTAACCCAACGCTTCCGCACGTTGCGCGAGCCGGACGGTAAAGCGCAGCGCGTCGTGAGCATTCGTTCCGTCGGCAATCGGACTTTTGTCGAGAATTGAAAGGGAATAGGACATATCGATACCTCCCCGCACACTAAAACTTGCGCGGGAACAGAGTTACGGGAAACTTGCCGGGTGACATCCGCTTGTTCCATTATCGCCATCGCAAGCCGATGTCGTTCGAGCAAATTTTGCTATGCATATGATGAATTACGTCAGAACGTGTAGCGGGCACGCAGATAGTAGAAACCGCCGTCCTCGCCGATCGTCGAAGCAAACGCATCGTATTGCGCGCCTTCGAGCTGAGCCTGGTACGGGAGCTTCGACGGATAGACGTTGAACAGGTTGTTCGCCCCCGCCGCTATCTGGAATCGCTTCGTCACGTCGTACCGGACCTCGAGGTCGGTGACGTATCGCGCTGCGTTCTCGAAGTGGATGAACTGCGTCGTCGAGAACGCATTAGGCCCCACGATGTAGGTTTCCTCGCTCGAGGTCGACCCAAAGCGCGTCTCGTGCAGACTCACGCCCCACTTGTCGAGATGCCAGGTGCCGCCGATGATGATCTTGTTCTTCGGCGTCGCCGTGGTCAGCCACGCGATCTGCTGCGCGTTGAGTTCTGGTTGACCATTCGCCCCGTTCGCCACGTGCGTGACCGACGTTGTATTCAGGTTCACACCGAGATCCCAGTCCATCTGTCCATATGCACCAAAGCTGGTGTGCCAGGTGCCGGACAGGTCGAGGCCACGGGTACGCGTACTCGCACCGTTCGTGAAGTAGCTCGCAGACACCGCTGACGCTGGCACCGAACTCGGCACCGACAACCCTGCGGCCTCCATTGCTGCGATCGCCGCCGCGCCAGAGGCCGTGCCGCCTTCGACGATCCGGTTGCGAATGTCGATCTGGTAAGCGTCGATCGTCACATTGAGGTTCTTGACGGGCGTCAGCACGAGGCCGATGTTGTAGTTGGTCGACTCCTCTGGCTTCAATGGCTGCGCGCCGATCAGCTTCGCCGCTGCCGAATTGGCCGCCAGAAGGCCGCTAACCGATGCCGGCGATTCGTTGACGTTGCTGTAGTACTCCTCGGCGAGAGAGGGAGCCCTGAATCCGGTACTGACACTGCCGCGCACTGCAATCTGCGGCGTGAAGTCGTAGCGCGTCGAGATCTTGCCGTTCGTCGTGTCGCCGACATCGCTGTAATGCTCGAAGCGTCCCGCCAGATCGACCGTCCACTTCTGCGTCAGGTGGGTCGAGAGGTCGATATACGTGCCGAGCACGTTGCGTGAGTTGTCGCTGGCGCTAACAGGCGCAAGCCCCGGCAACGCCTGTGCTCCACCTAACAGATAGGAATACTCATCGCCGGGCCCCACGCTGTAGGTCTCACGCCGCTGTTCAAGACCAAACGACACGTTGACCGGTGCCGGCAGCAGCGGCAGTTGGAACGCCCGCGAGAGATCTAGGTTGTTCGTCAGTTGCGTGTTGCTGACGGTGGCAAGGTGGAAACTGGTCGGCGTAAATCCATCCGCCGCGTACAGTGCGGTGTTGGCCGAGTTGACCAGGCCTATGCCTTCATTGTCGCCGCCGTAGGTCGTGCTCAGATCCCAGGACCAGCCGAACAGATTCTGGCCTTTGGCGCCCGCGGTGACGGAATAGTCGTTTTCGTTGACCGTCTCAGTGGGCACGAAGCCGCCGGGATACACCTGCGGCAACACCGAAGGCGGACGATAGTTCTGGTAAGCCTCGGCATCGCGGTGAGCGTAGGTGCCAAAGCCATACAGTTCGACGTCGTCGCCGAGGTAATACCCCGCATTGAAGCCCACTGACTCCCGTGTGCTGGCCGGGTCGCCCTCGATCGGGTTGTAGTAGCCATGCCCCGGCTGGAAGGTTCCGAAATAATCGTCGGGACCGGTGCGGACCGTGTGATTCTGGCGGTCATATTCTGCTGCGAGGTCGAGAAAGCCATGATCGCCGAGATTCAGGCCGATATTGGCGGACTCGCCATTCTTGAAGCCGTCGCCGTCGTAAGTCTGGCCGCTTGTCGTCTGCAGCGAGCCCCCGTGCGAGGCCGACTTCAGGATGATGTTGATCACACCGGCAATCGCGTCCGATCCGTACTGCGCCGAAGCACCGTCACGCAGGATTTCGATGTGATCGATCAGCGCGACCGGGATCATGTCGATATCGACGCCCGTCGAACCCTGGTTGAGACCACCGTCGAGCGCGATATTGGCTGTCGTATGGCGACGCTTGCCATTCACCAGCACGAGCACGTGGTCCGGCGTCAGGCCGTGCAGCGACAGCGCATCGGTCAACTGCGCCGTATCGCCAGCATAGGTCTCGCGCGTAATTGACGGCGACAGTTTGACGAGTGCGTCCCGCAGGTTGTTCTGCCCGGTGGACTGCAACTGCGCGCCGCTGATCACGTCGATCGGGGTCAGGCTCTGGCTCGCCTTTGTACTCGTGCGTGTGCCGGTCACGACGACGGTGTCCTGCTGCACGGTACCGTTAGCGACAGCGTGTTTCGCTGCCGGAGCGGTTTTCTCGGACTGCGCCGCGTTAGGGACTGTTGCCGCGGGCTGGGCTCCGGCCGCGGTCGCTGCGGCATCGCTCGCCTGCGCCGGCGCAGTTGCGCCCTGTGCCCATGCCGCGCCGTTGCATGTAATCGCCAGAACAGCGGCCGAGAGCAACTTTATACGAACTCCGGTGGCGGCCGCGGCAGCCTCATTTTTCCTGTTTTTCTTGCGCATCGAACTGTCCGTTGGTGGTAGGCGAAGACAACGCTCCGCCACACCGGCTGATTTCAGCAGTGCGAGGAGCAATCTATTAGTTCTTAGTAATACTGATGAGATACGGCGAAGAGATAAAGCAGAGCTTCATCCGGGCAGCTCGCGCTGCCTGTCCAAGCTAGCTTTTCGGCAGACCTGGCGGATTTGTCCGGGCCTTGTCGATCGCTTCGGAGCCCAGACTCCAGCGGTCGAGAGCCTGAGTGTATTTCCCGCTGCTAATGAGGTCGTTCAGCAGCAGCGTGAGCGGCGCAGCGAGACCGCTACCCTTGCGGGTGGTAATCGCGACATCGGCCAGGATCGGCCAGCCGCCGCTGATAGTACCCACCGCCCGTATGCCGCCCTTCTGCGCGGCCTCGTAGGCGAGCGCCGAGTTAACGCTCAGAATCACATCGGCACGTCCCGAGCGCAGCGCCACATCGCGCACGGCGATGTCGTCGTAATACTGAACCTGAACCGGCTTCAGACCATGCGCGACATTTTCCTTGTCCCACGCGAGCAGGATCTTTTCCTGGTTCGTTCCAGAATCGGTAATGACACGCAGTCCTGCGACGTCCTTCGGTTCACGGATCACCTTGATCGGGCTCGAATCCGCTACGTAGAACCCGAGCACATCGCGACGATAGGTCGAGAAGTCGAATTTCTCCTTGCGCTCTTCGGTCACGGTCACGTTCGATAAAACTGCATCGACCTTGCCCGACTGCAAGGCAAGCGGCCAGTCTTCCCAGGCAAGCACCACGATTTTCAGCTTGCGGCCGAGGCCGTCAGCCACCAGTTGCGCGAGGTCCGGGTCGAATCCGACCACCGTCTTTTCGTCCGTGGCGTACGCGCCAAGCGGCGGCCACGCGACTGCCATACCGATCACCAGTTCGTCCTTGGAGGCGAACTGAAACGAAGGCGGCACGGCCTTGATCGCCGCCGCATCAGGCGTGGCCCGGACACGATCGTGCTGATCCGGGCTCAGATTGAACGTGCTCGCGGCCCACGCCGCACCGGCCACGCCCAGTGCCAAAGCGAAGAACGTTCCGGCCACTGCCAATAAGACTTTCCGACTTTGCTTCATCACTTGATATGCCTTGTTGAAATAGACGATCTGATCGACGGGCAATACGCGTACTTTCCTACCGGCGGCCGAGCGGCCCAGGGTGGATCAGATCGCGTAGCGAATCGGTGCGGCCCGGCTCCAGCAAATCCTTGCCGAACGGAAGACGAAAATGGATCTCCGGTGCGATCGAACGATCGAACAGGGCTTCGTAGCCGGTATTGGTATAGAGTCCAGCAGCCTCCGGCTGCCGGAAACCGGTAGTCAGATACACCCGGCGATAACCCTGGCGTATCGCCCGCGTTTCGAGCTCCTGAACGACGCGGCGCGCGAGACCCTGACGCCGCTGACTCGCATGGGTCCAGATGCGCTTGAGTTCCGCAGTCGTCGCGTCATAGCGCTTGAAAGCACCGCCGCCGACCGTCTCTCCGTTGCGCAGGATCACAATGAACGCCCCTTCGGGCGGCACGAACAGTTCGGCCGGATAGCGTGCGAGCTCTTCGCTCACCGTGGCAGACCCGGCGGCCCGAAACTCGCTATAGCGGGTGGTGTACTCGACATTCAACGCATCCAGCAAAGGCTGCGCAACGGGATCCAGCAATGTGGTATCGATGATTTCGTATGTCATAGCAGACAGGGGAATCGTGTTTCCCCTTTTTTGTTGAATCTTTTTTCCGTCCGACCTTGATGTCCGTCGAATTAAAAAGAAGATAACAGGCTGCTATTGAGGATCGAACCAAACAATTTACGTATGGTTATTCCAGGGAGTCCATATATATAATTCGCGCTGCATTAACGGATTATTCGATCGAGAATAAAGCGTTAGAATTGCCGCAATATTGGCGGACTATTTATTTCGGATTGCTTTCAAACGGGTTCGGCGAGATGGAATAGACAGTCGCCACGCTCGACTGCGGCCGGCACGCGCTTGCAGACAACCTCGCCCGCTGCCGCGAAGAACGTCGTGACCGGCTCACGCAGCGGCGTATCCGGGAAATGAATGCGTGCCGCGGGCTGGCCGGTCACGACCTGGTCGCCGAGTTCGACGAGCGGCTCGTACACGCCGCGATCGTAGGCATACACGTAATGACGTGAGCCGGACACAGTAAAGAAGCGTGTTTGTGCGGGTGGCCCGTCGGGCACGAGCGGGCCGCTCAGCAGTCCGATGAAACCCAGCAGACTCAGCAGGCCTTGCCGCGCATCGCGCAGCAGCCTGGCCTGCACGGTACCGCCGCCTCCGAGTTCAGTGAGAATGGAGATGGCGCCCTGGCGGCGCGCTGCGGTCGCTGCATGGACGGGATTCGGCCGATGCAAAAACGCTCGCGGTAAGCCGAAAGCGGCGAGCAACGCTTTGAGCCGCTCCTCTTCCTCAGGATCGCGCGGCTCGATGGCCAGCATATTGGCGCCGTCGTAGAGCAGCGAACTGCCGCCCGAATGCACGTCGATCAGATATTGCGAGCGCGCTAGCAGCGTGTGCTCGATGTAATCGGCGATCGCCGCCGTTGGCGAACCTTGGGCATCACCTGGAAAACTGCGGTTCAGATTGCCGCCATCGAGCGGCGAAGTCCTGAGACCCGCCGCAGCGGCCGGAAAATTCGCCATCGGCAGGAAAATCAGTTGACCGCGCACCCACTGAGGCTCGATCTCGCGAATCAGGCTGGAAACGAGTACCTGTCCTTCGTATTCGTCGCCGTGGTTGCCACCCATGAGCAGCACGACGGGGCCATCGCCGTTGCGCACCGACGCGATCGGAATCGGCACCCATCCGTACGCGGAGCGATGCACCGAATAAGGCAGGCGCAGATAACCGACATGACGTCCATCGGCATCGAGATCGACTTCATTGTGGATGGTGCTCATCGGGTTCCCTCGTTGCCTCACGCGGCTCGCGCATGGCGGTTGACCGGTCGTCGAAGTCCCAGATTATCGCGCAACGTGCGGCCCTCGTATTCGCTGCGGAACAGGCCGCGTCGTCTGAGTTCGGGGATCACGAGTTCGACAAAATCGTCCAGCCCGGCCGGCAGGACCGGCGGCATGACGTTGTAACCGTCGGCACCGCCTTTCACGAAGCGATCCTCGAGTTGATCGACAATCTGCGCTGGCGTACCGACGAGTTGCCAGTGCCCTCGGGCACCCGCTACCCGCAGATACAACTGCCGGATCGTCAGATTCTCGCGCCTCGCCAACTCAAGCGTCAACAACTGACGGCTCTTGCTCGCGTTCGTCTCGGGCAATTCGGGGATCGGACCGTCGAGCGGATAGCCCGATAGATCAAAACCGCCCGTCAGCCCTGACACTAGTGCAAGACCCACCTTTGGATCAATCAGCGCCTGCAACTGCTCGAATTTCTCCCGCGCCTCGCTTTCGCTGCGGCCCACGATGGGAAACACGCCAGGCATGATTTTCAGGTCGTCCGGGTGCCGGCCATATTGTGCGAGGCGCCCTTTGACGTCCGAATAGAAATCGATGGCGTCCTCGAGCGTCTGCTGCGCTGTGAAGATAACCTCGGCCGTGCGGGCCGCAAGGTCGCGCCCCGCCTCCGACGATCCAGCCTGCACGACGACCGGATGCCCCTGCGGCGAACGGGCTACATTCAGCGGGCCCCTGACCTGGAAGAAGCGCCCCTTGTGATCAAGGACGTGTCGCCGTTCCGGATCGAAGAAGCGCCCTTGATCCTTGTCGCGCAGGAATGCATCGTCCTCCCAACTGTCCCACAGACCCCCTACTACCTCGGCAAATTCGATTGCGCGCTCGTAGCGCTCCGCGTGATCGAAATGCTTGTCGCGGTTGAAGTTCTTTGCCTCATGCTCATTGGACGAAGTGACCAGGTTCCATCCCGCGCGCCCGCCGCTGATGTGATCGAGCGACGCGAATTTGCGGGCGATGTGGTACGGCTCGTTGAAGCTGGTGGAGGCCGTTGCAACCAGACCCACATGTTCCGTGACGGCCGCCAGCGCGGATAGCAACGTAATCGGTTCGAACTGCGCGACGTAGCTGTGCGCCGTGCGGCTGAGAAACTCCACATTGTCGCCACGCGTACCGACACCATCCGCGAGAAACACCAGATCGAATTTTGCCGCTTCCGCCGCCTGGGCCAGCTTCACGTAGTGCCTGAAATTGACGCCAGCATCGGCCTGCGCTTCGGGATGACGCCATGCTGCGATATGGTGTCCTGAGGGATAGAGAAAAGCGCCGAGGCGCAATTGGCCAGTGCGTTGGGTCATGGTGATGGACGGAGAAAATGAGGAATCGACGGGCGGCCCTAGGCGCTCTTTTGCCAGACACGTCCGTTATCGGGGCGCGCGAGCCCGAGGTGCTCGCGCAGCGTGCGGCCTTCATAGTCGGTGCGAAAAATGCCGCGCTGTTGCAGGAGCGGCACGACGCCATCGGCAAAATCCTGCAGGCCGCCCGGCAGAACGTCGGGCATCAGGTTAAAGCCATCGGCGGCGCCGGCGTTGAACCAATGCTCGATGTCATCGGCGATCTGCTCGGGAGTCCCGACGATCACGCGATGCCCACCGCCGCCCGCAAGCGAACGGATCAGCTCTCGCACCGTATAGCCATGCCGCCGGGCCTGCGCGATGGTTGCGTGAAAGAAGGTATGGTTACCATTGCCGCCACCCGGTAGCGTGAGATTGTCGGGTAGTTGCTCGTCGAGCTTGAGTTTGTCCGCGGGAATGCCTAGTGTGCCGGCGAGGCGCGTCACACTGTAGCTCCAGGGAATCAGATCGACCAGTTCGTCGCGTCGCCGCAAGGCTTCGCTTTCCGTGGCGCCGATAATGGTCGTCAGGCCTGCCAACACCTTCACTGCATTGCGCCCATAGCTTGCTGCGCGGGCCTTTAGCTCGCGGCCATAGGCGAGCGACTCTTCAAACGACTGTGAGGCAGAGAATACTGCTTCAGCATGGCGTGCCGCGAGGTCGCGGCCATCTGGCGATGCTCCGGCCTGCACGAGTACCGGATGCCCCTGCGGCGAGCGCGGCAGGTTCAACGGCCCCTGCACATCGAAATATTTTCCGCGGTGGGCGACGGGATGAACCTTGCCGGTATCGACGAAATGTCCACTGGTTTTATCGCCGATGAACGCGTCGTCTTCCCAGCTATCCCAGAGCGCCTTGACCACCTCGGTGAACTCGGCCGCGCGCGCGTAGCGCTCGGTGTGGTCGGGCACCGCCTCGCGGCCGAAATTGCGCGCCGAGGCCAGGTCGGCTGTCGTGACGACGTTCCAGCCGGCGCGCCCTGCGCTGACGTGATCGAGCGTCGCGAAACGCCGCGCAATGTTATACGGCTCGTTGTAGCTGGTCGATGCCGTTCCGATCACACCGATGCGCGAAGTAGCAGCCGCGATGCTCGCCAGCAGCACCGTCGGTTCGAGCGCGGTGATCGGACGAAAGTTAATCTGATCGGCAATCGACGCGTTATCGGCGAGGAACACGGCATCGAATTTCGCTGCCTCGGCAATCTGCGCGACGCGGACGTAATGACCGACATCGATGAACGCGTGCGGATCCGCCTCCGCGATTCGCCACGCTGACGGGACGAAACCGGAGTGCAGGATATTGATGTTCAGATGCAACTGGCGCGGCGCGCGTCGGCCGGCAGCGTGGCTCATGAGAAAGTCTCCGTAGCGGGATCGTCTTCGCTCGCCTCGCGAGCGCAAGTGCAAGCGGCGTGTAACGCAGCCCCGCAACCGGCTCGACTGCGCGGACCGGTGGAGGGCCCGCCAGACAGCGTCAATGGACCTTCGGGAAGCCGTGACGTTCGGCGAGCAGCGCAAGAATGCGGTTGGTGTCGGTGACGAAACGCTTGCTGCCTAGCGTCTGCGCGTCGTCGGGCACCGGCGCCTCGTCGCCGAGGATCAGCACGGGCAGGCCCTGATGATCCGCATCGAGCGCCTGGATCGCCACCTCGCGTGGACGCGCAAACGGCAAACGCTGGATGTCGAGGCTGGCGCTCTTCGATGGGTCGCTTGCAAGAAGCCCTTCGATGGGCGCGCCATGGGGGCAAATGAAGCGCTCGCCAGGATGCTTCGGATCGGTAAAGCCCGGTTCGAGGAGTAAGAGAAGGTCTCGGCTCATGATGTGCGGCGGATCCATAGGGGATGAGTCGAACGATTCTCAACCCTCGAACGGCATCACGCCACGAATAAATCTGCACAAGGATATGCGGCCAGCAACTTAAGGAAATCAAAACCGATTCGCAAGCAGCTAGAACACCCGTCCCTCGGTCAGATGTGTGGTCACGCCGTTCAGTTCGTAATCGCCGATCACGCGCGCCTTGTGCAGCAGTGGGTTGTGACTGAAAATCGTGCGCAGGTTGCGCCAGTGACGGTCGAAGTTATGCGAGCGCGCCGTGGCCGACGCTCCGCCGACTTCGAACAGACGTTCGCCTGTATAGAGCGCGAGTTTGCTCACGACCAGTTGGGTCTTGGCCGTGGCGAGCGCACCTTCGAGCACCAGTTCTTCGGCATTGCTCACGCCTTTGCGGATCGCGTTCGCCGAGCGGTCCAGCGTGCGCGCATTTTGCTGCACCAGGGCGTCGATTGACAGACTATGCGCTGCGAGGTCGCCGATCACCTGTTGCACGAAACCATCCTCGCGCGCCGAGGGCGCAGGGCTATGCAACACGGGCCGGCCGAACTGCGTCACGTAGCGTCGCGCATCGGCCACGATGTTGCGCACAATCCCGGCAGCCACTGCCACCAGATGCAACTGCCGCAACGCGCCGCCGTGCCGTCCTGCCAGCGTGGTGCTCCCACGTGCAGCGATTTCATGCGTATAGACGCGCACATTGTCGAGCACGAGACCGCCGCTTGCCGTCATGCGCTGGCCCATGCCGTCCCAGTCATCGAGAACCTGCAGACCTTCACGTGTCACCGGAATCACGATCTGCATGGTCTCGTCATTCTCATCCTGCACGTTGATGCGCGCATAGTCGGAAAACGCGGTTCCCGTCGAATAGTATTTGCGACCCGACACGCGATAATGTCCGCCGTCGCGTACCAGTCTGGTGGTGATTTCGCCAGGACGTGCGGTTCCGAGTTCAGTAGATGCTCCGCCAAAGATCGCACCCTTCTGCAGGCGTTCGATCTGAATATCGTTGAACGTGGAGCGCGGCGAGAGCACCAGCGACTCGGTCAGGTCGTAATGAATCCGCAAGGCGTGCGCCACATTGGACTCATGCGCAGCCAGAGTGGTGACGACATGAAACAGGTCTTCCAGCGTCCCGCCTAAACCGCCCCACTCCAGCGGAAGACGCAAGACACCCAGCCCCGACTCGCGAAACAGCGCGAATGCGTCAAACGGCAACTCACGCCTGGTTTCGCGCTGCGCGGCGTCTTCGCCGATCGCTTCAGCCAAAGCCGGCAACGCGGATAAAGCCGCCTGGAGCCGCGACTGTGCGGCGGTGTCGTTGGAGACCTGCATGCCTTCATTCCTTTTTGAAAACGCACGGACCGGGCGTGTCCGGCTGCAAGGCGGCGATCGAAACGATCGAGCCGCGGATTCAGTTTGCCGAAGCAACGGGTCAGTATAGGAATGTGATGCGCAGCGCAGAACCACAGATTTGAGCTATGGATATGCGTGAGTATGGATTGGAGGGCGTTGCAGGTGCCGTCAGCTCGCGTTCGGCGCTTTGGCGTGATCGTCGCCCATGCGTTCAATGAACCGCTCGGCCGCTAACGTGAACGAGTGTTGCCAGATCTGCTCAGCCAAAACGAAATCCTTGTCCTTGATTGCCTTTGCGAGCGCCTCGATCCTCTCGAGCGCGTCCTTCTCGCGATCTGTATAGGTCATGCTCAACAGATTGTTGAAGCGCACCACCTCGGCCGTCAACTCCTCGAAATAGCGCGCGGTCTTCTCCAACTGGCTCGCCTTGACAATAGCGTCCTGAAACTCAAGGTGATTGTTGATCGAGGCGTTCTGGTCCGGCTCCTTGGCAAAGCGCAATGCGTTGCGCGTGAGCCGCTCGAGATCGCGGATGACGCTGCCCGTGAGCAGTTCAGGTTTCGATGCCAGCGCGCGCAGTGCAATCGTCCCTAACGCCGAGCGGATTGCATACACCTCGAGAATGTTTTCCGGATTGATCTCGGCGACGATTGCACCACGGTTGGGCCGTACTTCGACGAAGCCCTCCCGGCTAAGACGCTTCAGCGCCTCCCGCACCGGGTGCCGCGAAACGTTTAGCTGGTCTGTCAACCGGCTTTCAATCAGCCGGGTGCCTGGCGCAAAACGCCCCGAGACGATCGCGTCCCTGATCTGCATCGCGGCATACTCGACGCTATCGAGCGCCACTTTCGGAGCGAGGCCGCCCACCTGTGCCTTTGTTTTCAGAACCACCGCGAGATGCCTTTAAAAAATGTCGATAATCGACATTGTACGGCAGTTCGGCAACAGCGCAGATAGCGAGATTCAACGCCTTCAGGCGCCACGTGGGACGCCAAAAATCAGATCCGACACCGGCGGCCGTATCAACTCCAGCCGCCATCCACCACAAAGCTCTGGGCGCTGCACATGCGGCTGTCGTCGGAGGCGAGCCAAAGCGCCATCCGCGCGATATCGTCCGGCATGACCAGATCCTTGAGGCACTGACGCCGTTGGATTTCGGCCTTGCCTTCGTCTGTGACCCATAGTTCGAGTTGCCGCTTCGTCATCACCCAGCCGGGCACGAGCGTATTCACGCGGATTCCGCGCAGACCGAGATCCCGTGCGAGGCCGCGCGTCAAACCTTCGATAGCCGCTTTGGCCGCAATGTAGATCGGCATCCCGCCAAGTCCTACGCGCCAGCTGAAGGAGCCGACATTGACGATCGACCCGCCGCCGGAGCGGACCATGCCGGGCACGACCGACTGCGCGCAAAAGAACAGGTGCCGCAGATTCAGCGCGATGCGTTCGTCGAAATATTCGACCGAGACGCTTTCCAGGTCGTGCCGCTCATCGTGCGCGGCGTTGTTGACCAGCACCTCGATATCGCCATGCTGTGCGCAATGACCGGCGATCGCGCTCTGCACTGCGGCTATATCGCAAAGATCGACGTGCAAAAACACCGGTTTCCTGTTTTCAGGCGCGTCCAGCTTGTCGAGCAGCCAGCGTGCCGCCGCTTCATCACGTTCGATAAACACAACCCGTGCGCCCTGGCGCCAGAACTGCTCGACGTGCGAGGCACCGATGCCTCCACCGCCGCCTGTCACCAGCACATGGCGATCTACAAGACTGGGATATTGCGCGAATTTCATTGGAAACCCTCCTGTTCAAGCAACACGCCAGGATCAGGCCTTGACGAGCACCTGCCCTTCAAGCCGCTCCTGGCCGATCCGCTCGATCGGACCCAATTCCTTTTCGACCAGCGGTAAAACCTCAGAAACAAACCGTTCCAACGAACGACGGGCCCGTTCGAGCGGCATGCACCCAAACTGGAAATTGCAGGCGTAGTGCGTCGGATTCAGGCGGCGCAGATCCTGGACGATCCGCTCGGCCACCTGTTCTGGAGTGCCAACGACTGTGTTCGCCGCATACTGTTCAATCGTCTGCTCCCCATCGAATGGCTCGTCGCTGATGAAGCTGCCATCCATCGGGAGATCGTTAAAACGAAGGTGGTTGGCCATGCGACCCACATAGCGTGCACGCTCGCCGGCCTCGAGCGCTTCCGCGCGGCTGTCCGTGACATGCACGTACTGCATGATGGCCAACGGCTTCGTCTTCGGATCGACACCGACCACCCGCCAGTTCTGATCGAGCTGATCGACCATCTTGTACAGCACCGGCGAACCGAGCGTACTGGCGGCAAGAAACGGCGTGGCGTTGCTGTTGCGGATTCGCTCCAGCAGCGGAATCTGGCTGCTCGTGACATACACCGGCGGTATCGGGCTCTGCAGAGTCCGCACGGCAAAGGTCGACCTGGGCACCGTGATGTATTTACCTTCGAATTCGACCTCGCCATTGAGCAGCGCGCTCTCGACGACGTTCCAGTACTCCAGGAACATCTCCACTTTTTCCTCGATAGGCAAGCGAAAACGCTCGAATTCGAACTGCTGATAGCCCGTACCGACTCCGATTACCGCGCGCCCTTCCGACTGGATGTCGAGCAGCGCGATCTCCTGGGCAACCCGCACAGGGTTGTAGAGCGGCAATACGATCACCCCCGTACCGAGCTTGATGCGTTTGGTCCAGCCCGCGGCGTAGGACGCCATCATCAGCGGCGACGCACACATCGAATAGTTGCAGAAGTGATGCTCCGCGAACCATGCCGTGTCGAAGCCCAGATGTTCCGCGGCCTGCACCATCGTTTTCGTATCGCTCATCACACCAGCGGCCCCTTGCGGATGATCACGCAGGGTCATGAGGCTGAAAATTCCGAATTTCATCCAACTCTCCAGATTACGTTCCAATCAAAACCGCTACCGTTCATGCTGCTGCGGCTGCGAGCGCCGCCGTAGTGACGTAGGTCCCGTCCTGGTAAATGAGGGGACTGACCTCTTCGGCAAACCGGACCTCTTCGACCTTGCCGATCACGACCACATGGGTCCCATATCTGATGGTCTCTCCGACGCTGCAGAGCAGATTGGCCTGCGCGTCGGTGAGGTAGGGGATACCCAGAGTGTCGCCTTCCCAATGGCCCGCGCCAAAACGCTCCGAACCCTTGAGCTTTCCCCCAAACGCACTCGACACATCCGCATGCGAGCGTTTGAGGACGTTCACATAGAAGCGCCCTTCGGCCATCAGCGGTCCGATCACCGACGACGACGTATTCAGGCACACCACCATCGAGCAGGGCTCCAGTGAGAGCGAGGTAACGGCCGTGGCCGCCATACCGAACCACCCACCGTCGCGAGCGCAACTGATCACGCTGACGCTGGCAGCCAGTCTGCGCATGCATTGACGGAATCCATCGTTAAGCTCGCCGGTACTCATGACATCTCTCCACAGTGGGTCGGTTGTCTTAAATATTGCAGATTATCTACAATCCGTCAACGTGATTCTGGGCCTTGTTGCGGGGCCCGATCGCGAAGTTAGAGGGAAATTCCGCCGTCGATAATGACCGTTTGACCCGTCATCATCCGTGCGCCGAAGCCCAGGTAGGCAATCGTTTCGGCGACGTCCGCCGTGGTTGCCCAGCGCTTGAGCGGCGTCTTTTCGATCGATTCCTTCCTGTGTTCCTCAGTCCAGCCGATCCCCCACGAACTTTCCACTACGCCCGGCGCAACGGCATTCACCCGAACATTGGGCGCAAGCGAACGGGAGAGGTTTTTGGTCAGATTGATCACCGCCGCCTTGGACGCGCTGTAACAGATGCTGCTGCTCACCGAGCCGAACCCGGCAATCGAAGCCGTGTTGACGATCGCACCTTTCGCTTCGGCCAAAGCCTTGGCAGCGAACTTCGAGCAGCGAAACACGCTCATGAGGTTGGTATTCATGATGACCGTCCAGAGATCCTCGGTGACAGAGTCGAGATCGGCGATCGGAATCGGTTTGCTCACGCCCGGTACGCCGGCGTTATTCACGAGAAGATCGAGACGTCCCAATTGTTCGATGGCCGTTCGGACCATCTCTTCCGCGCTACCCGGGTTGCCTACGTCGCCCGGCGCCGCAAACGCCGTGCCGCCGCTTGCCTGAATGCTTTTCACGGCCTCCGGACCACGCGGATCGTTCGGTAGAAAGTTGATAGCCACGGCGGCACCGGAGCGTGCGAGCAGCCTCGCCGTTTCCAGGCCTATGCCCGACGCGGCGCCGGTGACCAGTGCCGCGCGATTTTTAAGGTCAAACGAAATCATGGCGCTCCTTGGTTGTGCAGATGGATGTTGCCGGGCGAATGCACGCCCTTCGTACTTCTGATCGATTACCTTTCGACTGTCGTCACGCTCTCGAATCGCGCTGCAAAAACCGCTGGGTTCTCTCATCGCGAGGACTGCCGAGCACTTCCGCCACCGTCCCAACCTCGCAGACCTGTCCCGAATGGAGAAAGGCGACGCGGTCGCCGGACTGGCGCGCAAACGAAATGTCGTGAGTCACGACGACCATGGTCATGCCTTCGGATTTCAGCAGACGCATCGTGTCGAGCACTTCGCCAACCAGTTCTGGATCCAGTGCCGACGTCACCTCATCGAACAGCATGTACGCCGGTTCCATGGCCAGTGCGCGGGCAATTGCCAGACGTTGCTGCTGACCGCCCGACAGCCGCGTCGGCAACAGATCCGCCTTGTCGCCGAGACCCACGTGCTCCAGATGCTTCTTCGCGATCGCGCGGGCGTCGCTACGGCTGCGTTTGGCGACCAGCCGCAGCGCAAGCATGACGTTCTCCAGTGCAGTCAGGTGCGGAAACGCGTTGTACTGCTGAAAGACAATTCCAAGCTTCTGTCGCAGGCGATTCAGGTTGGTGTCCTTCGCATGAACATTGATACCGTCGACCGTGATCGATCCCCCCTGAATCGGCTCCAGCCCATTGATGCACTGAAGCAAGGTCGACTTGCCCGAGCCGCTGGCGCCCAACAGGCACAGCAGCTCGCCTTTTTTCACGTCCAGATCGATCCCTTTCAGGATCTCGACCTCGCCGAACTTCTTATGGACCGAACGGATTTCGATCATGATGCGATGCCTCTTTGCAAATGAGCGCTGTAACGCGACACGGGATAGCAGATCACGAAATAGAACAGCCCGACCCCAAGCAGCAGCGGCAAGGTTTCATTGGTACGCGAGATGAGTATCTGCGCCGACTTCATAAACTCGACGTATCCGACGACGCTTACCAGCGCCGTATCTCTCGTCAATCCAAGCAGAAGCCCGATCCATGCACTCAGCCCCGTGCGCAGTGCCAGGGGCGCGGAGATATGGAAGAGCGTCTGGAAATAGCCCATGCCGAGCGAGCGTGCCGCACGGATGTATGCGTACGGCACCGATCCGAGCGAGCCCCGCACCACTTCGGAGGTCACCACGGTCATGGACGAACTCAGGACAATGATGCTCAACCAGAACGTGCTGAACGCGTTGCCAGATATCGAAAGCGCGCTGTTGACAAGAATCAGCTGGATGAGCAACGGAACGCTGCGCGTGATATCGACGTAAGGAGTGGTGACGACACGGATTCCCGGCGACACATGCCGAAGCCAGCCGAGGACGATGCCTCCGCACGTTCCGATCCCTCCCGCAAGGACCGATACGAGCAGGGTATGGAGCGCCCCGATGAGCAGAAACTGCGCGTCGCTCCAATGAAAGCCCTGATCCGCCAGAATGAACTGCATACGCTAGGTCCTCAAGGCACGGCGAAACACGATCTTCGAGCCGAACTCGATGGCCTTGGCAAGCACGTAGTAGATACCCGCGGTCACCAGGAAGAATTCGAAACTCCGGAACGAGACTGACTGTGCCGCGTTGGCCGCACCGGTCAACTCCCTCAAACCGATCAGCATGCCTAAGGATGAATTCAGCAGTGCCCACACAGCCTGATTGATGAACGCCGGAAACACGTGGCTGAAAACCTGCGGGAAGATCACCTTGCGGTATGCCTGCCACTGGCTCATGCCCAGGGAGCGAGCGGCTCTCAGTTGTTGCGGAGGAACGGCAACCAGGCCCCCCCGGAAGATCTCGGCGAGGTAGCCCGCGTTGTTGAAAGTCAGCGCAATCAGCACCGAGGCGAAACTCGAGATGTTGATGCCGAGGGCGCCGACGCCGAAGTACATCATGTACACCTGAAACAGCGTTGGTGTGTTTCTCGCCACCTCGATCCATGCCGACGAAAATTTTCCGGCGACGCCCCGCCCATTCTGTCTTGCAACCGACAGCGGCATGGCCAGCAGCGTTCCGAACAAGACGGAGAGACACGTGATCTCGACTGTCAGCCGCACTCCGCTCAACAGTTCGGGCCATGCATCCCAAACGAGAGACCAGTAAAAGGTATAACCAGACACATGTACTCCCAATCAGACGCAGTCCCGAGGTGCCGCAATCGCGGGTTCAGTAGTCGACGCCCTTGAGATTGAGCGGTGCCGGCTCGCCCGGCGCGATGTACTTGTTATACAGTTCCTTGTACCGGCCCGACGCCACCTGATTCCAGACAAACAGCTTCACCCACTGCAGAAACTGATAGTCGTCACGCTTGACGGCGATCGAATCCATGTCGGACAGGTCTGCCGTTCCGCCCACGACGAACGTCGGAAACTTTCCGCTCTTCACCAGCAGGTCGGCGGTGGACGCCGAGACCAGGATCGCATCGACCTTCCCCTGCTGGAGCGCCAGATAGGCCTCGGTATCGGAGGCGAAGCCGGTATAGGTCGTCTTCGGGTTCTTCCACTGGGCGATGGACTTGTTCAGAAACTGCTCGGTCGAGGTGCCATTGACGCCGCCCAGAGCGTGTCCCTTCATACTGTCATACGACTGAATGCCTGCGCCTTTCCGGGCCAGCACGACGGTCACGTAATTGATGTACGGCTGGCTGAAGGCCACGCTGATGCCGCGCTGCGCGGTATTCGTGGTCGACGCAATCAGCACGTCGATCCGGTTCGACACCAGCGCCGGGATACGGTCAGGCGACGGCGTTTCGACAATCTCGGCCTCGGCGCCGAGCGCCTTCGCCATATCCTGGCAATACGCTACGTCGAAGCCATCGGGCTTGTTATCGGGCGTCCGGAAACCCGCGGGCGGTGAGTCGAGCATGACGCCGCAGCGCAGCTTCTTCGCCTGGATGACAGAATCCAGCGTCGATCCATAGCCCGGCATCATGAGCGCCGCAAGGCCAAGCGCGACCACCGCGCGGACAACCATACTAACTTTTGACATGTCCTATCCTTTGCTGGGTAAGCAAACCGCTAGTGATCGCGGCGCACTTCACTGGGATTGAGAGGCAAACGCACGACCCGCCACCGCCCGTCCAGACGGTCAACCAGTCAGGCGACACATCTAAATTAAGTAGATTGTCTACAATTGTCAACCAGACAAAAACCCCATGCAGGGGTTCGCCGCGCCTCAGGGCTTTTTAGTTTCAGCCGTTTTCGCCCGAGGCCTTGCAGGCGCGTTCTTCTTCAATTTGGTCTGGTTATATTCGATCGCGGCGCGTACAAGGGCTTTCAAGGCACGGTCATTGACCTTATCGCCCTCGAGAAAGTCGATCGCCCGTCTCATGTTGCCTTCGAGCCCCGCGTTGAACAGCTTGTCCGGATCCGCCAGACTCGCCCCGTGGGCAAAGGTGACCTTCACCTTCCCTTTGTGGGCATTGGCCACCGCGATCATTCCGTCGCGCGACCACACCGGGCTGCCCATCCACTTCCATTCCTCGATGATCTCCGGGTCCGCCCCAAGGATGCTCTTGCGCACGCTGGCAAAAGTCTTACCGCGCCAATCCGTCAGCCCTGCGATCAGTTCGTCAATGCGTTCCGATGGATTCATTGGCTCTCCATGCCTTCAGTTCCGGTGTCGTCCCGTTCAATCACAATCGTAAATGTAGCGGCTGCACTGGAAGATTGTAAGCGAACGCTGGTACGACACCCGTCGCGGCGGCCTGGTCAGATCTGTTCGCCCAGACGAAACACACTCTCCATCGGCTGCCAAGCGGTTTGCTCGGCATGAGGCAAGGGCTGCTGGAAGCTCGCCATCAGCGTCTCCCATTCTTTCACTCGCGGATGCGTGCCCGGCCCGATGACCAGCTGCTCCGGCGCAAATCCGGGATCGGCGTCGATTAGCATGACCAGGCGGTTCTCGCGCCGCCAGATGGTCATGTCATGAATACCCGAGGCCCGAAGATGCTCGAGCACCTCGGGCCAGACCTCCCGGTGATAGCGGTCGTACTCCGCCATCACGGCCGGGTCGTCGCGAAGATCGAGGGCGAGACAGAAGCGCATGCGACACTCCATGACAGGGGCAAACGGCAGGCTACGCGTGTACTCAGGCGTTGACCGGCGTGTCGAGCTCTACGTGCAGACGCTGTTGCGCGCGAATCGCGTCCCAGTCCCAGTCGATACCGATTCCTGGCGACGCCGGCGGTGTGGCATACCCCTGCTCCACCACGATCGAAGTGCCAGTCAACGAGTCCAGCTGAGGAATGTACTCGAGCCAGCTAGCATTGGGTACGGCCGCGCACAAGCTTACGTGCAGCTCCATCAGGAAGTGCGGACAGATCTCAATGTTCATCGCCTCGGCAATATGCGCAACCTTTAGCCACGGCGTAATGCCGCCGACGCGGGCAACATCCGCCTGAACGATCGAGCATGCATCCGCCTTCACATACTCGGCGAACTGCGCCGGGTGGTACAGCGATTCGCCAACCGCAACCGGCACCGTCGTCGCAGCACACAGACGCCGATGCGCGTCGAGGCTTTCGGCGGGCATCGGTTCCTCCAGCCATGCGAGCCGTAGCGGTTCAAACGCGTGCGCCCGTCGCAGCGCCTCGGCCAGCGTGAATCCCTGATTGGCATCGACCATCAGTTCGAAGCCGTCGCCCACAGCCGAGCGCACGGCAGTCAGGCGGGCGGCGTCCTCCGACACATGCGGGCGCCCTACTTTCAGTTTCGCGCCACGGAACCCCTCGGCTTGTGCCCGCAGCGTCTGCTCGACCAGTTCGTCTTGCGACAGATGCAGCCAGCCCCCCTCGGTCGTGTAGGTGCGCACACGCTGTTGCGCGCCGCCGGCGGCAATCCACAGCGGCAGGCCCGCCACGCGCGTATTGCGATCCCATAGCGCCGTATCGACGGCGGCCAGTGCGAGGCCGGTGATCGCGCCCACCGCGGTTGCATGCGTATGGAAGAACAGATCGCGCCAGATTGCTTCGTACTCCGCGGGATTGCGGCCTATCAGCCGCGGCACGAGATGATCGTGCAACAGCGCGACGATCGACGAGCCGCCGGTGCCGATCGTATACGTATAGCCGGTTCCGCTACTGCCGTCGCTGCAGCGAATCGTCACCAGAATGGTTTCCTGCACGACGAACGACTGGATGGCGTCCGTGCGCCGCACTTTCGGCTGCAGGTCGACCTGCCGGATTTCGACGTTTTCGATAACGGTCATGGTGGTTTTATCCTTTGACGCCGCCGAGCGTAAGCCCCGCAATCAGGTGTTTCTGAACAATGAAAGTCAGCACGATGGCCGGAACGATGATGATCACCGCCATCGCGCACATGCCCGCCCAGTCCACCGTGAACTGCGCGGTGAAGTCCATCAGGCCGACGGGGAGTGTTTTGGTATCGGGACTGCGGCACAGTTGCGAGGCCAGCGCGAATTCGTTCCAGCTCGTCAGGAAGGCGAAAATCGCCGCCGACGCCACGCCCGATCGCGCGAGCGGCAGCTCGATATGCCAGAACGCCTGCCAGCGGGTGCAACCGTCTATCTGGGCGGCCTCGGCGAGTTCCGCCGGCACTTCGCGAAAGAAACCGTCGATCAGCCAGACGGTAAACGGCACGTTCATCGCGAGATACACGATGATGACGCCGATGCGCGTATCGAGCAGACCTGTCCACGCCCACAGCATGAAGATCGGCAACGAAAGCGCGATGCCGGGAATGGCCCGTGTGAGCATCAGGACCACGAACAGTGTCTTCTTGTGGCGGAACTCGAAGCGTGCAAACGCATAGCCGCCTAACACGCCGACCACGATCGCGGCGCAGGTGCTCGCCAACGAGATCAGCATCGAATTCACAAAGTACTGACGAATCGGCAGCGAGGCCATTGCACCGAAGCCGAACATGTTGCGGAAGTTGTCGAGCGTATAGCTGCTGGCATCGGAGAGCGGCTGGTTCGACAGGATCGCCACGTTCGAGCGAAATGCGTTGAGCACAACCCACAGGCCGGGCAGGCAGATCACCGCCATCACGATGAAGACGGCGAACCACAACGCGGCCCGCCTGAGTGGCGCCCCTGGCGAGGAAACCCGGTAATCGCGTTCAATAGCCGTGCTCATGATGTTCAGGCGGGTCCCATATGTCTGCGTGCGGCATTTAGCTTGCGGAAGAAGTACAGCGTGAACAGCACGGAAACGAGCACCGACACATAGCCGATTGCATTCGCGTAGCCCATATGCGAGTCGTCGTAGGCGATACGGCCCACCATCGTCCACAGTAGTTCGGTGCGCCCGCCGGGACCACCGTTCGTCATGATGCGCACAATGTCGTAGGCCCGGCCGACATCGAGCGAGCGGATCGTCATCGCAATGTAGACGAACGGCATCAGATACGGCAGCGTCACATAACGGAAGGTTTGCAGCGGCGTGCAACCGTCGACTTTGGATGCTTCGATCGGATCTTTCGGCAACGCCATCAGCCCGGCAAGCAGGATCACCGCGAAAACGGGTGTCGAGTTCCAGACCTCGGCTGCGACCAGCGAGGCCAGCGCCGAATTCGCATTGACCAGAAAGGGAATCGTGCTTTTCAGGCCGAACAGTGTTTGCAGAAGATGATTGACCACCCCGGTGCTGTCGTTGAGCATGAACTTGAACTGAAAGCCGACCAGCACCGGCGAGAACATCATCGGGAACATCATGATGGTGCGCAAAATACGCTGGCCTTTGGTGACCTCGTTGAGCAGGAGCGCGATGCCGAGGCCCAGCACGAGTTCCAGATTCAAGGCAATCGTCAGGAACAGCACCGTGCGGCCGAATGCGGCCCAGAAATCTTCGTTGGCAAAGGCACGCAGATAGTTGCGCAGGCCAATGAAATGCCAGATCGTCTCAGGCTCGATCAGGCGGTAAGCGGTGAAGCTCGTGTAGAGCGAAAACAACAACGGCAGCACGACAACGATCGCCACGGAGAAAAACGCCGGCAGCAGCAGCTTGAGCGGCAAAGCAATACCCTCATGAGAAACCGGCACGAGAGCGGGTACGGCAGACGAATCTTGAAGGTTGGATCGCATGGTGTCGTGGAGCTGGAAGCGGATCGCCCCGCACGGCGCAGCGTGCATCGTGCGGGGCGTGCGGTACCTTTATCGCTAGTCGGAGGCGTCCTGCATGATGTCGGAGACCTTCTTCGCCGCGTCGTCGAGCGCCTGCTGGGACGACTTGTCGCCAATCAGCGCCTTCTGCAGTTCGGGCCACAAGGCATTCGAGATTTCGTCCCACTGCTGGATGCGCGGCGGTGTAAAGGCATCCTGACGTGCCGCCGTGCTAAACACGGCGATGGCATTCGCCATGTACGCATCATTCTTCGCCTGGAACTCCTTCACAACGGCCTGCTGCGCATCGACGCGCGACGGAATCGTGCCGAGGCGCGCCTCCACCATCTGCGAATCGAAACTGGTCAGGAATTGGACGAAGCTCGCGGCGACCTCCGGACGATCGCAGCTCTTCGTGATCGAGAAGCTATGCGATCCGGACCAGCCAGGCCGCTTGTTGGCGGCACCGAGCGGCGCCGGCACGACGCCCACATTGCCCGCGATTTTGGAGGTCTTCGGATCGTTGTAGAACGACGCGAAGCCTGGCCAGTCGAGATCCAGCGCCACCTTGCCGGCGGCAAAGTTATTGCCGAGGTCGTCCCAGACGTAGCTCGGTACGCCCTTGGGCACCGCACCGGACTTGTAGAGATCCACGAACCAGTTGAGCGTCTTGACGCCAATCGGCGAGTTGAACGCGGCGCGGTTCTTTGCATCGAGCAACTGTCCGCCATTGGCGATCAGCAGCGAATAGAACGTACCCGTAATCGCCTCGTCCTTGCCGGGAAACTGCGTGCCGTAGAAGTTCGGCGCCTTGGTAAAGAACTTGGCCTGCTGGGTGAATTCCGCGTAGGTTTTCGGTGGCGCGAGCGTCTCGCCGAACTGCTTGCTATAGGCGGCCTGGTTGGCCGGATCGCCGTACGCAGTCTTGTCGTAGTACAACGCTTCGATATCGACCGAGCGCGGAATCTGCACCAGATGTCCATTGATCTCCGAGGCCTTCAGCAGGCTCGGCGAAAACGCGGCCAGATAACTCGCAGGAAAGAGTCCCTTCAGATCACGGAAGATCGGGTATTGGGCCGAAAAATTGGTGTGATTCGACGACACGCAATAGTCGATATGGCCAGATGCGATGTCCTGCTTCAGTTCGCGATCCAGCTCGAAGTGGCTCTTGCGCGAGATGATCTCGACTTTCGCACCAGTCTGCTTTTCCCACAGCGGAATGCGCGTATAGAGCGCCTCGTACTGCACACCGCCGATCAGCTTGACCCGCAGTGTGTAGCCTTTGTATTCGCCGTCGGCATGAGCGAGGCCGGACGCAACGATGCCCGCGAGCGCGAGCACCGAAGCGGCGAGCCTGAACATGGTCGGCATGGTTGGATAGCGCATCATTGTCTCCTCTTTTATGAGTTCCGCCGTGAGACCGCGCGGCTTGCCGGCGGCCAATACTTCATGCGAGCCCCGCGGCGGGACGGCTCGCACTCCTGTTCATCGCAAGCGCCTGCCGCTGGCGCGATCGAATACGAGTACCTTGCCGAGGTCGGCGCGCAGCGCAATCTGGCTGCCGGCGCGCAGATCGGTACGACCGTTGAGCATCACGCAACAGGTCTGCCCAGCAACCGTGCCGAACAGCTCGGTTGCGGCACCCGTGGGCTCGACCACGTCGAGCGCGAACGGCATGCCGTCCTCGCCTGCGAGGCCGAGATGTTCGGGCCGCACGCCGTACACCACCTGCTGGCCGTGCGCGGCATTGACAGGCGGCACCGGCAATGCGAGTTCGCCGACGCGAACGCATGCGCCATCGCCATGCTGTTCATACACACCGTTGAAGATATTCATTGCCGGCGAGCCGATAAAACCCGCCACGAAGAGATTGTCAGGATCGTCATAGAGCGCGAGCGGCGTGCCGACCTGTTCGATTTCGCCACCGTTGAGCACGACAATGCGATCGGCCATCGTCATGGCCTCGATCTGGTCGTGCGTCACGTAGACCGTGGTCGCGCGCAAGCGCTGGTGCAGCGCCTTGATCTCCGCGCGCATCTGCACGCGCAGCCGCGCATCGAGATTCGACAGCGGCTCGTCGAACAGAAAGACCTTCGGGTCGCGCACGATGGCACGGCCCATCGCCACCCGCTGGCGCTGGCCGCCTGACAGGTGACGAGGATGTCTGCCGAGCAGCTCCTGCAAACCCAGCAGCGCCGCCGCCTTTTGCGCCCGCGCCGCAATCTCCTTGGCGTCGTGGTTACGCAGCTTGAGCGCAAACGTCAGGTTTTCGAGCACCGTCATGTGCGGATAAAGCGCGTAGTTCTGGAACACCATCGCGACATCGCGATCACGCGGCGGCAGCGCGTTGACGATCTGCCCGTCGATCAGGATGCGCCCGTGCGTAACGCCCTCGAGCCCCGCCAACGCGCGCAGCAAGGTGGATTTGCCGCAGCCGCTCGGCCCGACGAGCACCAGAAACTCGCCGTCCGGTACAGCCAGGTCGATCTGCTTGAGAACCTGAACGGCGCCGAACGACTTGCGCACCTGTTCGAATGCAACGGCTGCCATTCCCCTCGCCTCCACGTGATTGCCATGTCCGCGGCCTGCTGACTGGTGGCCCGGAACACGCTCGTTCCGCGACTCGTTAAATTTTAGGTATGAAAACATATTTCATGTATGAAATTTACTAGGTGTTTTCCCCGTCTGCGGAATGGCCGCCAGGATCGCTCATTTCGCCTTCTCCGGCCCTACAATCCCTCTGGTTATCATGTGCGCCATCTGATCGGGCATCCGTTGGCATTGCGGGAGGAAAATTGAACGACAACGCGACACGCTACTCGGCGCCAGCCCTGGAAAAGGGCCTCGACATCATCGAACTGCTGGTGGGCCACCCCGAGGGCTTATCGCTTGCGGAACTCGCCAAGGAACTGGGCCGCACCACCGCGGAGATCTTCCGCATGGTGGTAACGCTGGAAACGCGCGGTTATCTGCAGGCTGCCGGCGACCGCTACGTGCTGTCGCTCCTGCTGTTTCAATTGGCGCACCGGCATCAACCCGTGCGCTCGCTCGTGTCGACCGCGCTGCCGCTGATGACGCAACTCGCCAAGCAGGCCGGGCAGTCGTTTCATCTGTGCGTGTATCAGAAGGGCCGCGTGTTGATCGTGGCCGGCGTCGAGAGTCCCGAGCGCTGGGGTTTCTCATTGAAGGTGGGAACCTTGATCGGTCTCACCGATACCGCATCGGGGCAGGTGCTGCTGGCGTTCCAGGAAGAGCCGCAGCGCCTCGAGATGCTCGAACTGCATGTGCCGGTGGAAGGCGAGCAGGCCGTGGATCCCCAGCAGTTGACGAAGGACCTGGCGCAGATCCGCAAACACGGTAACGCGCGGATGCCGAGCCGCCAGGTCAAAGGCGTGAAGAACCTCGCCTATCCGGTATTCGGCCGGGATGGGCACGCCATTGCAACGCTAACCTCGCCGTATATCGAGCGGATCGACAACGCCCCTGTACCGTCGATGAGCGAGGTGGGAGAAATGATGAAGCAGGCGGCGCAGACGCTGACCGCGCTGATGGGGTTCAACGTGTACTGGGACGCGTCGACGCAGTAACGCGCATGCGTCAAACGCGGCCCCTGCCACACCCAGCACTAACCGCTCAAGGCGTCGCGCCCCGCTGCGCAAGCGTACTGTCCACCATCGCCTGCGCTTCCTCGACGATGCGCGTCAGATGCTCCTCGCCGAGGAAACTCTCTGCGTAAATCTTGTAGATATCCTCAGTACCTGAAGGACGCGCGGCAAACCAGCCGCTCTGCGTGATCACCTTGATGCCGCCTATGGCTGCGTCGTTACCCGGCGCACGGTCGAGCACCTGCATGATCTTTTCGCCAGCCAGTTCGGTATGCGGAAACTGCGAGGGCGACAACCGTCCCAACAGCGCTCGCTGCGGCGCCGTAGCGGCCGCCTGCACGCGGCGTTCGACCGGCTCACCCAAACGCTGGGTCAGATCCCGGTAGATTTCAGCAGGGTCTCGGCCGGTGCGTGTCGTGATTTCGGCCGAGAGCAGCGCGGGCACGATGCCGTCCTTGTCGGTAGACCACGCCGTGCCGTCGAGCCGCAGGCAACTCGCTCCCGCGCTCTCCTCGCCACCGAACCCCAATGAACCATCGAGCAGGCCGCTAACGAACCATTTGAAGCCAACAGGCACTTCGTAAAGCGTGCGCCCAAGCTTCTCGCTGACCCGATCGATCATCTGACTGCTGACGATGGTTTTGCCCACCGCCGCACGAGTTGGCCAGTGCGGTCGATGCGCGAACAGGTAATCGACGAGCACGGTGAGATATTGATTGGGCGGCATCAGGCCCGCTGCGCGCGTGACGATGCCGTGCCGGTCATGATCCGTGTCGCACGCGAAGGCCACATCGAAGCGGTCCTTCTGGGCGAGCAGCGGCTGCATCGCGTAAGGCGAAGACGGGTCCATGCGAATCCGCCCGTCCCAATCGAGACTCATGAAGTGAAAGGTCGGATCCACTTCATCGTTGAGCACGGTGAGGTTCAGGTGATAGCGATCCGCAATCGGCCCCCAGTAGTGCACACCGGCGCCGCCGAGCGGATCGACGCCGAGGCGGATCGGCGCACCGCGGATCACATCCATGTCGAGCACGTTGACGAGGTCTGCGACGTACGTGTTCAGATAGTCGTGCCGGTGCGTGTGCGACGAGGCCAGTGCCTTCGCCAGCGGCACACGCAGCAGGCCATCGAGACCGGCCTCGAGCAAGCCGTTCGCGGCCTTTTCGATCCAGCCGGTGACACTGCCGTCAGCGGGGCCGCCATTCGGCGGGTTGTATTTGAAGCCGCCGCTATCGGGCGGGTTGTGCGAAGGCGTCACCACGATGCCATCAGCGAGGCCCGCGGTGCGGCCACGGTTATACGTGAGGATTGCGTGGGAAACCGCGGGCGTAGGCGTGTATTCGCCGTTCTGCGCGATCATGACGTCGACGCCATTGGCGGCCAGCACCTCTAGCGCGCTGACGTTGGCGGGTTCGGAGAGCGCATGCGTATCGATGCCGAGAAACAGCGGCCCATCGATCCCCTGCTGCTTGCGGTAATGACAGATGGCCTGCGTAATGGCGAGCACATGCCATTCATTGAAGCTGCGTTCGAACGGCGAGCCACGGTGCCCCGAGGTGCCGAACGAAACGCGTTGTGCGGGGATCTGCGGGTCCGGCGTTTCTGAATAGTACGACGTGACAAGCCGGGGGACATTGACAAGCATTTCATGCGGTGCGAGCTTGCCGGCGAGCGGATTGATGTTCATGGATGCCCTCCCGTTCTTTTGAGTATCTCAGCATACTCTGCCTGGGCGGGAACGGACAACGCTACGCGCTCGCGGCGCGCGCCACCTGCGCGCTGGCGCGGCGCTCAGCCAGCACCGGACGCACCAGACTCCAAATCAGCGCCACGCCCACCAGATCGCCCATGCCCAGCGCCACGAAGAACGGTGCATAGCCGATGGTCATGACGAGCGCGCCCATCACCAGGGTAAAGCCGAGGTTGCCGATACCGGCGCTGAGCGCCGCGAAGCCCGTCACGGTCGCCACCTCATGACGCGGAAACAGATCCGCGGACATTGAAATCACCGTCACCGATAGCGTCTGATGTGCGAAGCCGCCGAGGCACAGCAGGAAGATCGCCATGGCCGGATCCTTCACATAGCCGACGCCTGCCATGGCCGTCATCAGCAGCGCGCCGAACGTGAAGACAACGCGCTTGCCGTTGATGATCGAGAGATTGAAGTGACGGTTCAGAAGGAACGACACGGAGCCGCCCATCAGGCAGCCGACATCGGCTGCAACGAATGGCAGCCACGCGGTCATCGCAATCGCTTTAAGATCGAAGCCGCGCGCCTGATGCAGATACAGCGGCATCCAGAACACCAGGGTGCCCCACACGGGATCGGCAAAGAAGCGCGGCAGCGCGATGCCCCAGAAATTACGCGAGCGGAAAATTTCGCGCAGATTCGGTTTCGAACCGTCTTCGGCAAGACCAAGCGCCTTGCCGTCGACGATATACGCGGCTTCCCGCTCGCTTAGCGCAGAGTGCGCGCTCGGGTGACGATAGAAGGCGATCCACAACACGGCCCAGATAAAGCCGATGCCGCCTGCGATCACGAAGGCAGCTTGCCAGTTGTAGCGCAGGATCGACCACGCGATCAGCGGTGGCGCAGCAATCGCGCCAATCGACGTGCCGATGTTGAACACGCCCGCGGCAATCGCACGTTCGCGCAGCGGGAACCAGAACGCTGCGAGCCGCATGCCGGCCGGAATGAACGACGCCTCGACGAGGCCGAGCATGCCGCGCAAAACAAACAGACCGACCCAGCCAGTGGCAAAGCCGTGCGCCATGCAGATAACGGACCACGCGAGGCCGCACAGCAGAAAGCCAAAACGCAGGCCAATGCGATCCATCAGGTAACCGGTGAGCGGGCCACCCAAGGGGTACATGACGAGAAACGCGCCGGTAATCCAGCCGTACTGACTGGTGGTGATGTGCAGGCTTTGCATGACCGTCGGCGCGGCGATGGCGAGCGAACTGCGCGCCAGATAGTTCATGACCGTGCCCAGTGCCAGCAAGGCGATCATCCACCAGCGTAGCCCTCGTACCTTGATTCCCATGATGGCGTCTCTCTCCACTCGATATGGTTTTTAAAAGCGGCCAACGCACGTCGGTACCGCTCGCCTCGCGGTAGACATCGTATGTCCGTCAACCTGTCGGGATCAAGGAGGAGATCACGGGTGTTTACCCGGTGTTCGGCGCAAAGCCATGATACGACTAGGAAATAAGGCTAGGCATGAGGTCGGGGACGCGCTGAAGCCTATCAGACGCCACACTCAGTTGTACGACAACTAACAGCATAGGATTGCATTCGCGGCCTGCTCCACTCCGTCTCCCGATGTCAAAACCATAAAAAATGCTTAATCGGTCTGGCGATGCCGCGTTACGTCGCCTCACCCATCATGCGTTCAAGGCCCCAGCGTCGCCCACGGGCTGCCCACGACTCGACTCCCTTGCATTTTGAACGGCACCCAATGAACGCCATTGTCCTTGTCGCGTTACGCAGACCTTTGACTTTTGTAGTGATGAGCATCCTGATCGTGCTGTTCGGCGGTATGGCGGTGCTCAGGACCCCGACCGATATTTTTCCGAACATCCGTATTCCGGTGGTGGCTGTGGTCTGGACCTACAACGGTCTGACGCCGCAGGACATGTCCGGCCGCGTGATCTACTACTACGAGCGCTCGCTCACCTCGACCGTCGAGAACATCGAGCATATCGAGAGTCAGTCGCTCTACGGGCGCGGCATCGTCAAGGTGTTCCTGCAACCGGGCACCAACGTCGCCGCAGCACAGGCGCAGATCACCGCGGCCTCGCAGACCGTACTCAAGCAGATGCCCGCTGGCATCACGCCACCGCAGATCCTTTCGTATAACGCCTCCTCAGTGCCGGTGCTGGACCTGCAGGTGTCGGCGGCCGGCATGACTGCGGCGCAGGTCTACGACATGGCATCCAATCTGATCCGCCCGCAACTGGTCGCGGTGCCCGGTGCTGCGATTCCAACGCCGTATGGCGGCGCCTCGCTGAACGTCGAAATCGATCTCGATCAGACCAGGCTGCTCGCGCACGGCTTGTCGGCGGTCGACGTAGCGCACGCGCTCAGCTCGCAGAACGTCGTGTTGCCCGCCGGTGATCAGAAGATCGGCGCACTCGACTTCATGGTCGAAACCAACGCAAGTCCAATCGCCGTTTCCACCTTCAACAACCTGCCGATCAAGACCGTCGACGGCGCCACCGTTTATCTGCGCGACGTGGCCTATGTGCACCGCGGCTCGCCACCGCAGATCAACGCCGTGCTCGTAAAAGGCAAGCAGGCCGTGCTGATCCAGATCCTGAAGAGCGGCGATGCCTCTACGCTCGCGGTCGTCGACGGCATCAAGAAAGCACTGCCAGGCATTATCCGCACGCTGCCGCCCGGCGTGAAAATCACTACGCTCAACGATGCCTCGGGATTTGTGCGCGACTCGGTGGATGAAGTGGTGCAGGAGATGATCACCGCCGCCATCCTGACCGGCCTGACGGTGCTGCTGTTTCTCGGCAGCTGGCGCTCGACGCTGATTGTCGCCACCTCGATCCCGCTCGCCATTTTGTGCTCGGTGCTGGTGCTCTCGTGGCTCGGTCAGACCATCAACGTGATGACGCTCGGTGGTCTGGCGCTAGCCGTGGGGATTCTCGTGGACGACGCGACCGTCATGATCGAGAACATCGACTCGCATCTGGAGGCCGGCGCGGAGCTTGAACCCGGCATCATCGACGCGGCTAACCAGATCGTCGTGCCCACGTTCGTCGCGACACTGTGTATCTGCATCGTCTGGCTGCCGTTGTTCCAGTTGAGCGGCGTGGCCGGTTATCTGTTCCTGCCGCTTGCTGAAGCCATCATCTTCGCGATGATCGCCTCGTTCATCCTCTCGCGTACGCTCGTGCCGACCATGGCAGCCTATCTGCTGCGCGGCCAGGTGGAAGCGCACAAGCACGGGCATGCCCCCAACCCGGGACCGTTCACGCGCTTTCAAAGAGGCTTCGAACACCGCTTCACGCGTTTTCGCAACCAGTACAAGGTTTTGCTGACCGGCATCGTGGCGCACCGGGGACGCTTCATCTCGATCTTCGTGGCGGGCTCGTTCGCTTCGCTCGGCCTGCTCGGCTTTCTCGGCCGCGATTTCTTTCCGAGCATCAAGTCGGGTGAGATCGACATGCATATGCGTGCGCCGGTCGGCACCCGTCTCGAGGAAGCGTCGCGGCTTGCGGTACTCGTGAATGCCTCGATCCGCCAGATCCTGCCCGGCGAAGTCACCAACGTCCTCGACAATTGCGGCCTGCCCGCCAGCGGCATCAACGAGGCCTATAACTCGACGGGGACCATCGGTCCGCAGGATTGCGACATCACGATCAGCCTGAAGAACGACCGCTCGCCCGTCGACGATTACCGGTTCAAGCTGCGGCGTCAGTTGCCGCTACTGTATCCGGGTACCGCTTTCACATTCCTGCCCGGCGACATCACCGCGAAGATTCTCAACTTCGGCTTGCCGGCGCCTATCGACGTACAGGTTGCCGGCCGCGGGCAGGCTGCGAACTTCGCCTACGCGCAGGAACTGGCCGCGCGCATCCGGCGCATTCCTGGCAGCGCGGACGTCAACATCCAGCAGGCGTTCGACGAACCCACGCTGAAGATCGCGGCATCGCGCTCATTCGCTTCGGGGATCGGGCTGACGGAAGCAGATATCGCCAACAACACGCTCGCCACCTTGTCGGGTAGCGGTCAGACGGCGCCGACGTATTGGCTCGACACCTCGAGCGGCGTCTCGCACCTCGTCAACCTGCAGACGCCACAGGATCAGTTGAGCTCGATGAACGATCTGGAGACCATACCAATCGACAAAGGCGATGGCGATCCTAACGACCACGGCGTGCAACTGCTCGGCGCACTCAGTACCATCAGCCAGACCGGCACGCCGTTGCTCGCCTCGCACTTCAGCATCCTGCCCGCCATCGACATCTTCGTGAGCAATCAGCGGCGCGACCTCGGTGCGGTTCACGATGCGGTCGAGAAAGTGGTCGCCGATATGGCCGACCAAGTGCCGCACGGCGCGTCGGTCCACTTGCGTGGCCAGGCCCAAACCATGAGCAGCGCCTATTCGCAGTTGCTGGAAGGACTCGCGCTGTCGATCCTGCTCGTGTATCTCGTCATCGTCGTCAACTTCCAGTCCTGGCTCGACCCGTTCATCATCATCACCGCGTTGCCCGCGGCGCTCGCGGGGATTGTCTGGAGCCTGTTCCTGACGCACACCACGCTGTCGGTGCCGGCGCTCACCGGCGCCATCATGTGCATGGGCACGGCGACCGCCAATTCGATTCTGGTGGTGTCGTTCGCCCGCGAACATTTCGCAGTCCACGGCGACCCTGTCGCGGCCGCTATCGAAGCCGGCTTTGCCCGTATCCGTCCAGTACTGATGACGGCGCTCGCCATGATCATCGGCATGCTGCCGATGTCCTTCAGCAATACCCAGAACGCCCCGCTTGGACGCGCCGTGATCGGCGGCCTGCTGGTCGCCACCTTCGCCACCTTGCTATTCGTACCTTGCGTGTTCGCGCTGCTGCATCGCGACCGGAAGACCCAGACAGACAGGGAACTGCACGCATGAACACCCTTCGAGATATCTCCCTCCCCGGCCGGCCGAAAGTGCGGCTGCTGACCGGCGTGGGCCTGCTGGTCGCGCTCGCCCTCGTGGCGCTCGGCATCGTCCAGCGGCACGACAACCTCGCCGATCTGCGCGACGTCGCCAACGAAGATTCGGTTCCCCCCGTGCAGGTGATGTCGCCGATGCCCGGACCCGCCTCGCGCACCATGACGCTGCCCGGCAACATCCACGCCTGGTACTCGGCGCCGATCTATGCGCAGGTGTCCGGCTATGTGTCGAAGTGGTACAAGGACTACGGTGCGGTGGTCAAGGCGGGCGATCTGCTCGCGACCATCGACGCGCCCGCTGTCGATGAACAATACGAAAGCGCCCAGGCGAATCTCGATGTCGCCCGCACCAACTACAACCTCGCGGCGGTGACGGCCAAACGCTGGACCGCCCTGCAGGGAACGGAGGCCGTCTCGCAGCAGGAAGTGGATGTGCAGGTGGCGAATGCCGCCGCACAGAAGGCCCAGGCACGCGCAGCAGAGCACCAGGTCGCGCGTTTCAAGGTGCTCGAAGGCTTCAAGGCAATCGTTGCCCCGTTCGACGGCGTGGTGACGTCGCGCAACACAGACGTCGGCAACTACGTCAATGCGGCCGGCGGCGACGTCAGCTCACAAGGCGCGGCCGACGAACTGTTCAGCGTCTCCGATATCCACGAGATGCGTGTGTTCGTCTCGGTGCCGCAGGACTATTCCTCGATCCTCAAGCCTGGCCTGACCGCCACGCTCTCGCTGCCGCAGTATCCGGGCCGCAGGTTCGAGGCCACCTTCGACACCACCGCGAATGCCTTCAACCCGCAGACGCGCACGGTCGTAACCGAGTTGCTGGTGAAGAACCCCGATCATCTGATCTGGCCTGGCACGTATGCCGACGTACATTTCGTCATACCATCCGATCCCAACGTGCTGATCATCCCCGAACAGGCCTTGCTGTTTCGCGCGGAAGGCATGCAGGTCGCGCTGGTTGGGGCCGACGACAAGGTTCATCTGCAGGACGTCAAGCTCGGCCTCAACCTCGGGCAGACCGTGCAGGTGGTCTCCGGTCTGACGCGCAGCGACCGCTTGATCGTCAATCCCTCAGCCGGGATTCTCGAAGGCGAAAAGGTGCGAATCGTCACCGGTGCGCCTGGCGTCGCGCTCTCTCCGCAGTTCCACGCCGCCGCCCCTGTCCCCGCCAACCTGAGCGCTGAGCAGCGCGCCAAGATTGAAGCCGCACTTAACGATTCGGGGAAATGATGCGCTGTACTAACCGGCAACCTGGCCGCCAATTTACCCGCCTGTTTGGCCATCGGATTTTCCGCGTGAGGCCGATTGCCTGCCTGGCAATGCTCACCGTTCTTTCGGGCTGCGATCTCGCCCCCACCTATACGCCGCCCAAAATGATCCTGCCGGCCGACTACCGCGGCTCGGGACCGTTTGTCGAAGCGACTCCGCAAGATCAGCTCGCACGCGGCCCATGGTGGCAGATGTTCAACGACCCCGAGCTCGATCGCCTCGAAGCTCAACTCGATGCGGCTAATCCCGATCTGCTGGCCGCGCAGGAAACCTATACCCAGGCGCGGGACGTCGTCGGCGAGGCTCAATCGGGCCTGTTTCCGCAATTGACCTCGCAGGCATTCGTCAGCCAGAACGGAGAATCCGCGCACACGCTGTTTCATACCAGCACCGGCCTCAATCACGAGCAGTCGAACGGCTACGGCGCCGCAGCCACCTGGGAGCCGGACTTCTGGGACGAGATCCGCAATAGCGCGAAGTCGGCGAAGGAAAGCGCCCAGGCCACGGCGGCGCAAGTCGCGTCAGCCCGGCTTAGCCTCGAGATGGAACTGGCCAGCGATTACATGGCCGCTCATGGCCTCGATACCGAGCATGCGGCGTATCAGCAGGCCATCGCTTCGTATCTGGACGCGGTCAAGATTACGCAGATGCGCTATGCCGGCAAGATTTCCTCAGGCCTTGACGTCGAACGTGCCCAGAATCAGCTCGCTTCGGCACAAGCCATGGATACGGACGTTGAAGCACAACGCGCCGTTCTCGAACATGCGATCGCAGTGTTGAGCGGCGCGAACCCCACCACGTTCAGCTTGCCGGTGCGCACCGACGCTCATATCGCGCTACCGGAGGTGCCGGCCGGCGTGCCCTCGGCTCTGCTGCAACGGCGCCCCGATATCGCTCAGGCCGAGCGCGCCATGGCGGCTGCCAATGCAGCGATCGGCGTCTCGCGAGCGGCTTTCTATCCGAACATTCGCCTCAACGCGATGGGCGGCTTCGAGGACACGGGCTTTGCCTTGGCCTCGCTGCCCAATACGCTGTGGGCAGTGGGTGCGTCCGCCATGCTGCCGCTATTCGAAGGGGGTTTGCGCAAGGCTGAGGTGCAGGCGAGCTGGTCCAGGTTTGCCCAGACCGGCGACAACTACCGGTCGACGGTGCTCACCGCGTTCCGGCAGGTCGAAGACAATCTCGTGCTGACCAGCAAGCTCGCCACCGAGGCGGCCCAACAGCAGGCCGCCCTGCAGGCCGCCCTCAAGGTGCAGAACATCTCCATGAGCCTGTACCGGGATGGTCTGGACAACTACCTGAATGTCACCGTGGCCCAGATCGCGGCACTCACCGCGCAGATTACGGAAGTGCAGGTGCAGACGCGACGTCTGCAGACCGCGGTGGCGCTCACGGGCGCTTTGGGCGGTGGCTGGAGCACGGCTGCGCTCCCCACTGAGGACCAGACCCGGCCGTTCAATCCAGTGAGCCTGAGCACCGCGCCTGGCGATGTGCACGAGCCGCAATAGCCATGGATTTTCCTGGCCGGACCGAGACGATGTGATTTAAATATCTCTTCATTTTCATGCACCCGCTGCGATAAATCGTCCGCTTTATTCTGTGTCTAACCGGCAAATGCAGCGGCAAATTCAGCAGCAAACGCAGCAACAGGCGCAGCACACCTACGTTGTATCGCCGGGCCGCTTAAAGCCATATACGCATGGAGATGAAACGATGAAACTCATGACGCTCGCCGCATTAGCCGGCGTATTCGTAACCAGCGCAGCGTTTGCGCAAACGACCTCCTCGCCAAACGGCGCTCCCGCTAGCGATTCCAGCAGCGCCATGACGGTCGCTCAGCAACAGCCGCAAGACGGCCAATGGGTGGCGCCGTACGGTCAGCCGGTCGCCGGCAAGACGCGCGCCGAGGTTTATCAGGAACTCGTGCATGCCGAGCAGGATGGGCAACTCGCCTACCTCAACAAGACGGTCTACGCACACCATTAACGACGCTGATGTCCTCTCGCGGTTACGCATCGCGCTGCATCCAACGGGTGGGCCGGTGCGCGCGCACCTCTCTGTAAAACTGGCGGAACCATGAAACTACGAAGCTTGACCATCAAGATCGTGCGGCTAGCTGTTTTTGTCGCGGCTGGCGCGACGCTGTGCGGATGCGCATCGCTGCATCCATCGCCTAACGGACCCGGCGACTGCATGGGACCACCCGACTTCTGCCAGCCGTTCTTTGGCTCATAGACGGCTTGCAGGCGACGCATAGGGCCGCGTAGCGCGGCCCTATGCGTCGCATCAACCGTTGATGTTGCCACTACGGTTACCGTGCATGCAATCGCGACGGTATTCGACCTGCAGCTTCTTCTCTGCCCGCTCGATTCTGCGTGGATAGTACGGATCGGCCGGGGCGGGCCGATAGCCGACGTCCTCGAGTTCCTTGAGGTTCTGCATGACTTGCGCGTGGGTGAGATCACCCGCCGGTTGCACGAACGGATAATCGTTGCATTCCTGCGGCGTGAGTGTGGGTGCCGCCATTGCAGCGACGCTTGCGGTCATCAGAATGGTGGATGCGATGGCATGAAGATGCAGTTTCATGGTGCCTCCGGACAAGACGGACTATTAAAAGATTCAGGCTTCCCGATTGATAGAGGAGTCTTAACGATCCAGATGCTTCGACTCGTCCATCCACGATTGCCCGATGTCTTCAGAATAGCCCGGTGCCGCGTAAACGCGGACTCATCACCATGAAGATTGCTTCATGCAAACGTCACATTCCCCATCAGTCATTCACTGACAGCACAAGCGTGGGCGCAGGAATATCCTTTGCATCGATTTCCACATTTAACGGCGCCACAGCCGTTCCGATGGCGAAGAACTCGATCACATGGCTCTCCCAGCGATACGACTTCTCGTGGATCATCGTGCCAATCACCCCTTCGGCCTTGGCAGTTTGCGCTTCGATCTGCATGCGCTCGATCGCCAGTTCGCGTGCGCTGTAAATAGCCTGGGTGAACTGCTCCAGTTCGACGTTGCGGCCGGCCTGGTTGAACGCTTTCAGCATGCCGCGATGCGCGACGTGATACACGCAACTGCCCATGACGAGCTCGATGGGCCGGTAGCCGGAATTCAGCAGCGTGTAGAAGTCCTGACCTGACAGGTCCGAGGTGAACGGACCGCCGTCGTGAGCGCGAAAGCCTTTGGTGTCGTGATTGTGGACGACGCCTGTGCCGATCGCCACGAACTCCAGGATGTCCGCATCCCACTCGACATGCTTGATCTCGAGGCGCACGCCCACAATGCCGTCTGCGCCCATGCCGCGGGCTTCCTCACGCATGCGCGACATCGCCAGCTCGCGAGCGTGGTACATCGCCTGGGACAGCACCTCCAGCTCCTGGTTCTTGTTCCACGAGCCGTACTGGATCCCGACGTGATAGATGCTGCTGCCCACGCACAGGCCGATCGGCTCGAAGCCGGCCTTGCGAACCAGCAGGAACTCGTTGACCGACAGGTCGGAGGTGAACACCGAGGTCGGATGGGCCGCGCTGCGCAGCCCCTGAAGGCGCGCCTTGGCGTTCGCGGGAAGCTGGGCGGTGACGTCTTGCATCGTGTTTTCAGGCATGTTTTTCCCTGAGGAGAAGAAGGTTCAGATACCGTCACTATAGGCGTTGTGGTGCTCGGAAGTGGAACGCAGGTTGTCGCGCTTGTCGCTCAAGTCGAGCACGAATTCGATTTCGTGAGGTACGGGAACGCCGCGCGGGCAATCGACCACCGTGCCCATCACAATGTGCCGGCCCAGCAGCGGGTTACTCCTCGACTCGCTTTCCAGACGGATCAGCTGGCTAAACTGCAGTTGCGCAAGCACGCCCGAACCCTGGCGAGCCGCGTCTGCGCGAAAATCGGCGTGAGCGTGGCGGCGGATCCGCTCCCAGAACGCCGTGGTCTGCAGCAAAGGCTGGTTGCCCCACCAGCCGCCACCGGTGTCGAGCGGACCGTTGCTCCACTCGAAACGCGCGCCGACGGCAAGGCCCACCGGGATGATGCCCGCCTCCAGCAACTGCATGAATTCCAGCGCCGGTACGGTCGAGATGACGGGCTCGGTGCTCGGCGACAAGCCTTCGATACGCACCGCCGTGCCGACCAGCGAGTAATCCATGCTGTTTTCAAGGTACAGGTCGACGGTCACCATCCTGACGTCGATCACCGCGTTGGCGCCCAGCGCAACTGCTTCCGCCTGCAGGCGCTTGATGGCAGTGCGCCAACCCTGCGCGTGCCCTTCCGTCCACGAAAATCCGTAGTGCATCCAGCACGTTGCCGCGATCGGCGCGAGCATTCTCAGGCCATGGCTGCGTGCCAAGGCCATCTCTGGCGCGGTCAGGGTGGATACCCACGGTAGCGTGCCGCTTTTCGAATCCGCGAGACGCTGGTGCACCATGTTCGGCACGCCGTCAGCGTCGAAGAAATCCGGCGCCGGGCCGCGCGGCGTATTGGAGCTATTGCTGGAACCAAACAGCGAAGTCAGCCAACCCATCGGCATCTCCTGCGTAATTGTTCGAGTGGATCAGAGTGCGGCCAGCAGCTCGGCCATTGCGCGCGCCTTCTCGGTGCGTTCGTGTACCTGCGTCATCAAGCCAGCCATCCACGTGTGAGGATCGATTTCGCGGGTCGACAGCACAACCCCTTTGACCTTCTTTTCGATCTCGGTCGCGAGGTGCTGGCCGTCTCTGAGGCGCATGGTATAGGTCTCGTTGTCGAACGCCACTGAGACGCCGACAATTTCCTCAGTTTTCCGAAACAAACCGTGCCGGACGCGATGAACCTGCGAATGGTTCGGCAACGCCTCGGAGATAATCAACGCGAAGCGCGAGAGGAAGCCGGCGCGATCGGCTTCGGCGTGGCGCAGCCATGCGGCAGCAAGGTCGAAGCTCAAGGGCGACGAGCCCGCGGCGAGGCCGCCGTCAAGGTCGGATCTGGATTCGGACACGTCACGCTCCCGGCGGCGCGGCGAGCGCCTGGGCCTGCACCCCGCGCATGCCTTCTACGAGCTTGTTACGCACTTCGATCAGCTTTTGCTCGCGCTCGCGATCTTGCGCGAGAACCTGCTGCTCGATCGCGAGCACTTCTTTCATCGTTTCGATCGACTGGGTTGCCGCTGCCGCCAACGATTCCAGGTTGCGCGGGTCGCCGCCCAGGCTGTGCGCGGCATCGACCGCCGCATCATGTGCGCCCTGCACCGCGAGCTCGGTGATCCGGCGGGCCGCCTCGTCGAGCTTTTCGCTTTCTTCACCAGCGCGACGCGTGTCGGCCTGCACCACGGCCTGCGCCGCCACGGCCATCAGGCGCGGAATCGTCACCATGATGCCGGTCGTGAGCTTGCTCACTCGCGTCTCGGCCGCCTTGCGGTTGGACGCAATCAACGGAATCAGCGTCGCCGCGGAAATCATCGCTTCGCGAAGATCGCTGATCCTGCCGCGGAAATTGCCCAGCGTGTTGCGGTAGTCCATGGCGATGGCGGCGTCGCCTGCCGTATTGGTGCGCAAGGCCACCTGGCGCAGCTGTTCCGCTTCGCTGACGCCACGCTCCAATGCCAGTTGCATCGCGGCAATGCCGATAGACAGACTGCTGACACCCTGCCGCACTGCTTTCGACTGTTCGTCGAGCTGTTGAATCGTGATCATCAGATCAGCCTTGGCGCGCCGTGCGCGGGCCTCCTCCGCGTCCATCAGACCGAGAAACTGCTTGCGGTTCTCCTGGAACGTTTTGGCCGCGCTGTGCGCCACCTTGCCCAGGCGCCCCAGCTTGCTGAGGAAGCCGACGGCTTTGGGCGCAACTTCACGCGCCTCTTCCTGAAGCTCCTCGATACGCAGGATCTTGATGCCGTCGATCACAGCGGCAGCAATGCGACCGATCTCGCCCGCTTCACCCACGGTGGTATCGGCGAGCAGGCGACGTGACGCGAGCGCGAGCGGCTGCAAGGCCGTGTCGACGAAGCTCAGCGTGGTCGTGGTGTCGTCGAAGCGGATGCCGTCGGCCAGTGTCTGGGCGATGGCACGTTGTTCCGGCGCCAGCGAGGAGAGGTCGACCAGCCGCTCTGCGGGCGCCATCGGCGTCAGCACCTCGACGGGAAGATTGGAAGTGGCTGTAGCGGGCCCGGGCGTGACCTGCAATGCACCGGCTTCAGCGGGCTCGTCTGCTGCGTTCAGGAAGGCCGCCAGATCCAGCGGCTGCTCGGTGGGTCTGGACGGATCTTTTGAATTGGGATCGCTCATGGGAAGCCGGACGGTAATTAGGGTGGCGAATGAAGAAGCGCATAAAGAGGCAAATAACGTCCCCGATGGCCCAACAGCATAAACCTGAACCGGTCTGTCGAGAACAGGCTGTTGTGCAATAAATCGCCGGTCGCGCGGGGTCTTGGCGGACCTGTCATGCCGGGGATGCAGGCCGTCGCGCCCCGTCCGCGGTGCCAGCCGCAGCCAGGTGTGGTTGTCCGTGCCCTGGTACGCGTCACGCGTGCTGTGCGCTAAGCATCGTGGATGTAAGCCTTGCGGATCCATTGCGCATCGGTACGATGTACGCGCATGTCTGGGAGCCAGTTCACGGCAGGGGTGGACGGAGGATCGTTAAGGGCGGGTTGCGGCATCGTCTCGTCTTTCTTGAAACGGCGCATAGTCTCGAGGCTATACATATCGAATGCCTCCGCACACCAGACGCCGTCCTGCGGACAAACATTGCCTCGGCTGACAAGCGTGCCCAACGGCACGCGCTCAGCCTTCGCACTTTTGACGGGTGCCACGGGAAGCCCCGTCGCAGCGTCGAGGTTCTTCTCGCGGGCCAGCTTTTCAACCAGCGCATCGGAGGGTTTCTGCGGCGGCACGGCTGCGGCCTGTTCCTTCTCCCACTGGAACGTGCCGTCCCACGGCGGTAGCGGTGCCGGCGGCAGTGGCACGATCTGGTCGACGTCGGGGACTTTCGGGTTCAGGCCTTCGTTGCGGTCGAGGAATTTGCCGATCATTTTGTAGCGGCGCGAGCGTTCGGGATCGTTCTGGACATCGAAATAAAACATATCTCTATTTTCCGGCGTTACCGCGAAGCCATTTTCCAGAGAAAACGCGGCCTGACTGTTTCCCGCCATGACGCCCTGCTGGAAAGCCCTGACTGCTTCGGCGTAGAACTTGTCTACCGCACGACCAATCGCCAGGGAGGTCGCAGCCTTGCCATGCCCCTGGTCTGCTGAGCACCGGTACATCTGCAGCGCAACCTCAGGTGCGGCGTCAATCGGATCCAGTTTCTCCGCGAGGTAATACTGCGCGTCCGGACTGCCCAGATCCGCCGCCTTGCGGAAATAGCGCAAGGCCGTCACGCTATCCTGCTTCAGCCCGTAGCCGAGTTCGAGGTAATGCGCGATGTCGTAGTAGCCGGCCGGCACGCCCTGTTTGACCAGTTGCACTGCCAGGTCTATCGTCTCTTTCGGTGCATCCGGCGAATTAGCCAGCCCCGTCGACACCAGCGCCTGAAGGTTGGTATTGGCCTTGTAGTGATCGTGGGCCGCCGCGATCCGGTAATACCGCGCGATATCGTCGAAGTCCTTCGGGCCATCCTGCTTCTGCAGCCAGCGGCCGTATCTGAACAGCTGGTCCGCATCGGGATCGAGCGGCGGCAGATGGTCGGCCTCATGCACGCAGGTAAAGGCGAGATTCGCGCGCACGGCGCTCAGGTCAGGCAGCGAAGACAAAGGGTTCACCTTGGTACAGGCACAGACAAGACTCGCCAGCAGGGCGACAAGAATGCCTCGTCTCATGGGTCAATCCTCGTAAGCGCGTTTGAGAGAAGTGCGCAGGAAATCCGCAAGGAACGCCGACGGGGTGGCTTACTACCCAGGTATCTGGTGTTTCCTGAAATGATCCGGCTCCATTGCTGATACGTAAGCGCCGCACCGACTGCCTTTCTGTCCTTCTGTCCTATGCACGGCGAGCAAAGGCCCAGCACCAGAACCGGTGCACCCGCGCGCTCAGAAGCAAGGGGACGGCCACCGCTCCGCCTATCGCCACAGCCACGAGCACTGGTAAGCCAAGCCCGTCGAACGCGACCAGGCCACCCGCCAAGGCCCCGCCGCCCAGCGCCGACGCGAGCCGGCACGAGTTGGCCCTGAACCGGCGGGGCCCGAGCAGGATCGATGCAATAAAGGCCAGCAGTACACAGCCTTCCATACTAAAGAGGAAAGTGACCAGGTCTTGCATCCAGATCGGCGCATGGATCATTGCCATCATTTTCAATTCCTCCCGTTTATTCGCGGACGCGAAAAGTTTCCACTGACATTGGACGAGCCCGATGTCCTACGCCAGATCAAGGTAAGCCGCTAGGGCCCATGCCCTATCGGACGTGCAGGTGCGCATGCCAGGCAACCAGTCCAGTCCCCGAATGAGACGGGGATTGTCCATGACGAGGTGCGGCATCGTTTCGCCCTTGCTGAAACGGCGCGTTGCCTCGAGGCTATCCGGCGCGTCAGCGCCGCCCGATGATGAAATAGCGGGCGGCGCATGTTCGCCCGGACTCACGCCTTTATGCCTCGTCGACGTATGCCTTGAGACTCCATTCCTCATTGGTGCGGTAGACGCGCATACCGAGTAGCCAGTCCAGGCCAGGAATGAGACGGGGATCCTTCAGGGCGAGTGGCGGCATCGTTTCGCCTTTCCTGAAACGACGCGTCGCGTCGTAGCTGACCGAAGCAAATCCCCGGACACACCACACGCCGTCCTGCGGGCAGACTTCGCCGGGGCGAACGAGCGTGCCCAGCGGCACGCGGCTCTCCAGTTCCTTTTCGTGCGCGGTCCTGACCCGAAGCCCTGTCGCCGGGTCGAGGCTCTTCTCGCGGGCCAGCCTTTCAACCAGCGCATCGGACGGCTTCTGCGGCGCCACGGCTGCGGCCTGTTCCTTCTCCCACTGGAACGTGCCGTCCCACGACGGTAGTTTCGCCGGCGGCAGTGGCACGATCTGGTCAGCGTCGGGGACTTTCGGGTTCAGACCTTCGTTCCTGTCGAGGAATTTGCCGATCATTTTGTAGCGGCGCGAGCGTTCGGGATCGTTCGGGACAGCAAGGTAATACAGCACCCGGTTTTCTGGAGTTACCGCAAAGCCATTTTCAAGAAACGATGCGGCCTGGCGGCTTCCCGCCATGACGCCCTGCTGGAAAGCCTTGAGTGCTTCTGTGTAGACCTCGTCGTCCATACGACCAATAGCCAGGGAGGTCGCGGCCTTGCCATGCCCCTGATCCGCTGAGCACCGGTACATCTGCAGCGCAACCTCAGGTGCGGCGTCAACCGGGAACAGTTTCTCCGCGAGGTAATACTGCGCGTCCGGACTGCCCAGGTCCGCCGCCTTGCGGAAATAGCGCAAGGCCGTCACGCTATCCTGCTTCAGCCCGTACCCGAGTTCGAGGTAGTGCGCGATGTCGTAGTAGCCACCCGGCACGCCCTGTTTGACCAGTTGCACTGCCAGGTCGATCGTCTCTTTCGGTGCATCCGGCGAATCAGCCAGCCCCGTCGATACCAGCGCCTGAAGGTTGGTATTGGCCTTGTAGTGATCGTGGGCCGCCGCGATCCGGTAATACCGCGCGATATCGCTGAAGTCCTTCGGGCCATCCTGCTTCTGCAGCCAGCGGCCGTATCTGAACAGCTGGTCCGCATCGGGATCGAGCGGCGGCAAGTGGTCGTCCTCGTGTACGCAGGTAAAGGCGAGATTCGCGCGCACGGCGCTCATGCTGGGTAGTGAAGCCAATGGGTTCTCCTTGGTACAGGCGCAGGCGAGGGCCGCCACCAGGGCGGCAAGCATGCCTCGTCTCATGGTTCAATCCTCATAAGTGCGTGTGGGCGAGGTACGCAGGAAACCTACGAGGGACGCGATCGGAGCCCGCTTTGCGCTCTGTCTTTTGGTGTTCCGAGAAATGATGTCGCTCCATTTCAAATACGCTTGCGACACATCATCCTGAGCACCCAGATTGTTCGTATGCAGCGCCCACATCTGCTTGCGCAGCGCGGACGTCAGGCCGCCATGCTCATGGCAGATATTCAGTTCGCTATCCACCTCCATGCTGCGCCGGTTGACATTGGCCGAGCCGTGCGTCGTAAACACGTCGTCGACGATCATCAGCTTCTGGTGGACATAGACGTAGTCCCACGCCTTGCCTGCAGGCGTGTCCGGTGCGACCAGGGTGCAGACCAGCACCTTCATCCCCGGCATATCCTGCGGCGGCACCAGCTCTCCCTCCTTCGTCATGCCGTCCGGGCTCACGCTCGCCACCCGCCGTTTCTCCTGCCTCGTCTGCTCCAGCTGCTGCCCGATTTCTGCCTGCCGGAGCTGGCCGCCCTGCAGGTAATTCGCGAGCCCCTGCATCTGCGAGAAACCCGCGCCCTGCATCATCGCGCGCTGGCTGGCCGCCTGTTCGTCAGCAAGCTGCTTCTCCAGCGTCTGCTCCTGCTGCGTAAGCTGGTCGTTCTTCTCCAGTGTCTCGACCCCGGGCATCCGGTCGCCATATCCGAGCGCCGCGAGCATCTGGTAGCTGCTCACGGTCCCGCGGCCGATGCCGTCGTCGTTCGAGTTCGTGACCACGAACAGATAGACCTCACCATGCTTCGCCGGGTTGCGCCCCCACTTGATCTGCGCGTTGACGTTCTCCCGCAGCCTGTCGGCCACCGGCATGTAACGGAAATACTGGTTTTCGATGTACACGAATCTCGTCGTGTTGTTCACCGCCTGCAGGTACAGCGACGCGATGTCCTTCGTGCCGTCCTTGCCGTGCTGCGACTGCGTGCGAAGGATCTGCGCCATCACCGGCGTACCGTGATCCGCGCGCAGCTTCAGCCGGCAAGCCAGCGCCGCCCGCGCCTGGGTCAGGTTCTGCCCGGTCGCGTCGTCCCACGCCTGGCAGAAATTCTCGTTCAGGTACTCGAGGACCGGACCCGTCACCTTCGCGGACATGTCCTGCCGCGGATGCAGGCCGTTGCGTCCCATTCGCGGCGCCTGCCGCAGCCAGGTGTGATCGTCCCGGTCCCAGTATTCGTCCAGCGTGTTGTGCCCCATCACGAACCCGATGGCCCGCTCGGGAAGCTCGTAGTCGACAAGCACCATCTTCTGGTGGTGCGAGGGCTCCGCCGTCATCGCCGCGGTGTTCCGCTCTCTCAGCGTGGGGTCGCCCGCCGGGCCGCTCATCCATGTGCGCCAGGCGATTTCGGCACGCTCCCTCAGATCGAAATCGCGCGTGGCGAATTCAATGTTTGCCAGCGGCCTGGGCGCGCCCGGCAACGCGTTCAATGCCGCGGTCACCACCGATTTCGCTGCCGGGAACGGATTGGCCCTCGTCCCGGCCGACATCCGCGTGACATTGTTCCGGTTGGCCCGCCAGTACCAGAGCTGGTCGAATTCCCGCTGGGCGCGGGTGCGCCCGTCCTGTGCAGCCCCCGCCAGCCCGACTGGCCCGTGGTTGCCTGGCATCATGTCTTCCGAGAAGGACGCCACGTGCAGTGCGTCGCTCCAGACCAGCAGCCGGATCCTGATGTGAGGTTTTTCGAGGCCCTTGTATTCGAGCAGTTCACCGATCGACGGCGAACCCGCCGCGTCGCTGCCCCGTCTGAAATACATGGACGGCTGGAAACCCCAGCACAGGATATCGATGCTGTGCTCCGCGTTTCGTATGGCGTCGAACACCGCCGCAAAGGCCGTCTCGCCATTCACCAGCGGCAGGTACGTGGCCAGCGCGGGGTTGTATTCGGTGCGCTGCACGAACCATGGGGAGGTGAGCGTTGCGCTTCGCGTGCAGGAAAGCGCGAGCGGCGTGGTAGCGCTCTGCTGTTTCATGGTCAGGCGTCCGTATCAGGGTTGAGCAGTGGGTTGTAACTGGCGCGGTGTTCGGCGCGATCGACAGTACCGGACCTGGCGCCCGGCAGACCTTCATGAAAACGGAGGCCCTGATTGGCCAGTGCGCCGTTGACGGCATCACCGCGATAATTCTCTGCAACCGGGATGTCATGCGTCACGCCATTAGCCTGTTGCAGCGTGTACTTATGCGTGGTGGGATGGTGATCGATCTGGATCAGGCCTGTTTCATCGAACACGCCCTGCTTCATCAATGAACCATCAGCAAAAAGCTTGTACGGCATGCCGGTTGGCACGGCCGTCCTTGCCGCCGGAGACCCGGTCGCATCCAGGGTAAGCGGTATGGTCGGCAGACCGGCGAGCGCCGGGTGGTTCCGGTCCAGCGGCATGTTCAGCGACGCCTTGCTCTTCTTCTGCACCGTGATCGTCTTGAGGAACAGATCGCCAGGACCACCAAGGGTGATGCTACCGTCCTTCATCTGGACGAACGCACCACCGCATTCCAGGATGATCTCCTTTGCCGCCGCCAGGTTGACCTTTCCATTGACGCTGGCAAGGTCGAGATCTTTGTCCGCGATGAAAGACATCGGCCCATCTTGCGCCTGAATCTCGACGGGGCCCTTCGCCGCAAAAATCCTGGCACCGAGCTTCTGCGCGAACAGCGAAATCTTTTCGCCCGCTGCTACGGTCCACCGTTTCAGCACGCTCCATTCGGCGTTCTTCCCGGCTACAGCGTTGATGCTGTCCTGCGCCGCAAACTGCACGCCGCCGGCCGCGACAACAGCCGCCGATGCCGGGGTGCTCATCAGCAGACCCGGCTTCTTCAGCCCGTCGAAATCTTCCTTCATCTGCTGCTGTACATCGGTGTCGACAGGCTCGGCCTTGGCGCTTTGCGCCGATGCTGCCAACGCCTTCGCAGTCGCCAGCGCGCTTTCCAGTTGCGCGATGGTTTCCTGCATGTCGAGCTGCTTCCCGCTCGCGCCTGGACGGTCATATGCCGTGACCATCATTCCCTTACCTGCACGGCTCACTCCGTAACCGGATGTGCGAAGCTCATAGCCTTCGCCGCGCTTTTCCAGTTTGTTGTCAACCAGATAGCCGAGATTCAGTTGCGATTTGCCCGAATGCTCCGTGCTGACCTTGACACCCTCCTGGCCCGCCCAGTCCTCAAAGCGGATCTTGTTGTTCGCCTGGGTGCGGATCACATTCCGTGAGAGCCAGCGCCGGTCATTTTTCACCAGGTCGCGCGCCTGGCTGTGATGGTGGAACGCAACGATTTCGGGCTTGTCCGGGTCGCCGTCGCGGCAGGTAATCACGGCTTCGGCATCGTCCAGCGCCGGAAAGTGCATGCCGGTTTGCAGCTTGCCCGCGAACGGCTTTGCGAGGCGTAGCGGAACACTTTCTCCGCCGTTGGGCCACGTTTCGAAGTCCGCATCAAAACGCACCGTATAGTGGCCGTTTGCGGTTATGTATGCGTATTTGTAGGAGTCCGGGCTGGTGACGCGTGCGCTGAGCGTGCCGGTCACTTTGGCCCAGGTTTGCGTCTCAAGCCTGAGACGGAAGCGCCGGTCAGCGGGGATTGCCTTGTAGCTGTTCGAGTAGGGCGTATCGCGCGCGCCGCTGTGCGTGACCTCGACAATCAACTGGCCTTTGGGTGCATCGGGCAGAACAAGATCTGTTTCCAGCACGCGCCCCGGCTGCAGGTTCAGCACGTTGCTGTCGCCTTCAAAGACTACCTGCCAGGCGATGGCCGCTTCGTGGCGAAGCTGCGCTTCCCACTTCGCTCCCGCCTGGTCCAGGTGGTGAGTGCCATAAATATAGGACTGGCCGTAAGTGGTGGGATCGCTGGGCGCAATGTTGGACGTGTCGCGCAAACGCTCCCAGGCTTGCTCCGGGTTGTAATCCGCGACCATGAACGACTGCGGCACCGTCGCGGAGTGCGTCTTTATCGCCGTCACCGCCTCGACGCCGCGCGCCTCAAGTCCCGCTGCTTCGCGGTACGGCACGACGCGTTGCGGTTCGTCGTAAATGTAATGATCTACGTCGTCCCCGAACACCACCTGGTCGCCGTATTCTGTCTCCTGGATATAGCTGTAGATGCCCGATTTCTCCTGCAGCATATGCGCATAATTCTGGTCGCTCATGCCGTGCTGCATGCGAAAAGCATGCTTCGGATACTGGCGGCGTAGCCGGAAACTGAACTGGTGCTCAAGCATTCCGTGACCGCGCAACATCTCCGCCAGAATGTCGGGCGTTGAACCATGCTGGAAGATCCTGTTTCGGGTTACTGCTGCCAGCCGCCCGAAATGCGACTGCAACACGACTTCGTACTTGACGTAATCCTTCGTGTTCTGGATCGTTGAGAAGCGCGCGAGAAAGCCGGAGAATTTCCGGGGTGGTCCATCGTCCGGCACGATGACAAACGACGCGTCACGGCTCAGGTATTCGGAGCGCGCAAGCTGTTGCGGGTGGGTCAATACGATACGCACCTCGGTCGGTGCACCCATCTTCTCGGTGGCCTCGAACGACACCACAGAGAGCGCCGCCGCGCTGTCCGTACCGGGTACGTCAAGGTGGTACGCCTGTCGCCCCGGTAGGACCTGAAGTGCGCCCTGCAGGTCTGTCATTGGCCTGGCCTCCTTGCGATTGTTTGAGAGGCGCGGCCTGATTCAGCAGGACTACTTGGGAGGCCGCGATGCGGAGCTTATCTAGCTCCTAAGGGTTTTTACCCTGCGTGCCGCCCAAATTCGTGCGGAAAAGTCTGCAAATTGGTCGTTAAAAGTCGAAGCACTATTCGGCGCAGTGGGAGGCAGCGGCGGACGCACCCGCGGTGTCAGCGAACAAACCTTCAGCAAGGCGCGACGGGTTTATCTGCCGAACTGTTCGAGCACGCCCATGTCCGCCTGATTGCGCTGGCTCAACCTCATATCAATTCGATGTGTTAGCACGGCCAGAGGCAGGTCGCCGCTGGCAGCAGCCGGCCGCGCGTGGGCACGCGTCGCCATTCAATCTGACCAACTATCCCTCGCGGCGCGCGGGCAAATCGAGTAGCGCCGCCCCTTCCAGGATCTGTGCAGTCGAGCCGTCCCATTCGTCCTGCCGCATCGGCTCCGCGCGGCCACCTAGATGCCGTTCGAGAAACGCCTCCGTGATCGCGTAGAACGAGATGTTGTTTTCCGGTCGCGCGAAACCATGCCCTTCATCCGGATACAGAACGTAGGTCACCGGAATACCATTGGCCTTCATTGCATCCACCATCTGATCGCTCTCCGCCCGCTTGACGCGCGGGTCGTTCGCACCCTGACCGATCAGCAGCGGCCTGCAGATGCGACCGGCACGATGCACCGGCGAGCGCTCGCGCAGTAGCGCCCGGCCCTCCTCCGTCGAAGGGTCTCCAATCGCTCGCACGAACTCCTTGCGGAACGACTCCCAGTAAGGCGGGACGCTCGCCAACAGTGTTTCCAGATTGGACGGCCCGACAATCGCGACCCCGCATGCATACATCTCGGGATTGCGCGTCATGCTCGCGAGCACTGCATATCCACCGTAACTGATGCCCATGATCGCGACACGCGACGGATCTGCGATACCGCTTTCAACGGCCCAGGCTACGGCGTCGAGCAGGTCGTCATCCATGCGTCGGCCCCATTCGCCGTCTCCAGCATTGACGAAGCGCTTGCCGAAACCCATCGAACTGCGGAAATTCACGCTCAGCACGCTATAGCCGCGGTTAGCCAGCCATTGATGCTCGGGTTCGAAGCCGAAGATGTCCCGGGCCCAGGGGCCACCGTGAACCAGCAACACCAGTGGACCCGGCTGCTGCACGCCGTTGGGACGCGTGAGATACGAAACCAGATCGAAGCCGTCGCGCGAGCGGATTACCACCGGATGCATTGGCGCGAGCGGCGCTGCGCTGAGGACGGGGCGATGTTCGAACAGAACGCGCAGCGACCGGCTCTGCCGGTCATACAGATAAGTCGTGCCGGGCCGCAGATCGGAAATTGCATCGATAAGCCATAGCCGGTTGTCCTCGGTATCTCCGTGCAACCGCCATTCGCCGAGCCCTGCGCCGTTCAGGAAATCAACGTCGGTCTGAATTTTCTGGTCGATCGCAACATAAGTGGAGCGCTCCAGATTGAGCCTGTAAGCCAGTGGCTCAAATGTTTCGGAATCCATAATGAAATCGAAAAGGTCGGCGCGCGAATCGGCCGCCACCACTTCGGTCGTGCCGCTGGCAAGATCGATCCGCGTCATGGCGGTCGTATTGCGGCCGCGACTGTCGAGTACGAACAGTGCTGAGCCGTCGGCACTGAGATGGCCCGGGCCAGATGTCCTGGTCTCTTCCGGCGCAAACCGCATCCATTCGTCCCAGCTACCGTCTGCATTGCGCCTGAGCACCTCCTGGGAGCCGTCGCTCGCGAGGCGAGTGGCAAAGTGCGGGCGGTAATGCTGGTCGACAATAAAACCTGCAAAGCCGGGATTTTCTTCGACGAGCACAAGTTCGCCGGTTGCGAGGTTCAGCGTGTACAGGTCGAAGAACTTCGGGTCACGGCGGTTCATACCCACAAGGATGCGATCGCGGATGGTTCGGCTCACCCTCTCGATCGATACCGTAACATTTTCGAAAGGCGTCAGGTTGCGGCAGGTGCCAGCATCCAGATCGACTACATGAACATGGAAGTCCTCGTTGCCCTCGACGTCCTGCAGATAGACGATATGACCGTCGTAGGTCCAGAGATGAAACCGTAGACCTCGGTTCGTATCGTTCGTCACCGCGCGGGCGAGTGACAGGTCGTCGAGCGGCGCGACCCAGACATTCAATACGCCGTTGACCGGCGCCAGCCAGGAGAGAAAGCGCCCGTCCGGACTGATCTCGACATCAGTGCGCTCTGGATTGCCGAACAGATCGGCGCGGGGGATGAGAGGAACGTCCGAAGCGGTCGATGTCACCTGGTAGTCTCCTTGCATCGAGTAGGCCGCTGCGCGGATCACGCGGACGGCCTGAAGGAGAATAACCGGAATCGACGCGGTAGAAAGCGAGCGAGCAAACGTATGCGATGCATGTGGCATATCGGTCCGATCCGGTATGCGCCAAGGTGCCTTCTGCGCACGACATGTCTCACCGCGTCACTTCAATAAACATCCCGCACATAGCGCTTGTCTCTCGCGAGCCGGTTGACGTATTCGAGCGCCTTCTCATCGCTCATACCGCCATGGCTGACCACGACCGCCTTCAACGCCGCGTCGACATCTGTCGCCATGCGGCTCGCATCGCCGCACACATAGAAATGCGCGCCGGACTCGAGCCATGCCCACAACTCGGCACCGTGTTCGCGCATGCGATCCTGCACATAGATCTTCTCGTGCTGGTCCCGCGAAAAAGCCAGATCGAGCCGCGTCAGCAGCCCTTTCGTGCGCATCGTCTCCAGTTCGTCACCGTAATAGAAGTCGGTCGCAGCATGCTGCTCGCCGAAGAACAACCAGTTGCGGCCGGCATCCCCGTGCGCCAGCCGTTCGTGCAGAAAGCCCCTGAACGGTGCGACGCCGGTGCCGGGGCCAACCATGATCATCGGCGTGTCGCCGTCGCGCGGCGGCCGGAAATGCGCGGATTTCTGCACGTACACCGGCACGCTGATGTCCCCGGCGCGATCGGCGAGGAAGGTCGAGGACACCCCTTTACGCTGGCGTCGGCCATTGCTGTAACGAACTGCAGACACGGTCAGATGAACTTCGCCCACGTGCGCCCTGGGGCTCGACGCAATCGAATAGAGCCTCGGTTGCAAGCGCTTGAGCATGCCGAGCAACTCCGGCGCCGTCAGTGTCACGGGAAACTCGTGCAGCACGTCGGCCAGTTGTTGGCCCCACAACCATTTCTTCAGATCGGCCTTGCGGTCGTCGGCCAGCAATGCGCCGAGCGCGCCGTCGCGACTGCGCGAGGCGATGAAGGCAAGTGCCTCGGAATTCGGCCGGGCAATTTCGTAGTGCCTGGCGAGTGCATCGGCAAGACGCATATCGCCGATACCGCTGACATTCACCGGCGCATCCGCTGCCAGCCCGCTCAAACCGATCAGTTCGTCTACCAGTTCGGGACAGTTGCTCGGCCACACACCGAGCGCGTCGCCAACCTCGTATTCGAGGCCCGAATCGCCGGTCGACAACGAAAAATACCGCGTATCCTTCGACGCACCGTGCTTGTTGAGCCGCAAATTCTTCAAGAGGCGCGAGGCGGCGGGATGAGCCTTGGTGGGCAACACGCCGGGTAACACCGAGGGGATCATGCCATCGGCCGGCACCTCGTGTAATGCGGCGTCCTCCTCCTTGATACGCGCGACGATCCGCTCGAGCCATGCATCGGCGGCGGGTTCGAATTCCGTGTCGCAGTCCGTGCGTGGTAGCAGACGCAGCGCGCCCTGCTCGGCGAGGCGCGCATCGAGATTGCGGCCATGACCGCAAAACTGGTCGTAGTTGCGATCGCCGAAGGCCAGCACGGCGTAGCGCACGTTGTCGAGGCGCGGCGCGTTGGCGGCCTTGAGTGCGCTCCAGAAGCTCTCGCCGTTATCTGGCGCATCGCCATCGCCGAACGTGCTCGACATCAGCAGCACGTACTGCGCCCTTGCCAAAGTCGCAACGTCGTAATCGGCCATGCAGGAAGTGCGGATCTCGAAGCCCGACTCCATCAACTGTGTCGCGTAGCGTTCCGTCAACGACTCGATATTGCCCGTCTGCGATGCCCACAGCAGCAGCACCTTTGGACGTGCCCGCGCGATTCGCACAGCGGGGGCAGCGAACGCAGCGTCGGACGAGACGCCAGAAGAGTTATCGGCAAGTCCAGGCGCTGTCGTAGCCGCGCGGCTATACAGTCCAGCCAGCATCCCGTCGAACCAGAGCCGGGTAGCGGTCGGCAACGGCGCGCTGGCGGGCATCACGGGCACGCCGTCCGTCTGGGCCTGCTGACCCGCGCTCGCCCGCAGGCCATTGATAAAACCGGCCACGTAGGCACGTTGTGCATCGTCGAGCAGCGGCACAGGCATGTCCTGCATGCCGAGCATGGCGGCGAGAGCGTCGATACGGGACATGTCCCCTTCCTTGATCGAACCGGCATCGGCCGCCAGCAGCGGGGCCGCGGCATCCATACCGGAGGAGATAGCGTCGGCGTCATCGGCCGCCGCACTGGGTTCGGGTGCGACGCGGCTCAAGGCAACCGCACAGAACTTGAGTTCCGGTTGCTGTGAGATCGGATCGACCGCATCGTTGGTCAGCGCGTTGATGCAGAGGTCTTCGCCGAATACGTCGTTCCAGTGCATCGGCGCAAAGCAGGCACCCGCCTGCACACGATCGGTCACTACGGCGGGCAGTACCGCACGGCCACGACGCGAACGCACTTCGACGCGGTCTTTGGCCTCGATGCCAAGCGCGGCTGCGTCTTCCGGATTGATCTCCACGAAGGGCCTGGGATTGAGCTTGTTCAGCATCGGCACCTTGCCGGTCTTCGTCATGGTGTGCCACTGATGCTGCAGGCGCCCCGTATTCAGGACGATCGGAAACTCCGGCATCGGCATCTCGGCCGGCTCGGTATGCGGCCGCGCGAAGAACACGGCTTTGCCGCTCGCGGTCGGGAAGACCAGCGCCGGACGAACGCCGTCGGACATTTCCCTGAGCGGTTGACTGATACCGTCGTTCAGATAACGCACGGGATTGCGGTCTCTTAACAACCCCGACGCATCCGGCGAACAGGGCCATTGCAGCGGCGACTCACGCAGCCGCGCGTGGCTCGCGCCGCGCAGGTCGTAACCGGTCTTCGGGTTCGAGGCTCGCGTGATCTCCGCGAACACTTCCTCTGCCGACGCATAGCTGAACGCGTCCGCAAAACCCATTTCGCAGGCCACCCGAGCGATGATCTGCCAGTCGGGCAGCGCCGCACCCGGCGGGTCAATCGCCTTCTGCATGAGCGTCATGTTGCGCTCGGAGTTGATCATCACGCCTTCCGCCTCAGCCCACAACGCGCCAGGCAAGAGGACGTCGGCATAGCGATTGGTTTCGGTGTCGAGAAACGCGTCCTGGGCGATTACCAGTTCCGCGGCCTGCAATCCGGCAATCACAGTCTGCCGGTTGGCGAAGCTTGCGACCGGATTGGTGCAGATAATCCAGCACGCCTTAATATCGCCGTCCGCCATGCGCGAGAACATGTCGATAGTGCCCTGCCCGACTGCCGTCTTTAGCGTCCCAGACGGCACTTGCCACAGGTCCTCGATAAACGCCCGGTCTTCTTCCACCAGCACGGAGCGCTGCCCCGGCAAACCCGGCCCCATGTAGCCCATCTCGCGGCCGCCCATTGCATTGGGCTGGCCCGTCAGCGAAAGCGGCCCGCTACCGGGGCGGCAGATCTTGCCCGTCGCCAGATGGAGGTTGCAAACGGCGTTGGTGTTCCACGTGCCGTGCGTGCTCTGGTTCAGACCCATCGTCCAGCAGCTCATCCACTCCGGCGCTTCGCCTATCCATTGCGCCGCGGTGCGGATATCCGCCTCGGGGATGCCGGTGATTGCCGCGACTTTTTCCGGCGTGTAGTCGTCGAGGAAAGCCGGCATCGCCTCCCAGCCTTCCGTTGCGGTGGCGATGAAGTCGAGGTCCGTATGACCGTTCTGATGCAGCAGATACAGCAGGCCGTTCAGCAACGCGAGATCGGTGCCCGGTTTGATCTGCATGAAGAGATCGGCCTTGTCCGCGGTCGTATTGCGGCGCGGATCGACCACGATCAGTCTGGCTCCGGCTTTGACACGATCCATCATGCGCAGATAGAGGATCGGGTGACAGTCGGCCATGTTGGCGCCGATCACGAAGAACAGATCGGCCTTGTCGAAATCCTCGTACGAGCCCGGCGGACCATCCGCGCCCAGCGAGAGCTTGTAGCCGCTGCCGGCGCTTGCCATGCACAGACGCGAGTTCGATTCGATATTGTGGGTGCCGACAAAGCCCTTCGCGAGCTTGTTGGCGAGGTACTGCGCCTCGATCGACATCTGGCCCGACACGTAGAACGACAGCGCATCGGGGCCATACGTGTCCAGGATTTCGCGCAGACGGCGGCCGGTATCGGCAATCACCTGGTCGACCGGCAACGGAGTCGGGTCGCCGTTGCGCTCGCGTCGTTCATAGGCGTTTTCGAGGCGTCCGGACTTGCGCAGCGCGACATGGGCCGACGACCCCTTGGTACACAGCCGGCCGAAATTGGTGGGATGTTCCTTGTCGCCGGCAATCTTGACGACCTGGCCATCCTCGACCTGCAGCACCATCCCGCAGCCGACGCCGCAGTAGGGGCACACCGTCTTGACGCTTGCGCTGCTCATTGCGTGAACGACCCCGGCCCGGTTAGACCGCTACCCATACGCGACCATCCCTGACCTGCGCGGCGAAGGCGCTGACCGAATGCTCGGGCGCTTCGAGACATTCGCCGGTGCGCAGATCGAAGTGCTGCTTGTAGATCGGCGAAGCCACCACGATGCGTTCACCGAGGTTGCCAATCAGTCCGCGCGATAACACCGCCGCCTGCGAACAGGGATCGTAGTTGTCGATGGCATACACCCCGCCCTCGCCGCGCGCGACGTTGAACACCGCCACCTGCCGTCCGGCCACCAGCGCGCAGACGCCGGTATCGGGCACGATGTCGTCGAGCGCGCACACCGGCACCCAGTCAGGCGTATTTCGATCGTTGTTCATCAAGGACTCCTCGAGATGCATGACGCTGGATTCAAACGGTCTCGACGACCACGGGAACTGGAAACTGCCTGGCGGTCTCGCGCTCTGCCGGTGTCGCAGGACGGATCTGGCCGCGTTCCTCGACAAAGGTCACGTTCTCGTCGAGCTTGTCGCTGTTGACGAAATGACGGAAGCGCTTACGTGTCTCGGGATCGGTCACCGCCTTTTTCCACTCGCATTCGTACGTATCGATCACGTTCTGCATGTCCGCTTCCAGTTCCGCGGCGAGACCCAGCTTGTCGTGGACAACGACGTCGATCAGATAGTCGAGCCCGCCTTCGAGGTTGTCGCGCCATACGCTGGTGCGCTGCAGACGGTCGGCCGTGCGAACATAGAACATCAGGAAACGGTCGATGTAACGCGTGAGCGTCTCGCGATCGAGATCCGCTGCCAGCAGTTCCGCGTGGCGCGGCTTCATGCCGCCGTTGCCGCATACGTAGAGATTCCAGCCTTTCTCGGTGGCGATGATGCCGACATCCTTGCCTTGCGCCTCCGCACATTCGCGGGTGCAGCCCGACACGCCGAACTTGAGCTTGTGCGGCGAGCGCAGACCCTTGTAGCGGTTTTCCATCGCAACCGCGAGTCCGACCGAGTCGCCGACGCCATAGCGGCACCACGTCGAGCCCACACACGACTTCACCGTGCGCAACGACTTGCCATAGGCGTGACCCGATTCGAAACCGGCTGCGATCAGTTCTTCCCAGATCAGCGGCAACTGGTCGACGCGGGCGCCGAACAGGTCGACGCGCTGGCCGCCGGTGATCTTCGTATAGAGGCCGTATTTCTTCGCCACCTGCCCAACGGCGATGAGTCCCTCTGGCGTGACCTCGCCACCCGGCATGCGCGGCACTACGGAATAGGTACCGTCGCGCTGGATGTTGGCGAGGTAGTAATCGTTCGAGTCCTGCAGGCTCGCGTGTTCCTTCTTCAGCACGAATTCGTTCCAGCACGAGGCGAGAATGCTGGCGGCGACGGGCTTGCAGATATCGCAGCCCAGACCGTGGCCGTGCTTTTCGAGCAGTGCGCCGAAGCTCTTGATGCGCTCGACGCGCACGATGTGATGCAGTTCCTGGCGCGAGTACGGAAAGTGCTCGCACACGTGATTGTTGACCGCCATGCCCTGCTTCTTCATTTCGGCTTTCATCACCTGCGTGACGAGCGGCACGCAACCGCCGCACGAGGTGCCGGCACAGGTCGCCGTCTTGAGGGCGCCGATGCTGGTGGCGCCGGCACACACTGCCGCGCAGATTTCGCCCTTGGAGACGTTGTTGCACGAGCAGATCTGCGCGCCTTCGGGCAATGCGTCAACGCCGAGCCCTGGCTTCGTCTTGCCGTCGCTGGCGGGCAAAATCAGGAATTCCGGTGCTTCAGGCAGCTCGATGCGGTTCAGCATCATCTGCAGCAGCGTGCCGTATTCGGCCGCATCGCCCACCATCACCGCGCCGAGCAGTTGCTTGCCGCACTCGGATACCACCAGCTTCTTGTAGACCTGCTTGCGCTCGTCGCTGAACTGGTACGAGCGGCTGCCCGGCGTCTTGCCGTGCGCATCGCCGATGCTCGCCACATCCACGCCCATCAGCTTGAGCTTGGTGCTCATGTCCGCCCCTGCAAAGCCGGCCTCGTCGCCGAGCAGTTGCCGTGCAGCGATGCGCGCCATTTCGTAACCCGGCGCGACGAGGCCATACACCATGCCGTTCCATGCGGCGCACTCGCCAATGGCGAAGATGTCGGGGTCGCTGGTCCGGCAGGTGTCGTCGATCGCAATGCCGCCGCGCGGGCCCAGTTCGAGGCCGCAAGCGCGTGCGATCTCGTCGCGCGGACGGATGCCTGCGGAAAACACGATCATGTCGGTATCGAGATGCGTGCCGTCGGCAAACTGCATGCGGTGCGTGCCCGCTTCGCCGTCGACGATCTCGAGCGTCTGCTTGCCGGTGAGAACCTGCACGCCCAGTTCCTCGATCTTGCTGCGCAGAACCCGGCCGCCGCCGTCGTCCACCTGCACCGCCATCAGGCGCGGTGCAAACTCGACGACATGCGCCGCCAGCCCCATATCGTGCAGCGCCTTGGCGCATTCGAGCCCGAGCAGGCCGCCGCCCACCACCACCCCGGTCCTGGAGCGCGCACCGCAAGCCTGCATGGCTTCGAGATCTTCGATGGTGCGATAGACGAAGCAGTCCTGACGATCGTTGCCCTTAATTGACGGCACGAAAGGCGTCGAACCGGTGGCGAGCACCAGTTTGTCGTACGACAGGGCTTCACCGGTCGAGATTGTCACGGTGCGCGCTGCGCGATCGACCGCTACCGCCTTAGCGTTGAGCTTGAGCAGTACGTTCTCGCGCTCGAAGAAGCCGGGCTTGACCAGCGACAGGTCTTCAGCGGACTTGCCCGAGAAGAATTCGGACAGATGCACGCGGTCGTAAGCAGGGCGCGGCTCTTCGCACAGCACGGTGATGTGCAACGCGCAACGCGCGTCATCCACCAGAGATTCGAGGAGCTTGTGTCCCACCATTCCGTGGCCGACGACGACAACGTTCGTGACAGGGGTTTCGTCAGTTTCCAGCTCGGTTCGCGACATGATTTTCGTCCGGCAAATAAAAAGGCGTCCCGTGGATCATCCAGCCGTTCAGCGGTTGAATTCGGGGCAACAACTGTCTACACGTCCCACTTCCTGCTGGCTCAAGCACCGCTATCGGCGCGCACACCCGCCGGTGTCGAAAGCGGATTGGCCACCACAAGACCCTCGGCCGGTAGCGCCCATTTGAGCCAACGGGCACGATGCAGCACGACCAGCGCGAAGGCGAGCGCCGAGATCACGCCAAAGGTCGCGAAGCCCATCTGGTAACTGCCCGTGCTTTCCTTGGCCATCCCCATGATGACCGGCAGATAGAAGCCGCCGATCCCGCCGGCCGCGCCGACGATCCCCGACATCAAGCCGGTCTTGCCCTTCCAGCGTTGCGGCACGAGCTGGAAGGTGGCACCGTTGCCAAGGCCGAAGCACAGATAGGTGACCACCAGCAATGCGATGCCGGCTCCGAGCGGCGGCATCCATGCGGCGAACGCGAAGTCGCACAGCGAAATACCGGCAAGCAGCAACACGAGAGCGCGAACACCCGAGATGCGGTCGGCGATCAGGCCGCCAATCGGACGCACCAGTGCGCCAGTAAACGCGAGCAGCGACATGAAGAGCCCCGCTTCGAGCTTGGGCAACTGATAGAGCGACACCAGCAGCGTCGTCACGTAAGACGACATGCCGACGAAGCCGCCGAAGGTGATGCTGTAGACGAGCATCACGACCCACGTGTCGCCTTCAGCCAGCACGCTGCGGTAATGCTTCGGCAACACCGCGATGGCAAGCAGCGCACCCAGCACGGGCAGCAGTAATACCCCCGCTTTTCCGCCGCCAAAAACACCCGCATGCACGGCCAGAACAAGCGCGATCAGTCCGCCCAGGGTGACGCAGAAACTGCGGAAAGCGCGCGGCGCGCTACCCGTTTTCGCGCCGAGGTCCTTCGCCCAGAAGAACAGCGCGACCGCCGCGAGAGCCAGTAACGGCAGCGCCGCGCCGGCCGCTTTGGCCCACCCGAAGTGGTCCGCGAGACTGGGGAACATGAAGCCGTCGAGCACCGCGCCGATATTGCCCGCGGCGGCGAGGCCGAGCACGAGGCCTTGCACCTTCGGCGGATAGTTGCTGCCTGCCATCGGCAAGGCCACGGCAAAACTTGCGCCGCCTACGCCGAGGAACACGCCGAGCACCAGCAGCGTCACGTAGGACGGCGGCGTCGGCGACAACAGTAGGACAACTGAAGGCAGCGCGGAGAGCGCCACACCAAGCAAGGCGATACGGCGGCCGTCGTAAGCCTGGTACAGGTTGCCGAGCGTCACCCGCAGAATGGCCGCACCCAGCACCGGAACCGCGACGAGGAAGCCCAGTTCCGCGGGCGACATCGCAATGTCCTTGTGAATGAACGGTGCCAACGGGCCAAACATCACCCACACGGTGAACCCGGTGTCGAAGTATAGAAAGCACGCTAACAACGCACGCCAGTTGCCGCTTTTTAGCGAATCCAATAGGTGTTTCATGGGTCTCTCTCGCAGGGTGAAGGCGTTGAAAAATTCGCGGCAAAAAAATGGAGCGCAAAAAAAAAGCGTCCCGAGTGCCCAGTGCGCTCCGATATCTCGGTGGCTTCTGGGTACTCGGGACGCCGTTGTCCCTGTGGGCCGCTTTAGACGGGCAGCCCCTCAAGAGTGCAATACGTTGAGGCCGTCGTTGGCCCCGCTGCGTTGCAATGCAATAGATATGCCATGAGCGCAGCCGCGCTGACGATGCGAACCGCGCCGACGCTCGCGGCCGATGCTCGCGTGATCCTGGCGAGGCGCTGTGGAATAAGGCTGAGCGACGCACCGGTCAAGGACCTTAACCAGTGAATTTGCGCGTGAAAACAGGAGGTTTCTTTGCGACCGCGCTCTGCGTTCTCGCGATGAGTCGCGCGCTCTTCCGGCGCAGCATGAATTGAGTTGGTGCAACGTTGTGGTGCGTCGCACCATCTTGTTGCACCGCCGTGCAGTCCAAGTCCCTGGCACGGCGCAAGCAGCAGCACCGATGTAGCGGTAACATCCGTACTCGCGCTTAAGCGAACGCTGCGTAGTGTCGCGTCAAGGCCGGTGTCAAAGCGTTCAGGCCCGCACCTTCCAGAAAGCTGACACCCCGGGCAAACCGCCTGCGCGTTCGAGCGGCCTCGAGAAGCCGCGCGATCCCCATTCTTCTATATAGACGGCATGTCACAGCACCCCAAGACAGTACGGCCCCTGGTCATCGCCGCGGTGATGGCCTCCATGGCAATGGTCGCCATCGAAGCCACCATCGTCTCCACCGCCATGCCGCAGATCGTCACGCAGCTCGGCGGCCTGCATCTCTACAGTTGGGTCTTCTCGTCATTCCTGCTCGCGCAGACCGCGATGACGGTCGTGTTCGGCAAACTCGCGGACCTGTACGGCCGCAAGCCCATTGTCCTGATCGGCATCGTCATCTTTCTGGTGGGTTCGGTGCTCGCGGGCTTTGCGTGGTCGATGCCGGCGATGATCGTGTTCCGCCTGATACAAGGCGTCGGCGCCGGAGCCATCCAGCCCGTCACGCTCACGATCGTCGGCGATCTGTACCCCGCACGCGAACGCGGCAAGATCCAGGGCTACCTCGCGAGCGTCTGGGCCATCGCTGCCGTGATCGGTCCGATGGCCGGTGGCCTGCTGATTCGCGACCTGTCGTGGGCGTGGATCTTCTGGATCAACATTCCGATCGGACTCGCCTCCGCGGCCGGCTTTCTTGCATTCCTGCACGAACATGAAAGGCATGGGCGCCCGTCCATCGACTTCGCAGGCGCCACCCTCTTCACCGTATCGATCGGCGCGCTGATGATGGGCCTCACCGACGTGGGCAGTTCCAGCGACGCGCTGGTGGCATTCGAATTCGCGCTGTTCGTCGTCTGCGGGGTCCTGTTCGTGTGGCAGGAGCGCCGTGCCGCCGACCCGATGATTTCATTTGCCTTGTGGGGTCACCGGCCGATCGCCGCCTGCAATGTCGCCACGGTGCTGTCGGGCATGGCGCTGATGGGCCTGACCAGTTTTCTGCCAATGTACGTGCAGGGTGTACTGGGCCGCTCGCCGGTGGTCGCCGGCCTCGCCTTGACCATGATCATGCTGGGCTGGCCGAGCGGTGCAACGCTGGCGGCCCGCTCGTTTCATCGGCTCGGCTTGCGGCGCACGCTGATCGGCGGCAGTGTGTTTCTGCCGCTCGGGGGCGTGTTCTTCGCGACGCTGAACCCGGACAGCAGTCCGGTGCTCGCGGGGATCGGCTCGCTGGTAATCGGCTTCGGCATGGGGATTGTCAGCGTCAGCTCGCTGATCCTGATCCAGGAAATCGTCGAGCCGTCGGAACGCGGCAGTGCGACTGCGTCGAATCTGTTCTCGCGCAATCTCGGCAGCACGCTCGGCGCTGCCATGTTCGGCGCGGTGCTGAATTACGGGCTCGCGCATTCATCCACGATCGCCGCCGTGACCGCGGACCAGCTCCGGCAGATTCTCGACTCGGCGCCGGGCAATACTGCAAGTGGCGCGGCCGTGCGGCTCGCGCTCCATCAATCGCTGCATCTGACTTTCACGTCCATTCTGGTCATCACCGTGTTTTCCGTACTCTCGGTGATGCTGGTTCCTGCGATCAAGCTGAGTCAGGCACGCGCAGCTTCAGCAAATTGAAGCGACGGAAAAGGCCGCATCCTTAGAGCATGGCGTCGAGCATGCGCGCAGTAATAACGCGCGCCGAAAATGCACGATTCTCGCGGCTCGGCTAGACTGCAAAAAATCGCCAAATAGAACGGCAGTGCTCATTCCCAGGTGGTCCAGTCAAGCCGCTGCGGGTCTGATGCTTGCTCGCGCAACCAGATTAATGCTCTGACGAATATGCGAACGGATTCTAGAGACAACTCCACCCCGATCGTTGCCACATTGAACACAGTGATTTGCCGCGGCGCGAATATTCAGCCCGCCCGTATGGCTCTAGAATGCCCTTCGTCATTAAGACAGCGAATTCATCGCGCAAACGGCCGATTGCGCAATTAGCACGAGGCAGGGCCCGTAAAGGGCAACACGTCGACAAGCAGCAGCCATGAGACGATTAACGGCGAGCTTGCAGCGCGTGTCTAAACAATAAACATCTGCCGATAAAACAATTTACTCGAGCGGTCGGAAATCCCAATGCGAACCAGCAAGCAACCTCTGCCAGGAAAACTTTTCCGCGCCTTAGTGTTTTGCGCGCTAACTGTCGGTGCAGCAGCGGCTCATGCCGACGAATTCGGTGTGCAAATTTCCGGAGGCGTCGCGGACCATGATGTAAAAAAAGCCGATCTCGGCTTTGTCTGGGACCCCGGTTTAACCTGGTGGGAAATCGGCGGATATCACTTCACTGTCGTCGGCGAGGCGCACGTCGCCTATTGGGACATCCGGGAATCCGATGCCGCCCACCCCGACATCTGGGAATTCGGTCTGACGCCGGTGTTTCGCTTCATCAAGAGCTCGGGATGGTTCCGGCCGTATATTGAAGGCGGTGTCGGAGTGCGCCTGCTGGACCATGTACGGGAGACGGAGGACCGCACCTTCTCGTCGTCGTTCCAGTTCGCCGATATGATCGGCGTGGGTGCGCAGTTCGGCGGCCATCAGCAATACCAGGCCGGTTTCCGCTTCCAGCATCTGTCGAACGCGGGCCTCGAGCACCCCAACCCTGGCGTCAATTTCAGCGAAATTTACCTGCAATACAACTTCTGAGCACAATCGCCGTGGCCGCGTTGTGGCCGATAAGCACAAGGTGTTCCTGAATCCGGCCACCGCGTGCTATCGTTGGGTTGCATCTCAGGACGGTTCGCGCACCGTCGGGAACCGAACGCAACTTGTCGTAGCGGGTATCGCCATGAGTGATGTACGCCTCCATCTGAGCCCACGCGACCGCGTGGAACTGCTTTGCTGGCTCACCTGCGGGAGCCTCGGCGCCTATTACCTCAATGAGACCTGGCCGGAACCCTCCTTCCACGTGCAGGCGGCTCACAAGTGGCTCGACCGTCACTTACGGGAAGCTGACTGGCTGAGCGTCGCCAAACTCTCCGCGATGGCGCTGGAGATCGCCGCCCGGCACGCACACTTTGTCGAAGCGGAGTGGGCCCGTGACGCCGTCGAAGAAATCCTCGACACCGACGACCTCGACTTCCAGGCGCGGCTTGTCACCCAGGTGCTGGGCGACTGCCAGTATGCGCTGGCGGACAAGCGCATCGCGGACTGAGCGCAAGCGGACGCTGCCGGCCCGCAGGTTTTCGCGTCACTCGCCGCGGCGCCGACGCAACGGTCGAAGAATTCCATCCGGCCAATGCAGCGCATCGCGCTTATCCTCCTGATTAATCAGGATTACTTTGCATTCGTATGATGCACTGTGTATCACCCTGCGTTGACTCCACCGTCCGGCAAGGCCGTCGTCACTGGCACTCTACGAGTAGAGCCGAACGCCAAACGTTTGCGTAAGGGACCGAAAGGATTTTCTGCGCATCGCGCGCCCTCCTGTCCTCGCACAAGCCCGCCCCGTCTGAGGTTGCGGCATTTATTAAAGTGTATCCCCGCGCTAAAGAAATCGGCAAAAAAGTCGTTATACACGGGCAAGCGGCAGCAAAATATGTCGCCAGTGAGCGAGTCCGCAGAGACCGCTTGAGCAGGGCCAAACACTCCGCAGGGGAACACATTGAACCAGCAACAGTCGTCAAGGTCGCGGACCGCGGCTCCGGGCGAAGTCATCTTCTCCGAGGGCTATGTCGGGACCTCAGCCCTCTACGTCATTGCCGACGGCAAAGTCGAAATCTCCACACAGTGCGACGAAAAGCGGGTGATCCTCGCAACCCTGGGCAAGGGCGAAATCTTCGGCGAATCTGCGCTACTGCCGTCCGAGCCACGTGGTTCCACCGCAAAGGCGCTCACCTTCTGCCGTTTGACCGTCATCGAAACCAGCGTCGTCGAGGAGGAAATGGAGCGCGTCTCGCCTCTGCTGCGCCATCTGGTACGCACGATGATTCGCCGCACGAGGCGCAAGGACGAATTGCTCGCAACCTATACGCATGCCGACTTCCTGCCCGGTGTCCTATCCTATGCGCACGTGCTGGCTCTGATGGCCGGCGCCGATACCCAGAGCCGTGCGCGCCGCGCGCCGGGCGAAGAAGTGTCGGTGCCGCTCGCCGAGGTCATCCGGAAGTGCCGCGCAATTGCAGGCCATTCCCGTTTGCACGTAATGGCCATGCTCAAACGGATGGAAAAACTCAATCTGGTGAGCTTCGATGCAGGACGCCCCGAGTACATCGGCAAGGGCGGGGTCGCGAGCGAAGACGGTGCGGCGGGCCGGCATATGGTCAGTTTTGACCCGATCCGCCTCATCGAGCGTGCCCAGCAAGTGGCCGATCACGAACTGGATCTCGCGATCACCGGTGAACTCGAGCTGATCGAACTGTCCGATCTGGAAGCGTTGATCGGTGTCGAAAAGCAGCTGATTCTCAAGAAGCTTTCTCACTCGGAAATCGCTGAGGATATCTTTGCGTTTCGCAAGAGCAAGGTGCTGAACTACGTCGAAGAGCACGGCACGGCCTATTTCTCGAAGCGAAAAATACGTACCCCCAGCCAGCTCGAATCGCTGGGCGATCTCGAGTTTGTCGACCAGCGAACCCTGTTCGACGCCGTGAGCGCGTTCGACACTTACGACCTCGCCAAGCTGCTTGCCACGATGACTGACCAGACGATCGCCGACCGGCTGCTCTCGGTCATGACGCAGGCGCGCCAGAACGAGATTTCGTGGATCATGCGACGCGACATCAAGATCGATCCGCTCGAGATCCCGGATATCGAGCAGCGCTTTATCGAGCTGGTGAAGAGCATCAAATCGCCTTCAGTGAATCCATCGGTCCCGATCGGGTCGCCCATCTAGGCCGCCGCGTGCCATTGAACCGGTCCAACGCACAATCCTTCAATTGAATTGTCGAGGTCTTGTATGGATTTCCTGACGCTGTGCGGCGCGGTTGTGGGCATCGCGGCCATTGTGCTGGGCTTTGCGCTTGAAGGTGGACGGTTTGCATCGCTGTTCCAGCTTGAGGCGCTCGTGATCGTGCTGGGCGGCACGATCGGCGCCGTGATGGTTCAGAACAGTTGGGGCCGCTTTGCCGATGGCGTCAGGCAGCTTCGCTTCGCCTTCATCGCCGCCAAACCGGTCGATCAGGAAAACCTCTCTGTGCTGCTCGAATGGGGACACAAAGCCAAGCTGAACGGCATGCTCGCGTTCGAATCGATGGACCCGGCAGGCATTCATCCGTTTGCCAAACGCGGGCTCGAGCTGATCGCCAATGGCGTTTCCACCGCGGTGATCGAAGACGCATTGCAACGCGAACTGGATGCCTACGAGCGCAACCACATGGCCGCGGCGCGGATCTGGCTGCAAGCGGGCGGCTACGCACCGACCTTCGGCATCCTCGGCGCCGTGCTAGGCCTGATCCAGGTGACGGGGCACATTCTCGAGCCCGAGAGGCTCGGCCAAGGTGTGGCGGTCGCCTTCGTGACGACGCTCTACGGCCTCGCGCTCGCCAACATACTGTTCCTGCCCATCTACGGCAAGATCAAGGCGCAGGTGGATAGCGAACTGCGCTACCGGAAACTGTATTTCGATGGACTGCTTGCCATCTCGCGCCGGGAGTCGCCGCAAACCATCGAGACGCGCCTCACCGGCGACGTGCGCGAGCGCTCAAAAGCATTGCTGGCATAGCACGCATGGCTCTCGCAGGCGAAAAGCCCAATCCGAAGCTGGACGATGACGCCGAGGCTCGCCCCGAGCGCTGGCTTCTCTCGTACTCGGATCTTGTCACCACGCTGATGGTGCTGTTTCTGGCGCTGTATGCGATCCAGCTGGCGAAGTACCACGAACTGGAAATCAAGCTTCTCGAATCCGCGCGCAGCGTCAAGAACGACAGAAGCCCTGCCGGCGTCGCTGCACATGGCGCGGCGAACGGCCAACAGGAAGCGGTGCGAGCCGGGTTGTTGTCGCTCCTGAGAGCGCTGCGCGACAGAGGCCAGATCAATATCGACGAAGAATCGGGCAGCGTGGAAATCAGCATCAATGCAAAAATCCTCTTTCGCGCGGGCGATGCGCACTTGCTGCCGGACTCGACCAGCGTGCTCGATCAGGTGGCTGCGGCGTTGAAGGGCTACTCCACTCACAACATCCTGGTAGAAGGTCACACCGACAGTTCACCGATCTCCAACGCCAAATACGAATCCAACTGGGAGCTGTCGTCGGCACGCGCCGGCGCCGTGGTGCGGTTCCTGGTGGACCGAGGCATCGAACCGCAGCGGCTGGCGGCCATCGGCCACTCCGACAATATCCCTCTGTTGCTTGGCGACGACGCGGCCGCTCGCGCAGCAAACCGGCGCGTGACGATACTGGTGCAGTATTAGCTATCCGGTGCCTGTTGCGGCGCCACCGCGCATTTCCACACTTTCCAGGCTCAGACGAAAGCCAGTGCTGCTACGCTATACGTGCAGACACCGCGCGCCGCGCGCGCCATAAGACCTGCCCCGCCACCCGTACGGAGCTTTCATGAGACACCATCGCCCGCGACCACCGAGTTTTCAAGGCGAGCATTCCCATGCCGATCTGCGCGATCTAACCTTGACGTTCGCACCGATCGCCGTGTTCGTGGTGCTGGTGATCACGCTGGTGATCTGGCTGGTGGATCCGGCGCCGCCGCATACAATCGTCATGAGCGCCGGCCCGCACGACAGTTCGTTCCTGCAGGCCGCCAACGAATACAAAAAGATTCTCGCCCGTAACGGCATCACGCTGAAGGTACTGGAATCGGACGGCTCGCTGCAGAACCTGCAACGGCTGCTGGACCCTAAACAGCATGTGGACGTCGCGCTGGTGCAAGGCGGCGTAACCGATGGGCTCGGGGCGTCCTCGTTGATGTCGCTCGGCAGCGTGTTCTATGACCCGATCGTGGTGTTCTATCGCGGCAGCGGCATTACGCAGCTCGCGCAACTCGAAGGCAAACGCATCGCCGTGGGCCGCGAAGGCAGCGGCACGCGGGTGCTGGCGCTCAACCTGCTGGCCGCGAACGGCATCGTGCCTGGCCAGAACACGACGCTGTTGCCCGCCGACGGGCTGGAAGCCGCAACGAAGCTGGTCTCGGGCGACGCCGATGCCGCGATCCTCAACGGCGATTCGGCCACCCGCGCCCTGATGCTGCGGCTGTTGCGCGTACCGGGCATCTCCGTGATGGACTTCGAGGAAGCGAGCGCCTATACGCGGCTCTTTCCGTATCTGGATGAAATCGACCTGCCGCCCGGCGTGCTCGACCTGCGCCACAAGATCCCGAACGACACCATCCATCTGATCAGCCCGACCGTCGAAATCATCGCGCGTACCAGGCTGCACCCCGCCATCTCCGATCTGCTGATCGAAGCTGCGCAGGAGATTCACGGCATGCCCGGCCTTCTGCAGCACGCGGGACAATTTCCGAGCCCGATCCAGCACGAGTATCCGATCAGCGACGACGCGCAGCGCTACTACAAGACCGGCAAGAGCTTTCTCTACCGCAATCTGCCGTTCTGGCTGGCGAGCGTCGGCGATCGCACTCTGGTTCTGCTGCTGCCAGTCGCCGTGCTGCTGTTCCCCGCCATGCGGCTGGTGCCGGCACTGTACCGCTGGCGTGTCCGCTCGCGCATCTATCGCAACTACGGTTCGCTGATCGCAATCGAACGCGAGGCGCTGAAGGATCCGTCGCAGGCCCAACGCGATGCGCTTGTCGAGGAGCTCGACCAGATCGAAGACTCGCTCAACAGCCTGCGCATGCCGCTCGCCTACGCCGATGCGTTTTACGTATTACGCGAGCATGTCGGCTTCGTGCGCTCGCGCCTCGTTCAAGGAAACGCATAGCGGCGAGCTGCACTGCCCAGCTCCGTCACGTTCTGCGAACGCAGGTTAGCGACACTGCGGCGAAAAAAAGTGTATGTTGCCATGTGCCTGCGGAGTCGCTCCGCCAACCCAGCCAGCCCTCGTCTTCGGGAGACCGCAATGATGAACCTCAGCGCGCTGGACCTCTCGCGATTGCAGTTTGCGTTCACGGTATCGTTCCACATCATCTTCCCGGCGATGAGCATCGGCCTTGCCAGCTTCATCGCCGTGCTCGAAGCGGCGTGGCTGAAAAGCGGCAAACCGCACTACAAGGAACTGTGCCTGTACTGGTCGAAGGTCTTCGCGATCGGCTTCGGCATGGGCGTCGTCTCCGGCGTGGTGATGGCGTACCAGTTCGGCACCAACTGGGCCGGCTTTTCGAAATTCGCCGGGCCTATCACCGGACCGCTCCTCACCTACGAGGTGATGACCGCGTTCTTTCTCGAGGCCGGCTTTCTCGGCATCATGCTGTTCGGCTGGGATCGCGTGGGACGCAAGGCGCACTTCGGGGCGACGCTGCTGGTCGCCACCGGCACGCTGATTTCCACCTTCTGGATTCTCGCCTCCAATAGCTGGATGCAGACCCCGCAGGGCTTCACGATCGAGGACGGTCACGTAGTGCCGCAGGACTGGCTGAAGATCATCTTCAACCCCTCGTTCCCCTACCGGCTCGCCCATATGGCGATTGCCGCGTTCATCGTCGGCGCGCTGGTTGTCGCTGCCACCGGCGCGTGGCATCTGTTGCGCGGCCGGCGCGACCCTGCCGTCAAAACCATGTTTTCGATGGCGCTCTGGCTATTGCTGGTGCTCGCGCCGATCCAGGCGCTGGTGGGCGATCAGCATGGCCTGAACACGCGCAAATACCAGCCTGCGAAGATCGCGGCTATCGAAGGTCTGTGGGAAACCGAGCACGGCGGAACCGCGCTCAATCTGATCGGCTTTCCGGACATGCAGGCCGAAGTGACCCGCTACGCAATCCAGATTCCGCATCTGGGCAGTCTGATCCTCACACACTCGTGGGACGGCGAAATTCGCGGCCTGAAAGAGTTTCCGAAAGAGGACCGGCCGAATTCGTCGATCATCTTCTGGACCTTTCGCGTCATGGCGGGCCTCGGCATGCTGATGATCTTGCTGGCGTTGATCGGACTGGTGCTGCGGCGCCACGGCCGTGTTTACGAAAACCGTCTGTTCCAGCGCATCATGGTGGCCATGGGCCCGGCCGGATTCGTGACGCTGCTTGCCGGCTGGGTGACGACCGAAGCGGGCCGCCAGCCGTGGGTGGTATACGGCGTGCTGCGCACCGCGCAAGCGGTGTCGCCGGTGACCCAGCAGGACGTGAGCGTGTCGCTGATGATCTTCGTGATCGTGTATTGCCTGGTGTTCTGCACGGGCATTTACTACATCCTCAAGCTGCTGCGCATCGGTCCAGCCTACGACGATGCAGGGCCGCGCAATGCGAGCGCCGCCGATACGAACAGCAGCGGCCGGCGGCCGCTCGCCGCAGTCGAATGATGCGCCCTGTGGAGCAGGAACCGGCACCCGAGGCAAACGGCAACATCCCGCGAACCTCTACTCACCTGAAGCGGAGCACAGCATGGACGTGACGACGATCTGGGCCGCGATTATCGCCTTGGGGCTCTTCATGTATGTCGCCCTCGATGGCTTCGATCTCGGCATCGGGATGATTTTCCCGTTCTTCCCCGACGACGGCGAGCGCGACCTGATGATCGCGACGATTGCGCCAGTCTGGGACGGCAACGAGACCTGGCTGGTGCTCGGTGGCGCAGCGCTCTTTGCGGTGTTTCCCGCGGTCTATTCGATCGTGCTCTCGGCGCTGTATCTGCCGATCGTCACGATGCTCGTCTGCCTGATTTTTCGCGGCGTTTCCTTTGAAATCCGCGAGAAGGCAACCCGCACCAAAAACCTCTGGAACCTCGCCTTCATCGCCGGATCGGGTGGGGCGTCGTTTTTTCAGGGCGTCATTCTGGGCGCCTACCTGCAGGGTATTCCGGTGACGAACGGCGTTTTCGCCGGGCCGCCGTTTTTCTGGCTAACGCCGTTCAGCCTGCTCACCGGCTTTGGCCTGATGGCGACATACGCATTGCTCGGCGCCTGCTGGCTCATCATGAAGACCGAGGGCGACCTGCAACATCGTCTGCACGAGGTCGTGCGTCCCCTCACTCTCGTGCTGCTCGGCTTCATGGTGGTGGTGTCGATCTGGACGCCGCTGACCGACGCGAAAATCGCGGCGCGCTGGTTCGATTCGGGCCTGCTGCATCGCTTGCTGCCGGTGCCGTTTCTCGTCGTGATTACCGCGCTGTTTATGCTCCGCGCGCTGAGACGCCGGCACGACAACACGCCGTTTCTGCTGACGCTGCTGCTGATCCTGCTCGGCTACATTGGCCTGCTCGTTAGCATCTGGCCGTATGCGATACCGTACGCCATCACGCTCCAGGACGCCGCTGCGCCGCGCTCGAGTCAGCTCTTCACGCTGGTGGGTGCGGTAATCATTCTGCCGGTGATTCTGATCTACACGACACTCGGATATCACGTGTTCCGCGGCAAGTCTGCGCCGGGTGCGAAGTACCACTAAGCTTTGACAAGGTACGCTGCAATGCGACTTTCCTGGCCCCCGCCTACACAAAAGCAGACCGCTTCTTCGCTTGCGCAACCAGGCACGGCGAAACGCCCTGCTCCTACGCGGCTCAAGCGCGTGCTCTGGTTCGTCGCCCTGTGGTGCGCAGGCGTGGCAGGGGCAATGTTGCTCGCGCTGCCATTCCGCCTGTTGATGCAGGCTGCCATGCGCTGAGGCCGGCAACACCGTAAGTACCGTCAGTAGCCTGAGCTGACGCAAAGCGAGCCGAAGCGCTCGGCTCACGCCTCCCGAACGCCTTGCACGCGTTCCTGCAGGAACTGCACAAAGGTGCGCACCTTGCTCGAATGGCGGCGATTCGGCAGGTAAGCCGCGTAGACCGCCGACCGGCCGGCATGCGGATTGATTTCGGCGTCGGCAAACAGGCGCACGAGGCGGCCCGCGCGAATCTCCGCTGCCACCAGCCACTCCGGCAGCAAGGCGATGCCACGGCCCGCGAGCACCGCTTCCAGCAGGATGTCCGGATTGTTGGCAATCATGCGGCCCTCCACTTCGACGCGCACCTCGGTCTCGCCCCGCAGGAAAGTCCAGATCTGGCGCGCGGGCCGATAGGTTCCGCCATAGCCGAAGCGCAGGCACTCGTGCGCGGCCAGTTCCTGCGGCTCGGACGGCAGGCCGCAGCGCGCGAAATACGCGGGACTCGCGACCACGAAGCGCGCGTTATCGGCCAGTTTTCTGATGACCAGGTGTTCGTCACGCGACGGCAGGCCGATCCGGACCGCGACATCGATCCGCTCGGCGGCAAGATCGACGTAATAATCGCCGACCACGACGTCGAGCACCATGCGCGGATAGGTGGCGAGAAAGCTAGCCAGATGCGGCGCGAGTTGCAGTCGGCTGTACGCGGTCGGCACGGAAATGCGTAGCACCCCGACTGGCGACGCCCCGCTATCGAAGATGCTGTCGTCGGCCACCGCGAGATCGTCGAGTACCTTGCTGATCTGCTCGACATAGGCCGTCCCGGCATCGGTCAGGCTAACGCGCCGCGTCGTGCGGGTCAGCAACGCGGTACCGAGCGAAGCTTCAAGCGCGTCCATCAAACGTGTGACGGACGAAGTGGCAACACCCAGCCGCTGGGCCGCTTTGGAAAAGCCACCCGCCTCGGCCACTTCCAGCAAGGTATTCAAGGCAACCAGCTTGTCCACTTCCCGACCTCCTTCGGTAACGTCGAGGCCGGACCCAAAGGGTACAACTCGACGCTTGGCGTTGCGCTGCACGCAACGCCAGGTTGCTCAATGGACGTATTCTACTCACGGATCGCAACCGATATCCTATGCGGGTTCGTCAATCAGGATTTGCCATGACCTCCAACTCACCCGCCGCCAGCGCAAATGGCGGCACCGTCCAGATGACTCGCGGCCTGACCGCGATGTTCGCCTTCTGCTGCGGCGCGATCGTCGCCAATATCTACTACGCCCAGCCGATCACCGAACTGATCGCACCGGATATCCATATGACGGGCGGCACGGCCAGCCTGATCGTCTCGCTGACGCAGATCGGCTACGCCCTGGGACTGTTCTTCCTCGTCCCGCTCGGCGATCTGCTGGAAAACCGCAAGCTGATGATCACAACGGCGCTCGTCGCCATCGTCAGTCTCGCGCTGGCCGCCGTGACACGTCAGCCAAGCGCGTTTCTGGCGATCTCGCTACTGGTCGGGTTCAGTTCGGTTGCGGTGCAGATCCTGATTCCGTTGGCGGCGCACCTCGCGCCCGACGAAACGCGCGGCCGGGTGGTCGGCAACATCATGAGCGGCCTGCTGCTCGGCATCCTGCTGTCGCGGCCGCTCTCAAGCGTAGTGGCCGGGCATTTCGGCTGGCGCGTCGTGTTCGGCGCGGCCGCTGTGGTGATGGCGATCGTGACAACCGTGCTCGCGCTGACGATTCCGCCGCGCCAACCCTCGCACCAGGCGACCTACTTCCAGTTGATCCATTCGCTCGGCGAACTGGTCGCTACCTTGCCGGTGCTGCGTCATCGCGCGCTGTATCAGGGCTTGATGTTCGCTACCTTCAGCCTCTTCTGGACCACCGTGCCGATTGAGCTGACACGTCATTACGGGCTGTCGCAGAACGGCATTGCGCTGTTCGCCCTGGTCGGCGCGATTGGCGCCACCTCCGCGCCGATTGCAGGACGCCTTGCCGATGCGGGCCACTCGGTTAGCGCGACACTGGTCGCGCTGGTGATCGCCGCGCTCGCCTTTACGCCCTCGCTGATTCATCCCGCGTGGGGCGTTGGCGGTCTCGTCGTTACGGGTGTCGTGCTCGACTTCGCCGCGCAGATGAACATGGTGATCGGCCAACGTGCGATCTACGGCCTGCATGCGGCGAGCCGCAACCGTCTGAATGCCCTGTATATGACGAGCATTTTTATCGGCGGCGCGCTCGGCTCGTCGCTCGCGAGCACGCTGTATGAGCACGGCGGCTGGACCTTGACCGCCATCGTCGCGAGCGTGTTTCCGCTGCTCGCGCTGCTGCATTACCTCACGATCGGCAGGCCGGTCGCGGTCGCAATGGCCTGACTGGCAATCAGCACACCCCGCTTTACCAGGACGAATACAGCGAGCGCAGCCTGGACCGGGCACAAGGAATGCTGCGACAACGTGGATGAACACGCCGGAAGCTTCGCTTGCCGGCGCCTCGACGCAAAATCCACCCGGCCCGAAACCAACTAACGGTAACTGCAGGCCAAATCAAGGTAGGATTATCGACTACTCTCAATCCGCCCCGCCGCCAGGAATCCCATGCCAAGCCAACACGCAGCCAGCGTCTCGCTGACTGTATCCCCGCGCCAGTACGCCGTCGCGCGAATCGCACGATGAGCACGCAAGCGCGATTTCCGGTTGTCGGCATCGGCGCCTCTGCGGGCGGTATCGAAGCGCTTGAAGGGTTTTTCCGCGGTATGCCCGAAGAACCGGAGCTGGCCCTCGTGATCGTTACGCATCTCGGTCCCGCACGCGACAGCCTGTTGTCCGAGATTGTCGGGCGCTATACCACGATGCCGGTGCATGTGGTGGTAGACGGCGAGCCGGTCCAGAAGAATCATGTCTACGTGCTGCCCTCGGACGCCATGCTCGGCGTCGAAAAGGGGCATCTGCGTCTCCATCCGCAAAACGCGTTGCACCGCGAACGCAAACCGATCGACGTGTTTTTCAGCTCGCTCGCCGAAGACCAGGGCGAGCTGGCGGTGTGCGTGGTGTTGTCCGGCGGCGACTCGGACGGCACGCTTGGCCTCAAAGCCGTCAAGGAACGCGGCGGCCTGACGATGGCGCAGGTTGCCGACGGTTTTGGGCCGCAACACGCCAACATGCCGGATAGTGCCATCGCCACCGGACTCGTCGACTACGCGCTGCCAGTCGAGGCAATGGGCAACAAGCTGGCGGAGTTTGCCCGCAGCGCTTACGTGCTGGACGACATTGCGTTCAGTGCCAGCGCCCAGGAAGAGCTGCAAAAGATCGAGCAGGCGCAGGCGGAGATCTACGGCATTTTGCGCGGCCAGATCAGCCACGACTTCAGCGGCTACAAGCTCAAGACCTTCATGCGACGTGTGCAGCGGCGTATGCAGGTGGTGCAGATCGGTCATCTGGAAGCGTACGTTGCACACCTGCGCGATCATCAGCAGGAAGTCAACGCGCTGTTTCGCGATCTGCTGATCAACGTGACCAACTTTTTTCGCGACGCCGAAGCGTTCGATGCGCTTGCCGAACTGGTCGTGTCCAGGCTCTTCGAGGCGCGCGGCATCGACGATATCGTGCGCATCTGGGTTCCCGGTTGCGCCACCGGCGAGGAAGTGTATTCGCTCGCCATCCTGCTGCGCGAGCATATGGATCAGCTCGCGGTCGTGCCGCGCGTGCAGATATTCGCAACCGATATCGACGACCGGGCCCTCGCCGTCGCACGCGCCGCCAGGTATCCGGCCGCGTTGCTCGGCAGTGTCTCGTCCGCACGGCGCCGGCGCTTTTTCATCTCCGACGGCGGCAGCTTCGCAGTGGCCAAGGAAGTGCGCGACCTGTGCATTTTCTCGCCGCACAACGTGATTCGCGACCCGCCCTTCTCCCGTATCGATCTGGTCTCCTGCCGCAACCTGCTGATCTATTTCGGTCTGGACCTGCAAAGCCAGGTGATTCCGACCTTCCACTATGCACTGCGTCCGGACGGTTATCTGTTCCTCGGCGCCTCCGAGAGCGTGAGCCAGTTCGACGATCTGTTCGTGCCGCTCGAGAAAAAACATCGTATCTTCCAGCGCCGCTCGGATGTCATGCCACGCGTGCGTCTGCCGCTCACGGTGTCGGCCTTGCGCCCAGGGCAAACGCACGAACTCACGCCGCGGCGCGTCCAGCCCGGCGGCGCGGCGTTGCGCCAGATGGTCGACACCCAGGTGCTCGAGCGATTTGCCCCGCCCCATGTCGTGGTGAACCGGGAAGGCGATGTCGCCTACTATTCCTCGCGCACCGGCAAGTATCTCGAAGCGGCGCCCGGTGCGCCGACCCGGCAGATTTTCACGATGGCACGCAAAGGCATCCGCCTTGAACTGCGCACGGTGTTTCGCGAAGCAGTGGAATCGGGCCGCACCGTCACACGCGACGGTATTGCGGTCGAGGAAGACGACGGTCGCGTGCAGGTGGTCAGCCTGACTGTGGAGCCGCTTGCCACCCGCTCCGGCGCCGATCCGCTCTATCTGGTCCTGTTCGTCGATCAGGGTCCCGTGCTGAGCCGCGAGGAAGCGTTAAACCGCGCGCAAGCCACCACCACCGGCACCGCGCTGCAGATGGAGCGCGAGTTGCGCGAGACGCGCGAGCGCCTGCAATCGATGATCGAGGAATATGAAACGGCGCTCGAAGAGCTGAAGTCGTCGAACGAGGAACTCGTTTCGGTCAACGAAGAACTGCAGTCGACCAACGAGGAGATGGAGGCGTCCAAGGAAGAACTGGTGTCGCTCAACGAAGAGCTGCACACCGTCAATACCGAACTGAACGGCAAGATCGAAGCGCTCGACCGCGCCAGGAGCGACCTGCAGAACCTGTTCGACAGCACTGCGGTCGCCACGGTGTTTCTGGACAACAGGCTGGTGATTCGCAGTTTCACGCCGGCCATGTCCGAGGTGTTCAATATCCGCGCGGCCGACCGCGGCCGGCCCATCACCGATCTGGCGAGCCGCCTGCGGCTCACCGGCTTCGACGAAGCGATCGCCAGGGTTGTGGCCAGCGGCGAGGTTATCGAGCGCCGGGTCGACAGCGACGATCACCATATGCATTACCTTGTACGCCTCGCGCCCTATCGAAACGGCGATGACAAGGCGGAGGGCGTGGTGGTCACCTTCCTGAACGTGACGAGCCTCACGCGCGCCGAGCAGCGCCAGAAGATCCTCGTTGCCGAACTGCAGCATCGCACCCGTAACCTGCTGGCCGTGGTCGAATCGATCGCCATGCAGACGCTCGTCAAAGGTGCACCGCTGGAAGCATTTACCAGCCGGCTGGGCGCACTGGGGCGTCTACAGGGACTGCTCGGCCAGGCAAGCGACGAGCAGATCGAACTCGGTGAGATCGTGCGCATGGAGATCGAGACCATTGCCGGCAGCGCCGCCGAAAACGTCGCCATCTCCGGTCCGACGGTTCCGCTCGGCCTCGAATACGTGCAGAACATCGCTCTCGCAGTTCATGAACTCGCCACCAACGCCGTGAAATACGGCGCGCTGAAGAGCGGCCAGGGCTATCTCGACATCAGTTGGCGTCTGGAGGATCGGCAACAGGACCATTCCTTGCTGGTACTGGAGTGGCGGGAAAGCGGTCTGCCGCAGCCCCCGGAATCGACGCGCCGCGGATACGGGAGGCAGTTGATCGAGCAGGGCCTGCCTTTTTCGCTCCGCGCGAAAGCCGAACTCGTCTTTGGCGAGGATGGCGTTTCGTGCCGGATCGCCATGCCGCTGAGGCCGGAGCGGCCCACGGGTCACACTTGAATCTTTCGGAGACAGCCATGGGACAAAGCGCTGAGCTGCAGGGGCGCCGCATTCTCGTGGTAGAGGATGATTATCTGGTCGCGCAGAGCCTGTGCGCACTGCTCGAGGAAGCGGGCGCCACCATCGTCGGTCCGTTCGGCTGGGCAGACGAAGCGCTGAAGTTTGTCGAAGCCCACCGGGATGCCTTCGACAGTGCCGTGCTCGACGTCGACCTGCATGGCGAGAAGTCCTATCCGATTGCGGACTGGCTGGCCGGACGCGACGTCCGCTTCGTCTTCACCACCGGCTACGGCGCCGATGCGCTCGATCCCGGCTACCTGCGCTATCCGCGCTGCGAAAAACCCTTCGATGTACGAAATCTGTTCGTGGCGCTCACGAGCAGCTAGCCGACGACGCCGGTCGACACGGCAGATCGGCTCTTCCGCAGAAGCCTTTCGCATCCCTTACTTCCCCGCCGCTTATTGACAGATCCTTGACGGTGCCTCGCCGCCGCGGTCAGAATGCTGCCTGTCATAGCTTCCGGCCCCGCATCCGCATGTCGCAAATCACGCATAGCCACGATGCCGTACACGAACTGCCCGACGCCTGCCCCAACTGCGATGCGCCGGTGCATGGGCCGTATTGCGCGCAATGCGGCCAGGAAACCGTGCACGAAATGCCCACCTTGCGCGAATTCGCGCATGAGTATCTGCATCATTACGTGGCCGCGGAAGGCAAACTCGTCCCCACCGTCAGGATGCTGCTGCTCAAGCCGGGGCAGCTCACGATCGAATATCTCCAGGGGCGCCGACGCCGCTATGTGAAGCCGCTGTCGCTGTATGTGACGTTCAGTTTTGTGTTTTTTCTGCTGCTGGGCTGGACCACCGTCATGACGCCCACGCCCACCGTTGTGACGCTCGACGATAACCGCACCGTGCCCGCCACTCAGGTCTTCTCCACCCTCGCCGCCTCGGAGACCGATCCGAATGGCAAAGCGGTGCTGGGGTTCCTCGACAGGCACATGAGCTGGATCTTTCAACCCGGCAAGCTCGACGCTTTCAACGACCACGTTCTGCATCGCCTGCCCTATACGGTGTTCGTGCTGATGCCGGTGTTTGCGGCGATGTGCGGGTACGTCTACCGGAAGAGGCGCCAGAACTACGGCATGCATCTGCTATTTACGGTGCACCTGCATGCGTTTATTTTCCTGGTGTTTCTGCTTTGCCTGATTCCCGGTGTGCGGAATTTTGGCGGCTGGGTCATGCTCGTGGTGCTGATCTATCTGATTCTCGCGCTCAAGCGCGTGTACGGCGGTCGCTGGTTGCCGCAAGTGGCGCGAGGCATGCTGTTGTGGACCGGTTATGGGGTGGTCACGGGCCTCGCGCTGACGGTGCTCGCATTCGTCTCGACCGATCTCTGGCACGCGTCCTGAGCGCATGCCAAGCGTCGAGCCCGTTGCACGCGCCGGCATCTAGAAGCCGACGATAAAGCGCGTCCCCGCGGCCAGACGGCTCACGGTCAGCCGCCATTCGTGCGCGACCGCGATTTCCTTGCAGATAGCGAGCCCGAGGCCAGCGCCATCGTGTCTGACGCCGGGCGCCCGCCAGAACCGCTTGAACAGGAAAGGCAGGTGTTCCTCGCGGATACCGGGCCCCGCATCGCTAACCTCGATCGAAGCCGCGCCTATGACAAGCCACACGACGCTATTGGGCGGCGACACGTTGATCGCGTTTTCGACAATGTTTTTCAGCAGGATGAAGAGTGCACTGCGGTCCGCCCACACAGAGGCCGGTGCGCCCGATGAGTCGAGCTCGAGCTTGACCTGCTTCGTATCGGCCTTGCGCCCGAGGTACGCCAGGACGTCGCGTGCCACGTCGACCGTACTCACCTCACCGAACGTGAAATTCTGCGCCTCGCTGACTTCGGCCAGATGCAACAGCTGGCGGACCTGGCGCGCCATCAGATCGATCTCGCGAAGCAGGAGTCCCTTGTCCTCGATACCGGGCTGCAATTCGATCTGACCGCGGATCAGCGTGAGGGGCGTCTGCAGTTCATGCGCCGCCGAAGCGAGAAACTGCTGCTGCACGGTGAAGCCGTTTTCCAGTCTGCCGAGCGCTCCGTTGAACGCCTCGATCAGCGGCTTGATCTCGCTCGGCATGCCTCGCAACGACAGCCGTGTCGTCAGGTTGCGCGGCGTAATCAGCGCAGCTGCACTCGACGCCTCCCGCAGCGGCTTGAGTAGCCGATGCACCGTGACCGTCAACGTCAGGCCGAAAATAATCGCGGCGATGGAGGTGATGATTCGCACGTTGGCGGGAATCTGCCGAACCTTCGTACCGATCATTGCATCGAGAAGACGCGCGCTCGTTGCGATCTGCGCATAGAAATGCGCCGGTCCCTGTCGCAACTGGAGCGTCGTGATGTCGAACGATCTGCCGTCCATCTTTACCTGCTCGATATGGCCGACAGCCGCAGCAAGGTCGCCCGGAACCCAGGCCGGACCGTTCTGCGCGTTCGCCGAGGCGAACAACACGTGGCCCTGCTCGTCGAGTACCCGGTAGTGAATCTCGGTCGGTGCCGCCGAAAAAATCCAGGCTTGCTCCGCGGGCAGATTGACGGAGACGGGACGGCCAGCGCCATCGAAGCGGACGCCGCTTGCGAGCTCCTTCGTGTGCTGAATCAGGTCGTGCCGCCCCAGCATCTGTTCCGGGTAGTGGTTGAACGCATAGGTGACACCCATGGCCAGCACGGTCAGCGTCAGCGCCAGCGCAACGATGCTGGTCACCCATAAGCGCGCGGACAGACTTCGAATCCAGCGATTGAGCATGGTAAAGAGGGTGAACATGATGAGCGGGCCGCCTCAGGACAATGATGGTGTGCCGGTCGACGCGGGCGTCGCCTGCAGCGCGAAGCCCGCACCCCGGATGTTGGCGAGCCGCAGCCTCGTCCCCACCGTCGTCAGCTTCTTGCGCAGCCGGTGTACGGTCACCTCCAGGGCGTTGGGCGTAACGGCTTCGCCGAGGCCCCAGGCCGCATGTTCGAGCGCGGCATGGCGAACGGTCTGGCCGCCGGCTTTTACGAGGCACAGCATGATCTGCAATTCGGCCTGCGCGAGCTGGACCGAGCGGTGCGCGCAGCGCATGGCGTGCTGCTGCGGGTCGACCGTGATATCGGCAAACTCGGCAACCAGCGCCGACAGCGCCGGCGGCCGGCGCATCAGCGTGCGCACGCGCGCCACCAGTTCGCTCATGGCGAACGGCTTGGTCACGTAGTCGTCCGCGCCGCTCTCCAGTCCGTCGACGCGGTCGTGCAGCGCATCGCGCGCGGTCAGCATCAGACAGGGCATCATCTGGCCCGCTGCGCGCAACGTGCGCAGAAAGGCGAGGCCATCGCCGTCCGGCAAACCGCGGTCGACGATCAGCACGTCATAGTCGGCGCGGCTCACGCCGTAGCTCGCCTCGGAGACGGTGTGGAACAGATCGGCCTCGATTCCGGCCGCCGCGAGCGCCTGGCGCACCATCTCCGCGAGGCGCTCGTGGTCTTCGACAATGGCTACCCGGGACATGATGGTGCGCTCATTTGAACTGATAGAGGTAAGCGAGCCGCACCGCAGGAAGGTAACTGCGTCCTACGATGGGGCTGTCGGAGATACCGCTCGTGAAGTGCTTGACGCCCACGTCCAGCACCAGTTTCTGCTGACGCGTGATGCTGTAGTTGACGCGCGTGCCGAGCGATACGTCGTAGGCGGCGGTGCCAGTGTACTCGGGGCGTCCTGCCCGCGCTTCCGACGCTCGCACGCCGTAATAGTAGTTGACGTAGTCGCTGCTGAGCCATTCGACGCCACCATACGGTTGCAGCGAGAACTTGCCGAAATCGAACGACTTGCTGTAGTCGATCTTGGCCCGCTCGCCGCGGTTGCCGCCCAGCAGATAGTCGGCCGACAGCGTGCCGAAGCCGGTCTTCCAGGCGAGCGCCGGGCCGTACCAGAACGTAGGATTGCGATTCTGCATGCCGTTCAGGATGGGCGCGTCGTCGTTCCTGTAGCCATCGGCTAGGGCATAGTCGCCGCGCAAGGCGACGCTCACGTTGTCCCAGGTGCCGATCTTCAGGTCGATCGTGGTGCCGAGGGCATGGATCCATTTGTCGTCGAAGGAAATCAGCGGAATCGGCGTGTATTTGGTGTCGCCGCTTTTGTACGGCGACGCGGCGACGCCGGCTCCTACGCCAAGGCCCCAATGCGTCACGTTGGTGGCGTTGCTCAGGACGGTGAAGCCGGAGTCGTCGGGGCCGGATTGGGCGTCGGGGACGCCCTGTGCCCATGTGCTCGCCGAATACAGCGCCACGGACGCAAACGTCAGCAGCAGAGGATACCTTCGACAAAAAGGTCTTTTCACGGTTGTTCCTAAAGTAGTGGGATCAGGCGGTCTCGACTTTAGGAGCGGGCGACTTACCCGTTACTTACTCAAACAATCAGCGGCTCGTCGATGCGATGCGGTGCGACGCCGCGCTCGCCGCGGCGCATAGGCTGGTCCGCGAACGCCCGCAACGACCGGTAGCCGCCGGTAAGTCTTGGGTAAGTCGCGTGCGTGCAGCATGGATGCCCTCGTCCCCTTCTCTATCCGACGGCACGGTCATGCCCCTGAAACCCCGTCTTGCGACCGCGCTGCGTGCCAATCTCCTGCTGTTCGCGGTGTCGATGGGCGCTGCGGCTGTGCCGTGTCTTGGCCTGATCCTGATGTTCGGCATGAGCGAGGCCGGCATGCCGGCGCTGGTCTATCTGGGCGGCATGCTGCTCGGTGCAGGAATGATCACGCTGGTGGTGCGCGTCAACGCAAGGCGTGCGTTCGAAGATGCAGATCTTGCCCGCAAGGTTCAGGTGTATGAAAAGCCGGCTTTCGAAGCGTCGATTGCCGGCGACTGCGCACAACCGTGGCTCGTGCAGTTGCACCTTGAATTGCGGGGGCTGCGGTGCCGGGACTGATTGCGCACTTCTCAGCGCGAGGTGCGGGCGTTTTGCGCCCCTCGTCCTGTTGCAAAGCGTTTTACGGTTATTACCATCTGTTGCCGCTCGCTTGCGCCCGCTCACGCCTGCGCCAGACACCGCGCCCGAAAGCGTCTATTGGCGCGCAATGGGGAAAATTTCAAGCTTCACGCTTTGTTGCATTTGCGTAACTCAAGGGTTCTTTCGCAGCGCTACAGTTAAGCCGTCATCCCCACACGTATGGAGGTCAACATGAAAAGCAAACTCTTGATCAGCCTCGGTCTCGGGGCAGCTATCTTCGGTGTCTCGCAGTTCGCCAATGCGGGTGTCGGTATCGGGATCAACCTGGCGTTGCCGGCGCCGGTTTATGTCGCGCCTGCTCCGGTTTATGCACCGCCGCCTCCGCCGCCTGCTGTCGTAGCCTATCAACCGGTTGTGGCGGCACCTGTTGTCGTTTCGCCGTCGCTGGTTATCGGTTGGCATAGCGGCCAGTACTGGGACGGGCATCGCTGGTGGTCGCGGCATGACTACTATGGGCATCGGCACTGGTAATGGCGCGTGGTTTTAACGCGTGATTGTCCGGTCTTTCGGTTGCCTTTCCCTGATCTGTTCGTGATCCTTTAGTGTCGCCCCTGCGCGGGGCGGCACTTACTTTCGCGCGTCCGACGTCGTTGCGTGGACAGATGCATTTTCTATCCGGAAGAGACAGCAAACTCTAGCCGTCCTGCCCTGAAATGGCGGGCGACATGTGACAAGACGTCAGTCTGCAAGGATGCGATGGTCGTGCAAGCCGTGCTGCGCGTCGAACCCGCGAAATACGGCGCTGACCTGCGGATAATTCGGCTTCGTTGCCAATCTACCCTAGTGCGTTAGATCCGGATTCTGTTCAGTCGCACACGCGCGCAATGACGCCGCGATGGCAGGCTTTTTTATTTTGTCAAAGACATCCGCCATCTGCGCCTGTGCAACCAGATCGCCTTCGCGCGCAGCACGCCAGCGCAACGATTCGATCGTATTGAGCGTGCCGTCGCTATTCGCCCGGACTCACGCCTTTATGTCTCGTCGACGTATGCCTTGAGGCTCCATTCCTCATTGGTGCGGTATACGCGCATACCGAGTAGCCAGTCCAGGCCAGGAATGGGACGGGGATCCTTCAGGGCGAGTGGCGGCATCGTCTCGCCTTTCCTGAAACGGCGCGTCGCGTCGTAGCTGACCGAAGCGAATCCCCGAACACACCACACGCCGTCCTGCGGGCAGACTTCGCCGGGGCGAACAAGCGTGCCTAGCGGCACGCGGCTCTCCAGTTCCTTTTCACGCGCGGTCCTGACCCGAAGCCCTGTCGCCGGGTCGAGGCTCTTCTCACGGGCCAGCCTTTCAACCAGCGCATCGGAGGGTTTCTGCGGCGGCACGGCTGCGGCCTGTTCCTTCTCCCACTGGAACGTGCCGTCCCACGGCGGCAGCGGTGCCGGCGGCAGTGGCACGATCTGGTCGACGTCGGGGACTTTCGGGTTCAGACCTTCGTTCCTGTCGAGGAATTTACGGATCGCTCTGTAGCGACGCGAGCGTTCGGGGTCGTTTGGGACAGCCAGATAATTCAGGCGATCGTCCGGTGGAGGGCCCTTGAAGCCGTCTTCCAGAAACGACGCAGCCATGCTGTTTCCAGCCATGACGCCCTGCTGGAAAGCCCTGACTGCTTCAGCGTAGAACTTGTCTGTCTTGCGGCCAATCGCCAGGGAGGTCGCGGCCTTGCCATGTCCCTGATCCGCTGAGCACCGGTACATCTGCAGCGCAACCTCAGGTGCGGCGTCAATCGGATCCAGTTTCTCTGCGAGGTAATACTGCGCGTCCGGACTGCCCAGGTCCGCTGCCTTGCGGAAATAGCGCAACGCGGTCTCGCTGTTCTGCTTCAGCCCGTACCCGAGTTCGAGGTAATGCGCGATGTCGTAGTAGCCGCCCGGCACGCCCTGTTTCGCCAGTTGCACTGCCAGGTCCACCGTCTCTTTCGGTGCATCCGGAGAATCGGCCAGCCCCGTCGACACCAGCGCCTGAAGGTTGGTGTTGGCCTTGTAGTGATCGTGAGCCGCCGCGATCCGGTAATACCGTGCGATATCGTCGAAGTCCTTCGGGCCGTCCTGCTTCTGCAGCCAGCGGCCGTATCTGAACAGCTGGTCCGCATCGGGATCGAGCGGCGGCAGATGGTCTGCCTCGTGCACGCAGGTAAAGGCGAGATTCGCGCGCACGGCGCTGATGCTAGGTAGTGAAGCCAACGGGTTCACCTTGGTACAGGCACAGACAAGACTCGCCAGCAGGGCGACAAGAACGCCTCGTCTCATGGGTCAATCCTCGTAAGCGTGTTTGAGAGAAGTGCGCAGGAAATCCGCAAGGAACGCCGACGGGGTGGCTTACTGCCCAGGTATCTGCTGTTTCCTGAAATGATCCGGCTCCATTGCTGATACGTATCCGGCACGTCAACGCCGCCCGATAACTAAATAGCGGGCGGCGCATGTTCTCCCGGACTCACGCCTTTATGCCTCGTCGACGTATGCCTTGAGACTCCATTCCTCATTGGTACGGTATACGCGCATACCAAGCAGCCAGTCCAGGCCAGGAATGAGACGGGGATCCTTCAGGGCGAGTGGCGGCATCGTCTCGCCTTTCCTGAAACGGCGCGTCGCGTCGTAGCTGACCGAAGCAAATCCCCGGACACACCACACGCCGTCCTGCGGGCAGACTTCGCCGGGGCGAACGAGCGTGCCCAGCGGCACGCGGCTCTCCAGTTCCTTTTCATGCGCGGTCCTGACCCGAAGCCCTGTCGCCGGGTCGAGGCTCTTCTCGCGGGCCAGTTTTTCAACCAGCGCATCGGAGGGTTTCTGCGGCGGCACGGCTGCGGCCTGTTCCTTCTCCCACTGGAACGTGCCGTCCCACGGCGGTAGTTTCGCCGGCGGCAGTGGCACGATCTGGTCAATGTCGGGGACTTTCGGGTTCAGACCTTCGTTGTCGTCGAGGAATTTACCGATCACTTCATAGCGGTGCGAGCGTTCGGGATCGTTCTGAACAGCAAGGTAATACAGGCGATCATCGGGTGGGGGACCCTTGAAGCCATTTTCCAGAAACGACGCGGCCTGACTGTTTCCCGCCATGATGCCCTGCTGGAAAGCCCTGACTGCTTCAGCGTAGAACTTGTCTGTCTTGCGGCCAATCGCCAGGGAGGTTGCGGCCTTGCCATGTCCCTGATCCGCTGAGCACCGGTACATCTGCAGCGCAACCTCAGGCGCGGCGTCGATCGGGTCCAGTTTCTCCGCGAGGTAATACTGCGCGTCCGGACTGCCCAGATCCGCTGCCTTGCGGAAATAGCGCAACGCGGTCTCGCTGTTCTGCTTCAGCCCGTAGCCGAGTTCGAGGTAATGCGCGATGTCGTAGTAGCCGCCCGGCACGCCCTGTTTGACCAGCTGGATTGCCAGGTCGACCGTCTCTTCCGGTGCATTAGGCGAATCGGCCAGTCCCGTCGACACCAGCGCCTGAAGGTTGGTATTGGCCTTGTAGTGATCGTGGGCCGCCGCGATCCGGTAATACCGCGCGATATCGCTAAAGTCCTTCGGGCCGTCCTGCTTCTGCAGCCAGCGGCCGTATCTGAACAGCTGGTCCGCTGCAGGATCGAGCGGCGGCAGGTGGCCGTCCTCATGCACGCAGGTAAAGGCGAGATTCGCGCGCACGGCGCTCATGCTGGGTAGTGAAGCCAAGGGGTTCTCCTTCGTACAGGCGCAGGCAAGACTCGCCACCAGGGCGATGAGAATGCCTCGTCTCATGGGTCAATCCTCGTAAGTGCGTGTGGGCGAGGTCCGCAGGAAGCCTACGAGGGACGCCATCGGGGCCTGCTTCCTGCTCTGGTTTTTGGTGTTCTGAGAAATGATGTCGCTCCACGCCTTGTACGCTTTTGACACATCATCCTGAGCACCCCTATTGTTCGTATGCAGCGCCCACATCTGTTTGCGCAGCGCGGACGTCAGGCCGCCATGCTCATGGCAGATATTCAGTTCGCTATCCACCTCCATGCTGCGCCGGTTGACATTGGCCGAGCCGTGCGTCGTAAACACGTCGTCAACGATCATCAGCTTCTGGTGGACATAGACGTAATCCCACGCCTGACCTGCAGGCGTGTCCGGTGCGACCAGGGTACAGACCAGCACCTTCATCCCCGGCATATCCTGCGGCGGCACCAGCTCTCCCTCCTTCGTCATGCCGTCCGGGCTCACGCTCGCCACCCGCCGTTTCTCCTGCCTCGTCTGCTCCAGCTGCTGCCCGATTTCTGCCTGCCGGGTCTGGCCGCCCTGCAGGTAATTCGCAAGCCCCTGCATCTGCGAGAAACCCGCGCCCTGCATCATCGCGCGCTGGCTGGCCGCCTGTTCGTCAGCAAGCTGCTTCTCCAGCGTCTGCTCCTGCTGCGTAAGCTGGTCGTTCTTCTCCAGTGTCTCGACCCCGGGCATCCGGTCGCCATATCCGAGCGCCGCGAGCATCTGGTAGCTGCTCACCGTCCCGCGGCCGATGCCGTCGTCGTTCGAGTTCGTGACCACGAACAGATAGACCTCACCATGCTTCGCCGGGTTGCGCCCCCCCTTGATCTGCGCGTTGACGTTCTCCCGCAGCCTGTCGGCCACCGGCATATACCGGAAATACTGGTTTTCGATGTACACGAATCTCGTCGTGTTGTTCACCGCCTGCAGGTACAGCGACGCGATGTCCTTCGTGCCGTCCTTGCCGTGCTGCGACTGCGTGCGAAGGATCTGCGCCATCACCGGCGTACCGTGATCCGGGCGCAGCTTCAGCCGGCAAGCCAGCGCCGCCCGCGCCTGGGTCAGGTTCTGCCCGGTCGCGTCGTCCCACGCCTGGCAGAAATTCTCGTTCAGGTACTCGAGGACCGGACCCGTCACCTTCGCGGACATGTCCTGCCGCGGATGCAGGCCGTTGCGTCCCATTCGCGGCGCCTGCCGCAGCCAGGTGTGATCGTCCCGGTCCCAGTATTCATCCAGCGTGTTGTGCCCCATCACGAACCCGATGGCCCGCTCGGGAAGCTCGTAGTCGACAAGCACCATCTTCTGGTGATGCGAGGGCTCCGCCGTCATCGCCGCGGTGTTCCGCTCTCTCAGCGTGGGGTCGCCCGCCGGGCCGCTCATCCACGTGCGCCAGGCGATTTCGGCACGCTCCCTCAGATCGAAATCGCGCGTGGCGAATTCAATGTTTGCCAGCGGTTTTGGCGCGCCCGGCAATGCGTTCAATGCCGTGGTCACCACCGATTTCGCTGCGGGAAACGGATTGGCCCTCGCCCCGGCCGACATCCGCGTGACATTGTTCCGGTTGGCCCGCCAGTACCAGAGCTGGTCGAATTCCCGCTGGGCGCGGGTGCGCCCGTCCTGTGCAGCCCCCGCCAGCCCGACTGGCCCGTGGTTGCCCGGCATCATGTCTTCCGAGAAGGACGCCACGTGCAGTGAGTCGCTCCAGACCAGCAGCCGGATCCTGATGTGAGGTTTTTCGAGGCCCTTGTATTCGAGCAGTTCACCGATCGACGGCGAACCCGCCGCGTCGCTGCCCCGTCTGAAATACATCGACGGCTGGAAACCCCAGCACAGGATATCGATGCTGTGCTCCGCGTTCCGTATGGCGTCGAACACCGCCGCGAAGGCGGTCTCGCCATTCACGAGCGGCAGGTACGTGGCCAGCGCGGGGTTGTATTCGGTGCGCTGCACGAACCATGGGGAGGTGAGCGTTGCGCTTCGCGTGCAGGAAAGCGCGAGCGGCGTGGTAGCGCTCTGCTGTTTCATGGTCAGGCGTCCGTATCGGGGTTGAGCAGCGGGTTGCGCCTGATTCAGCAGGACTGCAAAGATCAGGAGGCCGCGACGCGAAGCTTGTTTAGCTCCTGAAGGTTTTTACCCCGCATGCCATCCCAATTCGTGCGGAAAAGTCTGCAAATCGGTCGTTGAAAGTCGAGGCGCCATTCGGCAGGCTTCGCTCTTGTCCAGCGACACCCGGAAAAGCCGTGCCCATTTCCATCTCGCGTACAAACTCTCCTGATGCAATGGGGCTTAAGTTGAGAACATTGCTGCGGGGGCACCTGCTTTCTTCTTCCCCCGTCCCCGCTAACACGCCCCCTACACCCTCATTGGTTTGCCCTCCGCCTGAAAGGAAGAATCGGTAAACCGCAAGTAACCTCGCCGCGCGGCTTCTCACATAGACTCGGCCTCCAATATTGTTTGGGAGTGCATCCATGTCACCGCCGGTAGCCCTAGCAATTCATTCCCTGCATTCCTTCGAACTGACCGGCGATGGTCAATACCTCATGCTCAAAGGCAATCAGCCCGACAGCATCGCCCTGCACTACTCCGTCATGCATGAACTGCTGGCCGCTATTTCCAATGCTATTGGCTGGTCAGCGCGCGTGCGCGAAAAGAAAGACGACGTCAAGTTCGCCATGCCCTGCGAAGCCTGGGCCGTCGGCAAAGATAAAGGCGAGTCCTCTCATCTGCTTCTCTCGTTTCGTCTCCCCGGCGGCGCCGAGCTCTCGTTTCGCATGCATCGCGCCGACGCGCGGCACATGACCGAAGTGCTTTCGCTCGTAACGGGTCTCGCCAAAGTGGACGGCGTCCGCAGTGCCCGGCTCCAGTAGCGCGGCCATATTCCTCCTTTTGTAGCAAGTTCGCGCTCGCACTTCGGCATCGGCTAATGATGTACCTGCGATCCTCCTATTGTCTGTCTCTCCTGTCAGCACGTATGAACCTTGAAACACTATCGGCCCGCCATGTAAGGGCGCTGACACTGATCGGCCTGAGCGTCACCTCCGTCTCGGCCTTCGCCGTCACGCCTTTCGTGGTGCGCGATATCCGGCTCGAAGGCCTCAAGCGGGTCGAACCGAACACCGTTTTCTCCTACCTGAGCATCAAGCAGGGCGACACGTTCACCGACGACAAGGCGTCCGCCGCGATCCGCGCGCTGTACGCAACGGGCTTCTTCAATGACGTCAGGATTTCGACCGAAGGTAACGTCGTCGTCGTGCAGGTGGAGGAACGCCCCGCCATCGGCACGATCGATTTCTCGGGCCTCCATGAATTCGACAAGGACAACCTGAACAAGGCACTAAGCTCGGTCGGCTTGTCGCTCGGCCGCTATTACGACAAGTCGCTGGTCGACCGCGCCGAGCAGGAGCTCAAGCGCCAGTACCTGACCCGCGGCTTCTATGCCGCCGAAGTCACGACCACGGTCACGCCGATCGACCGCGATCGCGTCGGCCTGCTGTTCTCGGTGATCGAAGGTCCGAGCGCGAAGATCCGCCAGGTCAACTTCATCGGCAACAAGGTGTTCAGCGACGGCACGCTGCACGACGAAATGCAGGAGTCCACGCCAAACTGGTTCTCGTGGTACTCCAAGAACGATGTGTACGCAAAAGACAAGCTGACTACCGACCTCGAAAACCTGCGCTCGTATTACCTCGACCGCGGCTACCTCGAGTTCAATATCGATTCGACCCAGGTCTCGCTGTCGCCGGACAAGAAGGACATGTACCTCACGCTCACGCTGCATGAGGGCGAGCCGTACACGATTTCGGGCATCCGTCTGTCCGGCAACCTGCTCGATCGCCAGGCAGAGCTGACGAAACTCGTCAAGATCAAACCGGGCGACCGATTTTCCGCTGCCAAGCTGAAGGCTGCCACGAAGGCCGTGGTCGACAAGCTCGGTGAATACGGTTACGCGTTCGCAACCGTGAACGCGGAGCCGCAGATCGACCAGCAACACCATACAGTCGACCTGACGCTGCAGGTGGATCCGAGCCGCCGCGTGTACGTGCGGAACATCAACATCGTGGGCAACACCCGCACGCGCGACGAAGTGATCCGCCGCGAAATGCGTCAGCTCGAAAGCTCGTGGTTCGATTCGAGCCGCCTTGCGCTGTCGAAAGACCGGATCAACCGTCTCGGCTACTTCACGGATGTCGACGTCACCACCGTGCCAGTCGAAGGCACCGCCGACGAAGTCGACATCGCCGTGAAGGTGACGGAAAAGCCGACCGGCTCCGTTACTCTCGGTCTTGGCTACGGTTCCGGCGAAGGCCCGATCATTTCGGCAGGCGTGTCGCAGGACAACGTGTTCGGTTCGGGTACGAGCCTCGCGGTGAACGTGAATACCGCGACGACGTTCCGTACGCTGACGGTCACACAGGTCGACCCATACTTCACGGTGGACGGCATCAAGCGCATTACCGACGTCTACTACCGCACTAGCGAACCGCTCTACTACTCGAACGTCACCGATACGAGTTTCCGGATCATTACGCTCGGCGCCGACCTGAAGTTCGGCGTGCCGTTCTCCGAGTCGGACATGGTCTACTTCGGCACCGGTATCGAGCAGAACCGTCTGGACGTCGATTCCACCACGCCGCAAAGCTATATCGACTACGTGAACGACTTCGGCCGCGTGTCGAACAACGTGCCGCTGACGCTTGGCTGGTCGCGCGACAATCGCGACAGCGCACTGGTGCCGAGCCGCGGCTACTTCACGCAGTTCAACGCCGAGTACGGCACGCCGATCGCCCGCACCACGTACTACAAGACCGATTTCCAGGCGCAGTATTACTACTCGTTTGCGAAAGGCTTCGTGCTGGGCCTGAACTTCCAGGGCGGTTACGGTAACGGCCTCGGCGGCGAGCCGTACCCGATCTTCAAGAACTACTACGCCGGCGGTATCGGTTCGGTGCGCGGCTATGAGCCGAGTTCGCTGGGTCCGCGCGATGCGACCACGGGCGATCCGATCGGCGGCTCGAAGCTGCTGGTCGGCAATATCGAACTGACCTTCCCGCTGCCGGGCACCGGCTACGACCGCACGCTGCGCATCTTCACGTTCTTCGACGGCGGCAACGTCTGGGGCACCGAAGGCAACAGCACCGGCGCCAACGGTCTGCGCTACAGCTACGGTACCGGCCTCGAATGGATTTCCCCAATCGGCCCGCTCAAGCTCGACTTCGGCTTGCCGCTCATCAAGCACGCCGGCGACCAGTACCAGAAGTTCCAGTTCCAGATCGGCACGTCGTTCTGACGTCCACGCTGTTGCACGATGGATCGCGTGTCTTCGATGCGCGATCCATGGCAATCCTGCCATTTCCACATTTCCGACAAATTGCCTTCATCACATTACATTTGTGCAATGTGAGGACTGCTGCCCTTACGAACAGCCTTTACTATTACGGCCTTTTACACAGCGCCTTCTTCGTAACTCCTCGCAATGTCTTTGTAGGCCGCAGGGCGCGGCAAGCGGGCCTCGGCACATTAAACTCCTGCGCATGGCTATTCAAATTCTGGTTGTCGACGATGACGCCGATCTGCGCGACCTGTTGCGCATCTATCTGGGCGAAGTAGGCTTCGAGGTCTCTGTGCTGCACGACGCGAGTTCGCTCGAGCGTCGGCTCGAACGCGAACGTCCCGATCTGATCGTCCTCGACCTGATGATGTCGGACATTGATGGCCTGACCGCGCTGCGCAAGCTGCGCGCCACCGGAGACGACATTCCGGTCATCATCCTGACGGCGAAGGCCGACCCTGCGGATAGAATCAAAGGCCTCGAACTGGGCGCGGACGATTTTCTCGCCAAGCCGTTCAATCCGCGCGAGTTGCTGGCCCGCGTGCAGGCTGTGCTGCGGCGCCGCACGCAGCCCTCGGCAGCGGCGCCCGAACTGCGCGAGCCGTTTGCCTTCGGCACCTTTACGCTCGACTTTCAGTCGCGCACGCTGATGCAACGTGGCCGCCCGCTGATGCTGGCGGATAGTGTGTTCGCGTTATTGCGCGTGTTCGTCGACAATCCGATGCATGCGCTGACCCGCGAACGCCTGATCGAGTTGCTGCACGGCCCGGAATACGACGGCACCGATCGCGGCATCGATGTGCAGGTGTGGCGCCTGCGCCGCATCCTCGAAGCCGATCCCTCCGCGCCGCGCTTCATTCAGACGGTGCGCGGCCGCGGTTATCTGTTCGTGCCCGAAGGCACGCCGCAGCCAGGGTCTTCATGAGCTGGGACTTTTCGCCGGCTTTTGCTGCCGCCTTCATCAAACAGAAAGAAAGGGATCGTTGGATGGTGACAACGCGCAGTAAACGTGGCACTTTTCCGCAGTTGTGGGAAATCTCTCTTTTTCACCTTGGCCTGCGGCCGCTAACCGGACAATTGAACCGGTTGCGGAAACGGGTACGAGTAGTTCTTTCCGGCCTCGCCCGCGTTGGCCGGGCCAGCCCCATCATCAAACGCAACACCCGTTTCCGGAGATTGATATGAGCGAAGCCGTGTCCACGCAGCCCAAGCGCTCGCGCGTCAGGTTAATCCTGTTCGTGGTCGTAGTGCTGGCGCTGGTCGCGCTCGTGGTTGTGCACATCCTCGGGCAGAAGAAACCCGCCCGAGGCGCCGCCCCGCAAGTGGTGACCGTTGCAACCGCCACCCTCGGCTCGATGCCCGTGACCTTGAGCGAACTGGGCACCGTAACGCCTACCGCAACCGTGACCGTGCTGCCGCAACTGAGCGGCTATCTGACGGAGGTGGGCTATCAGGAAGGCCAGGACGTCAAGAAAGGCCAGTTCCTCGCCCAGATCGATCCGCGTCAGTATGAGATCGACCTGCAGCAGGCTCAGGCGGCGCTCGCGAAGGACAAGGCCTCGCTCGCCCAGGCCCGCTCCGATCTCGCGCGCTTTGAACAGTTGAACGAGCACAAGTCGATCGCCGAGCAGACCTTCGTCGACCAGCAGTTCCTCGTCCAGCAGGATGAGGCCACGGTCAAATCGGATCTGGCGAACATCGCACAATTCGAGCTCGACCTCGCGTACTGCCGTATCACCGCGCCGGTATCCGGACGCGTCGGCCTGCGTCTCGTCGATCCGGGCAACTACGTCACGGCTTCGTCCTCGCCGGGCATCGTGGTCATCACGACGATGAAGCCCACCACAGTGCAGTTCACCGTGCCGCAGGACTCGCTCGCCGCGGTGCTGCAACGCATGGGCACCGGCGCCAGCCTGCCGGTCACCGCCTTCAGCAGCGACAACTCGAAGCAGATCGCGGTCGGCACGCTGTACGCGGCGAGCAACCAGATGGCGACGGCTACCGGAACGGTCACGTTGCGGGCTACCTTCGCCAACGACGACGAAGCGCTGTTCCCGAACGAGTTCGTGAACGTCAAGCTGCTGGTCGATACGATGCAGAACGCCGTACTGGTGCCGACGCCGGCCGTGCAGACCGGCGCGCCTGGCGACTACGTGTATCTCGTGAATGCCAACAACACCGTCTCCGTGCATAAGGTCACGCTCGGACCGAGCGACGGCAAGAACACGGTCATCACGGCGGGGCTGTCGGCCGGCAACATCGTCGTGACGGACGGTACCGACCGGCTGAGCGACGGCGCGCCGATCAAGGCTGCGCCTGCGAGGGCCGCCTCGGGTAGCGCGGCTTCGGGTAGCGCGGCTTCGGGTGCCGCAGCTTCGGGCGCCGCAGCTTCGGATTCGGCAACGGCATCAGACACGGACGCAGACTCGGCCGCGCCAGCGGCTGCCGCGAGCGGCGCGCACGGCCATCACAAGCACGGCCAGGGCGGTGCCTCGGGGGCGAGCGCCGCCTCCGCCGACGCAGCTTCGTAGACGCGGATCCACTCGCCGATGAATATCTCCCGTCTGTTTATTCTTAGACCCGTAGCCACGCTGCTGCTGATGATCGCCATGGTGCTGGTCGGCCTCGTCGCGGTACGCGTGCTGCCGGTCTCTTCGCTGCCTAACGTCGACTATCCGACCATCCAGGTGCAGACCTTCTATCCGGGCGCGAGTCCGGACGTGATGGCCACCACGGTGACCGCGCCACTCGAGGTGCAACTGGGCGAGATTCCCGGCCTGCAGCAGATGACCTCGTACAGTTCGGACGGCGCCTCGGTCATCACGCTGCAGTTCGACCTGTCGCTGAACCTGGACGTCGCCGAGCAGAACGTCCAGCAGGCCATCAACGCGGCCAACAGCTTCCTGCCAAGCGGCCTGCCCGCGCCGCCGACCTACGCCAAGGTCAATCCGGCCGACCAGCCGATCCTGACGCTCGCGGTCACCTCCAGTTCGATGTCGCTGACGCAACTCGAGGACGCCGCCAACAACCGCCTCGGCACCAAGATTTCGGAAGTCTCGGGCGTGGGTGTCGTGACGACCAGCGGCGGCAACGTGCCGGCCATCCGGGTCGAAGCCGACCCGCAGAAGCTGGCCGCTTACGGCCTGAATATCGACGATCTGCGTACCCTCCTCAGCTACGTCAACGTCAGCCAGCCGAAGGGTAATTTCGACGGTCCGGACCTCGACTACACGATCAACGGCAACGACCAGATCTCCGATCCGAAGGACTACCTGAACACGGTAATCGCCTACCAGAACGGCGCGCCGGTGTTCATGCGCGACGTCGCCCGTGTAACCTCGGCCGCCCAGGACGTCGAGCGCGGCGCCTGGTACAACGGGACGCCCGCGATCGTGCTGAACGTGCAGCGCCAGCCGGGCGCCAACGTGATCGCCACCGTCAACCAGATCATGAAGGAGTTGCCGCAGCTCGAATCGACGCTGCCGGCGGGCATGAAGGTCACAGTCGTTTCGGACAGCACGGGCGTGATCCGCTCGTCGGTCTCCGACGCCGCAATCGAACTGATACTCGCCATCGTGCTGGTGGTGGCGGTGATTTTCGTGTTCCTGCGCAACGTGCCGGCCACGCTCATCCCGAGCGTGTCGGTACCGGTTTCGCTGATCGGCACGCTGGCCGTGATGTACCAGCTGAACTACTCGATCGACAATCTCTCGCTGATGGCGCTGATTATTGCCACCGGCTTCGTGGTCGACGATTCGATCGTGATGATCGAGAACATCGTGCGCTATCTCGAGGAGGGTAAAACCCCGCTCGAGGCCGCGCTCGAAGGCGCCGGGCAGATCGGTTTCACGATTCTCTCGCTGACCATCTCGCTGATCGCCGTGCTGATTCCGCTGCTCTTCATGGGCGGCGTGATCGGGCGCCTCTTCAGCGAATTCGCGGTCACGCTCGCGGTCACCATCGTGCTGTCGGCCGTGGTCTCGCTGACAGTCGTGCCGATGCTGTGCGCGCGGCTCTTGCGCGCCCAGGCCGAACGCCATCCGAGCCGCTTCGAGCGGATCAGCGAAGGCCTCTTCGACAAGACGCTCTCTGCCTACGACAAGGGCCTGCGCTGGGTGCTCGATCACCAGTTGCTCACGCTGGTGGTGTTCGTCCTCACCCTCGTGCTGACCGCCGTGCTGTACATCGTGATTCCGAAGGGCCTGTTCCCGGTGCAGGACGTTGGCGTCATCGAGGGCATCAGCGTGGCCGACAACTCGGTGTCCTACAAGGCGATGGTGACGCGCCAGCGCGCGCTCGCCGATCAGCTCCTGAAGGATCCCGACGTGGTCTCCCTCACCTCGTATGTGGGAATCGACGGCACCAACTCCACGCTCAACAACGGTCGCTTCCTGATCAATCTGCGCGACCACGACAAGCGCTCGGACACCGCGCAGGAGATCGCGCGGCGCCTGCAGACGGAAGTCGCCAATGTGCCCGGCATCAAGCTATTTATGCAGCCGGAACAGGATCTGACGCTCGACACGACGGTCTCGCCGAACCAGTACAGCTTCGTGCTGCGTGGACCGAGCCAGCAGGCATTCCAGAAGTACGTGCCTGAACTGATTGCGCGCCTGCAGAAGATTCCGTCGCTCGCCGATGTGCAAAGCGATATGAACACCGACGGCATGAGCGTGAACGTCGAAGTCAACCGGCAACTGGCCGCGCGTTTCGGCATCACGCCGGCGACCATCGACAACGCGCTCTACGACGCGCTGGGTCAACGGATCGTCTCGACCATCTTCCAGCAGTCGGACCAGTACCGCGTGATCCTCGTCGCCAAACCGGAATCGCTGCCTAACGTGGGGTCGCTGGGTAACCTGTACCTGCCGAGCCAGACCAGCAGCAGCGGCCAGGTGCCGTTGTCGGCCATCGCGAAGATCCAGATCGTCAAGTCGCCGCTCGTGATCAGCCATCTGGCGCAGTTCCCGTCCGTCACCATCTCGTTCAACCTCGCGAAGGACGCGTCGTTGAGCACGGCGGTGAAACAGATCCACGAGGCCGAACAGGCGGTCAATCTGCCGCCGTCGATCACCTCGTCGCTGCAGGGCGCGGCGCAGGCGTTCCAGGATTCGCTCTCGAGCGAGGTGTACCTGCTGATCGCCGCGCTGGTGGCCGTGTATATCGTGCTGGGCGTGCTGTACGAGAGCTTCATCCATCCGGTGACGATTCTCTCCACCCTGCCCTCGGCCGGGATCGGTGCGCTGCTCGCCCTGATGATCGCCGGCAGCGATCTCGATGTGATCGGCATCATCGGGATCGTGCTGCTGATCGGTATCGTCAAGAAGAACGCCATCATGATGGTGGACTTCGCACTCGATGCCGAGCGCAACCACGGCAAGCCGCCGCGCGAGGCGATCTTCCAGGCGTCGCTGCTGCGCTTCCGGCCGATCCTGATGACGACGCTCGCCGCCATGCTCGGTGCGCTGCCGATGCTGCTCGGCACCGGCACGGGTTCGGAGCTGCGCCGGCCGCTGGGTCTGGCAATTATCGGCGGCCTCGCCTTGAGCCAGATTCTCACGCTCTTCACCACGCCGGTCATCTATCTGTTCTTCGACCGCATGGCCGAACGCACGCGGCGCTGGCGCAACCGCAACAAGCCGCAAGGTCCAGCTGAAGGTGCGCCTGCAGGTACGGCGGAGGACACGCCTTGAACATCTCGGCGTTATTCATCCAGCGGCCGGTCGCGACCACGCTTCTGGCCATCGCGATCCTGATCGCGGGGGCGCTCGCCTATTTCCGGCTACCGGTCGCGCCGCTGCCGAACATCGCCTTCCCGGTGATCGTGGTACAGGCGCAGATGGCAGGCGCGAGCCCGGAAAACATGGCCTCGACGGTGGCCGAACCGCTCGAGCGGCGGCTGGGCACGATTGCCGACGTCGAAGAGCTGACTTCGATCAGCTATGTCGGCTCGTCGATGATCGTGGTCGAGTTCGGCCTGAACCGCGACATCAACGGTGCGGCGCGCGACGTCGAAGCGGCCATCCAGGCGGCGCGTGCCGACCTGCCTACTACGCTGCGCAGCAATCCGACCTATCGCCAGTACAACCCGGCGGATTCGCCGATCATGGTGCTCGCGCTGACCTCGAACACGCTCACCAAGGCACAGCTTTACGACTCCGCGGATTCGGTGATCCAGCAGCAGCTCTCGCAGGTCAGCGGCGTGGGTCAGATCACGCTGGGCGGCGGTGCGTTGCCATCGGTGCGGGTCGAGTTGCAGCCGGGCAAGCTGAATAGCTACGGCATCGGCCTCGAAGACGTGCGCGCGGCGATTTCCGCGGCGAACGCCGATAGCGCCAAGGGCCACCTCGACGAGGGCGACCAGCGTTACGTCGTGTTGTCCAACGACCAGATTACGAAGGCGGCGCCCTACCGGGACCTTGTCGTCGCCTACCGCAACGGCTCGCCAGTGCTGCTGCGCGACGTCGCCCAGGTGAGGGACTCCAACGAAAATATCCGCAACGCCGGGCTCTACAACGGCAAGTCGGCGGTGCTGGTGATCGTTTATCCGATGCCGGGCAGCAACATCGTCAGTACCGTCGCGCAGATCCGCAACGTCCTGCCCTCGATCGAGGCGACGCTGCCGCACAGCGTCCATGTACAGGTCGCCGTCGACCGTTCGGAGTCCGTCCGGTCCTCGGTGGCCGATACGGAGCGCACGCTGTTTATCGCCGTGCTGCTGGTGGTCGGCGTGGTGTTCATCTTCCTGCAGTCGCCGCGCGCCACGCTGGTGCCGGCGGTGGCGCTGCCGCTGTCGATCGTCGGCACCTTCGGGCCGATGTACCTGCTCGGCTACAGCATCGATAACCTGTCGCTGATGGCGCTCACCATCGGCACCGGCTTCGTGGTCGACGATGCGGTGGTGGTGCTGGAAAACATCACGCGCCACCTCGAAATGGGCCTGAGTCCGAAAGAAGCCGCGCTGAAAGGCAGCGGCGAAGTAGGCTTCACCGTGATCTCGATGAGCCTCTCGCTGATCGCGGTGTTCCTGCCGATCCTGCTGATGCCGGGCATCGTCGGCCTGTTGTTCCACGAGTTCGCGGTGACGCTGTCGATCGCGATCCTGATCTCGCTCGTGATCTCGCTGACGGTCACGCCGGCCATGTGTGCATACGTGCTGAGCCGCAACAACGCCGGCCATTCGCGCGCGCGCTGGGCCGTCTGGATCGAGCGGCAATTCGACCGCTTCAAAAATGCCTACTCGCGTTCGCTCACGGCTGCGCTGGACCACGCACTGCTGGTCATCCTGTTGCTGATCGGCCTGCTCGTGGCTAACGTGTTCCTGCTCAAGCTGCTGCCAGGCACCTTCTTCCCCGAACAGGACACGGGCATTCTGATCGGGCAGATCATCGCCGACCAGAGCATCTCGTTCTCGGCAATGGAGAAGAAGCTTGCCCAGTTGCAGGAGATCGTGCAGAAGGACCCGGCGGTGCAGTCGGTGGCCGGCTTTACCGGCGGCCGTGCGCTGAACACCGCTAACGTGTTCGTCGAGCTCAAGCCGTTAGCGCAGCGCCATGCGACCGCCACCGAGGTGGTCAACCGCCTGCGGCCCAAGCTGAACGCGGTCTCGGGCGCGCGTCTCTTCATGCAGGCCCAGCAGGATCTGCGGATCGGCGGACGGCAGTCGGCCGCGGAATACCAGTACACGCTGACGAGCGAAGACTCCACCGCGCTGTTCGCCTGGACCCCCAAGCTCGTGACCGCACTCAGCAAGATGCGCGGCGAAGTGCTCGACGTGAACTCGGACCTGCAGCAAAACGGCCTGCAGACCTACATCAATTTCAACCGCCCCACGGCGTCGCGTTACGGTTTTGCGCCGAACCAGATCGACAATGTGCTGTATGACGCGTTTGGCCAACGAACCGTCTCGACCATCTACAACGCGCTCAATCAGTACTTCGTGGTGATGGAGGTGGCGCCGGAGTACTGGCAATATCCGCAGACGCTCAACCAGATTTACCTGAGCACGGCCGCGGGTAATGCGACCGGCACCGCGCAAACGCAAATGCCGGGCGGCACCGTCACGGGTGTGACGCAAGCAAGCGCGATCAGCTCCGCGTCGAGCACGTCGAGCACCAACTCGCTGAACTCGAACGCTGAGGCCAACGCGACCACCAACAGCATCTCGAACAGCAAGGGCGGCAGTTCGAGCGGCAGCGCGGACAGCACCGCGGCCGAAACGATGGTGCCGCTGCCCACCATGGTGACCTCCGTCAACAACCATACGTCGACCCAGGTGAACCATCAGAGCGGGCTGGTAGCAGCAACGATCTCGTTCAACCTGCCGCCCGACGGGTCGTTGAGCACGGCGCAGAAGGCGATCGACGAGGCGTCGCGCGAGATCGGCATGCCGGCCAGCATCCACGGTGCATTCGCGGGCGCCGCGCAGGCGTACGCGCAATCGACGGGCACCATCCCGTTGCTGATCGTGGCGGCGCTCGGCGTGGTCTACATCGTGCTCGGTGTGCTCTACGAGAGTTCGATTCACCCGCTCACGATTCTCTCGACATTGCCCTCGGCCGGCATCGGCGCCACGCTCGCGTTGCTGATCTTCGGCACGCCGTTCTCGGTGATCGCGCTGATCGGCATCATCCTGCTGATCGGTATCGTCAAGAAAAACGGCATCATGATGGTGGACGTGGCGATCCAGTTGCAGCGCAAGGAAGGCATGACGGCCAAGGACGCGATTCACGATGCCGCAGTCGTGCGTCTGCGGCCGATCATGATGACCACCTTCGCCGCGGTGCTCGGCGCGGTGCCGCTCGCGATCGGCATCGGCCAGGGCGCGTCGCTGCGCCAACCGCTCGGTATCACGGTGATGGGCGGCCTGATCCTGAGCCAGGTATTTACGCTTTACACGACGCCGGTGATTTACCTGTACCTGGACCGCTTGCGCTCCAGACTGGTCAGGTGGTCTTCCGGACTGCCGTGGAACCGCCAGGCTGAACAGATGGGACCGCCGCGGCAATCGGGGCAAACGGATACGAAGGCATGAAGATGAAGATTTCCTGTAAACCGATCGCCGCTGCGGCGGCCCTGCTGCTTGGCGGCTGCATGGTGGGCCCGGACTATCACCGGCCGCAGGTCAACGTGCCCGCCACCTACAGCGAGCTGCCGGGCTGGACGCAAGCCCAGCCGGCCGACGCCGACGCCCCGAAGGGCGCGTGGTGGACGGGCTTTAACGACCCGCTGCTCAACGAGCTCGAACCGCAGGTCGCGGTCTCCAACCAGACCGTGGCCCAGGACTATGCGAATTATCAGGAGGCGCTGGCCGAAGTGAAGGTGGCGCGCTCGGCGCTTTTCCCGACCATCGGCGTGACCGGGTCGGGCACCCGGCAGCGTGCCTCCGCCGGTTCGACGAGTTCGAGCTTCACCCGCAGTGTGGGCAGCGGCGCGCAGATCGTGAATTCGGGTTCGCTCGAAGGCAACGTGAGCTGGGACCTTGACCTGTGGGGCTCGGTGCGCCGCACGATCGAAGAGAACTCCGCGACCGCCCAGGCGAGCGAGGCGACGCTCGCCAACGCCACGTTGTCCGAGCAGATTGCGCTCGCCACCGCGGTGATCGATCTGCGCACCAGCGATGCCAATATCGATCTGCTGCAAGCCACCGTCAAAGCCTATGAGCACTTTCTGGAAGTGGTCTCCAATCAGGACAAATACGGCACGGTCGCCCCTTCCGATGTCGTGACCGCGCGCACGCAGCTCGAAAACGCCCGCGCGAGCCTGATTGCGCTCGGCATCGCACGAGCCCAGAACGCGCACGCGATCGCCGTGCTGGTCGGCAAGAATCCGGAAGAGCTGAACATCCCGCACAGCGCCGCAATGCCCACCTTGCCGACGGTTCCGGTCGGCGTCCCTTCGACGATCCTGCAGCGCCGGCCCGATATTGCGACCGCTGAACGCCAGATGGCCGCCGAAAATGCCACGATCGGGATAGCGGTCGCCGCGTACTACCCGACGGTGTCGCTGTCGGCGCTGGACGGCTTTACGCAGTCGCCGCTCGGCGGCTTGTTGCACGTCGCCAATTACGTCTGGTCGCTCGGCGGCAGCGCCACCGAAACGATTTTCGACGGCGGCGAGCGTAGCGGTGAAGTGGCGGCGGCGAAGGCTAACTACCAGGCGGCCGTGGCCAACTACCGCGGCACGGTGCTGACTGCATTCGAAGACGTGGAGAACGATCTGTCCGGCTTGCGGATCCTCGCGGAACAGGCCGACGCGCTGGATACTGCCGTGCGCGACGCGACCCACGGTACGGAGATCGCCTTCAACGAATACCAGGCGGGCACGGTGGATTACACGACGGTGGCCACCGCTCAGGCGACCCAGTTGGCTGACCAGCAAACCGCACTGAGCGTGCAGCAGTCGCGTCTGCTCGACGCGGCTTCGCTGATTGGCGATCTCGGTGGCGGCTGGTCGGATAGCCAGTTGCACGATCCGCGCAATCCGGACAAGCTGCAGGCTCAGCCGGCTGCCGCATCGGCGGCATCGGCGCCGGCCGCGCAGACCAGTAGTGCCACCGGCCAGGGGGCTTAACCCGCTGTGCAATGAAGCGTTTTCAATGAAAGATGGCGCCGCGGTCATATTCAAAAATATGCCGCGGCTGCCACGCCTGGCATCGTGATTGCGGAAGCGAAATGACTGCGCTAATGTGTGATGAGCCATCACGCACATCGAGCCGCCATCATGCAGAAATTGTCCTGTGTCTTAGCCCTGAATCTGACATTCGGCACGCTGGCGATGCTGCCGTTGTCCACGTTCGCAGCGCAGCCGCCATCGGCGCCGCTGCCGCTCGATCAGCTCAGACTCTTTGCCGAAGTATTCGGGCAGATCAAGCAGGAATACGTCGAACCGGTCGACGACGACAAGCTCCTGACCGCTGCGATCAAAGGCATGGTGTCGAGCCTCGATCCGCACTCGGCGTATCTCGACAAGACCGACTTCCGCGACCTGCAGGAACAGATCACGGGACGCTTTGCCGGCATCGGCATTGAAAGCGGTGCGGAAGACGGGCTCATCAAGGTCATCTCGCCGATCGAGGACACGCCCGCGTTTCGGGCCGGCATTCGCCCGGGCGACCTGATCACCAACATCGACGACAAGCCGGTCAGCGGCATGACGCCCGATCAGGCCGCGGCACTGATGCGCGGCACGCCAGGCACCAAGGTCACGCTCACGCTCTACCGCAAGAGCGAAGACCGTACATTCCCGCTCACGATTACGCGCGCGATCATCAATCTGCAAAGCGTGAAATCGGGAACGCCGGCGCCCGGCTACGCTTACGTGCGCATTACGAGCTTCCAGGAGCGCACGACCCCCGACCTCGCGGTGAAGCTCGCCGAGATCGCCCGGCAACAACCGAATCTGAAAGGCCTCGTACTCGACCTGCGCAACAACGGTGGTGGGCTCGTGCAAAGCGCGGTCGGTGTAGCGGGTGCCTTTCTGCCACGCGATTCCGTGGTGGTGACGACCAACGGCCAGGTCGAGTATTCGAAGCAGGCTTATCGCGACAGCTACACGTATTACCGCCTGCCGTCCTTTGTGAGCGACCCGCTGCAAAACGAGCCGGCGATCTTCAAGACCGTGCCGATGATCGTGCTGACCAACGCGTACACGGCGTCGGCATCGGAGATCGTGGCGGGCGCGTTGCAGGATGCGCATCGCGCGCTGATTATCGGCAAGACCACTTTCGGCAAGGGCTCTGTGCAAACCTCCGTGCCCCTGACCCAGGACACGGCCTTGCGTCTCACAACGGCTTATTACTACACGCCGAGCGGCCGCTCGATCCAGGACATCGGCATCCGTCCTGACGTGGCCGTCGACCAGTTCGCGGATGGCGATCCCGACGATGCACTCGTGACACGCGAAGCCGATTATCCGAATCATCTGGCCAATATTCAGGACCCGAACGAGAAGAAGGAACTCGAAGCGCGCGCACAGGACCGTCAGGAAGAAGTGCAGATGCTCGAAGAAAAGAGTGACAAGGAAACGCCGGAGCAACGCCAGCACGACCGCGATCGCGCGCCGGTGGAGTTCGGCTCGAGCGGCGACTTCATGCTGCAGCAGGCGCTCAATAAACTGCAGGGCAAACCGGTGCAGGAATCGAAGGCGCTGCTCGAGCGCCGCCTCGCGCAAACCGATACGCCGGCTTCGGCGGCACAACCGGCCGAGCATTGATGCTTCGCGCGCGGTTTGGCCCCGCACGGGGTCGGCCGGACGAATTTCTGGGCGGATTTCCTTGCAAGTTCCCCGGCAAGTTGCAGGGCAAACTCCCACCACACCGCCCATTGTTCGCCCCATCCGTCAAATGAATTCGCCGCGAGCCCGATGATCCCGGGCCGGCGATCCACTACATTGCCTCCAGTCCCATCCTGTTCGCACCCGCGGGAATCGTCCCGCCCGGGCGCGGTTACATGGACCTCTCAAAGGAAGCAATCGTGGCCAAACTCACAGGCAAAGTAGCCGTCGTAACCGGTGCATCGAAAGGTATCGGCGCCGCCATCGCCCAGGCGCTCGCGGCAGAAGGCGCCTCGGTCGTCGTCAACTATGCATCGAGCCAGGCGGGTGCCGACAAGGTCGTCGCCGCGATCACGCAAGCCGGCGGCAAGGCAGTCGCTGTGCGTGGCGACGTCTCGAAGGCAGCGGATGCTCAAGGCATCGTCGATGCAGCCATCGAAACGTATGGACGCCTCGACGTCCTCGTCAACAACTCGGGCGTTTATGATTTCGCACCGGTCGAACAGATCACGGAAGAGCACTTCGACAAGCACTTCAATGTCAACGTGCGCGGGCTGCTGCTGATCACCCAGGCGGCCTCGAAGCATCTCGGCGAAGGTGCCAGCATCGTCAACGTCGGCTCGGTCGTCAGCCGCATCACGCCGCCGGGCAGCGTCGTGTACACGGCCACCAAGGGCGCCGTCGATGCGATCACGGGCGTGCTGGCTCGCGAACTGGGGCCGCGCAAGATTCGCGTCAATTCGGTGAATCCGGGCATGGTGGAAACCGAGGGCACGAAAGACGGCGGCATCATCGCATCCGAAATGGCAACCGCGGTCGTGGCGCAAACGCCGCTCGGGCGTATCGGTCAGCCGGAGGATATCGCGCGGGTGGCCGTGTTCCTGGCGTCGGATGACGCTGGGTGGATCACGGGCGAGACGCTGGTAGCCAGCGGCGGACTGCGCTAAGGCCGTACGGCTCCATCCGAGGCGCCGGCAGTGGCGTGGCAAGCCCATTTGCCGGTCTGAATGCCGCCGCCGCTCACTTCTCGGTAAACTACGTCCTTTTGTTTTGCGGTTCCCCGCTCGCCGATACCCTCGGCCGCGCTGCGGGCCGCCACGTATCGGACAACAGGACGTAGCGATGAAGCGAGCAGTGTTAACGGCGGCGCTGGCAATGTGCCTCGCGCAACCAGCCGCGCAGGCGGTTGCGCAAACAGTGAACGATCAATGTTTTGCCATCGGCGATATTGCCGGGCAAGTCGCCTCGTGGCGCATGCACAAGAAAACGAAAACGCAGGCGCTCGACCAGGCGGCCAAGTATTACCAGGGCAAGGCCGACCAGCAGGCGCTCAACGCCATCATCGAGCGCATCTACGGCCCGGAGGGCCAGTCCATGACGCCCGACCAGGCCAGCATGGTTTTCACGGCCGAATGCGCCAACCATCAGAAAGCCCCATCCGCCAAAGAATAAGCGCCATACCCCTGTCCGATACCGGCCGGCGCTTACCCGCGCCGCCTGTGAGGCTACCCACAATCGGCTAAGATAAGCTTATCTGCAGTCCATCCTCGGCCGCCAGCCTGTTGTCGCGGCCGCTTGCCCCACCCATCAGAGGAACCCAGCATGGCTACATCGAGCTATACCGACACCCGACTCCTGATCAACAACGAGTGGTGCGACGCCGCGAGCGGCAAGACTATCGAAGTCATCAATCCCGCCACCGGCAAGCCGATCGGCAAGGTTGCGCACGCTGGCATCGCCGATCTGGACCGGGCGCTGGAGGCCGCGCAAAAAGGCTTCGCGGCCTGGCGCAAGATTCCCGCCAACGAGCGCGCCAACACCATGCGCAAGGCCGCGGCACTGGTGCGCGAACGCGCTTCGGACATCGCACGCCTGATGACGCAGGAGCAAGGCAAGCCGTTCGCCGAAGCCCGCATCGAAATGCTGTCCGCAGCCGACATCATCGAATGGTTCGCCGATGAAGGCCGCCGCATCTACGGCCGCGTCGTGCCGCCGCGCAATCTGGCGGCCCAGCAACTGGTCCTGAAGGAACCGATCGGCCCGGTAGCGGCTTTCACGCCGTGGAATTTCCCGGTCAATCAGGTCGTGCGCAAGCTGAGCGCCGCCCTGACGAGCGGTTGCTCGTTCCTCGTCAAGGCGCCGGAAGAAACCCCGGCATCGCCAGCCGCGCTGCTGCAGGCGTTCGTCGAAGCCGGCGTGCCTCCGGGCACCGTGGGTCTCGTGTTCGGCGACCCGGCCGAGATTTCCAGCTACCTGATTCCGCATCCGGTGATCCGCAAGGTCACGTTCACGGGTTCGACGCCGGTCGGCAAGCAGCTGGCCGCCCTCGCTGGGCAGCACATGAAGCGCGCCACCATGGAACTGGGCGGTCATGCACCGGTCATCATCGCGGCAGACGCGGACGTCGAACTGGCGGTCAAGGCAGCCGGCGCGGCGAAGTTCCGCAACGCGGGTCAGGTCTGCATCTCGCCGACGCGTTTCCTCGTGCACAACAGCATCCGCGAACAGTTCGAGCAGGCGCTCATCAAGCACGCCGAAAGCCTGAAGCTCGGTGACGGTCTGGTCGAAGGCACGACGCTCGGCCCGCTTGCCAACTCGCGCCGCCTCACGGCCATGGCCAAGGTGCTCGACAACGCCCGCGCTACCGGCGCAACGGTCGCTACTGGCGGCGAGCGCGTCGGCTCGGAAGGCAACTTCTTTGCGCCGACGGTGCTGACCAACGTTTCGCTAGAAGCCGATGTGTTCAATAACGAGCCGTTCGGCCCGGTCGCGGCGATTCGCGGCTTCGATTCGCTCGAAGACACCATTGCCGAAGCCAACCGCCTGCCGTACGGTCTGGCTGGCTACGCGTTCACCAAGTCGTTCGCCAACGTGCATCTGCTGTCGCAACAGCTTGAAGTCGGCATGTTGTGGATCAACCAGCCCGCCACGCCGACGCCGGAAATGCCGTTCGGCGGCGTGAAGGATTCGGGCTACGGCTCCGAAGGCGGTCCGGAAGCCCTCGAAGCGTATCTGGTGACGAAGTCGGTCACTGTGATGTCGTCCTAAGCGACTCACGCGGCTTCAGCTTCAGCTCCGAAGAGCAACGCGAAGCACGAAGCATAAAATGAAAGTACCAGGCGGCCCCTTCGGGGCCGCTTTTTTTTGTACGACATCTATGCCTGATATTTTTGGAAAGATTAGCTGGAGAAGACACAACTAAAGATATCCTCTGCCAGGTCGTTATGCAGCAGAGAGGCGCGTTCGGGTGTTTTTGGCGAGAGGTAATCGGGCCGAAGGCCAGCGGCGAAAACACCGAAGGTGCGCATAACCTTCGCAAAACACGAACATCAGATCAAGCTTCGTCAGCCCGGCGGCCTGCCTGTCGCCGTTGGACATGACGACGCAGCGGCCGGCGTCGCAGGCATGCGTTGCTCGAATTCGAGCGCGTGATGCCAGGCGGTATCGATTCCGTGTACGCGTTTGAAAAGGACCGATGACATGCGCTGGGCCCCCCTATCCCGCTTGCGGCAGCCGCCACAAGCCGTTAGGACACCGTCGAATTCACAGTGCATGATCTGGCGCGCATGTCGCGTCTTCACCGTGCTTGTGCTGTTCCTGACCGGCTGTCTGCTGGCGGCCGCCCCTGCTACGGCCGCTGCAAGCGTGTTGCGCGTGCTGGCATGGCCCGGCTACGCGGATAGCGATGTCGTGAAAGCCTTCGAGGCCCGCTTCCATACGACGGTTGAAGTGACGCTGGTCGATTCCGACGAAGCCCTGTGGGACAAGATGCATGCGGGCGGCATGCCGCACTACGACGTGCTCGCCGCCAATACCGCGGAAATCCAGCGCTACACCCACGAGCACATGCTCGCGCCGCTCGACCTCGCGCAGCTTCCCAACACGCAGCGGCAACTGCAGCGCTTCCAGCCGCGCGGCGGTATCGAAGGCCTGAGCGTGGCCGGCAAGGTCTACGCCATTCCGTTCACGTACTCGTCGATGGGGCTGATCTACGACCGCAAGCAGATCCCGGTCGCACCGCATTCCATGGCGGAACTGTGGAATCCGCAATACCGCGGCAAGGTGCTCGATTTCAACAGCGCCCAGCACAATTTCTCGTTCACGGCGCTGGCGCTCGGCTATCCCGATCCGTTCCGGCTCACGCCCGCACAAACCCACGACATCGCCCTGAAACTGATCGATCTGCGGCGCAATCTTCTGACGTATTACAACCTGCCCGAAGAAGCGACCGCATTCTTCATCCAGCACAAGGTTGCGCTGATGTTCGGCAACTACGGCACCCAGCAGCTCGCGCAGTTGCGCCGGGCCGGCGCCGATGTGGGCTATGTGATTCCCGACGAAGGCGCCCTCGCCTGGCTCGACTGCTGGGCCATGACGAGCACCGCAGCCGATCGCCCGCTCGCCCTTGCGTGGATCAACTACATGCTCGAACCGGATGTCAGCGGGCTGCTGACGCAGCGCCAGGGCCTCGCCAATACGCTCACACCTTCGCCGGAGAGCAACGCCGATGCGCACCTGATCTGGCTGCGCCCGGTGGACGATATTCAGCAGCGCGAAGCGTTGTGGAGCAAGATCGTTTCGGGCGACCTGCCGGAGCGCTTCAGATGATGCGCCCCGGCCTGACCTTCAAACTGTCGATCCTGCTCGCCTGTATCGGCGTGGTGGCATCCGGCGCGACTGGCTACTATGCGTACCGAGCCAACCGTACGATGCTGGTAAACGAAGCCGAGCAGAATCTCCTGACTTCGACCGAGTTGCTGAGCGAGCGCTTTTCCGTGGCGCTGGGCGACGTGTCGCAGGATGCGCTCGTGCTCGCGACCTTGCCGTCGGCAGCGTCGGTCGCACAATCCGACGACGGCTCGGGCACCAACGATGCTCGCGAACGCCTTGCCACGGTATTCGCCAGCATCATGGCGAATCACCCCGAGTACCTGCAGGTCCGGCTGATCGCGCGTCAGCGCTATGGCCTCGAACTGATCCGCTTCGACCGCGACGCGCAAAGCGCCGTGCGGGTCGCGGCAAAGGGCTTGCAGGAGAAAGGCCAGTTTGCCTATGTATTCGACACGCTCGCGCTGCCGGCGCGCGGCATCTATGTTTCGCCGATCACGGTCAACCACGAGCACGGCGCGCATTCCGCCGAAGGCAAGGCGACGTTGCGCCTCGCCACGCCTGTTGTCGCCGCGGACGGCAAGGCGACCGGCGTCCTCGTGATCGACGTGGATCTCGCGAGCCTGCTCAAGCTGTTGCAGGTCGACTTGCCGCGCGGCTACGAGGTGTATCTCGCCAATGAGTGGGGCGATTTTCTGATGCACCCCGATGCTTCGCAGACCTTCGGTTTCGATCGCGGGCGGCGCATCCTCATGCAGGACAACTTCCCGGTCACGAAACCGCTGTTCGAGCAGTCGAAAAACAGCGTGTCCATGAACGGTCTGCTGCAACCGCATGAGGCAGCGGGCTACGTGTATGCCTTTATCCGCAGACCATTCGGCGTGGCGGACGGCAATCGCTTTATCGTGCTGGGCATCGCCAAGCCGCTCACTGACGTGCTGGCAGGCGCCACGCTGCTTGGCAACAGCATCGTGCGCATGGTGCTGGTGTCGAGCGTGCTCGCCTTTTTGCTGGCCATCCTGTTCGCGCGGGCGCTCACCCAACCGCTGCAGATGCTTGCGCATGCCGCCACGCATTTCTTCGCAGACCATACGATGGGCGCCCTGCCGCTTAGACGCACCGACGAAATCGGCGTGCTCGCGCGCTGCTTCGACCGGATGCGCCGGGAGATCCGTTCGCAACTCGATGTGCTCCATAACAAGCAGCATGAGCTTGTTCATCTCGCCAGTCACGATGCCTTGACCGGCCTGCCCAACCGCCTGCTGTTCACCCAGAAGCTGGAGACCGCGGTCAGCGAAGCCGCCGCTAGCGGCGAGCAACTCGCCGTGCTGTTCGTCGACCTCGATCGCTTCAAGCAGATCAACGACCAGTACGGCCATGCCGTCGGCGACCGCGTGCTCGCCAGCGTCGCGCGGCGCATCCAGCTGGTGTTGTCCGATGGCGATATGGTGGCGCGTCTGGGCGGCGACGAGTTCATCGTGCTGCTCAGGGGTACGCCCTCCACGGACGCCGCGCCCACCATCGCCGGCGACATCATCCGCGCCCTGAACGACCGGCTGCTGATCGATGGACAGTCGATGCTGGTGGGCGCAAGTATCGGCATTAGCCACTATCCGGCCGACGGCACCTCCGCCGCAGCCCTTCTGCTCAACGCCGACGCGGCGATGTACGCCGCCAAATCGGGTGAGACCGCTTCGTGGCTGCACTATCAGGACCTGCTGGAGGCACGCAGACGCGGGACCGCCGCCGAGGCCGACGACGGCGAACGCTCGGACGGCGCGGACAACGCCAACGATGACCGGCTCGCGCCGGGAGTCAGGTAACGCGCACTCCGTCATGTAAGTGTTGCTGGGCCGGCGGTAACGAGACCGCCAACCGCGCTGGCCGATGCTTTCAACTTGACTTGCGACCACATATGAAGGTAGCCTTAGCAGGTACCCTTCGCAGTTATCCGTGCGGCTAAATTCGCGGCCGACCCGGATAGAACGCATCCACGCACCGGCACACTATCCCGCACATGAGCGAATCCTCCCCTGACCCCGAAGCCGCCCGCGCGCTCGCGCTGGCCAGCGAGTTACGCGTGGTCGTCGGCCGGTTGAAGCGCCGGCTGCGCGAACAGTCGCATTTCGGCGACCTGAGCTGGACCCAGGTGCGCGTGCTGTCCCGTCTGGAGAAGGAAGGCCCTGCCACCGTCACCGCTCTGGCGCGGGCCGAGGGCATCCGCCCGCAATCGATGGGCGAAGCGGTTGCCGCGCTGAAGGCGGCAGGCTTCGTCGCCGGCGCCCCCGATCCCGACGACGGACGGCAAACCGTTCTGTCGCTCACCCCGGCCTGCCAGGAAGCAATCCGGACCGGCCGGGCCGCGCGCGAAGACTGGCTGTTTCGCGAGATTCGCGCCAGGCTCGCGCCGGCCGAGCAGGCGCAACTGGCAAGCGCAGTCGAACTGCTCAAACGCCTCGTCGACACCTGATCTGATCCCGTCGCTCGCCGCACGCTCCCAAGGCGCGGCATCGTCCCCCCCTCAAACAGGACTCCATCATGGCTATCACTACGCTCGACCCGAAAACCGCACTCATCGTCATCGATCTGCAAAACGGCATCGTCGGACTTCCCACCGCTCATCCGGCCGGCGAAGTCGTGAAGCAAAGCCGGGTATTGCTCGACGCGTTCCGCGCGCACCGGCTGCCGATCGTGCTCGTCAACGTGGCCGGCGGCGCACCAGGACGCACCGAGCAGGCTCGCCACACGGGCGAGTTTCCCGCCGGCTGGACGGATCTCGTCGCCGAGCTGAACCCGCAACCGGAAGATCATCTCGTCACCAAGCGCACATGGGGCGCGTTCGTGGGCACCGACCTCGAGCAGTATCTCAAGGACAAGGGCGTCACCCAGGTCGTGATGGCCGGCGTGGCGACCTCAATCGGCGTTGAATCGACCGCGCGTCAGGCTTACGAGCTGGGCTTTAACGTCACGCTCGCCGTCGACGCCATGACCGACCTCAGCGCCGAGACCCACCACAACGCGATCACGCGGATTTTCCCGCGCCTCGGCGAGACCGGCACGACGGCGGAAATCGTCGCGCTGCTCGACAAGACCCGCGCATGAACGCGCTTGCCACGCAGGTAACGCACGCGGGTGCACGCTCACGCGGGCCAGGCGCACGCGCGCTTCGGGGATAGTCCGGTGAAAGGTACTTTCCGCTCGCTGAGCGGCTTCAATTACCGGGTCTGGGCCAGCGGAGGACTGATCTCCAACGTGGGTAGCTGGATGCAGCGCACCGCACAAGACTGGCTCGTTCTCACCGAGCTCACGCACAGGAATGCGACTGCGGTGGGCATCGTGATGGCGTTGCAGTTCGGCCCCATGCTGCTCCTGCTGCCGCTGACCGGTTATGCCGCAGACCATCTGGACCGCCGCAAGTTGCTGCTGGTCACCCAGGCAACGATGGCCGGGCTGGCGCTCGGGCTCGGCGTGCTGACGCTGACCGGCCTCGTGCAGTTGTGGCAGGTGTACGTGTTCGCGTTCCTGCTTGGCTGCGTCACTGCGTTCGACTCTCCCGCGCGTCAGACCTTCGTCGCGGAGCTGGTGGGAGAAGAGGATCTGTCGAACGCGGTGGCGCTCAATTCCACCTCCTTCAACGCCGGCCGGATGATCGGGCCGGCGGTCGCCGGCGTGCTGATCGCCTCGGTGGGGACGGGCTGGGTGTTCCTCATCAACGCGGCGTCGTTTGCGGCGGTGCTGTGCTCGCTGAAGATCCTGCGCGTTCACGAACTGCACCATAAGCTGAAGGCGCGCCGCGCGCGTGGGGCTTTCGTCGATGGCTTCCGTTATGTCTGGAGCCGCCCCGACCTCAGAGCGCTGCTGACGATGCTGTTTTTGATCGGCACCTTCGGGCTTAACTTTCCCATATTTATCTCGACCATGTCGGTCACGGCGTTTCATGCCAATGCCAGCCAGTACGGACTCCTGACATCCACCATGGCAATCGGCTCGGTGGCCGGTGCGCTGCTGGCGGCACGCCGCGCGCGCCCGCGCCTCGCGCTGTTATTGGTCAGCGCTGGCCTGTTCGGCTTTGGCTGTACGCTCGCGGCATGCATGCCCACCTACGGGCTGTTCGGCGCCACGCTGGTCGTGATCGGCATGTGTACGCAAACCTTCACCACCTCGACGAATAGCCTCGTGCAACTGTCGACCGAACCCGCCATGCGTGGCCGGGTGGTGGCGATCCTGCTGGCTATCGCACTGGGCGGCACGCCGCTCGGCGCGCCGATCGTCGGCTGGGTGGCAGATCACTTCGGCCCGCGCTGGGCGCTCGGGGTGGGCGCGGCTTCCGGTTTCGGCGCTGCGCTGGTGGGACTGCATTACCTCAGGAAGTACCGCAACCTGCGCGTGCGCTTCGCCGGTGGCCGCATCCATGCGAGCGTGGATGGGATCGAAGCCGCGGGCGGGGGCGCTGCCGCGCCGTCCGCTCATTGACCTCTCGTTGACGCCTCGTTGACCTCTGCAGGCAAGGACGGCGCGTAGCCGGATTCGCGACGCGCCTCGCCTGCTCCGCCTCGCGTCGCACCCGTGGATCAACGGCCCAGATCCGGATGCCGGTTAGTGAGCTCGGTGAACCACTCGGTAAACGCACGCACTCGCGAGCTCATGCGCCGATGCGGATAGACCAGCGAAAGCGGCGTCGAAGGAATCTTGTACCCGGTCAGTATTTCCTGCAGTTCGCCGCGCTCGATCATCTCCGCCACCATGAAACGCGACGGCTGGATAATGCCGTAGCCGAGCACGCCGGCGGTAATGTAGACGGTGCCGTCGTTCACCGCCAAGCCCCCTTCGAGCGTTACCTTGACCACCTCGCCATTCACTTCGTATTCGAACGGAAAAACCTTGCCGCTGCGCGCAGAGACGTAGTTGACGGCGCGATGCCCCTGGAGTTCTTCCAGCGTGGTCGGTATGCCATGCTCGGCGAGATAGGCCGGCGACGCGCAGGTGGTGATACGCGAGTTGCCGATGCGCCGCGCGACGAGGCTCGACTCTTCCAGCGCACCCATACGGATCACGCAATCGACGCCGTCCTGAATCAGATCGATATTGCGATCCGCGAGGCCCAGGCGCACGTCGATCTCGGGATACTGCCGGTAGAAATCGCCGAGCGCCGGCAACAGCAACGCCTTCGCCAGCGTCCCGGAGGTGTCGACGCGAATGGTGCCCGCCGGGCTTTGCCGCTTGTTCGACAGCGACGACTCCGCATCCGAAATCTCCGAGAGAATGCCGACGCAACGTTCGTAGTACAACGCACCATCTTCGGTGACACTGACCTGCCGGGTTGTGCGGTTCAACAGCCGCACACCGACGTGTTCCTCGAGCGCCTGGATCAGGTTGCTGACCGATCCGCGCGGCAGATCGAGCAGCTCAGCTGCCTTTGAAAAGCTGTTGGTCTCGACCACGCGGGTGAAGACTTCCATTGCCTGCAGGCGGTCCATACGGGGGCATCCTCGTCAATCACAGTTAAACAGCAGTTCTTCAGATATAGCACAGACGTTGCGTCAGTCCGCGCAACGGCGCAACAGATCGACCAGCGCGATCGGATCATACGGCTTGCGCAAGGGAATGGCGTTGGGCAACCGCTCCCGTTGTTCGGACGTCAGCACCAGATCGTAGCCGGTCAGAAAGATCACCTGCAAGTGCGGATGATCGCGGCATGCCTCGATCGCCAGATCGACTCCCGACTTGCCAGCCAGGCCGACATCGGTCAGCAGCACGTCGAACGGCCGTTCGCGCAGCACACGCATGGCTTCCACATCGCTTGCGGCCTCGACGATCTGCAGTCCGAATGTCCTGAGCAATTCGGTGGTGCTCAGGCGCACCAGTTCGTCGTCTTCGACGTACAGAATGTTCAAACTACTAATGGCCTTGGCGACGTCGGCGGCGGCGTCGCCACCAGCAGCCGCTCCCGCCTCCTGCACGGCGGCAATGGCTTCGTCGTGCGGCTGCCAGAACTGGTTCCGCAGCACGTGACGCACTTTGCGAGCGAGCGCCTCGTAAGTGTACGGCTTGCTCAGCAACTCGATGCCTTCGTCCAGTCTGCCGGCGTGTACGATTGCGTTGTCCGTGTAGCCCGAGGTAAACAGCACCACGATATCGGGCAAGCGCTCGCGCGCCTTGCGAGCCAGTTCGGTACTGCGCAGCGGCCCCGGCATCACCACGTCCGTAAACAGCAGATTGATCGGCACGCCGCTCTCGACGATCGCCAACGCGCTCTGTGCATCCTTGGCCTTGAGCACCGTATAGCCGAGGTCGCTCAGCATCTCGACCACCGTGCTCCGCACGTCTTCGTCGTCCTCGACTACCAGCACCGTTTCCGCACCGCCCTTCGCCGGCCCCGCATCGATCTGCGTTTCGAGGTCTTCTTCCTGACGCACACGCGGCAGATAGATGCGCACCGTCGTACCGTGACCCGGCTCGCTGTAGATCTTGACGTGACCGCCCGACTGCTTGACGAAGCCGTACACCATGCTGAGCCCGAGACCCGTGCCCTGCCCTTCAGGCTTGGTCGTGAAGAACGGCTCGAAGGCACGCTCGCGCACTTCCGGCGGCATGCCCGAACCGGTGTCGGTGAGCGCGACCATCACATACTGTCCCGGCGTCACCTCGGCATTGCGCTGTGCGTAGGCGTCGTCGAGCGAGGCGTTGCCGGCTTCCATGGTGAGCTTGCCGTGTCCGCGCATCGCATCGCGCGCATTGATAGCGAGGTTGAGCAGCGCGTTTTCGACCTGGAACGGATCGACCAGCGTATTCCACAGACCGCCCGACACCACCGTTTCGATTTCGATGCCGTCGCCGAGCGCGCGGCGGAACATATCGTCGAGACCGCGAATAAAACGGCCGAGATTGACGACTTTCGGCGCGAGCGGCTGGCGCCGCCCGAAGGCCAGCAGCTGCGAGGCCAGATTGGCGCCGCGCGCCACGCCCGCCAGCGCATTGCGCACCCGCTGCTCGGCCTTGTCGACGCCGGCCACATCCTTTGCCAGCAGTTGCAGATTGCCGCCGATCACCTGCAGCAGGTTGTTGAAATCGTGCGCTACGCCGCCGGTCAGCTTGCCGATCGACTCCATCTTCTGCGCCATGCGCAGCGCCTCTTCGGCGTGCTGCAGCGCTTCGGCGTTATCCCTGTCGGCGGTGACATCGCGCCCCACGCCGTGTATACGCTCCGAAGCCGGGTCGAGGGACAAGGTCCACGCCACCCAGCGCCACGCGCCGTCGGCGCGTTTCAGGCGAGATTCGTAACGCACCGGCACGCCTGCGCGGCGCAAACGCTCCAGTTGCGCCGTCACCATTTCGACTTCGTCGGGGTGAAGCAGATTCATGTACGAGTGCGACATCAGCCAGTGCAGCGGATAGCCGAGCGTACTCTGCCACGACGGACTGATGCGTTGCAGCGTGCCGTCGAAACTCGCCACCACCAGCAGATCTTCGCTCAGTTCCCACAGACGGTCGCGATCTGCGACCGCTTCGCTCACGCGGCGCTCCAACGTTTCGTTTAACTCACGCAATGCACCCTCGGCTTTGGTGCGCTCGGCGATTTCCGATTGCGCCGCCTGATAGAGCCGCGCATTGTCGATCGCAATGGCCGCCTGCGCCGCAATACCCACGACGATGCGTTCGGAGCGCGCCTTGAACACACCGGGTTCCGGATGGCCGAACAGCAAACCGCCGATCACTTCACCCGTGCGCGAGATCACCGGCGCGGCGAGGTAGCTGCGCACCGGCAGGTGGCCGGCGGGCATGCCGCGAAACGGCGCATTCCTGCCATAGCGCGGGTCCTGCGTCACATCGTCGACACGCACGATGCCCTCGCCCTTGAAGGTGGTCTCGAACAGGGCGGTAATGCGCGGCATCGGCAAACTGGCGAATGCTTCTTTCGGCGCGCCGGAGAGCGCGTACAGCATGTAGCGGCCACCGTCATCGTCCCGATTAGCCTGGCTGAACTGATCAACCTGCGCTTCGGGTGGCGACTGCACGTTATAGAAAAACGAGCCAAAGGCGGCGCCCGTGAGCTCCGTTGCCGCATCGGTGACGACCTGAACGGCGCGGCCCAGGTCGAGTTCCGCCGCCACGGCTGTGCCGACGCGGTTGAGGATTTCCAGCGTGCGCGACTCTTCGCGCAGATTGCGCTCGGTCTCGCGCCGCAGCCGGGCCAGCTGCAGATTGCCTGCCACGCGCGCGACGAGTTCACGCGCCGAGAAAGGCTTGGTCAGATAGTCGTCGGCGCCGGACTCGAGGCCGCCTAAGCGCGCTTCCTCCCCTGCACGGGCCGAGAGCAGCAGTACCGGCGTTTCGCGCAAGACCGGGTCGCTGCGCAGTTCGCGCAGCAGGCCGAAGCCGTCGAGCCGCGGCATCATCACGTCCGAGACGATCAGATCCGGCAGCGCCGCGCGTGCCACTTCCAGCGCTTCCTCACCGTCGACGGCGAACTGAACCTCATGCCCTGCCTGGCCGAGAATGCGGCGCATGTAGTCTCGCAAATCGGCGTTGTCGTCGACCACCAGCACCCGCGCGGCAACCTGTCCGTCCTGCAAGGGCGCTGACGTTTCGGCGGTCTCCAGCAACGATTGCGGCTCGTCGGTGCCGATCTCGTCCAAATGGTTCGACTCGGGGATCCAGCGCCGCGCGGCATCGACATAAGCGAACGCGTGCCGGCTTAGCGCGGCCGGCGAGGTTGGCGTGGCTTCAGCCGCAGGCACGGCAAGCGGGCCACCGACGGGCGGCAAGACCACCGTAAAGCAGCTGCCCACACCCGGCGTGCTGTCGACCCTGATCGTGCCGCCGTGCAGTTTGACCAGCTCCTGCACCATCGCAAGACCGATGCCGCTGCCTTCGACCGAGCGGCCCGGCGACTCCGCCACCCGGTGAAACCGTTCGAACAGACGTGGGATCTCTTCTGGTGGAATGCCGATGCCGGTATCCGCGACGCTCATCTCGATGCTGCCGTCCCGCCCCTGCCGCAGCGAAACCTTGATCGAACCGGAGAACGTGAATTTGAACGCGTTCGACAGCAGGTTCATCACGACCTTTTCCCACATGTCGCGATCGATCTGCGCAATGATCGGCCCACCACCCACATCCACGCCACGGTCCACTTCGAGTTGCAGCCCAACCGTTTCGATCGCGGAGCGAAACAGCGAGGCGAGTTCAGTCGTGAACGTGGCGATGTCGGTCGGCTGCGGGTTGATCTGAAAACGCCCCGCTTCGATACGGGAAAAATCGAGCAGTGCGTTGACGAGCTTCAGAAGCCGCAGACCGTTGCGATGCGTGATCTCGAGCAGATTGCGGTCGGCCTCGCTGGTTGCATCCTGTTTGGCGAGCAGCTCTTCGAGCGGTCCCAGCATCAAGGTAAGCGGCGTGCGGAATTCGTGGCTGATGTTGGAGAAAAACGTTGTTTTGGCCCGGTCGATTTCGGACAACGCTTCGGCACGCCGGCGTTCTTCTTCGTACGCGTGAGCGTACCCGATGGCAGCGCCGATTTGCCCCGCGAGCAGGTTCAGAAACGCGTGATAGCCCTCGTCCAGCAGGCGGCAGGGGTTCACCGCAACAATCAGGACTGCCGCACGTCCCGTTTCGCCACCGGGCATGATGGGCAACGCGACCGCCTGGGTAGGCTCGAGACTCCATGGGCCGCTGGGTAATCCAGGCCCGAAGCGCCGCGCCAGGTCGCGCACCACCACCGCACCTTGCGTTCGCAGCGCTTCAGCAACGGGCCACGGCGCGTCTTCGGCCGCGCTCATCGATTCCGGCGCAGCGCGATGACCGGGCGCGATACCGCTTGCGCCCGCCAGTGTCACGTCCGCCGAGCCAGGTTCCGCGATGTACAGCAAGGCGAACGGGAGATCGCGCGGATTGCTCCGCAGCGCGCGGGCGCTCAGTTCGCACGCGTCGCGCCACTGCCGTGCATCCGCAGTCGATGCGGCCAGCTCGCGCAGCAGCATCAACTGGCGTTCGCCGATGACGCGCGAGGTATCGTCGCTGTTCGCGCAGATGATGCCGCCGGCCGTGCCGTCGTCGTTCGGAATCGGGCTATACGAGAAGGTGTAGTAGGTCTCCTCCGGGAAGCCGTTGCGCTCCATGATCAGCAGCTTCTGTTCGACGAAGGTACCTTCGGCGCCCGTCAACGCTGTCTCGAGCAGTGGCGCAATGTCGCTCCAGATCTCGTGCCACACGACCGCGGTCGGCTGGCCGAGCGCCACTGGATGCTTGCCGCCGATAATCGACTTGTACGGGTCGTTGTAGAAGTACAGCAGATCGGGGCCCCCACCGATCCAGATCGGCTGGCGCGAGGTGAGCATGATGCGGATCGCGGTCTTCAGGCCCTGCGGCCAGTTTTCAGGCGCGCCGATCGAAGTCGAGGCCCAGTCGTAGGCGCGGATCAGCGCCCCCATCTCCCCGCCGCCGACCAGAAAGGTCGTGGTCAAACCAGCGCGCAATGCGTCGGTCATTGAACTGTCCGGCTTCATTAACGCAATCTCCTCGAGACGGTTGCCCGGTTGGATTGTTGTAGCTGTAATCGGTGGTCCCCAGCGATTCACGGCGGTGCGAAATTGCAATGGCTGCGACCCCGCTGCACGCAGAAATGCTTTCGCAGGATTCTCGCATGCAGAGCGCGTATTTGAGCACCAGAATACGTTTTGAACCACGCATAAACGATGCGCTCGCGGACGGCATGTTCGCACAATGCCGCGCGTGAAGTTTTCCGATACATTGAAGCCGTCCCGCAACGCAGAACGATGCACTCCGCGAGGTAAATCGTGCTGCCTGCCTCATCTGTTCCGGAGCAAAAATGACCACTCAAACCGCCTATTCCGTCACCTCACCGACACGTGCCGAGGTGGATACGCTCACGGGGGCAACGGTTCTCGAATTCGGCACCGACTGGTGCGGCTACTGTCAGGGCGCGCAACCGGTGATCGGCGCAGCCCTCGCGGAACATCCCGCGGTGCGTCATCTGAAGATCGAGGACGGACCCGGCCGCCCACTCGGGCGATCGTTCAGGGTGAAGCTGTGGCCTACCCTGATTTTTCTTCGCGATGGCGCCGAAGTCGCACGTGTGGTGCGGCCCACCGGGGTCGAGGCGGTTGAGGAAGGATTGAATAGCCTCGTCTGACGCTGGGGCGATTGACATAGTGACGTCATGATGTCACTATGTCCAACATGAAAATCGATCCCGATAGCCCCACGCCGCTATACGCCCAGGTCGAAGCGGTGCTGGCGGCCAGCATCGCAGACGGCACCTATCCGGCCGGCAGCCGCCTGCCGAATGAGGACGGCCTGATCGAGCGCTTCGGCGTGAGCCGCACCACCATCCATAAAACGGTTCAGAACCTGATCAAACGCGGCCTGATCGAAATCCGCCGCGGCAAAGGCACCTTTGTCACCCAGCCCAAAATCACCCAGGAACTGACGGAGCTGAGCGGCTTCGTCGAAGATATGCAGGCGCTTGGCCGTCACCCGAGCGCTCGCGTGCTCGACAAGCAGGTGCTGCCCGCCAGCGACACGGTGGCGCGCCATCTCGCCCTTGCGGCCGGCACGCTGGTGATGCGCATCCAGCGCGTGCGGCTCGCGGACGGCGTGCCCCTCTCGTTCGACGAAACCTGGCTGCCTAAAGACCTTGGCGAGAAAGTGATCGGCAACGATCTGGAGACCGAACCGATCTTCGCCCTGCTCGAGCAGAAATACGACACGCCACTCGTGGAAGCCGAGTACCGGCTCGAGGCTACCTGTGCAAACGAGACCGTGGCGCAGGCACTAGGTGTCGAACCTGGCAGTCCGATCTTTCTGATCGAACGCACCTCGTACGGTGCCGGACATCAACCGGTCGATTACGAACAGCTGCATTACCGCGGCGATCAGATCCAGTTCGTGACGCGGCTTGCCCGCCGCGGCAAACGCGGCTGACGCGCGGGAGACTCCGATGGATACGGGCTTCACGCTGTGGCTCTTTGCGGTATCGCTCGGCGCGAGTGCGCTCGGTGGAATGCTCGGCATGGCGAGCGGCATTTTTATCGTGCCGGTTCTGACCATGTTCGGCCATCTCGACATTCACGTGGCGATCGGCGCGAGCATCGTCTCGGTGATCGCCTGCTCGTGTGGCGGCGCAGCGCCGTTCCTGCGCGAGCGTCTGACCAACGTACGGCTCGCGGTAGTGCTGGAGACCGCCACGACCTTGGGTGCACTGTGCGGCGTGCTGCTGGTCGGGATCGTTCCGGTGTTCGCGCTGTTTATATTGTTTGCGCTGGTTCTGCTCGTATCGGCGCGCCAGATGCTGGTACGACGAAGCGATCCGGTCGCCGGCGCTTCGGTTACCTCTTCAATTGACGCTGCAACCGGCGCTGCGGCGACAGCAGGCTGGACGGCTTCCCTTGCGCTCGATTCGAGCTATCCGGATCGTGCACTCGGCCGCGAGGTCGCCTATCGGGTGCAACGTGTGCCACTGGGCATGCTGCTGATGTACGGCGCGGGTTTGATTTCGGCGCTGCTCGGGATCGGCAGCGGTGTGCTGAAAATCCCCGCCATGGATACGGCGTTGCGCCTGCCGATCAAGGTCTCGTCGGCCACTTCCAACTTCATGATCGGCGTGACGGCGGCTGCCAGCGCCGGCGCCTGGTTTCTGCGCGGCGATATCGTCAGCGCGATTGCCGGACCGGTTGCACTCGGCTCAGTAGCGGGTGCGGTACTCGGCGCACGGGTGCTGATGCGTCTGTCGAACGACAAGCTGCGGCTGATGTTCGTCGCGATCCTGCTTGTGCTTGCGGTACAGATGCTGTTCGAAGCGTTCCACGTCAAAGCCGTGAGCGGGCCGGTATGAGCAACCGTTTGCCGGCTTCGGCCACGGCCTCCCCTGCGACCTTCGCCTCGGTGATGACACCGCTCGAGCGCTGGCTCGCCGCGTTGCTAAAAAGCGGCACGTGGATAGCGTCTCTCACGATCGCCGCGGGTTTGCTTCTGCTGTTGCCGGATGTCCACACCGCATTGCATCGGTCGGCGCTGCCGCCAGGCATGCCGCTCGTCACTGCCGGCATTGCGCTGTTTATTCTCCTGCCCGTGCTGCGCCTGATCCTGATGCTCGGCGTGTTTCTGCAGCAACGCGACTATCGCTACAGCGCAATTACCGTGCTAGTTCTGCTGATCGTGGCGGCGGGCTGCGCGGTCGGCGCACATTGGGCGTAGCCGCCACTACGGATCAGTTCATCAGTGGGTCTGGGCACTGCCTGCCGAAACCGGCAAGCGGGTCTTCGACGGATGGCCAATACCGCCTTCCTGCAGCCAGTAGCCGAGCCCCATAAAAATCGCGCCGCCCGCCAGGTTGCCGAGCGTGACAAAAATTTCGTTGTGCACAGCACCGGCCAGCGTGATGTTGTCCGGATGCTCACCGATCAGGGCGAGTGCGAACACAAACATATTGGCGACGCTGTGCTCGAAGCCGCTTGCCACGAACGCGAACACGGGCCAGAAAATCAAACCGAGTTTTGCGCCATCGTTATTGGTGCGCGCCGCCATCCAGATAGCGAGGCACACGAGCCAGTTGCACAGCAGTCCCTTGGCGAACAGCGCGAGACCCGGCGCGCTCATCTTCGCGGACACCGCCTTGAAGAAGACTTCCGAGCCATCGGTCAGCAGCACGCCGCCGCCCGCCGCATGCAAAATCGCCGCGAGCACCACCGCACCGATCAGATTGCCGATCCAGCACACCACCCATACCAGCACCATTCCGCCGACACCCGTCTCGCCGCGCAACACCGCAAACGGCATATACATGGCCGTGCCGGTGAACAGATCCGAGCCGGCGAACACGACGATCGTCAACGCGCAGGCGAACACCGCGCCCATGATCAGATGCACATAAGCCGGATCGACATGCGAGCCGACTGAAAACATCAGGATGTCGCCGAAGCCGATATAGGCCCCGGCCATGGCCGCACCGATCAGAAAAGCGAGCGGCGAGCGCGCGATCGACGACGCCTTGTGCGCGCCGACCTTTGCGAATTTATCGATACTCTCTGCGTACATCACATGTCTCCGCGAATGGGGGATACCCTCCTCAACCGCAGAGGGTGCGTCAAACTGGCGCACATGATAGGACGAGCGAATTCGAGCTCCGTTACGGATGTAACCAGAACGGGCAGGTCTGGCGGGTGGGCCTACTGTGCTCCCGCGGCGACCCGGATTCTGTATCCCTTTTTAGCGCGGCTGCACTAGGACGGGGCAATAGCGGTGGCCGACAAACCTTGCATGCCCATCGCCAGCAGCAAACGCTCTGCGCCGATCCCGAAGCCCGCACCCTCCCGATACGCGCCGCCACCGGCCACCTGTTGTTGCGCGCCGAGTTCGGGACAGCGGATCTCGAAGCCCTCGCCATTCAGGTAGTAGCTCAGGCCCCGCTTCGCAGCGATGTCGAATGCGTAATCGAGTCCCAGCGAATCGAGAAAGCCCGCGCCTATTTCACGGCTGCGCACGAGCGCGCGCTGCGGGTTCGAACACAGGTACTCGAAGCCCAGTTGCACGAATTCGCGGTACCGTCCGGCCTGGGGCCGTTCATAGCGGTAACAGCGAGCCACGTAAAACAGCATGCGTTCCTTGCGGCGTTCGAGCAGTTCCTGACATCGCTCCTGAAAGAGCGCGGTTGCCTCGGGAATCAGGCAACAGGGCCGGCCTTTCTTGTCCGGGAAGGCCCACATCTGGCCAATGATTTCGCTGCCGCCCGCCTTCTGCACGAACGTATCCTGCGACCACAACGCAGGAACGATGGCCTCTTCCGCGCCGGCATCAATGAAGGTAGCTCCGGAAGCGGTTCTCCAGCGCACGGGCTTGCGCCGCTTCTTCACCGACGATAAAACGCGTTCCACGGATCATGGTCATGACTGAACTCCTAAGGATGATGAAATAAAAAAAAGGCGCCATAGGCGCCTTGGTCGTTTTCGCATGAGCGAGGAACTCAGTGGGTTCCAGGCTTCGCTGCTATGAGACGTAACGAACCACGGCGCAACGGACTGCTGCCGTGATGATGGTGCGACCGGAATGGAACGTTACGTGGGCTCATGTACGAGATAGTGACACACGTGTCGCGGTTTGGGAAAGCCCGAGTTGCGCCGACGCTGTCGTCCGGCGCGTCGGACGGTCTGGCTTAGCGTTCCAGATACTCGCGCAGGATTGCGCTCATGCGCCAGCGATGGTCCCGGTCGTGATCGGCGAGTTGCTCGGCCAGACGGTAGACGCCAACCTCATGACCGTCAGTGCGAACTCCGACCCGCTCGAACGACGCGAGCTCGGTGGCTCGCAACTGCTCGATGAGTTTGTGACGCAACGCACTGAACTCCTGGATCGCCTGGTCGCCGTCGCGCGAATGGTAGCCGCGCTCGACCGGCCAGCCGCTGACGTCCATGGGCAGGAGAGTCGGCCGGTCTTCGTTCAGCACGCGCTCGATACGCGGTCCATACAGATCGCTTTCGCAATCTTTCAGATGCCACAGATGCTCGATCAGCGGCGAATTATCCTCGGCAGGCATGCGTACCAGCAGCTCACGCGACATGCCGGCAAACGCCTTTTCCAGAAATACCGGCATCTCGGCAAGCTGATTGAGCAGATGGAGGTGTTGCGTACTGGACATGAGGGCCCCGGAAATCGTTATGTTGTGTGTAGCGCGCCGGCACAGGCGCATCACTTCGTCATGCGTGCCCTTACTGTGTATTCGCTGTCGAGCACCGGATCGAACTCGCCATTCTCGTCGCGCGGCGCATGAAAATCCGCCGACAGCGGCTCGACCGGATAACCGCGGCGCTCCCAGGCATCGAGACCGCCCTTGAGCGCCTGGACATGGTGAATGTTCTTTCGACGCAGCTGCGCGACGATCCGCTTCGCCGTGGCTTCATTCGGGCAGACACAATACACCACGATCGGACGCCCGCGCAGTTTCTCATCGAGTTGCTCTGGCGAATCGAGATCGAGGGCACGCGCGCCCGGTATCCGATACGCTTCCTTCGCCCGCACTTCCGGAGGCCGCGCATCGAAGATAAGCGGCGGCGCGCTTGACTTCATCAGCTCGTCAAGCTGCTCGGGGCTGATGCGAATCTCCGCCAGCCAACGACGAAACTGAAACCGTCGCACCCAGCGATAGCCGACAAACAGCACGGCCACCACGGCGAAAACGTCGAACACCGTGGCGCCGTTCTGGCGCACGAGTTGCACGCCTTGCGCGATCCAGTCGTGCAGCGCCGCGCCGCCGACCAGCCAGACACCCGCCCATAACGCGGCGCCCAAGATGTCCCAGAACAGGAAAACACGCGCATCGATGCTGGTGGTGCCGAGCAACGGTGCGGCGATCAGGCCGATACCGGGGATGAATTTAGCCAACGCGAGAATCGGCGCGCCGTGGCGCTCCAGGATGTTGCGCGCAAGTCGCACTGCGGCGTCGAACGACAGTGAAAAGCGCACCAGCGAATTCAGCATCCGTCTGCCGCGCAAGCGGCCAGTGGTGAACCACAGGACGTCCGCCAGCACGGTGGCACATACGGCGGCGAAAAACACGCTGGAGTAGGACACCTCGCCGACGGCAGCCATGGTGCCCGCGAGAATCAGCATAGGCGCGGCCGGCACCGGCGCGCCGAGTTGCGTGATCAGCACACTCATGAAAACCACCCAAGCGCACAGCGCAGGGGGAATAGCGGTCGGAAGATGCCACACGGTACGGCTCCTGCGGAAAGCGAACGCCCTGAAGAGTGCCAGGCACAGGCGTTTGATATCCGATTCTAATCAAAATCGGCTAACCGCATCGTGCAAGTGCACAAGCCTTTAAGGCGCTAATGGCGCCTTAAAGGCTTAGCGGACCGGCCGCGCCAGCAGATCGTCAAGCAATGCGCCGTACGTCGCCACCAGTTGCCGGTCGTCCGGCAGATAGCGCGCAATCAGGCCGCGCTGTTGTTCGCGGTACCAGGATGCGTGCGCGTCGTGTGTCTCGATCGCCTCCACCACCCGGCGCGCGCCTTCGTCGGCATCGTTGCCTTCGTAGTAGTACCCAAGGTCGCGGCATAGCGAGGCGTTGTGGATCAGCGGGTAACCCTGCCAGCACACTTCAAGGTAAAAGTAGTTCAGCGGATTTTCGAGCTGATGGGAAATGACGATATCGGTGTTTTCGGCCAGAAACACCGGGGTGTCGTGCCGGCCGAGGAATACCGCCTTGTGATCGCGGACGATATCGAGCTGGTTCATGAGGGCGATGAAATCGAGGCTTTCCCGCGCGATCTGCCCGGCATTCGTCACCTGCAGCAGGGCGATCCGCTCAGGACACCTGCGATAGGCGAGCTCGGCAATCAACGCCGGGTACAGGCAGAACTTCACTACGTTGATGTTCGGCTCCATCACACTCAGGCGCCGCGCACCGTCGTGCGGCTGGTACTGACCTGCGTGCAGCAGACCTTCGACGCGTTCATCCAGAAACATCGGACTCCAGACAAACGGCACGACCCGGCCGGACTGCCGGCGCAATACCTCGAAATATGACCGGCTGATATTCGCGACCTGCGGAATGATCCAGATGTCGTCGTAGCGCTGATTGACGAACAGCGTGTCGCCCCACGCCGGCTTGCGGAACAACACTGATTCCATCGCGTGAACATATTCGAAGCCGCAGCAGTACGATACGAGCCGCACGTTGCGCTGCTTCAGGTATTCGGTTTGCGCGGCGTCGATCTGGCCGCCGAGTTCGATCAGCACATCGAGATCGTCTTTCGCCGTCTCGAACGATAGCGTGGGATAGCGGACCTGATCCCACGGCAGCGCAGCGGTAATGGCGACCGCCGTGGTGTTCACGAGCACCACCCGCGCGACCTGCGGACAATGCCGCAGCGCCTCGGCAAGAAACGCTGCATTCTGCTTGATGCCGTTATTCCACAGCGTCTCCGCCTCGTGGTGCAAGCCAATCGTGATGCCAATGCGCAGAGTGCTCATGATGGGATACCCAGATCCTGAGCGGGCGCATAGAGCGCGGCAAGCGCATTGCTGTACGTGCGCACATTGTCGTCGTTCTCGGGATCCAACCCGCGCAGGAACGCGTTTGCTGTCTGGCGGTAAGCACTGAGATGGGTATCGTGCTCGGCGAACGCCCGCTGCAAGGCGTGCCCGCCTTCCAGGCAGTCGAAGTCGTGATAGCGGTATCCGCACTCGCCGATCAGATGCGAATTGTGAATCAGTGGATAGCCGCCATACAGTGCCTCGTAGTAGACATAGTTCTGTGCATTTTCCCAGTGATGACTGACCACTACGTCGACATCGCCCGCGACTACCCGGCAAAACGGAAAGCGCCCCTCGAACGAAGTCAAACCGTGCTTCACGATGTCAAGGCTGCGCGCGAAGCCATTGAAGCTCACGTGCTCCTTCAGATGGAACGTGTTGTACGCCCACACATGTTCGAGCATGTCAGGATTGGAGCGATGCGCCGCCTCGCAGGACAGCAGCGGCACGAAGCTTGTTTTCACCATGCAGATGTTGGGCTCGAAGATGCCCGCGCGCCAGCGCCGCCGTCCTGGCCGATAACCGAAGCTGAGACCCTCAGGCAGGCGCGCCGCTTCGCGCTCGAGCACTAGCGGGCTCCACAGATGCGGCATCACGCGCACCGGACAGCGAAACGTACTGGCGTAATATGGCACACAGGTGTTCTCGTACTCGGGCAGCGTCCAGACCTCGTGATACGGCGCAGCTGAAATCAGGAGACCGTGCGGCTGATCGAAGATCATGCGCTCGATGTCGATCACATAGTCGTTGCCCACCCGCATCGAGACGATCTTGCCGCCGCGTTCGCGGAACGCCACCACCCATTCGCGCGCCAGTTGCGCACTCATCTCGATCATCACGTCGAGCGTCGTGGCGGCCTCGTTCATGTCGATGAGCGGCACGGGCGAATCGGCGAGAAAATTCTTCGCATCCTCGGGGCGCCCATCGCCACCACCCGCCACAAGGTATGTCGCGTCCACCAACGGCGAGCGCATCAATAGCATCACGAGAAAAATGCAGTTCTGGTAAATGCCGTTTTCCCAGACCGACTGCTCGCCCTTGCGTACGAAGATCGACACGCCGACCCGCAGCTTGCGCGGCAACCCAATTTGAACGGGTTCGAGATTCATGAGCGGCTCGCGTGAGGGGCAAACGCCGTGTCGCGGCACAGATGCAGCAGTCGGGCGGCGTACGCGTCGAGGTTGTGCTGGCTGAACGGATTAACGCTTGCGAATACACGCTGCGAGCGGGCCCGGTAATCGTCGAGACTCTCCGCGTGGTCAACCGCGGCGCGCTGCAACTGCGCCGCGCCCTCGCGCGCATCGAAGCCGCGATAGTAGTACCCCGCGTCCTTGAGCCACGGCGAGTTGTGCACCAGCGGATAATCGCCGTAGAGCGCGTCGAGGTAGCTGTAATTCTGTTCGTTCTGCCATTGATGCGACACGATGGCATCGGCATGCTGCACCATGAAGCCGACAATATCGTGCCGGCCGTGAAAGGTAGCCTTATGCTGGCGCACGAGATCCAGCGAGTTGGCGAAATACAGCATGGTGGGATGATCTTTCAGGTGCAAGGTGTTGAGCACATGCATCGCCTCAACCGTTTTGGCATCCGCGCGATAAGCCTCGTCGCAAATCAACATTGGAATGCTCGACGTCTTCACCACCGAAATGTTCGGTTCGAAAATTGCCACGCGCAGGCCGCGGCGTTTGGCGCCATCCGCTTCAACGGTTGCCGGTTCATTGGGCACCGTCTCGCGGGCTGCAAAGCCATAGTGCATGCCGAGCGCCTCGACTTCACGCATTCGCTGCCGAACAAACTGAGGATGCCAGATGAACGGCGCCTCGTGCACATCGCAACGATGCAGGAGACGCATCATCGGGGCAAATGCGCTGTCTTTCGGCAGGTGCCAGACCTCGTCGCAACGATCGGGACGCGGTGCATGGGTGGGCTTTGTAAAGATAGCGGGCTCGGCAAGGCCGACGTAAGGCTGGCCGCAGCAGTAGAAGACCACCTTCTTGCCGCGCGCACGCATCAGGTCGAGCCATTCGATATCGAGCGCGCCGCCCATTTCGACGATCACATCCACCTCGTCGCTAGCCTCGTGCGCCCTCATCAGGCGCAGATTGCGTGCTGCCAGATCCACCTGCGATGGCATCACCCCCTGATCGCCGACATCGATCAGCACTACCGATTGCACGAACGGCAAGCGCTGAAACAGCTCCGCCAGAAAGATGACGTTCTGCCCCAGGCCGTTCTGCCAGATGTTCTGACCGGTATGAGTAATGACGGAGATGCCGATGCGCATAGTCACATTTAACACATGTTGAAACGGACCCTCACCGTGGGCGAGGATCCGTTGATTCGCTCACCGTGCCGGCGGCGCCCTGGAGAGGCCGGCGCGTCAACGCCGGCGCACGCATTACCAGGAATATCCGACACCGGCGTTGACCAGCACGTGAGCGCCATCCGTTGCGCTGGCTCCCACCTTGACGATGGTGTTTTGCGTAAGCCGCGCACTGGCGCCGATGGCGATGGCACTGTATCCCGCATAGTTGCCCACCCCTGCGGCGACCTGGAAGGTCTTGCCCTGTTCCACCTGAGGCAAACCGGCCAGCGCACCCGCCATGGCGACGCCCGAATACGCTGCACGCGCCGTGTCGTTGATATTCTGCTGAACGCCTTGCAGTTGTGCAACGTTTACCGCATCGGTCGGATTGACGCCCGGCGCCACGTTGGTGATGGTCCGCTCATTGCCTGGCGAGCCCACCGATACCGAGTTCGCTTCGCTCGCCACCGAGCCCGCGCCGATCGCCACCGAATTCGGCGCTGACGCTACTGCGTTGGCGCCCACTGCGGACGAACCGGAGCCGGTTGCCTGGGACCCCGAACCCACCGCAACGCTGTTGTTCGAGCTCGCCGTCGAATTGCCGCCGATGGCAACCGACTCCGTACCTGTGGCGCTTGCTGCGCTGCCCGTCGAATTCACGGCGACATACTTGGAATTCGACGACGACCCTCCTGTTGTCGTGCCTTGCGAGATCTGCGTGACCTGGCCGCCCAGCGTGCCGATTTGCGTTTCGAGTGCGAACAACTGGCTGCCGTTGACCGCGTCGGTGCTGGTCGCGGTAATCGCCCCTGCTGCGATATTGGTCAACGCAACCGTAGAGGTTGCACCGACACCGCCGAGCGTCACGCTCGTATGCGAAGCGTTGTCGTACAGCACGGCATCGCTTGCTACTGAGGCCACTGCCTGCAACTGGCTTACGTTCACCGCATCGGTCGGCGCGGTGCCGGCCGCGACGCCGGAAAGCTGGCGTGCGCCCGCGGTGCCCGTGAAGTCGACGCTGGTACCGCCCGTGTTGGCGCCCACCGTGATGGCGCCGTTGCCCGGCGCGCCGCCTACCTGCTGCACGAGGCCCACGGTGCCGTTCTGGATGCCGGTCGACAGCGCGGTGACGCTGCTGGTGGCGGTGGTGAGGCCGGTAGACAACGAAGCGACGTTGCTGTTGGTGGTGTTCAGGCCCGTCGACAGTGAAGCAACATTGCTGTTGGTCGTGTTGAGGCCTGTAGACAGGGACGCTACGTTGCTATTGGTCGTGTTCAACCCCGTCGACAGCGAGGCAACGTTGCTGTTTGTGGTAGTGAGTCCGGTAGACAACGACGCGACATTGCTGTTCGTCGTGGTCAGGCCAGTGGACAAGGACACAACGCCGCTCTGTGCCGTGCTCACGCCCGTCGACAGCGAAGTGATGCTCGTCGCGGTCGAGGTGGAGAGCGAACTCAACTGACCGTAGTTCACCGCGTCGGTCGGGTTCACGCCGGCGGCAACGTTGGTCAGTGTCACCGGCGTGGTCGAACCGACACCGCCCAACGTGACCTTGGTGTGGCTTGCATCGTCGTACTGGACCGAGTTTGCTACGCCTGTCGACAGCGAGGCTACGTTGCTGTTGGTGGCGGACAGACCCGTCGACAGGGAGGTGATGCCGGTCGAGGTTGAGGTCGAGAGGCTCGCTACGGCACTGTTAGTTGTACTGAGGCCGGTGGACAGCGAGGTGATGCCGGTTGAAGTCGAGCTCGACAGGCTGGCCACGTTGCTGTTCGTCGTGCTGATGCCGGTGGACAACGAGCTCAGACCGGTCGAAGTCGACGTGGAAAGACCCGCTACCGTGCTGTTGGTCGTGCTCAGCCCCGTGGACAGCGAACCGATACCCGTCGACAACGAAGTCACCCCGCTTTGTGCCGTGCTGATGCCCGTCGAAGTCGAAGTCGACAGCGACGCCACGCTGCTGTTGGTCGTGCTCAGGCCGGTGGACAGCGAGGTCACACCACTTTGCGCGGTGCTGATGCCCGTCGAGGTCGAGGTCGACAGCGAAGCCACGCTGCTGTTGGTCGTGCTCAGGCCGGTAGACAGCGAGGTCACACCACTTTGCGCCGTGCTGATGCCCGTCGAGGTCGAAGTCGACAGCGATGCCACGCTGCTATTAGTCGTGCTCAAACCTGTCGACAGCGAACCCACGCTACTGGTCGTCGAACTCAGCCCGGTCGACAACGAAGCCACGTTGCTGTTGGTCGTGCTCAAGCCCGTGGACAGAGAAGTCACACCACTTTGCGCGGTGCTGATGCCGGTCGAAGTCGAGGTCGACAGCGAAGCCACATTGCTGTTCGTCGTGCTCAAGCCCGTGGACAGAGAAGTCACACCACTTTGCGCCGTGCTGATGCCCGTCGAAGTCGAGGTCGACAGCGAAGCCACATTGCTGTTCGTCGTGCTCAAACCCGTGGACAACGAACTCACCGTGCTCCCCACCGAATTCACCTGGCTCGCTACAGAGTAAAGCTCGCTCCCGTTCACCGCGTCGGTACTGGTTGCCGTAATCCGCCCCGCCGCGACGTTCGTGATCTGCCGCTCCGCACCGGATGCGCCGACGCTCACGACGCTGGTGGGCGTCGCGCCAGCAAAACCGCTGAAGGTCGTCGATCCGACCGTCGCGCTGCTGGTGGGGTTCGCGGCGGACGTCACCGAACCGTAGCCCAGTGCGACATCGCCGGGATTATGAGCTACGGCAGCCGGTCCTATTGCAACGCTATTCGTCCCAAGTGCCTGCGAGTCCGCCAGCGTCGAATTGGCATGGAAATACTTGATGCCCTGGCTGTCGAGATTGCTCAGCGCTGCACCGACGTTGTTGACCGTGCTGGTCGTACCGTTCGCGTTGTACGTCGTGTACGCGGGCGGGCTGACCGCACCGGTCGACGGGTTATAGGTGGCTCCGCCGCCCAACGCCGACGCCGTGCTGGTACCCAGGGCGTTGACGTTGGTCTGGACGGTGCTCACCCCAGTCGACAAGCTGGCGATGCCGCTGTTCGTGGTCGCGAGCCCGGTCGAGGTCGAAGTCGACAATGCCGTCACATTGCTGTTCGTCGTGCTCAAACCGGTCGAGAGCGAGCCCACGCTGCTGGTCGTCGAACTCAGTCCCGTCGACAACGAAGCCACGTTGCTGTTGGTCGTGCTCAAACCCGTCGACAGCGAACCTACGCCGCTTTGCGCGGTGCTGATGCCCGTCGACGTCGAAGTCGACAGTGCCGTCACACTGCTGTTGGTCGTGCTCAACCCGGTCGACAAAGAGGCCACACCGCTTTGCGCCGTGCTGATCCCTGTGGAAGCCGAGGTCGACAAGGTGGTCACATTGCTGTTCGTCGTGCTCAATCCCGTCGACAGACTGGCGTCGCGGCTCACCGCCGTGCTCAGCCCCGTTGAGGTCGAAGTCGACAGCGCCGTCACATTGCTGTTGGTAGTGCTCAACCCGGTCGACAAAGAGGCCACACCGCTTTGCGCCGTGCTGATCCCCGTGGAAGCCGAGGTCGACAAGGTAGTTACATTGCTGTTCGTAGTGCTTAACCCGGTCGACAGCGAATTCACCCCACTTTGCGCCGTGCTGATCCCCGTCGACGTCGAAGTGGATAACGAAGCGAGACTGCTCGCCGCCGTGCTCAAACCGGTCGATGTCGAGGTCGACAAACGGGTGATACTGCTCGCCGTGGTACTCATGCCAGTGCTCAACTGCGACACCGTGACCGCATCTTGCGGCGCGGAGCCGTCGGCTACATTCGTGATCCGGCGCAATGCGCTGGCGCTGCCCACCGATACCTCGGAAAGAGGCGCTGCAGTACCCGTCAGATAACCCGTGCCAGTCGGCGCGGCCGTCCCGGTCACGCTGCCTGCGCCGATCGCCACGCTGTTCGCGTAGCTGGCGCTGCTGCCCGTGCCGAGCGCAAGCGACCCGTTGCCAGCGGCGATCGAGTTGTAGCCGATCGCCGACGACGACGTCCCGCTTGAGGTCGCGCCGTCGCCGATCGCAGTTGAATTGTTGCTGCCTGCAGTGGCATACGTCCCGATCGCCGTAGCGCCCGTACCGGTTGCAGTCGATGTCGTGCCGATTGCGGTCGCACTCGCGGCGCTCGCCGTAGCGAATGTGCCGAGCGCCGTGGCCGCCACGCCCGATGCCGTCGCCGCATCGCCGAATGCTGAGGCCTGCGAAGCATTGGCAACCGTACCATTGCCGCCGATGGCGGCAGAGAACGTCGCAGTCGCGCTCGCGCCATTACCGATCGCCACCGCCTGCTGCGCTGCACGGGCACTGTAGCCAACCGCGGTCGCCTGGGTTGCCGAGCCCACCGCGCTCTGCCCCAACGCCACCGACGATGCACCCGCCGCGGTCGCCGACTGTCCCAGGGCAACCCCGCTTGCAGCCGAACTCGTCGCGGCATAGCCGATCGCCACACCGCCCGCCGCCGTCGTCCCCGTGACCGACTGGCCGCCGATAGCAATGGAGTTCTGCCCCTGTGACACGGCCGGCGCTGTAGCGTTGGCGCCGATCGCGACCGATCCCACGCCAGAAGCCGTAGTAAAGCTGCCCGCCGCGGTGGCGTATTTAGCCGATGATGTGGCGCCTACCCCGAATGCCGTTGCGTTCGCTGCGGTGGCGGACGTGCCGTTATTGCCAATCGCGAGCGTGTTGATCCCGCTGGCGGTGGTCTGGCCGCCGACCGCGGTCGAGTCCTGGCCGGAAGCCGTTGCCTGGGTACCGAGCGCCAACGCATCTCCGAGGTTGGCGGTGGGGTTCGAGGCGTAGGCATTTGAGCCAATCGCAATCGTCGATGCGCCGTTACCGGTCGCCGTGGCGCCCTTGCCCAACGCAATACTTCCGTAAGTTCCCGAACTGGTCGAGGCAGCCGACGCACCCGGCCCTATCGCCACCTGACCCGCGCCCGAGGCGTTGCCCCCGCCAGCCTGATACTGCGCATGTACGGCGCTGACTCCCAGGCCGGTAGTCAGCAAGACGGCAGTGACAGCTTTCGCAATACCCGATTTATTCGGCTTGCCGCGCGCGGATGAGATTTCCGATGCCGCCACCCACGCACCGAGTGCCTCATTCCAGATACTTCTGTATGACCTGTTCATTTTCGAAAATCTCTCTCAGGTAACGCGCGACACCAACCGGATGTTCTGGTATTCAGCAGACAAAATTATCCGGACTCAAAGACCAAATCCCGACGCGCATAAAATTGGGATGAGCGGATTCTATGAGCTTCGGTATTGGATGATTGACAAGCAATGCAAATTCAAGCGGCGACATTTGTTAAAAATCGTCAACTCGATGCGAGGAAGCTAATCTTCCTATCTTTTAAATTCAAAGGGCCGGGAAATGTCAGCAAGCATCGCGCTAGTTTGAGACATGCGAACACAATGGAACAGATCGTCCCAAAGCCCCACCACATGGGGCTCTCAGCCAGCCAAATCCTAGAAATATGAATTAGCCAGACTATTAACGATGCGCACCGAAAGGCACTAAAGTTCAGGCAGAAGGAACGATATTTTCAGTCAATTCATTCGGCCAGATTCGATAATCATCATATCAATACGCCTCAGATTCCATCAAAAATCATCGCCACGATCAGATTAAAAATGAGACAGCACCAACTCAAAAACCAATTTCCTATCTCGCAAATCAGACCAGACACCGTTATGTCTTTTCTGCATTTCTCCATGTTTTCACCATTTAATCCCCATGATTTAACATCATTTAAAACTTAAGCGTCTCCAGCTGTCGATTCTTGACAGTTTTCCGAAACAACCCGCTTTATGCTTGAGTCCATCAAAGCGCCGCCGCGCCCAGGCGATGTGCCGGACATGCAGTTCGCAGCGCGCGAATCTGGTTATTGCACTCTGTGTCGAACCGCTCCTTGCCGGTCAATTAACCGACACACGGGCGAGGCATTCGCCTAAGCTCTGCAGGAAGTAGCCCATACAACCCTTGAGGGCCGATTCGAGCTTGCCGCTCACTTTAGAAAGGAATGCCCTGTGGACCGCGTCGGAAGTGCCGCGTTATCCCTGTCGGGCCACGGCGCCGCGAACGAAGCGGCGCCCTCCGGCTCCGACGAAAAACTTGCGCAACGGATTCGCCGAGGCCTGCGGGCGGGCGAGTTCGGCGTTGCGTTCCAGCCGGTTGTGCACGCGCAGAGCCTCAAGCTGCTCAATGTCGAATGCCTGCTGCGCTGGCAGCATCCCGAGTATGGCCTGCTCCTGCCCGAATGCTTCGTGTCGGCCTTCGAAGACAGGGACACCGCGCGCGAGGTCAGCGAATTCATGCTGGAATCGGTGTGCCTGCAACTGGCCGAGATGCGACGGACCGGCCAGGCGTTGCCGGCGGCCGCCATCAATATCCAGCCGTCGCAATTGCTCGATGCGACGCTGGGCAGCACAGTGCGCGCGACAACCCAGCGTCACGGCATCGATCCCACACTCCTCGAGTTCGAACTGGTTGCTACCGAAGACGCCTCGACACTCTTGTCCACGCAGGAATTCACACGCTCGTTGCGGCAACTCGGCGTACGCCTCGCGCTCAACGACTTTGGTTCGGGTTATTCGCCGCTCGCCATGCTGGGCACGGTGCAGATCGACACGGTCAAACTGGCACGCGGATTTCTGACCCGCGTGCCGGCATCGCCGCGTGACTGTGTGGTGATGACCGGTTTGCTCGACATGCTCGACAAGCTCGAGATGCGGGTAGTCGTAGAAGGCGTGGAAAGCGAGGCTCAGCTACGCTGGCTCAGACAACGTCCGAAGGTCTACGTGCAGGGCTATCACGTGGCGCGCCCACAAGCCAGGCTTGCGGATGCGCTCGCGATGAATTGAGCGGCGCGCGCGAAGCAACGCCGCACGCCAGCCAGTTCGGTCAGCTCGATGTGAAGGCGACGTACGGACCCGTGCCGCCACCGGCCGACGCCGTGCCCGTGATCCCATAGTAGACGTGACGTCCGTAGAAGAACGGCATGCCCATGTCGAACACGCTGGTCATGGAAGCGGCCATGTCGTTGAATGCATAGTTCCCCGTAGCAAATAGCGTGTTCGCATTCGCCACGTTGAAATCGACGGTCGCGGTCACGAGATTGGTCCCGGCTATAGAGACGGAACGCGACAGTGTCGTGCTCGGGATGTAGTACTTGAGCGCGCTGCTGCCAATGCTGGAGTCCTGGAAAAACAGGACGCTCGATCCCGAGTCGAAGAAGGCGTTGCTGGTATAGGTGACGCCGTTGTACGTCGCGGTAAAGTCTCCGGACAGATCGGTGCCCAGCACGGTCGCGCCGGCTCCCGCCAGCGTGTTGTTGGCCTGCGTGTCGATCCCGAAGACCAGCGTGCCGGTGGACGACACCGCCCCCGTCGAACCGACTGCAGGCATCTCCAGCACCACGCCGTTGTTATCGGTCGCGAAGAACTGCACCGGATTGCCCACCTGTTGCGCGAGCGGCTCGTTGGCCACGCCGCAGCTCGTGCCGCTGCAGGCGTAGTAGGTGCCCGCAGGGCTATTGCTCACGCATTGGCCGCCACAGTCCTGCGGGGCCACACCTACACCGAGAATGCCGTTCGCCCCCAGATCCGTGGGTTGGGCGAGAACCGGCTGCTGCTGGCAAGCGCTCGGCGCGCTAGCCGCCAGCGTCGAATCGGACACCACCTGAATGGGCACGTTCTGGGCCACTTCGCCGGACATCTTGAGGTCGACGTTGCGCACGGTGCCCCATGTATAGCCGCTGCCGAACAACGCGCACTCGGCGATGGTGGCACCCGTCGACGTCTGCGTCTGCGCGTTCAGCGTGTTGAGTGTGCTCGACGGAATCGCCGACGCAAACAGACGCAAGCCGAACGATTCGGTGTCCACCAGCACGTTATCGATCGTCGAGCAGTTAGCGGTCGCTCCGGTGCCCGCCGTGCAGATCGTGACGCTGGCGAGCGGAGAATTCGCCCGATTGAACTGCGTGAACGAAACCACCACGGGAACCGTATTGGCAGCCGTGCTCGCAGTCGGCGTCGCGGTCGGCGTTGCCGAGCTGACGGTGTTCGTCGTGGCCGTCGTACTCGTCGCGGGGGTGGTCGTCGTTGAATTGCTGGTCGTATTGCCGGTCGCCGAAGTCGACGACGAGCCGCCGCCACCGCCGCCGCAGGCGGCAAGGCCGGCCAGAAGCGCCGCGACGAACGCGCGGGCCATGATTTGTTTCATGTTTGTCGTGTTCATTGCAGGTCGTCTGGACTGGTGCCTTGTGGGAGTGCTGCAGGCAGATAGGCCCGGCCCGTGAAATTGCCCATATGTCCGCCGGATTGCACCATCAGGCCGGGCGCCTGCACGGTGGCGGGTCCATGGCCTCCGCCTTGAGCCGCGCGCGCGGCGCTCGCGCCCTGCAGATAGGTTGGAAAGTAGCTGCCGAGCAGGCTGTTGAGCGGCGCCATCTGCGGTCCATGCCAGACGACAGCGAATACGGTGCCGGTTTGTCCGATGTATTCGCGCACGACCGTCCCGCTGGTCAGCGTGGTTTCGTTGACGGTGTACGGCACCGCTGCCGAGCTGACGTGCTGGACCAGGCGAGTCGCCTGGCCCGAACTGCTGGCCGGCCAGGTGGGCGCGCTGCCGAGTTCGGCGTGTGCGGGTATGCCGGCGGCGAGCGCCGTCATGGCGGCTGCCGCGCAAAGCACGCTGGTTTTCATTGGTTCTCCCCGTATGTATTCGTCGCGCGAAGGAGCGTGAATTGACATTCACGACATCACACAGGGGCAATTATTGTGGGGAGAGCGGGATTTTGATTCGCGGAAAAGAGCCGGAGATAGGGCCCTTTTGCGAGTTTGTCCGGCGAGCCGCGATGCCTTGTCCGTGGCGGCTCAGCGGGGTAATTGTCAAATCCGCGCCGGTGGCGCGCGACAGTATGGCGTCGATGGGGGAACGCCTGCTCTAGCCGCTACGGGTGCGCCTTGGATGCGCCCGCAACGAATCGATTTCGTCGAGCAGATCGAGCACGAGCGCGATGCCCGGCGGATTGATCTCGAGATCGTGCGCGAGGCGGTGGGCGGTGCGCACGCGGCGCAATGCCGTGCCGCTAAAGCGCCACTCTTCGGGGCGCGCGCCTTGCGGCTCGAACGCACCTTCTGCGACCCACAGCGTCACCTCGTCTTGCGAGGCACCGCTCACGCGGCACAACTCGACGAGCGTGAACTCCATCTCTTCATTCACAATCTGACCTTCCAGATAGGTCGTCACGGACTCTTTCATGATGAGCGATCATCCATAAAAATGCGCGCGAGGGTCGAAATTGAACGCCTGCCGCATCACGTCATAGGCGGCTGCGGCACGTTCGGTATCGGCCGGCGGCAAGACGATGTTCAGGACCACGTACAGATCGCCGGGCTGGCTCCCAGGAATGCCTTTACCCTTTAGCCGCAGGCGCCGTCCTCCTTGCGAGCCCTTGGGCACCGTCATTTCGACGGAGCCGTCGGGCGTCGGCACGGTGATCTGTGCGCCAAGCGCCGCTTCCCAGGGCGCGACCGGCAAATCGAGCGAGACGTCGCGGCCATCGACGCGAAACCGCGGATGTTCACGAAACGCGATCTCAAGGTACAGGTCGCCCGGCGGACCGCCGCCTATCCCGGGACTGCCCTGCCCGGCAAGCCGCAAATGCTGTCCGGCACGAATGCCCTTGGGAATGGTGACATTCAGCGTGCGCGACTCCAGCGTGACGTGGCCTTGCGGATCGACCACCGGCATCTGCAGCGTGATGCCGCGCTGCGCCCCGTGGTAAGCCTCTTCGAGATCGATCAGTATCTTCGCATGGTGATCCTGGCCGCCCATCGCGGCGGCCGCCCCCTGCCGTTGACGCGCACCGCGCGTGCGGCCAAACATGGCTTCGAAGAAGTCGTCGAGATTAGCTTCGCCGCCCGCCTGATAACCGGCTTCGTCGCCCGCATAACCGCCCGCCTGACTGCCCGCCCCGCGGAACTCGAATCCTTCGTCCCAGTTCGGCGGCGGCTGGAATTCCTGGCCGTTCTGCCACTCGCTGCCCATCCGGTCATAGGCCGCCCGTTTCTCTGGATCCTTGAGCACCTCATACGCCTCGCCGACTTCCTTGAAGCGCTCCTCGCCGTCTGCCTGTTTGCTGACGTCCGGATGATATTTGCGGGCGAGCTTGCGGTAGGCACGCTTGATCTCGTCCTGGGTCGCGCTGCGCTCCACCTCCAGGGTGGCGTAATAGTCCTTGTATTTCATCTGGATAACAGCCCCTTGAAAGTGAGGACGGCTCTGCGTTCAACTGCGGCTGATTTATTACTCTATACGACTCAGGGGAAACGTGTCTGTACCACCCCTGTTTCGGTTCGATCCGCAGCGAATCCTGGAGGCAGGACCGGGCTTTGCTACTCCTTGAGTATCTACACTCGAGGAGCCGATGATGAGCGAAACCAAAGAGAGCAAGCAGCCGAAAGAGACTAAAGAGCCGGATCTCAAGCATCCGCAACCCGCCAGTCACAGCGACAACGAGAAGAGCAAATTGCCAGAGCGCGATGATGAGTCGCGGAAACAGTCACCGGCCGACCACCCTGGCAAGAAGCCAGGCGAAGGCGAGCCTTCGGTGAGTTGAACGGTTGGTTGGGCTTTGCCGTTTCACGTTGACGTTGGTGTTCTGTATGCAAGAACCGGCAAAGCGCACGTTAAGGAAAGGGAACGCGTGAGCGCGGGCGCGATGGCCTGCGCTGCGCGGGTTCCGCAGTCTGGACTCTCGCAGTGCTTCGTACTGCTGATTCAACCCGCCTCGCTGATGCTCGTGACATAAGCGGTTTTTCTTCGAAGCTGCGCCGTGATTTGCAAACGCGTATTTGTCGTTTGTCGACGCCCGCGACGCTGACTAGCATCGAGGCTCCACAGTCAGATCAGAGGAGTGTTGCCATGTCCGAGCGTGCCTCGTTCAAGCCGCGGGTCATCGAGCCCGTGGCTATCAATCAGCCCGATGGACTTGGTCTGGCAGTCGAATTGTGGCTGGCGCATCCGGTTGACGGGATCGCTGGTCGTGCCGTTCAGATTCATCTGCGGGGCGACGCGCGCATGGCGCAGGCCGAAGCGTTGCGCGATCTGCTTCATCAATTGGGAACGAACATCGTCGTAGCGTAACGAACAGGGCGCTGAGCGCTGAGCGCTGAGCGCTGAGCGCTCAGCGCCGCGCCCTCCGCCCCTCGCCTCACCTTCATCCTGCCTCGCCGTCCCTCGCTCCGCCTTGTCTGGCGGGCCGCACGGGATTATCGGCCGATTCAAAACAGTCATTTCGAGCTATCGATACAAAGATTCGATAGTCGGGGTATACACTGCCTCCATCGACGTTGCAGACACAGCTCACCGCCCCGGTCGCGACGCCATCCTGAACTGAAATTAAAACGTTAATGGAGTCCCATCATGAAGACCAAGATCATTGCTGCTCTGCTGGTTGCTGCTTCCGCTACCCTCGCCGCCCCCGCATTTGCTAGCGGCTACGGCCCGGCACCGTTCTACCGTCCGACTGTTGGCGCACCTGCTTCGCAACAAGGCCAAAGCGCGCAAACCGTCGCAGCTGAACGTGCCAACGCGAATGACAACAGCTCGTACGGCGGCGTCACGGAACAAACTTCGCAATCGGGTTCGCGTGAACCGTCGACCGGCGCACGTTCGGTGTTCTTCAGCCATCACTAAGATGGCCGTACCGGTTTAAAGAACGTGCTACAGGCAGTCCATAAATAAATTTCGGAGGTAACACATCATGAAGTCCCTTATTCAAGCTGTTGCTATTGCTGCTGTTCTCGCTACCCCGGTAGCATCGTTTGCCCAATCGAACAGCCAGCCCGTCACGCGAGCACAAGTGCGTGCGGAACTGGTGCAGATCGAGCAGGCCGGCTATTCACCGGCCCGTGGCCGCGACCCGTACTATCCGGAAGACATCCAGGCCGCTGAAGCAAAGGTCGCCGCTCAAAATGGTACGGCGCAGACTGAAACGACGAGTTATGGTCCGAGCGCAAGCGGCACGTCGCAGTCGGGTCAACGCGCTGAGCTAACGGTTAGCCCGTACTCGCCGCCGGTCTACGTTGCGCATTAATCGGGCGGTTGCATGAGATAGAGCCGGGTTGCACCGGCTCACGAATATGAAACAGGCCAGCGTCTGGCGTCCATGTGGGCCTGTTTGCAAAATCATTTCCCCGGACTCCTCCGCTGCCAAATGTCTGGTAGCTTGGCCCAGTGCTTGCGCTGGGCTTTTTTCATGTTCCAGCGCGATCCCGCAAGAATGAGCACGGATGACGCAGAGCTCGCACTATTCGGACCCCGGTTGCGGGACGCGAACTGCCAGAGTTGAAAAGATGTTGGCCAGATCCAGGTAATTCAGCCGGCCCTCGGCGACGTCAACCATGATCTCTTCGAGAGCGGGCGTCCGTTCAACTGAGAACCCTTCTAGAAACAGGTAAACCAGCGCAGACACGAGCGCAGTCCGCTTATTGGCATCGGAGAATGTATGCCCCCTCGCGATCGCTTCGGCGTACAGACCCGCAATCTCGAAAATGTCGTGAAGGCCCTCGTAATGTCGCCGAGATTCTATCCGGCCGAGCGCGCCTTCCAACGCGCCACGATTAGATCCGTGGATACCTGGTTCGTTGCCCAGGATGTAGTCGTGAATCAGCCCAACCAACTCCGGGTCGAGCGTCATCGATTGGCGAGCGCCTGAATCACCTCACGGTGCTGCTCGTATACCTTTTCAACGGCGAGCAATACCGCTTTGCGGCCTTCCACAGTATCCGTCGTTACCGTCACTGTCGGTTCTTGCGTCCGTGCTCGTGCTTTCACTTCGACACCATGGATATTCCCAGTCTTGCCTTTCGGGGTCATGTGGGTTCTCCATTCGATTTGGTTTTGTAAAAAATCTTCGTTCAGGTTTAGCGCTAATTTTACACGCAAGTTTGGGGATTTCCGCAGATCTACAAGCCCCCTTGTTTCGAGACCGCCGAAGTCGGCCAATACACCTCATGCCAGGCGAATCTCTTCCCCAGAGGGTGCGCTAACGCGTTAGGTGCTGCCGGCAGCATGCGCCAATAAAAAGCCAGCCCGAAGGCTGGCTTTTGAACAACGCTCGCATCGGGCGAAGCGCCCGCGACAATCAGAGCCTGACTGCCGGTGGCACATACCGACACTCATAGCGCTTCCTCACCGTACCGTTTTCGTCGACGCTTTCCAGATACACGTCGAACTGCCACAGCCGCGCCATATGCTTGAGCACCTCATCACTGTCGCCAGACAGATGCCGGTTGTCGCTCATGAAATGCCGCAACGTGAGACTGCGGTCGCCGCGTGTATTGACCGACCAGACCTGAATATTCGGCTCGCGGTGATGCATATCGTACTGTCGCGACAGCGCCTGGCGCACATACTGATAGCCGCTGTCATCGTGGATCGCCGAAACTTCCAGCGCGTCGCGCATATCGTCGTCCAGCACAGAGAAGAGCCGCATTTCGCGGATCAGATGCGGTGACAGATACTGCGCCACAAAGCTCTCGTCCTTGAAGTTACGCATCGCGTAGTGCAGCGCCGGCAGCCAGGGGCTTCCGGCCAGTTCCGGGAACCAGCGCCGATCCTCTTCGGTCGGGTTTTCGCAGATGCGGCGAATATCGCTCATCATCGAAAAACCCAGCGCATACGGATTAATGCCGCTGTAATACGGCTTCGTGACCGGCGGCTGATAGACGACGTTGCTGTGCGAATGGAGGAACTCCATCATGAAGCCGTCTTCCAGCTTGCCCTGGTTGTACAGCGTGTTGAGCAGCGTGTAATGCCAGAACGTCGCCCAGCCTTCGTTCATTACCTGAGTCTGGCGCTGCGGGTAGAAATACTGGCCGATCTTGCGCACGATGCGAATGACCTCGCGCTCCCACGGCTCGAGTAACGGTGCATTTTTCTCCGCGAAATACAGCAGATTTTCCTGCGGCTCGGGCGGATAGCGGTCGTCGGTTTCCTCCGGCTCCGGCGTCTGCCTGTTCGGCAGCGTGCGCCACAGCTCGTTTACCTGCGACTGCAGATACGCTTCGCGTTCGCGCCGCGCCGCCGATTCCTTCTGCAACGACAGCTTTTGCGGCCGCTTATACCGGTCCACGCCGTAATTTTGCAGCGCATGGCAGGAGTCGAGCAGTTCCTCGACCCGGTCCATGCCGAACCGCTCCTCGCACTCCGCAATGTAATTCTTCGCGTAAACGAGGTAATCGATGATCGCGTGCGCATCTGTCCACAGCTTGAACAGATAGTTGCCCTTGAAGAACGAGTTATGTCCGTAGGCCGCGTGCGCGATGACGAGAGCCTGCATCGTCATCGTGTTCTCTTCCATCAGATACGCGATGCAGGGGTTTGAATTGATGACGATTTCGTAAGCCAGCCCCATCTGTCCGCGACGGTAGCTTTTTTCGGTGGACAAGAAGTGTTTGCCGAACGACCAGTGCCGGTAGTTCACCGGCATGCCGACGGACGCGTACGCATCCATCATCTGTTCAGCGCTGATGAGTTCGAGCTGGATCGGGTACACGTCCAGCTCATATTGCTCTGCAACACGGGCAATATGGGTGTCGTATTCCTCGATCAGTTCGAAGGTCCAGTCGGACGGGCACGGCAGAGGCCGTCTATCGGCTACGTTCATACGGACTTCCCTTTGCCCCTCTGAGGGCGTTCCGGTGTGTCCCCGTGCAGTTACAGCGTTGTCCAGACCCGCTCCCGCATCAGCAGCCTGCGTTTCGGCCACTGTGGCATCGGCATGCCCGGACTTCTGCTTCGGCACGCCTTTTTTGCGCGCCGGCGGATCGCCGGGCGCCTCATTCCGCAGATGTTTGGTGCTCATGAAGACGCCACCTGCTTTTCAAACAACTCCCGGAAAACAGGGTAGATGTCGGCGGCCGTTTCGACCTTCTTCATCGCCATATGCGGCTGCGACAGCGCGAGTTGCGCATATTCGAGCCACAGGTTCTGCTCTTCGGGCGTTACCTGAATATACGCAAAATAGCGCACCTTCTCGAGAATGTCATCTGAAAGGATCTTACGACACTTGGGCGAATCGTCGGTCCAGTTGTCGCCGTCGGACGCCTGCGCGCCGTAAATGTTCCATTCAGTAGGCGAATAACGCTCCTCCTGGACCTTCTTCATCAGCTCGAGCGCGCTCGATACCACCGTGCCGCCGCTTTCCGTCGAGTGGAAGAACGTATCTTCATCGACCTCTTCGGCACGCGTGTGGTGGCGAATGAACACCACTTCGATGCGTTCGTAATTGCGCTTGAGAAACAGGTACAGCAGGATGAAGAAGCGCTTCGCAAGATCCTTGCGTTGCTCGTCCATTGAACCGGACACATCCATCAGGCAGAACATCACGGCCTGACTCGACGGTTGCGGCTGCTTCACGCGGTTCACGTAACGCAGATCGAACGGGTCGATAAAGGGGATGCGCCAGATGCGTCCACGCAGATGATGGATTTCCTCTTCGAGCGCCTTGATGTCGTCGCGGCGATCTTCGGGGTCAGCCTTCATCTCTTCGAGTTGCCGCTCCATCTCGTGCAACTCATTGACGAGCGGTGCGCCCAGCGCGATGCGCCGGCCGAGCGCGCTGCGCAGCGAACGGACCACGTCGATGTTGTTAGGCGTGCCTTCCGCCGCCCAGCCTGCGCGAATGCTCTTCCAGGTAGGGACCGCCAGCAGATGGGTCTTGACGAGACGCGGCAGTTCGAGATCGTCGAAGAAGTACTGCATGAATTCTTCGCGGCTCAGTTCGAACACGAAGTCGTCCTGACCATCGCCTTCGTTGCTGGCCTGATTGCCGCCGCCACCGCCGCCACCACCCTGGGGACGTGGAATCTTGTCGCCGCGGATATAGTCGGCGTTACCTGGATGCACCATTTCACGCTTGCCGCCGGGGCCATGCCGGAACGACGGTTCGGCAATGTCCTTGCGTGGAATCGTGATGCTCTGGGTGTTCTGGATATCCTTGATACTGCGGTCGCGCACCGCTTCCGAGACGGCACGACGGATATAGCCTTTGACGCGACGCAAGAAGCGCTCGCGGTTTGCAATACTCTTGTTCTTGCCAGCTAACCTGCGGTCGATGATTTGATGAAGCACATCCGGTCTCCCGCTATTTCATTTCGGGTGCGCGAGACGCACGTTGCGTAGCAACGTTATGTCCATGCAACCTGCGCCTCGCAAGGTGCCCGCGCAGTCTCCCTGCGCGGGCGGCACGTGCCAAGTTTCATGAGCAGATCACGATGACTTGCGCACGCGCAGATACCAGTCACACAACAGCCGCACCTGCTTGGGCGTATAGCCCTTTGCGACCATCCGGTTGACGAAGTCTTCGTGCTTGCGCTGTTCCTCTGCCGACCCTTTTGCATTGAACGAAATCACCGGCAACAGTTCCTCCGTATTCGAGAACATCTTCTTCTCGATCACGACGCGCAGCTTCTCATAGCTGATCCACGCCGGATTCTTGCCTGCGTTCGCAGCACGCGCGCGCAGCACGAAGTTGACGATCTCGTTGCGGAAGTCCTTCGGATTGCTAATCCCTGCAGGCTTCTCGATCTTCTCCAGTTCCGCATTCAGCGAGGCACGGTCGAAACTCTCGCCGGTGTCGTGATCGCGGAACTCCTGGTCCTGGATCCAGAAGTCCGCATACGTCACATAGCGATCGAAAATGTTCTGCCCGTACTCCGAATACGATTCCAGATAAGCGGTCTGAATCTCCTTGCCGATGAACTCTGCGTAGCGCGAGGCCAGTACGTCCTTGATGAAGGACAGGTACTTCTGCTCGGTTTCCGGTGGGAACTGCTCGCGCTCGATCTGCTGTTCGAGCACATACATCAGATGCACCGGATTCGCTGCGACTTCAGTGGTGTCGAAGTTGAACACGCGCGAAAGAATCTTGAACGCGAAGCGCGTCGACACACCCGTCATGCCTTCGTCCACGCCGGCGAAGTCGCGATACTCCTGGTACGACTTGGCCTTCGGATCGGTGTCCTTCAGATTCTCGCCGTCGTAGACCTGCATCTTCGAGAAGAGGCTGGAATTCTCCGGCTCGTGCAGGCGCGTCAATACCGACATCTGCGCCATCATCTTCAGGGTGCCGGGCGCGCACACCGCGCTCGAGAGCGACGAGTTGCGGATCAGCTTCTCGTAGATCTTGATCTCTTCGCCATAGCGCAAGCAATACGGTACCTTTACGACAAAAATCCGGTCGAGCAAGGCCTCATTGTTGCGGTTATTGCGGAACGCCTTCCATTCCGACTCGTTCGAGTGAGCAAGGATCACACCGTCGAACGGGATGGCGCCGAAACCTTCCGTGCCCTTGAAGTTGCCTTCCTGGGTGGCAGTCAGCAACGGGTGCAAGACCTTGATTGGCGCCTTGAACATTTCCACGAATTCGAGCAGGCCCTGATTCGCGAGGCACAGGCCACCGGAGTAGCTGTACGCATCGGCATCGTCCTGGGCGTATTGCTCGAGCTTGCGGATGTCGACCTTACCCACCAGCGACGAAATATCCTGATTGTTTTCGTCACCCGGCTCGGTCTTGGCGATACCGATCTGCCGCAGGATCGAGGGGTAACGGCGCACGACGCGGAACTTGCGGATGTCGCCGTTATATTCATGCAGCCGTTTGACCGCCCATGGGCTGAGAATGCTCTTCAGATAGCGGCGTGGAATACCGTATTGCTCTTCAAGGATCGGACCGTCTTCATCGTAGTCGAACAGACCTAGCGGCGACTCGTTGACAGGCGAGCCCTTGATTGCATAGAACGGCACGCGCTCCATGAGTTGTTTCAGACGTTCCGCGATCGACGACTTGCCGCCGCCAACCGGGCCAAGCAAATAAAGAATCTGCTTCTTTTCTTCGAGCCCCTGGGCCGAGTGCCGGAAGTACGCAACCACCTGCTCGATCACGTCTTCCATTCCGTAGAACTCACGGAACGCGGGGTATACCTTGATGACCTTGTTCGCGAAGATACGCGACGTGCGCGGATCGTTGCGAGTGTCGATCTGTTCGGGTTCTCCGATTGCCGTCAACATGCGTTCGCCAGCTGTAGCGTACGCGGCGGGATTGTCTTTGCAGAGCGCGAGATACTCCTCGAGCGAGAGCTCATCTTCTCGCGTTTTCTCGAAGCGGGTCGCGAAACTGCTGTAGATATCCATGCTACCTCCTCGCCAAAGTCTAGACCGATGTCGTGCGCGGCGCGCTAATCGGAAACGACATCGCTCGAATTCATCCTAAACCCTTTTAAATTTTTTTTCACGGACTACGTGATGAAAATCGTGCCGTGTTGCCCTACCTACAATCCTCACTTGGAAACGCAGATTCGGTCACCTACAATCTTCGACCACGCTTCGGTCACCGCATCGACCACTGCTTCCACCACACCCACCAGGATTGCAGACATCTCCACTGCCATGTTGCGCATTGCGTCCTGCACTTCGTCACTACATCTGCGTTACACCGCCAACACACGAGCGCAACACTAAAGCATCGAACCTGTTGCAGTCTACGCGTACAAATTTCATCGTGATGCATGTGTGAAACTTTGCATCTGTCTGCGTTCCTGCTGCCGTTGCGCTACCCGCTATCTGGTCACTTTTCCCCACAACGCGCCGTGTAGCGTTTCCGTGCACATGATTCACGCTGTGTTACATAGTTTGCCTCGCCAATGTACCGCACGGATTGCTGTTACATGCAGCACGTCAACCGTTCGTCACCGCGGTACGGTTTTCGTTCACAACGAATTGCACCTGTGTGTGCAGCCCTCGACAACCATATGCAATATCCACATCGGCTACATGGTCGGCCGCTGACATAACTGGATGTCGGCGGCGCGTGTTGCCACGTGCATAGGTGTATACGGGGATGGGGAGTGCCTGGATGCGCCCTGGGGTGGCGCCGGCACGGCACGGAATGTGACAGGATCGGCCACGAGGTGGCCAATGAACGATGCGATACGCGTCAGGTCAGTTCGATCTCGACCTCGCCGAGCCCGTCCAGGTGGCCATGCACGAGGCCGGCACGCTCGACGCGATGGGCGCCGACATAGGAGCCGGTCGTAATGGTCCATTCCGGTTCGATCGTGACGCCCGTAGCGGCGCAATGGTTGACGAACCACACCAGCAATTCGCGCGGATCGCCGACCGGATTGCCGGACGCTTCCGGCACCAGCGACTTGCCGTCGAAGGTCAGTTCCAGCTCGGGCGAGACGAAATCGAAGGTGCGCGCGAAGCCCGGATACGCCACGGGATGTCCTGTCACGAGCGCGCCATTGTTTTGCCCATCGGCCAGTTGCGCGAGCGGGGCAATATCCGGCCACTCGCTAAAGCGGCTATCGACGATTTCGATGGCCGGCAGCACTGCGCCGACCCGCGCGAGTACCTCGTCGCGCGCGTAGGCCTCGCGGCGCGGCGCGATGGACTCGCTGAAGCGAAAAGCGATCTCCAGTTCCAGTAACACGCGGAAAAAACCACTGTGGGCGATGCGGGCGGGCGACTCGAGCACGAGCGAGGCGGGAATCGGAGCACCCGACGCCGCTCCGCCCGGTGCCTTCGCCCCGATTTTCCAGGCGCCGGTGGATTGCCCCAGGCCGGCGATCACGGCCTGCTGGATCGCATAGGCTGTGGCCGCGTCAGGCGGCAGGCTGTCCGGCGGCGGGGCATCGATCAGGCGGTGCTGCCTGCGCGCCTGAACGAGGCGTTGCGCGAGGTCGTGTGGCGTCATGTCGGTCCTTTCTGGCTGGCGCATTGAATGGAATAGGCAGTCGCGCCCGTCAATGTACCGGAACACAAGTCGAACCGGGTCGCTTAGTACGCTGACAATGAAAAAAGAGCACGGTTGCGCACACAACCGTGCTCTTACTGTCCATTTGCTGGGCCTTTGCCCCTTAGAACGTTTCCCAGTCCTTGTCGCTACCGGCGGCTGCAGCCAGCGCAGGCGCTCTGACTGCCGCCGGTGCTCGCGCTGCCGCCGGGGTTGAGGTAACCGCAGGCGCGGGTGCGGCCAGAGCCACGGCAGCCTTCGGGGAGCTCGAGGCCATCGCCGGGGCCGGCGCAGCCACGGACGCACGTGCCCGGCCGCCTGCAACCGCCTTCCGGACCGCCGCCGGCTTCGGCACGGCCCGGCGCGACGCCGGCTGGACTGCTGGCGCCTTGAAACCGCTCTCTTCAACCTGGAACACAGCGACGGCAGTACGCAGCTTGCCGGCCTGATCTTCGAGCGATTGAGCCGCCGCAGCCGCCTCCTCCACCAGCGCCGCGTTCTGCTGCGTCACTTCGTCCATTTGCGTGACGGCGCGCGCAACCTGCTCGATACCGCTGCTCTGTTCTTCGGAAGCAGCCGCAATTTCGCCCATGATGTCCGTGACGCGCTGCACCGCGCCAATGATCTCGGTCATCGTGCGGCCGGCCTGATCGACCAGCGCCGAGCCCGAACGCACGCGCTCCACGGAGTTGTCGATCAGTTCCTTGATTTCCTTCGCCGCTGCCGACGAGCGCTGCGCCAGATTGCGCACCTCGCCCGCCACCACCGCAAAGCCACGCCCCTGCTCGCCGGCGCGGGCAGCCTCGACCGCGGCGTTGAGCGCCAGAATGTTGGTCTGGAAGGCAATACCCTCGATGATGGAAATAATGTCGGCGATCTTGTTCGAGCTCTGGTTGATGTCGCCCATCGTCCCGACCACCTGCCCGACCACCGCACTGCCCTTATTGGCGATCTCCGAGGCGTTCGCTGCCAGCGAACTCGCCTGGCGGGCGTTATCGGCGTTCTGCTTCACCGTGCTGGTGAGCTGATCCATGCTCGATGCGGTTTCCTGCAGCGCCGAGGCCTGTTCCTCCGTGCGCGAGGACAGATCGAGGTTGCCCGCGGCGATCTGGCGCGTGGCCGTCGCGATCGACTCGCTGCCGCCGCGCACCGAGCGGACCGTCTCGGTAAGGCTGCGCTGCATCCGCGCGACGCCTTCGAGCAGTTGCCCCATTTCATCGCGCGACGCCACGACCACCGGACGGCGCAGGTCGCCTGCAGCGATCGCGTCAAAATGACCGAGTGCCTCGGCAAGCGGGCGGCCGATCGCACGGCTCAACGTCAGATACGAAAATAGCGCCGCCAGCAGACCGGCGATCACCGCGCCGATGCTGACGATGCGAAACATGACAAAGGTGCTCTGGGCGGCGTCGAAGCCTTGCTGGGCCTGGGTGAACTGCAGCTTGCGCAGGGCGTCGTCGGCGACGGCAAGCTGGTTGTATTTGACTTGCAGGTCCTTCGCGCCGGCCACGACCTTCGACTGGTCGGTCCCCGCCACGATCGCGGCAAACGCGTCCATTGACTGATGCAGCGTTTCGCGCTTCGCCGAGACTTCCTGCGCCTCACGCTCTTCTTCCGCACCGCGCGGCAGATCGGAATATTTCTTCCACCAGGCGTCGGACGTGGTGCGCATCTCCCGCGCCCGCGCTATCGTGGCCGCCACTTCTGGCGTTCCGAACAGGAAGGCGGCCCGGTCGAGCGCCAGCCGTTCGCGCGCCGCATAAAGTTCGGCGTTGCCGATATCGACTGCGCTCGGCATCTGGTTAGCGAAAGTTTCGTGATCGGCGTCGTTGGCGCGGCTCATGCCTGTCAGACCAAGGACGCCGATGATCACCAGCAATGCGGCCAGAAATGCCATCGTCAGGCCGATACGCGCCTTGATGGTGATGCCCTTGTTCAACATGCCTGTTCCCTGTGACGTAACGAAGATGAGGGGCGTCGGCGGCACCATGTATTCCGCCTTCGCCTGTCCGGCGCCTTCTGGAAACGGCGCTCTACTCTCCGTTTACGGCACCTGGGCCGCAGACTTAAAATATTTATATGGTCTGAGGAATTTGGCGGGATGGGTTTGTATGAATTACAAAATGTCAGGGACGGCCGACGGCGCGGCCTGAGCCATCAGGCCGTCACACCGTCACGTCCCGCACCGGCGCCGGCGCCTTCCCAGGCCGCGGTCGATTCGCGCAAGATCAGCCGCGGCGCCAACACCCTGCGGCGTGCCGGAGAATCCTCCGCACCGGCTGCAGTGCCGGTAATCCGCTCGATCAGCGTTTGCGCCGCCATCTCGCCGAGCGCGCGCACGGACTGTCCCACCGTCGAGAGTGCGGGATAGGTGAAGCGGCCCAGTTCGATATCGTCGAAGCCGATGATCGAGCAATCGTGCGGCACGTTGATGCCGCGCTCCGCGGCGGCGCGCAAGGCGCCGATGCCCATCATGTCGTTGCCGGCGAAAATCGCGGTCGGCTGCACCGTGTCGAACAACTGGCTCGACGCGCGATAGCCGCCGGTGCCCGAAAAATCGCTTTCGACAATCGCGCCCGGCGCGATGTCGATGCCGCGTTCGGCCATCGCGCGGATGAAACCGTGCACGCGCATTGCGCTGACAGCCGTGGCAACCGGGCCGGTGATGCAACCGATCTTCACATGCCCGAGTTCGAGCAGATGGCGCGTCGCCAGATAGGCGCCCTTTTCGTGGTCGATCTGCACCAGGTCCGCGGTAAGGCCCTCGATATTGCGGTCCACCACCACCAGGGGCTCGCGCGCATCGGCGAGCGCCTGCGCGAGCACGGCGTCGTCGCCGGCCGAGGCCACGATCAGTCCGTCGATACGTTTTTCCTGCAGCACCCGCAAATAGTTACGCTGCTTGGCGGGATCGTCGTCCGAGTTGCAGAAGAACACGCAGTAGCCGTTGCGCGAACAACCGTCTTCGATGCCGCGCGCCAGTTCCGCGAAGTAGGGATTCGTGCTGTTGGGCACCACCAGACCGATCGTCGCAGTGGCGCGCGCCTTCAGTGACCGGGCGACTGCCGAGGGCACATAGTGGAGTTGCCGGATCGCATGTTCGACTTTTGCGCGCACATCGGCCGACACGGGACGCGAGTTGTTCACGACGTGTGAAACCGTCGTGAACGACACGCCTGCCACGGCCGCTACATCCTTGATGGTCGCCATAACCTGTTGCTCTCCTGCCTGTTTTTCCCGCCGGCCGTGCGACCTGCACCGCGCCGGGCGTTTGCCTCAATAACCGATCAACCTGCTGCGCTCACCAACCCTAGGCACGCTTGCGCCGGCTCCGATACGTATCCAGCACAACCGCCACGACGATCACCGCGCCGGTGATGATGCGTTTGGTCGGCTCGTTCGCGCCGATCTGCGCAAGCCCCGCCGCCAGCACCGAGATGATCAACACACCGAAGAATGTGCTGATCACCGAACCCCGCCCACCCATCAGGCTCGTACCGCCAATCACAACCGCCGCGATCACCTGCAGCTCGATGCCGTCGCCCGCATTCGGATCGGCGGCTTCGAGCCGGGAAATCTGGAACAGCGCCGCGAGTCCCGACAACGCGCCCATCAGCGCAAACACGATGACCTTGTAAGGGCGCGGATTGACGCCCGCCAGCCTGACTGCTTCCTCATTCGTACCGATGCCCACCAGATAGCGGCCGAACACCGTGCGCGTAAGCACCAGATGCGCGATCACCATCACCGCCACCGCAATCAGGAAGGCCGGCGAAATGCCGAACGCGATCGGGTTGGACAGCACGTCGAAGGCGTCGCCGATATAGGCGGTGCGCGAGTTCGTCATCTGGTAAGCGACACCGCGTGCCGCTTCGAGCACACCCAGCGAAACGATGAACGACGGAATCCGCCAGCCCACGGTTATCGCACCCGTCAACGTACCGGTCAGCGCCGCGGCCGCCACGCCGAGCAAGGCTGCCGCCAAAGGCGGCCAGTGCCATTTCAGCGCCACCACGCTCACCACCGAGGCGCCCAGCGCCAGCACCGAGCCGACCGACAGGTCGATGCCGGCGATGATCAGCACGAACGTCATGCCGACCGCCATCACCACCAGGTCCGGAATCTGGTTGGCGATCGTGCTGAACGTGTCGTACGTCAGAAAGTGCGAACTGAGCACCGAAAACAGCACGATCATCGCCAGCAAGGCGCCCGCCAGCCCCAGGTAATTCGAAAAACCGAGACGCGTGCCCGCCGGCTTGCCGCTCGCGAGCGGGGCGGACCCGTCGGCCACGGGAGGCTTTGCCGACGTGCCTGACGCGCCGCCCTGGTTGCCGCCCGGAGGTGCCGGTCGATTCGTCATGACACACTCCCTGCCGCCTTGCCGCGCGTGAGCCCGTCCACTTTGAGCAACGGCGCGCCGATCTTGCGCACGCCCAGAGCTTCGGCTTCAGTGCGCTTCGCGGACGCATACGGCGTGCCGGCGTGCCGGCGAGGCGCATCGAGCCCGTGGCCGGCAGCACGAGGCCGCCGATGATCGTCGACGACGTGCTCTTACCTGCGCCGTTTTCGCCCGTAAGCGCCAATGCCTCGCCGGCGTGCAGTGTGAGTGCAACATCGGCGAGTACGGGCTCGGCGTAGGTCTTGCCGGTTCCCGTCACAGACAGTACGGCGGGCAGTGCATCGTGGGCAGTCAATTCCATCGCGATCCTGGTTCCGGGGTTGCCTGACGGGACTTCAGACGACAACAGCCGGCTGGAGCCCGCGTTGGGCAACCACGTGTCATGCCGGCTCAAGGCAGGTACTGCGCTGGACTGGCCAACGTCCCCGACCCGCCGCGACCGCCGACATGACGCTTATCTCTGGAATAACGGCGGCGGCGCGGCTTTCTTGAGCGTTTATTGAATTGATGTAAACCAGCGTCCGAACTGTCCGGCGGACTCGCGCCGAATCGCGGCGCACTGCCTGCTGAGCCGCTCCTGCTGACGGCTTACTTCGTCACCAGATCGACCGGCGTCTCAACCACCCCGGACAATTCGGATTGCTTCTTGTGCTCGCTCAAGGCCTTGAGCGCGGTGTCGATGCCGAACACGGCCTGCTTGGCCGCGTACTGATCGGCGGTGGCAAGCACACGGCCATCCTTCAACATTGGCCTGATGGCATCGATATCGTCGTAGCCGACCACGTACACCTTGCCCTGCTTGCCGGCCGCGCGCACGGCCGAGACCGCGCCGATCGCCATGTTGTCGTTACCGCACAGCAGTGCCTTGATGTTCGGATACTCATTGAGCATGGCCGACGCCACCGCGTTGCCCTTGTCGATTTCCCACTCGCCGGACTGCACCGAGTCGATCTTCGCGCCCACCTTCTGCATCGCGGCCTTGAAGCCCGCGGTGCGCTGCTGCGCGTTGGTAGTGGTCGAAACGCCTTCGACGATGCCGACTTCATCTCCAGACTTCAGCTTCTGCGCCAGATAGTCGCCGACCTTCTGCGCGCCTTTGGCGTTGTCGGGACCGACGAACGGCACATTCAGATCCTTCGACTCGAGCACGTCCGGGTCGAGCCGGTTGTCGATATTCACCACGATGATGCCCGCGTCTACCGCCTTCTTGACCACCGGCACCAGCGCCTTCGAATCGGCCGGCGCCAGCACGATCGCATCGACCTTCGACACGATCATCTGCTCGACGATCTGGATCTGTGCTGCCGTATCCGTTTCGTTCTTGATCCCGTTGGTGATCAGATCGAATTCGCCAGGATTGTGCTTCTGATAGTCTTTCGCGCCGTTTTCCATGGTGAGGAAGAACTCATTGGCGAGCGATTTCATGACGAGCGCCACTTTGGGCTTCGTGGCAGCCTGCGCATGAGCAGACGAAAAAGGCAGCGCAACGGAAGCGGTCAGAACGACAGCGGCCGCCAGGACGCGGCGGCGAATGCGTTGATTCATGCAAATCTCCAGGATTTATGGGCTCGCGACGAGCCGCGTTTTTAGCTACACGCAAACGTTTGCGAGGCTCATTTTCAGCGGAGTTGCCGTATGGTGTCAACGGATTGCGGTATTGCGCCGCAAAGTTGTGCCGTCGTTGTCGCAATGACTAAAACTAAACATCCGCCGCGCATCGCATCCGGGGAGGTCTTCAGAGTCTGGTTTCGCATGAGTTTCCCGCTCAGTCCACGCGTGCTGGTGACCCATCGCCCACATTCTGCGGGCGGTGGGTCGTCTATGCTGGACTGATATTGCATGCGATGCAAGCGTTAGCGGCACGCTCCGGCACACCGCTCGACGTTAAAGCCAGCCAGCCTTGCGGAAGCGCCACCACAGGAACATGTCGACGGTGAACATCACGGCGATGCAGATTGGATAACCGTACTTGTAATGCAACTCCGGGATGCTCTGGAAGTTCATGCCGTAAATGCCGGCAATCATCGTGGGCACCGCGAACAGGGCGGCGAAGGAGCCGAGACGCTTGGTGATCTCGCTCTCGGCGAGCGAGATCATGCCGAGATTCACCTGGATCGCGGTCACGACCATCTCGCGGCGCCCGTCGACGATCCTCACGGTCCGCTCGAGATGGTCGTAGATGTCGCGAAAGTACGCCTCCATTCCCGAGCATATCTGCGGAACGCGGCCGCCGGCCAGTTTGCTGATGGCTTCCTGCAACGGCGCCACATGATGCTGCAGACTCACGAGACGGCGTTTGAGCGAATACAGATCCGCGATGATCGCGCGCGACGCGGCGACGTCGTTCTTTTCGAAGATCCGGTCTTCGACCTCTTCGATTTCGGCGCCGAGTTCCTCGAGAATCGGGAAATAGCGGTCGACGATATCGTCGGCCAGCGCGTACAGCACGAAACCGGAGCCTTCCCGGAGCAGCTCCGGTTCGCGCTCGCAACGCGCGCGGACGTCGCTAAAACCGAAGCGGGTCCGGTTGCGCACCGACAGCACGTAATTCGATCCCACGAATACATCGACCTCGCCGATCAACAGCTCATGGTCGTCATCCATCTCCACCGTGTGCATGACGGCGAAGAGCGACTCGCCGTACTCCTCGATTTTCGGACGCTGATGACCCAGCAAGGCATCCTCGATTGCGAGATCGTGCAGGCCGAACTCCTCTTTCATCACGGCAAGTTCGTCGGGGGAGGCGTCTTTGAGGGCAACCCAGACGAAGCATTCGGGCCGCGCGACATAGTCGCTGATGTCTTCAATCGGAATATCGGCGAGCTTGCGGCCATCCTGGTAGGCCGCGCAATTGATCAGCATGATGTCGATTACCTTGAGAACAGCGGCAGGCTGCGGCGCCGACGCGGCGCTTCACAAGGAAAGTGGCAAACCTGCGCGACTGAATGGGTGATTGGCAGCCGCCATGTTAGCCGTTTTGGCGCTCACGCATGTAAGCGAGTTGTCACCGCGGCGTGGAGCTATCGTAGGGTCATTGGTAGGGTTATTGCGCGACCCGGCGCAGCCCGATGCGGTGGTCGGCGTCGAAGGTGACCGAGGCGCGGTTGGTGTAGCGGGTATCCGCGGTCACGATGAAGCGCAGTTCGACGACCGGATCGAACTGGGTCGACACGGCAATCTTGTGGACGCCGGGGCTCAGATAGAAGACGACATGCTCGCCGTTCAGCAGGTCGGTGACCTGCTCGCCGTCCACGTAGACGAGAGCATCGCGAAAGCGCACGACGAGGTCGCGCGAGCGCTCGCGCCGTACGTCGACTGCGACAAGACCCTGGGTGGCCTCGGTGTAGCCAGATTTGACGATGCGGGATGCGGGGACCGGTTTGAAGGCCACGGGCTCGGCGGGTTCGGAGGCGCATGCGGCGAGCAAGGTCACAAGCATCAAGGCAAGACCTGTGGCTCGCCAGGTGACCAGCGGGTGCTTTGACATGATGCGTCTCCCCTTTTTTTGTCGCTGTGGCGTGTGGTGAATGCCGTTGTTTCCTCATCATAACAACGTGCCGCCATTCCGCCAGCCTGGCCGAACGGCCGATCTCGCGCCCTCTTGCGCGCCATCCGCTTCTTGTTCATGATCGTGCCATACGGGTGATTTATCGCCACACGAACCCCACCCGTCCGGGATCTCGAACAAGGAGACTGCAATGTGGTATTTCAGCTGGATTCTCGGTATCGGCGTGGCGCTGGGCTTTGGGATCATCAACGTAATGTGGCTCGAAGCCAACGACACGTTCAGCCGCGACGCAGTGCCAGGCGACCCGCTTGCCGCGCCCGCCGACACCTCGACCACGGACAAGCGTTAGTGGCGTATCTGGTTTTCATCTGCGGACATGCGGGCACCGGCAAGACGACACTTGCCAGACGCCTGATCGCACCGTTGATGCGCGCGGCTGGCAGCGCCTTCTGCCTGCTGGACAAAGACACGCTATACGGCGTCTATAGTTCTGCCGCAATGAGCCTGCTCACCCAGGACCCCAACGACCGCGACAGCCCCCTCTTCCTGCAACATTTGCGCGACCCGGAATACCGCGGATTGATCGACACCGCGCGGGACAATCTCGAACTCGGCATCAGCGCACTCGTCATCGCTCCGCTGTCACGCGAAATTCGCGAGCGCAAACTGTTCGATCGCGCCTGGCTCGGAGTTGGGGAGGATGTCGAGATTCGCGTGGTCTGGGTGCACACGGAGGAAGAGACCGCGCGTCAGCGAATCCTCGAGCGCGGCGATCCGAACGATGCCTACAAACTCGCGCATTGGGACGAATACCGGCAACGCCGTTTCATCCCGAGTGGCGAGAGTTGCGTGGGCCTGCTGATGTTTGATGCTACCGCGCCAGGCGTAGCGGATTACGACGCGCTGATCGAACGGATTCTGCGCGGATAGCACCGCACGTCACCTCATTCAAGCGCAGATGGAACTAATGAAAAAGGAGGGCGCCCCCAGGTGAACTGGGGGCGCCCTCACCGGCCTTCTGTGCGGCCTTTGCATCCTGAGCTTGCTATCTACTGCCTCTACTGCTCACGGCCCTCGGATGGCCTATGACCTTTCCGCCTCAAACCGTCGCCGTTGCGTCGAGCGACTGCCCTTCGTACAGTTGACCAAAGCGGTTAGACAGGAAGTCGCGCAGCGACACCTGCTCCTGACGCACAAACCCGCTTTGCGGCAGCTTCTTTTCGCGGAACAGATCAAGCACTGCGCACATCGCGCCCGCCGTGGTGATCTGGATCGCGCTCATCGGCACGCCGCAGACCGTCTTCGCGAAGATCTTGCGCGTGAACACTTCTTCGACCAGTTGACCATTTCGCATGCCTGTCACCGTGATGAAGACCAGCACGACGTCTTGTGCCGTCGACGGCACCGAACGGCGCATGATCGACTTCAGCGTGTCGCGGTCGCTTGCGAGGCGCAGGTCTTCGAGCAGGAACTTCATCAGTTCGCGGTGACCCGGATAGCGGACCGACTTGTAGTCGAGCATTTCCACGCGGCCGGCCAGCGTTTCGCACAACGTACCGAGACCGCCGGACGTATTGAAGGCTTCGTATTCGGTGCCGTCGAGCGAGAAGTGCTCGAGGCCTTCGAGCGGCTGCACCCATTGCGTGCGGCTGTCGCGGATCGCTTCGCACGGCTGGCAGTACTCGTTGATCAGACCGTCCACGCTCCACGTCAGGTTGTACTTCAACGCATTGGTCGGGAATTCCGGCAGCGCACCGACGCGCATCTTGACGTCGCGAATTTCCGTGAAGCGGTTCGCCAGTTCATGCGCGGCGATGCCGATAAAACCAGGGGCGAGGCCGCATTGCGGCATGAAGGCGTGGTCGGACTCGTCGGCGATCGCGCGGATCGCGGTGGTGGCGCGCACGTCTTCGGTCAGATCGAAGTAATGGACGCCGGCACCCTTAGCGGCAGTGGCAACGTTTACGGCGAGGTAGTACGGCAGTGCGTTGATCAGCGCGTCGAAGCCTTGCACGGCGGCGCGCAGTGCTGCGGCGTCGGCCGAATCGACACGACGGGTCGGGATACCCTGCTCGGCGAGCTTGTCGAGCGCCTGCTGATCGCGGTCGAACGCGACGACTTCGTAGTCGCCGGTTTCACGCAGCATATGGGCAATGGTGTGGCCGATCAAACCCGCGCCAACGATGGCAACTTTCATGCGCTTCTCCTTGTTCTGTGTATGCTGTTACCAGCTTCGAAAGTGCGCCGCGCCTGGCGTTGCGCCCGGCGGGCTGAACCCTTGCGACACAGTTTAGGGAGAAGCAAAAACAGTTTATAGACTCAAAGTGCTGCGCTATGACCAGCTATTTCGACGAATTGACGATTGAATACGTCAAATTGACCAGAATACGTAAAAACGGTGTAAACGCGCCGCTCTGACTCACCCGCCAATCATCCCGCGATCGATCTTGCGCGCCAGAATGATCGACGTCGTCGTGCGCTCGACACCTTCGAGCGCGCCGATCTGATCGAGCAGATCGTTGAGCCTGTCCGGCGAATCCGCGCGCAGCCACGCCACATAATCGAACTCGCCGCTCACCGCGCACAGCAGCTGCACCTCCGGCATCTTGCCGAGCCGCTTCTGCACATCCGGCCCATGCCTGGGCGCGATGATGATGCCTACATACGCGTAAATGCTCGCGTCGAGTACATCCTGGCCAAGCCGCACGCTATAGCCCGCAATCACGTTGGTGCGTTCGAGCCGCGCAATCCGCGCGATCACGGTGGTGCGCGCCACGCCGAGCTGGCGCGCGAGGTCCGCGACGCTTTCGCGTGCGTTGGCCTGCAGCAGCGCAACGAGATTACGGTCGAGGTCGTCGAGTTGGTCGAGGCGCGGAGGTCTCATTAATGGCAGTCTTGTTTAAAAGCGTTGAATGGCATGCAGCGGATTATCACCGCTTACAAGCCCAACCGTTCCATCACAAAATCAATAAAGCTCGTCAGCTTCGGTGTCGCGCGCCGGTCACGCGGATAAATCAGATGCACAGGCATGCCCGGCGGCAAATAATCTTCGAGCACCGAAACCAGTTCGCCGCTGGCAATCTCCTTCGCCAGCAGCACTTCCGGCTGCAATACCAGACCGAAGCCGCGCAACGCCGCCACCTTGAGCGCCTGGCCGTTGTTGGCGCGAAACCTTCCCGCTCGCAACGGATTCTCGCCCTCCGCCTCCCCATTCCAGCGCCATGCGCCGTCGCGTCCCCAGTCCAGAAAACCAAGACATTCGTGCTGGGCGAGATCGGCCGGCGTGCGCGGCGTGCCCGCCCGCGCGAGATACTCCGGCGAGGCGCACGCCCGCATCCGGTAAGGCTTCAATGGCCGCGCCACAAAGCTCGAATCCGCTAGAGGCCCAATCCGCACCGCGGCATCGAAACTCTCTTCAACGAGGTCAGTCAGCCGGTTCGACAGGTCGAGTTCGAGACTGACGTCGGGCCATGACGTGAGATAGTCGGTCATCGCCGGCGCGAACACTTCCACGCCGTAAGTGAGCGGCACCGTGACCTTCAGGACGCCGCGCGGCGTCGCCGTCATGGCCTCGGCGAGCGACTCGGCATCCTTCACATCCGCGAGAATGCGCCGACACTGCTCGTAATATTGACGACCAATCTCCGTCAGACTTTGACGACGTGTGGTCCGCGTGAGAAGCCGGGCGGCCAGCCGTGTCTCGAGCGAGCGGATATGCTTGCCGACCATCGCCGACGAAATCTCGTAACGCTCGGCTGCCGCCGTCAGGCTGCCCGCCTCGACCACGGCCACGAAGATCTCCATGCTGACGAATTTGTCCACCCGCTATTTCCTGTTGGTTTCGGTTGTAAGCGTTTGTCGCAACGTAGTCGCATTGTAGGGATATCGTGATACTAATAGCGAGCTTGGCAAAGCGGGCATTCCGACCGGCTCATCATCAAGACGCCCTATGCTTGACCCGCGCCTCGTCCGCGCACTGTCCGCGCTGTAACCGAATACGAACGAACATCAGGAGTTTCGATGAAAAAAGCACTGGTAATCCTGGCTTCCGCGCTCGCCATGAGCGGCGCCTTCGCACAGACCGCAGCACCGGCCTCGGCACCTGCCGCGGCGGCCGCATCAGCGGGCAAGCACGAGCGCAACGTCGAAGATCGCATCGCGTACCTGCACTCGCAGCTCAAGATCACGCCAGCGCAGGACCCGCAGTGGAGCGCGTTTGCCGATGTAATGCGCAGCAACGCGCAAACCATGGGTGATCTGTTCAAGCAGCGTCAGCAGGCGGGCGCCCAGTCGGCTATCGACGACATGAAGCAATACGCGGCAATCGCTCAGGCACACGCCGACGGCATGAAGAAGCTGGTCGACGCGTTCGAACCGCTGTACAACAGCCTCTCGCCGGATCAGAAGAAACTGGCGGATCAGACTTTCCATCAATCGCCGGGCGGCGGCAAGAAGCATAAGTAAAGCTTCGCTGTAGCGGTCCAGAGAAAGCCTGCCCTGAACGGCAGGCTTTCTGTTTTATGCTTCTGGCATCATTCGGCTTTGCGCTCGCCACAAGCGGGCTTTCGAGCCGTACGTGAGCGCGATGTGCGACCTGCAGCAAGCCAGGCCCGGCGGTCCGCACACGGCTTTAACCGCTGTCATCCAGCGTCTTACCTTTTTGGCAACCTGCTTCATGATCGAACTCAAGAACCTCGACCTGCGCTCCGATGCGGCCGCTCAACGTGTCGTCAAGGACGAAACCGTCTCCGTCGAATTTGCCGCGGGCGATGGCGAACTGATGAGCCTCGAAGGCCCGAACCGCTATGTGCGCGGCGATGCGCTGATCACCGGTTCGACCGGCGACCGCTGGGTGGTGTCACGCGATCGTTTCGATGCGAAATATCTGCCCGCCGAGGCTTCGCTCGCTCACGGCGAACCGGGTGCGTACCGCAATCGCCCCGCCGTCGTGCTGGCCCGGCAGATGACCGGGCCGTTTACGCTGGCGCGTTCCGCGGCCGGCGGCGATGTGCTGCGCGGCACGGCCGGCGACTGGGTTATGCAATACTCGCCGGGCGACTACGGCGTCGTGCAGGCGGCACGCTTTGCCAAGGTGTATCGGTTGGCCGAGTAGGCCGCGCGAGCTGGCCGCCCGCTCGCCCCATCACGCGAACTGTTCATCCAGTTCGATCGTTACCTCGCGCGGCACGGCCTCGCCGTTTGCATACTGTTCTTCAAGCGAGCCGATGGTCGCTTCGACATAAGCGCGCAACACCGCAAAACTGCGTCCGCGCTGGCGCACCGGCATGGCCCGATAGCGCGCCAGCACCGCGGGCGACATCACCACGCTCACCGTAATGCGGCGCGCCGCTGCGCCAAAGCGCATCGCGACCCAGTGGACCGCGAGGGTCGGCGTGCCATCCTCGGCCGGACGTTCGATGAACTGCGTCTGCTCGGGAAACAGGTCGCTGATGACGCGCGCCAGTTCTTCCATGTCGGGGCTCGTGCAGACGTATTGGTAGGCTTCCATGTTTGCAGACCGAAGGTTAGGAATTCGCCAGAAAGTTGCCGTAAGAGTTCAGGCAGTACGTGCCGTACGCTGGAACATTTTGACCAGCACAACCGCCACGATGATCGCCAGCAGCGCATACAGGCCATCCACGGCGTAAAGCGGAATGACTCCCACCTGGAACAACGCAGCAGGCAAGCCGACCAACGCGTGTGCGACGATGGCCAGCGGCAGGATCGCGTACCAGCCGGCTCGCACACCGCGCCACATCAACACCGACAGGCCGATCTGAAGCACCAGCGCTGCCACCCGTTCGAGCAGAAAAACCCCCGCCGTCAGCGGCGACAGACTGGCGAGAACCATCTGGATGCGCATCAGCGATTCGTCCGGCAGACTGCCCAGATAGCTGTCGAGCTCGCCGCGGTTCGCCACCACCGCGAAAACGATCCACTGTATCTGCACCAGCACGCCGACTATCCACGCTTCGGCGCCGCCATGTCCGATGCCGTAACCGAGCGCTGTGCTATCGCCGGTCGAGGGCGGCACGACGGTCTTCTTGCGCATCGACACGCGGGCCGACACGGAAGGCCGGGAGGTGGTCGAACTGCTAACCGCCGCATTGGCAACGGACGCTTCGCTCGCCGAATTCGCGAGTGAATTCGGCGCAGCGGCAGCCTTGGCAGCCACGGCCCGCTGCCACATCATCTTCATGGCGATGAACCGCCCCACTTCCTCGCAGACGCCTGCGGCCAGCGCGCCATAGATCACGAACGTGAGCGGATGGGATAGCCAGGCGGCGACGGCTGCATTCTGATGCAGCACATAGCCATTCAGCGCACGCTCGATCACGCTGGCGAACAGCGCGAACACGGCAATGCCAGCGATCGCGTCGCGGGCGTTCAGCCCAAGCGGTACGCGCAGGCGGCGGTACAGGACAATCGGTAAAGCGGCGGCGAACAGCGTCGAAAGTACGAGACAGGTAAGCGTGAGCGGTGCAACAACCATGGGTTTCCTTACGATGACCGGCGCGCACCCGCTGCGCGCCGCAGCCCGAATGATCGCAGATCAGCGCGAAGTTGACTCGCGCACGATCAATTCGCCTGGCAGCAGGCAGTCGCGCACGGCCGTCTGCACGCCGTCGATGCGTTCATGGAGAAACTCCACCGCACGATAGCCGATCTGATAGGTCGGCTGACGGATCGCCGTAATGCCGGCGAATTCGGCCCATTCGGGGTCGTCGATGGATAGCAGCGCAATGCGCTCCTGCCAGCGCATGCCGTAGCGTGCATTCAGATGACGGGCGAGACAGAGCGCGACCGGGCCGTTGGCGGCGAACAGGGCAATGCGAGGCGCCGGTGCGGCCGCGGCTTGAGTGACGTGAGTTGCCCAAGTGGCGCGATCTGGCGCATCAGCCAGCGCACGGTCCAGTTCTTTGTCCAGTTCGGCCAGCGCGCCCTCCACCGCTGCCGCATCGCCGAGCTCCAGCACAACGGTCTGGCCTCGGGCCCGCGACTGAGCGTCTATCGCCGCGCGAAACGCCTCCTCGCGCAAGCGCCGCGAACTGATGCGCTCAAACGGTTGCACGACGAACCAGATATCGTCGAAACCGCGCTCGAGCAGATGACGCGTGCCCAGTTGCACCGCCGCCGTATTGTCGAGCCCGACCAGATCGGCAACGAGACCGTCTACCATGCGGTCGACCAGCACCGCGGGAATCCCGCCGTCGCCGACCGGCCGGAGAGTTTCGTCACGCACCCCAAGCGCATTGACGATCACGCCCTCCACGCGATACGTGGTGAGCAGTTGCAGATAGCGCCGCTCCATTTCTACTTCGTTGGCAGCATGGCAGATCAACGGCATGTAGCCGAGCGCATGGCACGCGGCCTCGACGCCCTGCAACACCTCCACCGAATACGGATTGGTAAGGTCCGCGATCAGCATGCCGATCAGCCGGTTGCGACCGCGCTTCAAACCGCGCGCCATCTGGTTGGGCTGATAGTCGAGCCGCTCGATCGCGGCTTCGATCCGCGCGCGCAACTCCGGCGACAGCACGCTCAGCTCGCCGTTCAGATAGCGCGAGATGCTGGTCTTGCCGGTGCCGGCCTCGCGGGCCACGTCGCTGATGGTGGCGCGGCGCGGTGCAATGGTGTGCGGGCTGCTCAAGATGCGCTCACTTGCGCAGGACGTCGCGGTTCACGACGTTGCGCGTCAACGTGCCGTCGAGCGCGGCGACGAGGTTCTCGGCGGCGTTCAACGCCATTGCGTGACGCGTCTCGTGGGTCGCCGAACCGATGTGCGGCAGCGCCACCACGTTGGGCATCGACAGCAGCGGCGAATCGGCGGAGAGCGGCTCGGTTTCGAACACGTCGAGTCCCGCGCCGTGGATTGTGCCGGCCCGCAGCGCCTCGATCAGCGCGGCTTCGTCGACGGTCGCGCCGCGTGAAGCGTTGATGAGGATCGCGCTCTTCTTCATCGCGCGCAGTTCGGCCGCGCCAATCAGATGTTGCGTCTCCGGAGTGAGCGGCACCTGGAGGCACACGAAATCGGAAGTCGCCAGCAGCTCGGACAGTTCGACACGGCGTGCGCCGTAAGCCTCTTCGGCTTGCGGGTTCGGGTTGCGGTTGGTGTACAGCACCGGCATGTTGAAGCCGAGCGCCGCGCGGCGCGCCACGGCGCCGCCTATCCGTCCGAGGCCGACGATGCCGAGCGTCTTGCCTTGAACCTCGACGCCGTATTGCGCGGGTCCGACACCCGTCTTCCATTGGCCGGCCTTCACCCAGTCGGCAAGCTCGACGACCCGGCGAGCGGTCGCCAGAATCAACGAGAACACCGTGTCTGCAGTCGATTCGGTCAATGCATCCGGCGTGTGTGCGAGCACGATACCGCGTTGCGTGAGATCGGCGACATCGAAAGCATCGAATCCAACCGAGATGGTCGACAGCGCCTTGAGCTTCGTCGCGCCTTCGATCATGGCCGGCGTGATCTTCACGCTGGCACCGATCGCGCCGTCCGCGTCCTTGAGCGCTGCGACGAACGCATCATGCTGCGCGCCATCGACCTGCACGACCTCGACATGTTGGCGCAGATACGCGAGTACGTCGTCGGGCAACGGCTTGTAGGCAATGATCTTCTTCATCAGCTTATTTTCCTTGCAATGGATTGGCGACGAGTTTGGGAGAGGCAGACGGTTGTGGCTTCACCGTCAATGTCAAAATGGTTGCGGCGACGAGCGCCGCACTCATGAATGCATACGATGCCGCGGGCGTACCGGTCGCACCGTTCAGATAACCGACCACGTACGAGCCGACGAACGACCCTAGCGCCCCCATGCCGTTGATCAGCGCCATCGCGCCGCCGGCGACATTCTTCGGCAGCAGTTCCGGCACGATCGCGAAGAACGGTCCATACGGCGCATACATGGCTGCGCCGGCGACGACCAGCAAAGCATACGAGATCCAGAAGTGCGTCGAGCCGATCGCGTACGAGGTCGCGAACGCCACCGCGCCGATTAACAGAAACGGCCATACGAACTGCTTGCGACGGCCCAGTTTATCCGATGCCCACGATGCAGCGAGCATGGCGATGGTCGCCGCGAGATAGGGAAGCGCCGTCAGCCAGCCGGTTTCCACCATACCGAGCGTCGAACCGTTTTTCAGAATGGACGGCAGCCACAGCACGAAACCGTACACGCCGATGCTCCAGCAGAAATACTGTGTGGATAGCTTGATCACTGCGGACGAGCGGAACGCTTCGCCATAGTTGCGCACCGGTTTGATCGCGGCCTGTTCGGCGCGCAGGGTCTCGGCAAGCTCGTCCTTTTGCTGCTGCGTGAGCCACGACACCTGAGCCGGCTTGTCCTCGACGATAAACCACCAGCACACGGCCCAGACGATGGCCGGCGCGCCTTCCGCGATGAACATCGGGCGCCAGCCGAACGAATGCACCAGATAGCCGGACACGACCGACATCCACAGCACCGTCACCGGATTGCCGAGAATCAGGAAGGTGTTGGCCCGCGAGCGCTCGCGTTTGGTGAACCAGTTGCTGATAAAAATCAGCATGGCCGGCATCACCGCCGCTTCGACTACGCCCAGCAGGAAGCGGATCGCCATCAGCGAGGGGATATTACTGACGATCCCGGTCAAGGCTGCGCAAGTGCCCCACAGGATCAGGCTCCAGAACACCAGCTTTTTGACGCTGCGGCGCTCCGCGTAGATCGCGCCGGGGACCTGGAAGAAGAAGTAGCCGAGGAAGAACAGCGCGCCGATCAGCGACGCCAGGCCCTTGCTGATGCCGAGATCCTGGTTGATCCCGGCGGCGGACGCGAAGCCGAAATTCGCGCGGTCGAGATAGGCAAGGCTGTACGTGATGAACACGATCGGCATGATCGTCCACCAGCGGCGAAGCGCAAGCGATGAGGTCATGGATGTCTCCCGTCCCATGCAACATGGTTGCAACCTTAACCCGTTTGGATGGATGTGCCGTGCGCGTGAAACAGCGTCTCCGGGCATCTTGTTGTTGTGTGCTACATGTCTTAAAGCTTGTACAGGTTCCAGATCAAAGCCAGTCAAGCAGACGGCGCGATTCAGACGTTGTCCAGCAAGGCGGCGCCGGGTGTCGTGGCATCGGCCTGTTCGAGCAGGTCGAGCTCGGCGCGGGTCGGCAAGCCTTCGGAATCGCCAATCACCTGAATCGCCAGCGCCCCGATCCGGTTGCCGCGCGCCACGGCTTCCGGCAACGGCCGCCCTTCAAGCAAGGCGCTGATCACGCCGACCGCAAAACCATCGCCCGCGCCGACCGTGTCGATCACCTTGGCGACCGGTTGCGCCTCGACCACGCCGGACTCGTCCGCCGTGCGGAAGTACGCGCCACGCGCCCCGAGCTTGATGATGACGCCGCGCGCACCCCGCTCCAGATAGAAGCGCGCGATGTCTTCCGGCTTCGAATAGCCGGTAAGGATCTCACCTTCGCCGATGCCAGGCAGCACCCAGTCCGCAAGTTCAGCCAACGCGTTCAAGCCCTCGACCATCGCCGCGCGCGACGCCCAGAGCGTCGGCCGCAGGTTCGGATCGAAGGAGATCGTCTTGCCTGCAGCACGCATTTCTCGCGCCAGCAACAACGCCAGTTCGCGCGACGATTCGGAAATCGCCGGTGCGACGCCCGTCAGATGCAGATGACGCGCCGGCAGCACGTAGAACGGAGCATAGTCGTCCGGAGACAGATGACTGGCCGCCGAGCCCTTGCGAAAGTATTCGATAGCCGGGTCGCTGCCGTCGTCGCTTTTCGACTT